>NZ_JBBOUU010000001.1:919000-1588000 GCF_038006205.1 Solibacillus sp. FSL R7-0668 | reverse complement strand
TTTTGGTGTGTTGCTTGTTGGTTCGGGTGAAGTATGGATTGACGGGGTTAGTTTTGAGGAAGTTGATCATTCTGTCCCTTCAACAAATATGACTAACGCAGTTTCAAATTTACCATTGGAGCCAGTGAATTTAGGCTTTGATGATTGATAATGAATATAAGCCTGCTCAACATAATAAAGTGTACCCTTTGTAAAGGACATTTTGAAAAGCCTAGGCAACTTGTTGAAGCTGCTGTCTGTATTTTACAGGCGGCAGCTTTTTTAAATTCCACTGGCCACGATAATGATTGTAATACGTCATATAACTCTTAACTTCTCGTTTTACTTCTTCTAGCGTTTCACATTCTTTTAGATTCGTTTCATCTTTAAAATGCCCAAAGAATGATTCTTGGGGCGCATTATCCCAACAGTTTCCCCGACGTGACATCGATTGACCTAACCCCATTTTCTTTACGAGCTTTTGAAATTGCGGACTCGTATAATGGAAACCTTGATCCGAATGAATAAAGGCGCCTTCTGTTAAATGGCGGTGTTTCTTCAGTTTGTGAAGCGTATTGAGCGCAATCTCTAGATGTAATGAAGGGGATACTTCATACGCTAAAATCTCATTCGTTTCGGCGTCTTTAATCGTTGATAAATAAGCGCGTTTTCCACCTTTATACGTTAAATAAGTGATATCTGTTAACAGAACTTTACCTGCTTCACCTTGTTTAAATTGACGTTGTAGTTTGTTCTGACATGTGCGATGTTCTTTCGTTGCTTTCGCCATGCGACGATATGGATTTGCTTTACGAATTGGACATATAATCGAAAATTTTTTCATTATGCGGCGAATACGCTTTAAGTTATATGTAATTTGGTATTGATTTTCTAAGGTCATTTTAATTTGGCGTGCTCCTTTTTTGCGTCCTCGGAAATGATACGCCTTTAAAATGATATCCTTTACTTCTTCATCTATTTCCGCTTTAATTGCGCGCTTTTGTGCTGATTTTTCCGTGAAGTAATTGTAGTAACCTGAACGAGATACGCCCATTATGTTACATAAATAGCTCACCATGCGCTTTAATTTGTATTTTTTTATCGTATGCTGGATGAGTTCGAACTTTAATTCTGGTGTAATTTTTACTTCTTCTTTAACATCTGCCTTTCGAGTAAATCGAGCTTTTTTAGTAATTCGTTCTCCGCTGCTAATATACGATTTTTCGCTTCTAGCCGAGTGATTTTTTCTTCTAATGTTAATTCACGTTCTGAAGGTCTACCAGAATTGGTTTTTCGAGTATCTTGTAGACCTGCCACACCTGATTTACGATAGGCTGCACGCCAACGTTTTCGAGCTGAATTAATACGCTCTAAACCGATTAATTCAACATTTAAACCAACATCTTCAAAAATCTCTCTAGGAAGCTTCCCTTTCTCATACTCCGCAATAAAATGACGTTTAAATTCATCTGTATATGTAATTGATCTCTCACTAACAGCTTGCACATTAGGATTGCATTTTAGTTGTTCTTGTTCTTTTTTTGTAAATAATTCTTTCGTCATTTGATTCCACTCCGACATCTTTTTTCTCACTATAAATAAAAATACCCTATAGGATAGACTTTTTCAAAGTGTCTATCTTATAGGGTACATTTTATAAATAGGAGCAGGCTTTCTTTTACTACAATTTATTATTCTACTAATTTAATATTGACATAAACAACTTGAAGTAAAATAACACCTAAAGCTATCGGTAGTAGCGTCTCCACCTGCGTGAAACCAACGACACCACAAATACCTAAAGCAATTCCAACAAGCCCAAATGTACCACCAACTAAACGCGCTAACTTTTCTTGATCTTTCACGCGCTTTTGATTATAGCCTGCCAATAACCACGTCATTTTTTTCACGCCAACTAAAAAGCCCATCACTAAAAATATTGCACCAATAATAATTAAATCCACCGTCATGTTCAATTCCTCCTAATATCGTTTTACTATCGCTGGAACAATGTAAAAAGGTACACAGAGCGTCACCAATAAATACGCAATCATATAGTTCATATTCATATCAAGCAGTGCAACACCTTGGCTCTCTAACAGTAACAACGCCAACAGCACCGTATTGAGTATAAAAATAGTTCGTAAAGACCATTTTGTAATATTAGCATTGACACGGTCATCAAATTCAACGTCTTCTTCAAACTGACTGCGTTTATATTTTGCAAAAATAATTAACACAATCATTAAGATTAGTAGCAAGCCTTTTAACAACATAGCTTCCATTAAAAAGAACACCAATAAAAAACAAACAAGCGGAATATAGGTGAATATTTTCGTCATGACTTTTCCTCCAACCAAAATAATTTATCTATTGACGTATCCAGTGCAGCCGCAATTAGCAAACAAACTTTAATTGTCGGGTTATACTTTTGTGCTTCGATTAAATTCATCGTTTGTCTGGTGACACCCACTTGTTTAGCTAATTCCCCCTGCGTTAAATTGCCGAGCTCAATCCGTCGAACCTTCACATGATTCGTTATCACAACATCCTTCAACAGCAAGCCCCCTTTCGATATACTTTATAAATTGTGTTCTTTTATGGCTCATCACCATAAGCTCTTGATTTTAATTGGAGTTTTTTGATAATTCGTACGTATTTCCCAAATATCGCACGTAAATCTGAAAATTCGCACGTATCTTACGTGAAATCATAAATAAAACCTGTAAAATCTCACGTATATTTATGCATTCTAATTATGCGATAGCCCACCGAAGCATTTAGCAAAGCCAATTTGGATAATCAAGCTCATATTCGGGTTATGAAACTCTAAAACGCATAAAAGGGAATGATTACCTATACCACCAATTGTAATATATAAATTACTTTTATCAATTATATATTACACATCAAACACAAAAAGATGCCCGAGCCATATATTTCTGCTCGGACATCTTTTCATTACAATGAATCATTATTTTTCTTATTACATATCCCTCGGTGCCTTCAATCCTAACAACTTCAGCCCGTCCTCCAATACGGTTGCTACACAGTAACAAAACAGTAATCGGCTCTCCTTTGCCGAATCCTCCACTAAGATTTTTGTATGACCATAATATTTATTAAACGCTCTCGCTAATTGAAGCACATATTTCGCAATAATGGATGGATCAGCCTGCTCGTAAGCCTCTTTCACCGCTTTCGGGTAGTCTTGTAAACAAAGAATAGCTGGCCAAGCTTGTTCCTCTAAGTCTGTTACTTCAAGATTAAATGATGTAAATTGCGCTTTTTCCAACAGAGACGAAATACGCGCATAGGTATACTGCACATAAGGACCGGTTTCACCTTCAAAATTCATCATCTGCTCTAATGAAAATTCAATATCATTCATACGGAAATTTTTCAAATCATTGAAGATTACCGCGCCAACGCCTACCTGCTGTGCCACTTCCTCAATGTTTGATAACGTTGGATTTTTGTCCTTAATATTTTGCTTTGCGGTTTGAACAGCCTCATCTAACACATCCTTTAGCAAAATCACTCTACCTTTACGTGTCGACATTTTCTTACCGTCCTTTAATATCATTCCAAAAGGTACGTGCTGGAGCCGCTTTGCCCATGAATAGCCCATCTTGTCTATAACCTTGAAGAATTGCTTGAAGTGCAGTGTTTGCTCATTGCCTACAACATAGAAAATTTTCTCTGGGCGATAGTGTTTTTGACGATAAAAGGCTGCTGCTAAATCACGTGTCGCATAAAGCGTTGCGCCGTCCTGCTTCGTAATTAAGCACGGCGGCATCTCATCATCTAGCTCCACCACATTTGCGCCATCTGAAACTGTTAATAATTGTTTAGCATGTAGCTCCTCTACTACAGTCTGCATCTTGTCATTGTAAAAAGCTTCCCCCTCTAAGGAATCAAACTCAATACTAAGCTGTTCATAAATTCCCCTGAACTCCACAAGTGATACATTTTTAAACCATTCCCATAATGCAGTTGCTTCCGCGTCTTGATCCTCTAAGGCTTTAAAGGCAGCACGCGCTTTGTCATTCAGTGCTTCATCTTGCTCTGCTTCGTCATGAAACTTCACATAAAGTTTTAATAGCTCTTGAATCGGTGCTTCCTCAATTGCTTCCTTGGAACCCCACAATAGGTAGGCAACAATTAGCTTACCAAATTGCGTCCCCCAATCCCCTAAATGGTTGATACGAACAACCTCATAGCCATTCTTTTGTGCAATATTCGCAAGTGCATTGCCGATGACCGTCGAACGTAAATGGCCCATCGAAAACGGCTTTGCGATATTCGGTGATGAAAAATCAATGACAACACGTTGACCATTATTCTCTGCCTGAGCATAGTTATCCCCACTATCCCTAATGCTTATCAAAACCTGCTGCGTAACTGCTGACTGATTGACAAAGAAATTAATATAGCCCCCAACTACTTGAACGTCTTGTATAAATGGGTGCTCGATTTTCTCGGCAATGGATTGAGCAATTTGCTGCGGTGCTTGTTTCATTTTTTTAGCAAGTGTAAAGCATGGAAACGCGAGATCCCCTAAATGCTGATGCTTGGGCTTTTCTAGTAAAGCGGTAATTTCTACTGTTGTTAGCTCACCTTCAATGGTCTGTTCTAAAACCTTTGCGACTGTTTGAATCATTTTTTTCTCCCTCCAATATAAAAAGCCCCCGTCTCTAAAAAAGAGACGAGAGCTATTGATTCCCGTGGTACCACTCTAGTTGCCACATTGCTGTGACCGCTTTCCATTCGTAACGAGGTGACTCCCCGGCATTCCCTACTCCATTCAGGATGCATCTCCAAAGTGCGCTTCACCGATATTTTTTGCATTAGGCTCCCACCGTCCCTAACTCGCTTCGCCAAAATCATATAAGCTACTTTCTTCTTCACTGATTTTTCTAAATTTGAGATTGATTATATACATATAATAGGAGGTTAGTCAATAGTTATTTTGATTACCCATTCTCATCTTACTGAAACAAAACAACTAACAGATATCCTAAAACGGACAAACAAACGGACCCAATAAGCCCTACACCAAATGCTTTTCCACCTAATTTCTTGAAGGTTTTTAGTTCCACATTTAATCCTAAACCAGCCATCGCCATGGCAATTAAAATATAGGCAATACTAACAATAACCTGTGCAACAGACTGCGGGACAATGCCCAGTGAATTAAAGGCGCTCATTGCTAAAAATCCAACGATAAACCAAGGTATCGTCTTTAATGAAAATGGCTCTTTCTCTTGTCCCTCTTCACTTCTGCGATACCAAAACCCAATCAAAATCACTACCGGCACTAATAAAGCAACACGTGTTAACTTTACAACGATGGCAATATTGACTGCTTCATCACCACCAGCTGCAGCGCCTGCAATGGCATGGGCAATTTCATGTAATGTCCCACCGGCAAAAATTCCGTATTCTGTCGGTGTTAAACCAAGCACTGAATATAACAGCGTATAAACAAGGGTAAAGGTCGTTCCAAGTAATGCCACAATCGCGACACTTATGGCGGTTTCTTTTTCATTTGCTTTCACTTGGGGCGCAATCGCTACAACCGCAGCCGCACCACAAATAGCGGTTCCACATGCTGTTAAAATGCCAAGTTTTTTCTCTATGCCGAAAACCTTTGAAAGTCCGTATACGATAAATAATGCAAAAACTAAATTAATCAAAGCAATCAAAAATACACTCGCGCCCGCATGATAAATATCCACTAAATTTAAGCGCATTCCTAGTAAAATAATCCCTAAACGTAATAATTTTTTGCTTGAAAATGAAATACCCGTTTGCCATGCCTCTGGAACATCAATCGTTGCTTTCCAAATCATCCCGATGATGATTGAAATGACAAGCTGCCCCATAATCGAGAAAAAAGGCAACAAGGCAATGTATTTTGCGGCGATTGCAATGACAAGCGTTAATAATAAACCTTTCACAAACGGTGCAGAAAAATGCTTTCGAATGTCCATCTAGTTCACTTCTTTCGCCCTTTAATGCTTATATTTTTAAACTCTTTCTAACGCGGTTAATTCCAGAAAAAGTTCGACATCCTGTACACAAAGCTTCATTCCTTTTTCCCAAAAGGCTTCTTTTGTAATATCCTCACCTAAATGCTTTAGGATCAATTTTTCCATGGACATTTCCCCTGAATCTCGCAACAATAGAATATACATATTTTCAAAGTCAGGACCAATTTCTTTAGCTTTTTCATATAAGCTATATGTTAGTAAATAGCCAAATGTGTATGGAAAATTATAAAATGGTGCATCTGTAATATAAAAATGCGGTGTCCAAAGCCACGTATATACTGAGACATTATCAAGAGAATTTCTATATCCATCCAAAATTGCTTCTTGCATTAACTCATTTAATCGCTGTGTCGAAACGAGCCCATTTCTTCTTTCCTCATAAAAATTTTGCTCAAAAAGAAACCTACTGTGAATGTTCATAAAATTCATGACACTTCTTTTTAATTTCTCGTCAAGTAATGTTATTTTTTCTGATGTCGATTCAGCCGCTTCAATTGCAGCATCCAATACAATCATTTCAGCAAAGAATGAAGCCGTTTCAGCAATACATAGTGGATATTGTCGGTTCAAACTTGAAATCCCCTTCATGGCTGTATTATGAAAGGCATGACCTAGTTCATGTGCAAGTGTTAAAATACCTTTCATCGTTCCATCAAATGTCATAAAAATTCTTGATTCCTCAGACATCGGAAAGCCCGCACAAAATGCAGCGGCTGACTTTTTAGGGCGATTTTCCGCTTCAATCCACCCCTCTTCAACTGCTGTTATTACGAATGCTTCTAACTCCTTTCCAAATTTACGAAAGGAGCCTTTTACGAAATCAAATGCATCATCATAATGAATCTTTTGGCTGTTTGATTCAAAATTTGCCCAAAAGTTATAGGATTGCATCTTTTCTTCACCAGTCATTTTCCCTTTTCGAATTAAATATTGTGCAAAGGCATTTTTATGCTTACTGACAACAGACCACATTGCCTCAAGTGTTTGTCTTTTCATTCGATTTTTACGTAAAGGCTCTTCTAAAACATCCTCGTTACCTTGAAAACCATATAGTTGAAGTCGAAAACCAGCGATATGATTTAACACTTTGGCAAAGTTTTCTTTTTGTTCTGACCATGTAAGCTCTAATTTTTCGTGTGCTACTTTACGAAGTTCTTCATTCGGATGTGCGCGCAAATTCAAAGCTTGCCCTATTGAATATTTTTGCGACTTCCCATCCAGTTGAATTTCGATTTCGAGATTGCCCATTAATGTTTGATAGAGCTGTCCCCACGCATGATAGCCATCAATTGATAGCTTAGACACAATCGCTTTTTCATTAGAAGTTAATGTTGTTTCACCTTCTTCACGCCATTCTGCCAAAATAAATTTAAAGGCTTTCAACTCTTCAGATTCAAGAACATTAATCCAGATTTCCAATGCAGTGCTCGCTAAGATAGCCTGAAAATTTGTTAATGTAATACCATATTTACTTTTTAATTTAGTAACTCTGCCTTGCAAAACACTCGCCTCTTGATCAGGTGAGTTTTGAGCTAAAACGCAAGTGATAAAGGAGGAGGCTTGTGACAATTTAAGCTTCAACCTGTCGAAATCCATTAGTATGTTGAGAATAGGCTCAGCATCTTCTACACTTGAAATTCTTGTAACTGCAATACATCCATCTAATTTAGCTAATCCTTGTTCAATATCCTGTATATGATTTGTCAATTGATTTGATTTTTTCATACTTTGAAAGATACTATCTAAATTCCAGACTTGTCGATATTTATTTTTAGCCACTTAATCTCCCCCCACTTCAAGAACGTACATTCTATATTACATTAAGTTGAATTTTCCGACTACAAAACACTCAAAGTTGCATTTGTGATTTTATCAACCAAAAGAAATAAAATATGTTATAATTTACCTAATAATGTAGGAGGTATTAGTCCAATGGTAAAAAAATAATACGAGGAAATCTTTCATAATTTTAATCATATACATGTAGATTTTCTCTTTCATCACAACAAATTTCAAGAATAGAGGAAACATAACATGTTAAATAAACTAAGTGATACAATCTATTATTTACCGAATCAAGATGAAAAAGACCGACCAACATTAGGCTTGGTATGTGGTGACCAATATAGTTTAATAATTGACGCTGGGAATTCAACACAGCATGCTCTTGATTTTTTAGTAGAAATCGAAAAGCTAAATGTACCCCCAGTTAAATATATGGTGATTACGCATGCGCATTGGGATCACTTTTTAGGAATGAATGAAATTGATGCAACAATTATTGTTAATCGTCTAACTAATGAAATGTTGGAAAAATGGAGAAACTATACATTTGATGATGATTCATTACATGAGTATGTAGCTAATAATGAAATCAACTCTATGTGCATGGAAATTATACAATCTGAAATACCCAACAGAGATAGCTTTCAATTGCGTTCTCCAGATGTTATTTTTGAAGATTCATTAACGATTGATTTAGGAAATAAACTTTGCATAATTGAGAGAATTAAAGCTACCCATACTGATGATTCTACAGTCGTTTATATTCCGGACGAAAAAGTAATTTTCTTAGGAGACTGTCCATACGGTAAAACGACAAATTCTTTACATCATTATAGGCAATCCTTGCTATTACCAATGATTGACGACATCCAAAAGTATGATGCAGAAGGGTTCCTACTTGGTCATGAATCAATATGTGATTTAAATGAAATGAATATATTCTGGGAAGAGTTAACAGCAGCAAGTCAGGCTGTAACATCAGGCTCAATAGAAAATGCTGTAGCATGCTTTAAGCTAGAAAATAAGAGAGACCCTAATGATAATGAATTATTTTTCATAAAAGCTTTTGTTAATGATCATATTATTCAATCGCAATAATCCACTAAGATATTAAAAAAGTATAAAAATTAGCCATCTCATTTACATTTTAAATGAGATGGTTTTTCTATCTTTAATAATGTTGAAAATGATATTTTATATTAGAAAAATAGTTCCACTAAAATTGCACACTAAAACCATTAAATTTATGTATGCCTGTACCGAATTTCACTAAATCTTTATCTCTTAAGTGTGCTACTGCCAATTTAACCTCGTTTAAGATATCTGGTGTAATGCCTAATGAATTGTGTGAACCATATATAATATTTATATTAGGAATTCCCGTTATTTTTTCTAAAGAATTGACTAAATCTACAGGATTCGTTGTTGGGTAAAAGGCATAGATCGGAGTTTCATCATAAAGCAAATCACCGGTAAATAAATAGCCTTTCGCTTCATCAAATATAGCAATATGTCCTGGTGAATGCCCAGGTGTGTGATAAATCATTAATTTTCGATTTCCTAAATCAATGACATCCCCATCTTTTAACAATCCAGTAGGCTTTCCTGTAAATGGCATATATGTATCGGGGTTAAAGCTTTTCGGTGTAGGAATCGAAATATCCCTGGCTGTATTTGCTCTGATCTGCTCGATGGATAATCCTACAATGCCATTCGTTAGCCAAGATTCTTCATCCTCATGTACAAAAATGCGCGGATATTCCCCATGACTACCAATATGATCAGAGTGAACATGTGTTGTAAGTACATCAATTGGTAAGGTTGTTAACTGGTCTGTAATTCGCTTCATGCTGTCAATTCCTAAGCCTGTATCGATAAGAGCGGCTTTGGATTCCCCTAACAACAAAAAAGAATGTACTTTTTCCCAATGACCTAATTCACTAATTGCATAGGTCTTATCATCAATTTGTCTAACGGTAAACCAATCATCCTTTAACATGATACACCTCCAGATTTATACTATAGATCAAATATAACACTACGAAAGCTATATTCGAAATCTATTTATCTTAATATTCCAAATCAAAGAGCCTAGTATCTACAAACTAGGCCCTCGTTCAAATATTATCCCTTCCACTTCAGTGAAATCCCCTTCACCGCGCTAGCCGCAAGTTGAAGTATCACAAATAATGCTGAAAACACTGTAAATAGATTAAACCACTGCGTTTCATAAAACTGGAACCATTCTTTAAAAAAGTGAAATTCCGTTACTTTTCCTAATAGCTTTCCGTCAAAATCTCTTACATTTGGTATCCAACCTGTTTTTTCCACAAACAAGAATAGCAACTGCACAATGCAAAATACGGCAATAGATACAAACCATGTACGATTATAAAAAGGGGTTTTTTGATTTTTATTCACGTTCATTCCCCCTATTCAAACACTTTTTTCGAATAAATACGAATCGAAAGCAGCCAAGAGATACTGTAAAAAATAACAGTGCCTACAAAAATATACGCATAAATCATCGGCTGGCTGGCACTTGATAAATAGCCAACAAACGCACGAATTTGATCATTAATATTCGGAATAAATAATCGAACACATAATAAGTAGGCCGCAAAAATACCGATAAATAAAAACGTAAAGTATTTACTGCTGAATCGATAGGCAAACGGATAAAAAATCGCAACGGCCAACAGGCTCATAATACCAATCATAAGTAAATGATACATATTCGGAATGGCTTGATTTACGATTAAATGCAACACGCTAATCGTGGCGATAATGCACATAATATATAGAAACGCGGCAATATATTTGGAGCTTACAATTTCTTTCCGCGTAAATGGTAAGGAATTTAGCAATAATTGTGCCGACTTTTTTTCATCTATTGCAAAGAGATTAACAGACATCACAATCCCAAAAACAATTCCAACAAATAGTGGTGATACTTGCACAAAAGTATAAACCGCAATGGCTAAAATCATAAATGGCCAAACCATTTTTTGAATATAAAAATCCTTTTTAATAAGTTTCAGCAACTTCCTTCGTCCCCTTCTTCGTGTAGTATAAAATATCTTCTAACGTTGCAGGCTCATAAATCGCCAAGTCGCCAAACAGCTCCATTACAGCCGATTTGTCAGCCGATAATCCCTCAAACCCATGTTTTGATTGTTGAATCGCAATAAATGATTTTCTAGTATCGGCATCCAGTAAGTCCAAGCCACCTTTTACAAGAACATATTGCTGCTCCAGCTTATAAAATTCCTGTGTAAAGATAAGCTGTCCTTCATGAATAAATACGATATAATCTGCAATGCGATCTAAATCAGATGTGATATGTGTCGAGAAGAAAATCGTTTTTTCACTATCCTGCACAATCGTGCGTAATAAGCTCAGCAATTCCCGTCGAAATACCGGGTCTAGCCCTGCTGTTGGTTCATCCATAATAATTAAGTCTGCGTGATGTGATAATGCAATTGCAAGTGATGCTTTCATCTGCATGCCCTTCGAAAACGTTTTAAGCTTTTTCTTGAGCGGCAATTGAAACTCAGCTACATAGCGCTGAAAAATCCCTTCATCCCAATTATCGTAGGCCGGCTCAATAATTTTTTTCATCTCTTGCAGTGTTAAATTTTCGTAAAAGACATGTTCATCATAGACAAAGCCAATACGTTGTTTAATCTCACGCTCATGCGTTTGATAATCTAAACCAAATACAGATACTTCTCCTTTGTCTGGCTGAAGAAGATTCATAATGAGCTTAATCGTTGTTGATTTACCCATGCCATTTGCACCGACAAAGCCTGTAACAAAGCCTTTTTTCACTTCAAATGATACATCCTTCACTTCAAAACCTGAAAAATGTTTACTGACATTATTTAATTTAATGACTGATTCCATTATTCCCTCTCCTCATATAAAAGTGCGACGAGCGCTTGTATTTCATTTAAATTTAAGCCAATCTCTTTCCCATTTTCAATCGCCTGACTTAGCTGCTCCTCAATCACCTTTTGTTTTCGTTCTAAAATCATTTCCTTATTTTGCTCTGATACAAAAGAGCCTTTCCCAACAACTGAATAAATGAGCCCCATCTTTTCAAGCTCTTCGTAGGCCCGCTTTGTTGTGATGACACTTACATCCAAATCCTTCGCCATGTTACGCATAGATGGTAAAGCGTAGCCAGCCGCAATGTCATTTGCTAAAATGGCTTTCTTAATTTGCTGTACGATTTGTTCATAAATTGGTTCCTTTGAATTATGTGAAATTAAAATTTGCATGCATGCTTCCTCAATTCATATTGTATATATACTTTATATACAATATATACAAATCGATAATTTATTGTCAATATAAATTGAATAAATTTTTCAGCATTTATTTTCAATAGACAAAAATGAAAACTCAAAAAATTGATGAAACTATCTGTTCATGTAAAGACCTTGGATGAAATATTAAAGTTAGTTGTGTGGGATTATTGAAGAAAATCGAAGGCAAAAATATTTGAGGAGGCGGCATTTAAATTACATGGAGTTACTGGTTTTATGAAAAGTTAATCCGTTTTGGAAGCTGAAACTTCATACAATGTTTTATATTAAAATTTTGATCAAGCTTTATTTCAAACAATAAGTGCGAATTTTCAATGTTAAAAAACATGATTTTTTGCACATTAAAAAGAAAGCGGTAATCGTGTAAATATAGATATATCAGGCGTTGGTGTTTCCTGCATGAATAGCAGGATAAATAATGCTAGTAGGAAAAGCCACGAGTCTTAACATTCGTGGCTTTCTGTGCTTCCCATTCTAATCGAATCATAGTCATTCTCTTCATAATAGCGAACATTACAGATACGGGCTTCTAATTTGATTCCTTAATCAACCACCCAAACATTCAATTGGGTAATTCAACTTCTTCTGATAGGTAATATTTTATCGAAAGGTTTTGCTTCTCAAAACACCTTTTGGGAACATTACTATTACAAACAGCCAAAATGCCCTCCTTCAATTGGTTAATAAGTGGAATTTCTCACTTTCATAAGGGAACTTTTTAGGCATATTTTATATCCTTTGTAGAATTTTTTATACGAAGGCCCTAGAAGTTGACTGTACTTTTTAAACGTATCATCACAACAAATTAAATAAAGCCCATGATGAAGAGATAGTATTAACAATTCCGTGTATTAGCCAACTTGAAATTATTGAACCGTTTGATTGTTTCTCATTTATCCAGCCAAGTAAATACCCCCCAACTCCAGTAATTAGTATTATAATTATTATTTCTAATGGGTTGAGTAATACCATAAACATTGCACCATGCATCAATCCAAATAGAATACCTTGTATAGAATTACCGAGTTGAAAACCAAATCTATTTATTAATCTTTTAGTTAGAAAACCTCGGAAAAATATCTCTTCTGATAGTCCAGTTTGCAAAAAGGCGTAAATTAGAACGGGAATAATTGCTGAAATACCTTTACCAGAAAACTGTGAGGTTGCCATTGCCGACTCATCTATAAAAAAAGCAACCGCTAAATAACCAGGTATCACCAAAACGATAATAACGAATAAAAATGAAGCCATAAAAATTTGATTGCTTTTAATTTTTATTTTTTTAATTCCTAACCAAGTTAAATAGCTAGTTTCTTTTTTTGCAGTAACTACCCACCAAACGAATGGAATTATCGAAAAAAGCAATAGTTGAAAAATTGCGCTAATTAACAAATTAATTATCATTTTCCACCGACCTCCGTAATTTACATCAACCATGACTGTCAAACCAGCTACATATTAACAATAAAGCAAATCCACAAATTGACACTCAGAAACTCGTGATATATATAATTATTTATTAGATTGCTGTTTTTTATCGTGATTTCTTCATGCTCCCCCTATTATTAATGCAATAATACTGAACATACTTGAACCAACATAGTTTAACATTGCATGAAATAGGAACTCATCCCAACTCAAAACACCCGAACCAAAGATTTCCGCACTATTATATTTTGATGCAACAAAAAAGCAGCTATTGCTATAAAGATAACACCTGCCCCGCGCTTATTCATTCCATCAACATCCTTTTTCACGATTAATTCTATTTTAGGTATTCAATTAAAACGCAACATATTGTAGCTCTGAAAAATTACCTTTCCTTCCTTAAAAACATCCGCCAAACTACGATTCCCCCAAGAACCGAGTAAACAAATGTCCACATTGCAAGTAACCAAAAATCATGCCCTATTTGAATTGATTCGTCTCCATTCGAATAATTAATCACCTGCGTTACCGGTGGAAATATGATAAGTCCCCATTTAAGCAAACTTATTTTTTCCACTAGTCCTTCATAAGAAATAGAAACTACAATCACCAACATCGCTGATAGCCATGCATATTTTCTTGTAGCAAATGAAGTAACGGAGAAAAAAGTACCTACTAAAATGCCAAACCAAGCTAAAAGGAAATGACTATATATTGCAAGTCCTAAATGAATAGGTCTGATCGTTCCTTTAAAACTGTTCATCATGATCGGATAAAGAATGGCCAAAACCATAAATAGGATTGCGAAAATTAAGCAAATCGTCCATTTGCCCCATAAATAACGATTTTTGCTATCCAATTGGACAAACAATATGTACCTCTCACTCTCTTCTTCAATTGAAAAAGCACTCATCGTCAACCAAGTCATCACTAAATACATCGTAAAACTTGTGACTGCGTAGCTGCTTAAAATCGCAACACCACTGTACGCATACAGTACAAATACCCATGTGCAAAAAACAGTGATGGGTGGAATCATTTTTAAAGAACGAATATAACTTATGAATTGATAACGAATAAACCCAGTCATACTTACCTCTTTTCATTTACCTCTAAAATAGAGCATTTTTTATTTAATAAATCTAGGAGTAATTCATCAGATTTAGCTGCGTCTACCGTAATGAAAGCAGTATTTCTTTCATATGTAATATCATAGAAATTTAGCTCTTTAAAAATATCTTTATTATTAAATTTCACCTTAATCGACTTTTGTACATTTCGTGGTTTTAAACAGCTTAAAACCTCCCCAGATTCAACATAAAAAATATTATCTGCCAATTTCTCAATCATCTTATCTTCATGTGTTGTGAAAATGATAGTTACTTGTTTTTTTAACTTTTCCAGAAGATCTATTAATTGATTCTGGGTTGGGCTATCCAATCCAGTTAGAGGTTCGTCTAAAAGAAGGATATCAGGCTTCATAATAAGCGCTTGAATTAAACCTGCCTTTTGTTTTGTCCCCTTTGAACATTGTTTTAATGGCGTGTCTACATATCGCTGTAAACCGAAAATTCTGATATATTCTAAAAGATCCGTTTCAATATGTTGTTTAGAAAAACCGTGAAACGACGCTGTTAGTAACAAATATTCTTTGAGCTTAAATCGTAAATTCTCCGGAAAGTGTTCTGGTACATACCCTACCTTCCTCTTTCCCCTTCTGACTTTTCCACTTGTAGGTTCATATATGCCTGCCAAGACTTTTAATAATGTACTTTTACCAGAACCATTTTGCCCACAGATAGCCATAGTAGTATAGTCTTCACACTGGAAGCTTATTTTATTTAAAATCATTTTCCCTTCGATTTCTTTACTTACATCAATAGCTTCAAAAATGTCTTTTTCCATTCAATCCTCCAATTTCTGTATCTTTTTTATTAATTATAGTGCTGAATTTTATTAAATCATGCACCCAAATCTTCGTTTAGTGGCTTTTATGTAATGTCACGAAAAACTAATTAATTAAATAAAAGATCAGACAAGTAATGCTACGTTAGTTCAATAAAGATGTCTGCTTATTCAATTACCTCTTAAGTTTACTTGTGTGTATTGATTCTATTGATTCAAGCGCTGCCATCTGTGCATGGATGAGTGTGGTATCAAATAATGGCAAATTCGTATGCTGCGTGGTAATCAACAAGCCAATTTCTGTACATCCTAAAATAATACCCTGCGCACCTTGCTTTTGAAGGTTTTCAATCACCGACAAATAAAAGTCTCGTGATGCGTCTTTAATCATTCCTAGGCACAGCTCTTCATATATAATGCGGTGTACCTCATTTCTTTCAGTTTCAGTTGGGATGATTGGCTGAATGCCCTTTCCTATGAGGCAATCCTTATAAAAGTCTTGCTCCATCGTAAATTTTGTCCCCAGTAAACCAATTTTTTCATAACCTTCCTGCAAAATAGTGTCCGCTGTCGCATCGGCAATATGTAATATCGGAATGGTAATATATTGCTCAATCATTGGTACGACTTTATGCATTGTATTCGTACAAATAACGATAAAATCTGCGCCAGCAGCCTGCAACTTTTCTGCTGTTTGTCCTAATAATTGTCCCGCTAAATTCCAATTCCCCTTCATTTGATAGGCCTCAATTTCCGCAAAATCAACGCTCGCCAATAGACATTTCGATGAGTGTAGCCCACCTAAATATTTTTTTACTTCCTCATTAATCACACGATAATACACAGCTGAGGATTCCCAACTCATTCCACCGATTAAGCCAATCGTTTTCACGTAATTCTCCCCTTATTAACTATTTTTTACTATTATTATCCATTATACATGTAGGCTTGTCTAAATGAAGTTTATTTTTGCAATAGAACTTGAGCTGAAATGACAATTAAAATAGTATCCACAAACCATATATTCCATCCTTAAATTATGTAATAATAATTGCATTGAAAATTTGAATATGTAAAAATTAGAAGGAGTTAGAAAAATTATGAAAAATGCTTATATACATCATCTATGTATACAAACAAAATCTTATTTAGAAACTGTTGAATTTTATACTGAAGCTCTTGGTTTTGAAATTGTCCAACAAACGCCTAATTTTCATGGGCGTGCATATAATACTTGGTTAAAGTTAGGAGATTTTTATATTGAACTTCAAACAGGAAAGCAACATGAAGTTTTAAAACCTGTTTATTCAAATAGTGAAGGGATTGTCCATTTTTGCATTTGGGTTGAAGATTTGCCTTTTGAAGTTGAGCGTTTGAAAAAACTAAACGTTCATTTTAAACAAAAAGATGGGGAAATTATTTACGAAGTGGAAAATGGAGCACTCTGTAAATTAATAGCACCTGAAGGAACGATTATTGAATTACGAAATAATAGAGGCATCTAGAAAATTTATAATGTGTAACCGATTTACAACAATGCCTTTCCCAAACACGCTCCAACTAGTTTTAGAAAAAGCGAGATTATTAAAACAATTTTTGATTAAAGATTCTGTCTCAAAGCAGGGTTAATTCGTAATTGAATCGAAACAACTAAAGGATATTAATTAAGGATTGGGAGGATTTCAATGAAAAAAGGAAGAATACGACCACTGGTTATTTGTATATTTCAAAAGGACGATACGATCCTTGTTGCAGAGGGCTATGATCCAGTAAAAGTTGAGTATTTTTACCGTCCTATAGGGGGTGGCATTGAGTACGGAGAAAAAAGCGACGAAGCATTAATAAGAGAAATACAAGAAGAAATTGAAACGGATATTTTTGAACTTCAATATTTGGGAACTGTTGAAAATATCTTTACTTTTAACGGCGAAGTAGGACATGAGATTGTACAAGTATATAATGCAGCCTTTGTTGATACCTCTTTTTATACCAAGGAAGTGTTTGAAGGTAAGGAAGATGACGGGAGTATATTCAAAATTAGGCGATTGCCTATAAGTAAGTTTCAAAGCGGCGAATTACGGCTTGTTCCTGAAGACCTTTTAGATTTGATTAAACAAAACAACAGAATGATTAAGTCACATAATTAGCAGTTATGAAAGGCTGATTTAAGTTCAATCCGTTAATGTCGCTATTAACTAACAACATAGCTAGAAAATACTCAAACTTTTTGCGACTCAAACTTTTTATAAAAATTAAGCTAAAATCTACTAACTATGAACCCCTTTTGATCAATCTATCTTCAAAAGGGATTTTTTTAAGTTCCGCTGTATTAGGAACGTTTTAATCTGAATAATCGGTTAAATATATTAATATACTATCAGCACTTCTTTTATTGTATTCCGTTGAGTACGGGTCCGCAAAGCCATGTTCCCCTTCTACAATCTTCACCAATACATTAGTGTACTTTGATAGCTTATGTTTTAAATCTTTAGGCTCAAATGACTGCTCATGCTCGCCATAAATTAAGACGGTATCAGACTTCGGAATTATATCAAGATATTGTCGAATACGGGACCCATACAAGCCAACAACTCTTTGTACATTTTCATGATTACTACAAAGCCACGCAACGGTTGCACCAACACTAAAGCCTATTATATGGACTTCTTTGTATTTTTTTGATAAATCATCGATAATCGCCGTTACTTGATTATAGGCATTTTCAAACCCTTTATTTTCTATAAAATGATGGTAGGCTCGTTCTTCCTCTTCATAAGGAAATGGCTCTTCTATATTTATTAATTTGGGGATATATACATCAAAATTTTGTTTAAATAACAGCTTTGCATAATACTGCATGTGCTGATTGATTCCATAAATTTCATGCAAAAGAATCATACATCGATTTGAATTTTGTTTTAATTCCATAGCATGCACCCTCCTTTCGAATTCTTTTAACTCATTTTTCTGTAATTGATTATGCTTATCTTCACTAGTATATTTAGCCTTGCTCGACTCCCTATCTGATCTGATTGATGTTGTTTATGGATTCAATAATGATATCCGGTCTATCCATATGTATTGAATGACTTGAATTTTGTGCTAATATAAACCTACTTCTTTGAGATAGATTCACTTGACTCAGAATTAACTCTTGCCACTTTTCTTCAAATAATCTTAACTCTGACTCTGGTAACCCATCGTCAGTTCCTAACCTAATAGTATATTCTTTATCTCGACCAATTACGATTAGAGGTATATTAGGGAATGCCCCTAAGCTCTTTATGATATCTGCGTCCTTCTTCCAATTGCTTATTTCAGAACGCATTGCTTTGTATAAAGTAGGGATAATTTGGAAATAAATTAGACGTTGTTGTACATAAAGAGGTAGTCGTTTCTGCTGTTCTGTAAGTGTTGGATTAATAATTCCCCTTAATTCTTCGTGATTCATTAAAGAATAGGAATCACATTTTTCAATCCAAATCTCATCGGTTGATTCTTCATTCAAAACGGGTAAATTCAACTCGTCCAAGACCTTTAAGTCAACAGAAGTTGAATCTACTAAAATCACTCCCGCAACCTTTTTAGGATATTTTTTCACAAAGTGCTGTACACATAATCCACCATACGAATGACCAACTAATAGTACGGGTTCATGTATTTCAAGTAAACGCATCAACTCCTTTAATTCGTTTACGACCGCCTGCGTATTACGGACTTCATTTCGAATTTCACTCGCACCAAGACCAGGTCTATGATACATTACAACTCGATTCGTTTTGCTTAATGTTGTTATCACATCGTGCCACTCATCAAATGAGCAACCCAATCCAGTAAGAATAATTATTGGTGTGCCATTTTCTCCCCTTTGAAGAATTTCCATATTTTTTTGATTCACTACCAGTATTTCGCTAATCTTCTTCACCCCCATATATAATGCATTGTTCAACTAAAATCCTCATTGGTAAAACAACTTACTCAAGTGTACTTAACAATAAATTTAATTCATCTTCAATTACGGTACCACTATTTTTCTTTGTTATTTCAAATGGTTTTTTATAAAGACACGCATGTTTCAAAGCAAGGAAACCATCAATGGGAAAGGTGTAATATTGCCATTCTTGACGATATCCTAAAATACCACGTTGTTTAATCATTCTATCTAACTCTTTCACTACGCATAATACAAATTCTTCAAAATTACATTTTGTTTTCAATATTTTTTTGGGTAATTTATCATTAACTTTTCTTTCAACTATGAAATTTTGTTTTTCTGTAATTATAATTTCTAAGTCTTCAAAATCACGCTTAAATTCCCAACACAATAAAACAGGACCAGTATGCCATTCGATACCTCCATTTCTTTTATGAAAAGCGCCTTCCTTCCAGCTTAATTTACAGAGTGGATGTACCGATGCAAGATATGTAACAAAGTCACCTAGAGCATCTGAATGAAAAGAAGGGTAAAACTCCATCTTTTTATCATTAATTTCAAACGTACAAGTTGCATTACCACTTCTAATATCATCATAATTAAATTTCAATTAGCTCACTCCAAAATTATTTTTTTGATTTCTAAATAAACTCTTTACTTTCATCCAGAATTTCCAAATTCTTATCCATTTTCTAATATCATACTTCTCTATTTTGTGGTCAATTTCCTTCTTCCTCAACGCTGCGATGCTGATTCAATTAAAATTGTAAAAGCAACAGTAAGCTTGAACTTTTTAGCATAAGTTTTCACACAAGAAGTCCAAGCTCTTCAAAATATGGTTTATGAAATCGCTTCAAGAATGAATCTATCCAACAAACATATAGTGTATGAGACATATGTGAAATGAAAATTGTGAAGTAAGGAAAGGGGATTTTGTGGACAAATCTTGGTCTAATCAAAAGAAAGATGCGGATGCAAAGGAACAACAGCTTGAGCAGTTTCTCGTAAATAATGATGGGAAAAAGATGACGACAAATCAAGGTGTGAAGGTATCAAATGATGAGGATTCGTTAAAAGCAGGCGTTCGAGGTCCAACATTGATGGAGGATTTTCACTTTCGGGAAAAGATGACGCATTTTGATCATGAGCGTATTCCAGAACGTGTCGTTCATGCAAGAGGCTATGCCGCACATGGAGAATTTGAATTGTATGAATCGATGAAAGAATATACAAAAGCAGGATTTCTACAAAAAGTAGGGTCCAAAACGCCTGTCTTTTTGCGGTTTTCGAATGTTGTTGGAAGTTCTGGTTCGATGGATACAGCACGAGATGTGCGTGGATTTGCCGTCAAGTTCTATACCGAGGAAGGTAATTATGATTTAGTTGGTAATAATATTCCGATCTTCTTCATACAGGATGCGATGAAGTTTCCAGATTTAATTCATGCCGCGAAGCCAGAGCCAAATAATGAGATGCCACAAGCAGCGACTGCACATGATACCTTCTGGGATTTTGTTGCGAATAATCAGGAAAGTGCCGCGATGGTGATGTGGTTGATGTCGGATCGGGCTATACCTAAAAATTATAGAATGATGGAAGGCTTTGGCGTCCATACTTTCCGATTTATCAATGACAAAGGAAAGTCGCGATTTGTAAAGTTCCATTGGAAGCCAGTATTAGGCGTTCATTCACTCGTATGGGATGAAGCGCAAATCATTGCAGGAAAAGATACCGATTTTCAACGTCGCGATTTATGGGAATCCATCGAAATGGGTGATTTCCCAGAATACGAGCTCGGTGTACAAATACTTGAGCAGGAAGATGAGTTTAAATTTGATTTTGACATTTTAGATGCGACAAAGCTTTGGCCTGAAGAAATCATACCCGTAAAGATTATTGGGAAAATGACCTTGAATCGTAATGTTGACAACGTTTTTGCAGAAACCGAGCAAGTCGCTTTCCATCCGGGTAATGTTGTACCGGGCATTGATTTTACAAATGATCCGCTGCTACAAGGCCGTTTATTTTCTTATATTGATACACAGCTCCTTCGTTTAGGTGGACCAAATTTTACTGAAATTCCGATCAATCGCCCGGTTTGTCCAATTCATAATAATCAGCGCAATGGCTTTAGTCGACAGACGATTAATGTCGGGCGCGTCAGTTACCATAAAAACTCTCTTGCAAATAATACCCCTTCGACTTCTACTGCCGCTGAAGGTGGGTTTGTGCATTATGAGGAAAAAGTGGAAGGACATATTACCCGCGCACGAAGCAAATCGTTTGATGATCATTTTTCACAAGCAAGGCTATTTTGGAATAGTATGTCACCACCAGAAAAGCAACATATCATCAATGCCTTTAGCTTCGAAGTTGGCAAAGTAAATAGTCAATCCGTTCGCCAGCAAGTAGTCGACATGTTTGTCCACGTTGATAAAGAAATGGCGACCATTATTGCGAATAATGTAGGGGTAAACAAACCAACTGGCGAGCAATCAACCGTTACGGCTTCTTCCCACGCACTGAGCCAGGCGAATACAATCAAACTGCCACAAACATTGAAAGTCGGTGTACTAATTGGCAATGGATTCGATGCGTCAGAAGTGAATAATGTGTTGAAGACATTTAAAAAATTCGGGGTGCGCTATCGTATTATTGCTGAGCGAATCGGAAAAGTCGAAAGTAAGGACGGCGTGCAGTTAACAGCGACTGAAACGTATTTAACAACTGATTCTGTTTTGTTTGACGCCCTATATGTTGTAGGGGGAAAGGCCGAAAATCAAGCCAAATTCAATCAAGATGTAGTCATAAATATTAACCAAGCATTTCGTCATTATAAACCAATAGGCGTTGCACAATCAGGTATGCCATTTTTTAACGAATCCAGCGCAAAATTAGGACCTGGTATTGTAATAGCTACTGGCAACGCTGATTTTGGCAAGCAATTTGTCGATGCCATTGCCATGCAACGTTTTTGGGATCGAGATATTTATTAATTTCACTGAACTTGATGTAATTACATCCCCTGTAGGAGCCATCTTACAGGGGATTTTTCAATTTAAAAGTAGAGGCTTAGCTTTTAAAAATAATGATTGTTGAAATGGATTCTTAGTTAAAAGTATTAATTCTAAAATAATTTACTTCTATTGGGGTCTTTACGATAAGTTAGAGATGATCTACGGTTTTATTAAAACGATGGATATTTTTGGGCATTCACACGTAAAAAGGCTAAAATCGCACTTGAAAATTCCAAGTATTTCTATGCAAAGAGTCATACAATCTCCTATCTATAGAAGATTGTAAAAAACATGTTTCGATGGTGGGACTGCTAGTAACTCAATCATCATTAAATTCCCTTTAATTTAATAGGGACATATCGTTGCATTTGTCGATAGCCCAATCCCTTTTCAATATCCTGTTGATAAACATTTTCTTCATCTAAATAAGGCATATTGAACATAAAGCTACGATTTTTGTCTAGCTCGAAATTCGTACCCTCAATCCATTGACAGATTTTATCTTGTACTTTTCGGATACTTTCATCGTCCTCATCAATACTGACCGCCATCGCATACAGGCCTCCAGGAAAATCAATCATTTTAAGTGGGCTCACATCATCCTCACTCACATCATCTTTAATAGCACAAATCATTTCGCCGCTGTGATCACTTTTACCAATGTGAAATCTAAGCAGTCAAATATAACGGTTTTAAATGAGTCGTAATGCTGCCATAGTTGAAACATATATCCGCCGTGTTTAAATATTTCTTCCCATGTATGTTCATCTGAAGTTATTGCTCGAAATGCCGGTACTCTCACAACCATAACATCCGGAATCTTTTTATCTAATTTATCGGTTATCTCAATTAAACGATGTATGTTGGTAGGGTTGCCAATATAATCGGCATTTACAATTTGAGTTTCGATTTCTTTTGCTTTACTATAGAGCTGCTTAATATCGGAGTGGTCCGTAAAGTTTATTCTCTCGATTTCTTTAATGAAATCCATTACAAGCTCCTTCAATTCATATAATAATGCTACTTCGTCATCAATAGTATCTACCTTTTTTCCTAATACATCTAAAACTACACCAGAGCCAGAAGAATCAAAAATACGTTGAATATCTTTTATACTAATGTTTAGTTTACGCAAAACTAATATTTGTTCAATTCGTCTAATAGCATTTTCATCATACATCCTATAAGTTACTTCATCGCTACGAATACTAGTGAGCAAGCCCATGTCTTCATAATAACGCAAGGTGCGCGCCGTAATGTTGTATTTGCTAGAAACATCTCGAATCTTCAGTAAATTCCCCATAGTTTATTCGTCCTCCCCTTTGTAGATACCCTTCTAGTATAAAGGCTTCCCTAAAGGAAGAGTCAAGCATACGAAGATAGAATCTATTTAAATTGTGACAAAATATTCTACTGTTATACAAAAAATGGTAGCTTCTCCGTGCTTCCTATTGTGGATTTATAGTAAGAAAACAGATAGCATGCAGCAAAATGCACAGCTATCTCATTTCGGAAACCGAATATTCAATTAAAGCCCTGTTAGTTTAATAACCATATATCGCTAATCGAGATACTTTATTCATATTATTTTTTTTACTAACCGAACTAAATATTTTGCAACAAAGTATGATATAGGAATACCTAAAATCATTAAAAAGTTGAAAAAAAAATAACTAGTAAAAAAAAATTTATTTGACAAGTAAGCAGCTAGTTTAAAGTATTGAAGAAAAAGTATTATAAATAATATTACAAAGCCCGCTTGTCTCATCATTAATTTATTTTCTTTCATCTTCAGTTCTAACTTCCGTTTTTCGTCCATAAATAATTCCACCTTTTTCTATTCATAGAGTAGTGCTCCTGTTTGATGATGGATCAATTTCCGAGTTGACACTAAACACCATACAGGATGTCTTTTTTCCTTCAAGATGGCACCAATCCTTCATAAAGGAATGCTCCCTTTATGAGAATTATAAGTTATATAATGGAAGTGTAAGTTTAAATATGCAAAAATACATATATTAGAATTAATAGAGTGTTATAAAATGATATTGACTTGGAAAATATTTGAATTGAATGTTTGAATTTAAATATAGAAAAGGGAGAATTAATCATGAAGTATGTTGAATTAGGGTTAACTATTAAAGAAATAAGAGAGGATAAAGGTATTTCTCAGAAATTTGTAGCTTCTAATATAATGACACAAAGTAATTATTCTAGATTTGAAAATGGGATTATTGATGTGTCATCTCAAGCTTTATTGAAAATATTAGATAGACTTGATATTACTTGCGATGAACTCTTAATTATTCTAAATAAAGGTACTACGTTTGAAGTACGAAAAGATATAATTAATAACTTTTTTAATTTAACCTATAATAATAAAGAAGAATTGAATTTGATTATTCATAAAATTCAAAATTATGATAGCGAGGACTTATTCTTACAACATATAGAAAAAGTATGTGAATCTTTATTAATTTTGTTGAATACAAGTGACTTAAAAAAAGCAAATATGGGATTAATAGAAGTATGGTATGATTTAAGTAAAAGAAATCGTCTATACAAGGCAGATATTTATTTAATTAATTCTATATTATTTTTATTTCCAATTGAAACTGTAAGGACAATCAAAACTTTTGTTGAACGTAATATAGATTTTTATAAAGGTGATAAGGACTTAGAAATGATTAAATTAAATATTTCAGTAAATTTTAGTTTGTTACTAATTAAAAACCAGTTATTTGAAGAATCCCTAAATATCGTAGATAACGCAATAAGCTTGAGTAAACAATTAGGGGAATATTTGCGATTAGGTATTTGTTATATTAGAAAGGGAATAATAATTTCTCATTTAAACCAATCTACAAATACAAGTAGTGACTGGATCAATAAAGGGCTAAATATATTACAGGAATTAGAAGAAAATAATCTTTTGAATATTCTCCAAGAAGAAATCGCTACTTATAAAAATACGCTTGTAGATTAAAAGGTTCCCCCTTGGAAAAGATATTTTGAAAAAACCTAGACAACGGAATATCCGATTTCAACTTAACCTAAAATATATATGTAAGGTGGGGTAACATCGACCTCCGTGGAGAGTCCAAATAAAAAAAACAGATAGCATGCAGCAAAATGCACAGCTATCTGTTTTCTATTCATAACACCTTCAATTCCTAAAGCTCCACCATTTCCTCAGAAAGCTTGCGTCTGCTAATCATATAGCCCTGCACGCCGAATACGAGGAGTAATAGCACAACGAGCCCTGCACATACAACACCAATCGTTGCAAAATCAAACGCGAATTGTCCAGCTTCCTTATCAATTAGCGAAACCAAACGAGTTAACAATGCTCCAATTAGTAAGCCTGTCATTAATCCATATAACACAAAGCTTAACACCTGCATACATAAGTATTTCACTAGTCCATTTGGTGAAAGACCGAGTAAACGCTGAATGGTATACTGGGAGCGATTTGTGTATACCAAATGCATTAATGTTTGGATAATGCCGATTGTTGTTGCAACGAGTAACACAATGAATACCCCAACAAATAAGCTCCAGCGCTGGTAGAACATCGTATTTGCCTGTTCAATGGCCTCAGATTTTTCTAATAAATGAAACATCGGATAAAGACTTAATAGCCGCTCTAGTTGACCACTATTTGCAGTATCTAACTTAATTTCACGAATTGGTAATTGATTTTGAGCATATGCCGAAGACCAATCGATATAGGCACCTACGTATGATTGCTCAGTAGCAATGATTTTGACAACTTCAAAGGTGGGTTGCTGCTGCATAACCAAAAGTTCATAATCTAAAAAATACGGTGAAATCCAATCACCAATGGCAATATTTTCAGCTTTAGCGAATTTCTCGGTTACTACAATTTTATTTTCTGCTAAACCTTCAATTCCATATACATTCAAGTTTTCCGCAAATAAATCAAAGGTCTCTCCATCTACTGACATCGATATCGAACTTCCCATACTAGTTGCACGTTTCACAACGGTATTTTCCATTTTCTGAAGCTCTGTTAAAATTTCGGAACTCCCTTTTAGGCCTGTTGGATTGGACAAAATATATTGCGCTTCAAAACGTTCGTTTAAATATGCTTGCTCATTGGCTTGCAATGATTTCAAGACCGACGAGCCAAATACTAAAATCACAACTAGCCCTACTAGCGTTAGGACAATTTTTATGTTCACGCGAATTTGTGGAATCAACTGCTGACAGGCTAAATAGGCTTCTCTTCCAAAAAGCAGGCGAATTGGTCGTAGTACAGCTTTTAACAGCCACTGGAAGGTAAATGGAATCATATAGAGAAAAAGCAACGCCAGCCATAACGAACCTAAAAGGATTTGTAGTGTCCCTTTTCCCCCTCCTGGATCAAGCTGTCCAACTAATAATAAAAGGAATGCCATTACTGTGGAAATTCCGACCACAATCAGCTTCCACTTCGTTAACACAAATGTACGCGGTTCTGTGTCATTGACAATTTGTAGCGGTAAAATATTCGTAGCTTTTCGTACTTGCCGCAACATATAACCTGTAAGTAATAAACCAACTGTCAGAACAATACCTACCACTAAAACAATTGGAAATTCCGTTGATGCTTCAGGCAGCTGCATCCATTTAATGAGCTGAGGTAAGGCGAAATGAATCGTCGCAAAGCTAAGAGCCGTGCCGAAAATTAAACCTAAGCACACAATACTAACAAGTTGAATTTGAACAAGCTTTGCGATTTGTGTCGTTGATGCGCCGAGTGAGCGTAAAATCATGAGCTGCTCTTTTAATTTTGTAAATAATAGCTGCATTGTTGAGATTAATAATAGCGCAGTAATCAGCAGTACAAACACAGATAATACGACCACAAAAATAAGTAAGGCCTGTAAATTCATTTTAATAAAATCATACTCATTCACAATATCAACTCGTAGCTGTGAATCAAATGAATGTAACGCATTTGCTACTGCTTCCATTTCGTCTGTTTGAATGAGCATAAATAAAGCCGTAAAGCCACTCTCTTTTAATTCATCATTATGAACTAACGCCATTTGAAAAGGCTCTGCTCCCATCGGTGTCGGCAACACTTCCATGACTGTATACGCTTTGTCATTTAATACAATGTCGTCATTCACCGCTACATCCAACGTTTTCGCCAATAACTCGCTGACAATCACCGTTTCTTGTGTCAAATCTTGTTCAAAATGATAGCGACTTTTTACAAGCGCATCATTTTCTACCCCTAATGTATAAACGCCTTGTAACTGATTAATGTCGGTCATTTCAAGAGATATGGGGGAAAGCGCATCAACGTCTGGTAGCTCAGCTATTTGCTCCAACAAGTCATCTGAAACATATTGCCCCTGCCCATAATTATAGCCTGCCAAAATATCCATCTCACCAAACATCGCATCAATATTGGCATCTAATGTATTTTTCGCATTATGGATATATGTTGCCATCGTCACGATTAAACAAATGGTAACTGCAATAATGCAAATGCTCGTAATGACATGTGTTTTCGCTGCTTTACATAATTTCCATGCAATCGTTCTTAAATCAAACATCACGCATCACCTCTAGAAATCGTTTTAAAGCGCTCTAAAATGATATCTAAATCGGCTAGAGATTGTTCATTTTGATAGCTATCAACGATTTGACCATCATGGAAAAACAGTACACGCCCAGCAAATGTCGCAACATATGGATCATGCGTTACTAAAATGACCGTTTGCCCCTGTTTTTGCAAGTCTGTTAGGAGCTTTAATATGTCATTGGTTGTGTTTACATCCAGTGCACCAGTCGGCTCATCCGCAAGTAAAATCGGCGGTTTATGAATTATCGCTCTTGCAATCGCTACTCGCTGCTTCTGCCCACCTGATAATTGCTGCGGTCGATGCTTGCGCCATTCATAAATGCCAAGCTGCTTCATCACTTGCTCCACACGAATCGCAATTTCTTTTGAAGGGACATCATTTAAAATAAGCGGGATTGCGATATTATCCTCCACATTTAAATCCTTCAACAAGTGAAAATCCTGAAAGACAAAGCCGATTTGCTCTTTTCTAAACTTTGATGCGTTTGGCTCCTTATACATGTCATTGGCATTTTCACTAAATAAATAAAGCGTCCCAGATGATGGCTCATCAATCGCGCTAATCATGTTTAGTAGCGTACTCTTACCTGAGCCACTCGTTCCCATAATCGCCACCATTTCTCCTTCATAAATCGTACAATGCACATTTTTTAGCGCATTTACTGTATGGGTGGGTTGTTCAAAAAGTTTACTCATCCCATCTAATCGTAAAACCTCTTTCAGTGGTGGCACAGGGATTTTATTCATCATTTCCTTCAACGGATTGTAGCCATTCATCTAGATACACCCCTTTCAATTTTTGTTTTAGCTGCATTAGACCACGACGAATATTGGTTTTCACCGTTCCTAAAGGCATTTCTAAAATCGCCGCTACTTCTGGCACCGTATAATCCTGGTAAAATCTTAACAACAATACCGTTTTATATTTTTCTTCGAGCGATTGCAGGGCAGCCCATAAATCCATTTCTTCTTCCATATATGTATGTGAAACCGACTGGACATCAACTAATTCAAGCGGATCTGTAATCTCTAGCTTCTTCATTTTGGATAAATAGGTTTTACTGCAATTAATAACAATCCGAATCATCCATGTTTTAAAATAACTTGGCTCCTTCAAGCTTTCAATGCGTTCAAATGCTTGAATTATCGCTTGCTGAAGTATATCCACTGCATCCGTTTCATTTTGAACATAGACAAATGCCATGCGATAAAGATCCGCATGAATCGGCTCAATTAGCTCATAAAAGACGTCCGAATCGCCCTGTTTGATACGTTCGAGTAAATCTTCTTGTAAAGAATTAATATGACTTCACCGTCCTCTATACATTAGACTAACCAAATACAGGAAACGATTCAAAAATTTTTAATTCCATAAAAAAAAAGCAAAACAGCTTTTAGATACTGTTCTGCCTTCATAAATATCTGTTTTTAATAAAGTTTGATTAAAAGAAAGTTGCAAACGCTGATTTTAACAGTAAGAAACTAGCTGTTTTGAATCAAATATAGTTTTATTTTAATAAAATGATTTGATTATTTCGAGATACGAATATTTAATTAAAACACTTCGTTTACCATTCTCCGGTAAAAATACCATTGCAAAAGCATCTGAATATGTAATTAGCCAAAAAATTTTTCAGCTAGCTGGCTATTCGTCAGCATACCGTAACAGTGCTCTATTTTTATATTTCGCTCTTATAGACGACTTGCGCTAGACACCGCTTAAAAAGCTTATACTTTCTTTTCCACTAAAAAAGGCTATGGCACGTCATTTTATTTGTACCACAACCTTTTACTATTTACTTAGTAGGGATCTTCACAATCGCTATTGTCTCTTTTTCTTTTGTTGTATCAAGTGTAATTGATCCATTGTATTTATTAAGTGTTTCTTTAACAATAAACAAACCTTGTCCTCTAACTCTTCCTTCCTCCACTTTTTTCGTTGAGTAGCCTTGTTTAAAAATTTGATTTATGTCAGGTAGCTTTCGCCCAGTGTTCTTAATCGAGAACGTATAAAATAACTCGTCTGCTTTACAGCTAACTGTAATTTTACGTTGTTCCTCTGGCAACTCCATTGTTGCATCGATTGCATTATCAATTATGTTCGATAATATATTGATTAAATCAATCGTTTTAATATTATCAAAGGGATTATCATCAACGGTTATCTGTATATCAATTTCTTGATTTTGACATGTTAATTTTTTTGTTTGCAGTAATATCGCTAATCCCGGGTGATCAAGATTACATTTTAAGGATTCAATTGTCTGTATGTCTTTAGACAAAGATTCTGCATAATTTCTCGCTTGATCTACTTCACCTATCTGCAGAAATCCATATAAAATTTGGATATGGTTAATATAATCGTGCCTTAATGATGAGACAGAAGCAATTAATGTTTTAATTTCCTTTTGATAGGTATATTCAGTAGTGCCAACTTCTTTTTGATACCACTTTTGTAAAAGGAAGAGAGAAATAATAAAAATAATAACAAAAAGTCCATTGAGAACTAATAGAACCATATTGCTATTCATAACGGATCCTTTAATCTCGTCAAGTGTATCCGTACTAATATCAATGCTAAGGTAGCTAATGATTTCCCCTTCTCCATTCATAATAGGAGTCCCCACCGTCATATACTCATGACCATATTTCGTATCTTCTAGTATCTTTGTTACAAATTGCTTTCCTTCCTCATACGCTAATTTCACTTGGGTTTCCGGTACTGTACAAGCTTCACCTATTGGAAAATCATTTGGATTATCCTTGTTTTCAGGATAACCTACAATTAAAGCTTTCGATGTAGTAGGGTTGTCTACTTCTAAAGTATAAACGTATAATACACCTAGTTTTTCTCGGGCATCATTCAAATAATGCCGTATTGTCCAATAATCTTCATCACGATTCTGTTCTTTTAAAAATCGCTCATATGTTTCCAGATCAATCGCCTTTGCAATGGATTTAGCCGCTTCAAGATTTTGGTTAGCAATCGCCTCTTCCACTGTATTTTCAATCTTGGTATAGGAAGTGTACATACTTATTCCAATAAAGAATATGACTAATACGATAGATAACACTATAATTAGCTTTAATTTAAAACGCTTCATACTCTAAACAACACTTCCTTCCTATGTAAAATCTACAATTATTAATATTAAATTGATATAAAGGAACAAAAAACAGTATAAATGTTCTAAATCCTTTTGTCCAAAAAACTTATATATTACAAAAAAATTTGATTGTTCGTTTTTACGCAACGTTAATCCATTTTATTAAGAATACTGCTAATTAATCTACTTACTTTGACAATAAATAAAGTCAAGCTAAAATCCCCTGGCTTTCACTTATTTATATCCTCAAACATGGTTGGTAACCTTTCATAAATAAAAATCTACAACAATAGCGCCTGATTGTGGAATACAAGATAATCAACGCTATTCAACAAGGGCTTTAGTTCAATAAGAAAAACCACGAACGCTGCTTTCACAACATTCATGGTATTTAAGCCTGTTTCCAAACTTTTTATTTTGGAACGCTGTATAGGCTTATTTTCCTTCTATTGAAAAGGCATAGTTTCCGGCTCCTTGTTCCCAGCAATAGGGGCTTTCTTCCATCCATTGTACTTCTTTAACTAATCAGCTAGGATTTTAGAAACGGCTTTATCAGCTGCCAAGAGTGCACCTTCAAGATGTCCACCATATTGAGAATTAGACTCTGTACCAGCAAAAATAATTTTCTTTTCCCATATCCCTGCTATTTGTGGTTGACCATACCTTGGGAAATCTCTTAGCGGGTCCCAATCTTCCTCAACAGCTGTTTCGGCATCTGTGGACCAATCCTTGTATAGGATAGCCTTTACATTTTGAGCGGAGGGGCCAAAAAGCCTAACTAATTGATCAATGACCAAATTTAAAACTTTATCCTCCCCCAATTCTTGGCGCATGTTCGCTGGCATTCCAAAGAAACCAAATAGTGCACCAGATTCCGTTTCAGGAGAAGGAGAAGCGTCATGGATTTCTTGTAGGGGTCCAACCCCACTCCTTACGAATCCAGAGAGGCCTGATTCCCTCCAGAAGGGACGCTCATAGATGGCAACTGCCTTGGCCTGTCCTGCCATCCAAGTAGGTTTGCTTAGAAGGTTCGTCATAATATCAGGAGGTAGAGATGGAGAGAATTCAATATCCCGCGCCACTAGCCGAGGCGGTAATGCTAAAATAACAGCACCCGCTGAAATTTTTTCCGCCTTCCCATTTGCAATGTCTGCTTCAACCGTGATCGCACCGTCTTCATCTAGACGAATTGCTGTCACTCGCGTTTCAAGCTCGACTACTCCTGATGGAATAGTATCTGCTATAGCATCAATAAGAGTCTGCACACCTCCAATAAATCGGACGGATCTTTCCTCAGCATTTTCAGGTAATACATAACGCTCTGCTTTCTCGTTTGGAAAACGTTCTAAAAGCATTGCTCCTCTCGTGTACTGAGAAAAGGTTGCTAAGTTCAGTTCTTTAACAAGATTGGTAATCGTACGCTCATACTGTGGCCAAAACCATGTAGGACCGAGGTCAAATTTACCTAGTTCAGGTCTGCTTTTATCGGAAATGCTCAAAATTCTACCGCCACTTCGGTCTCTAGCTTCTAAAACCCTACATTTAATTCCTTGTGAAGTAAGGAGAGATGCAGCTCGAAGACCACTCACCCCAGCTCCAATAATGATTACAGGTTTGTTCACATTCATTCCTCCTTTTGTCCGTATTTTTTTACAGGATTCAGAGCTTTTATGATTTTAAGTTTTTCATAAGATTTTGAACCATTACATTATAAGTTTGAAGGTCCCCAGAAGTTCTAGCTATTAATTGAGTTCCTTGAACAAATGAATTGGAATTATTCTGCTCACTCGAATAAACTGCGCTGGTAGTTCAATATAAAAAGCTTTACCCCTTCTTGAAGTAAAGCCCCGGAAAGTGATTAAAATATAATGAAACAACTAACAAACTAATTAAAGCTGAATCAATTATTCGCACAACAATAATACCATAAAAATCAATCGAAACGCTATCAATCAAATACCATACATAAAACAAAAGTGCTGTTAACAATGCTATTTGACCCCAATACATTAATTTTTGTTTGGTATTTGTCGTCTCATCCCTATTTGACTTATTCCTTGCTGTTCGAAAATACATATATACTATGATCAAAGTCATACCAGCTATTGTGCTACCGTGCTGAAGAAACTTAAAGATGGGGATTTTAAAATCCAAAATAGGAACAGTGTAAGAAAGGAATGATAAGTTTGTCACCATAAATCCTCCAGCATGAGTAAACGAATCCCAGACGACATGGGTTAGCATTCCAAATAATGCAGAATACAAAAATACAATTATTTTTAACAAACGTGGTGAACTTGGTTTTGGATGATATGTATCTTGCAATACAGATGGCAAATGACTGAATAAGGTCCTATGTATACATGTTTGATAAATAAAATAAACGACTACTAAAATTGGTAGATTAAAAGCGATAAATCCAAAGAATGTATGGCCAATCTCACCATGTGGCTTTCCATGTAGAAAATACTCAAAATCAGGTGCCATGCTACCTAATACCAATGCAAGGAAATTAACATATTTACTATTTCTTGAAAAAGGTAAAACAGCTGCTGGATGAGCAAAAGTCAAAGGCATTTAATTTCACTCCTAGAATTATATTTCAAAAGTATCTTGTCACATTTTTATTATAGCATAGCCTTACTTTACTAACTGCACCGTTAGTATAGTCCCTTCTAGAGTCTAAACTTTGCTCGACTTGACAAAAGCCCTTGTTAATTGAATATGAACATAATTACTCTTTAAATGTATCAGCAACTAAATTGCTGAATTCTCTTAAATAATGAAGGTAATTGTTACCCCCAAAGTTATATCGTTTATTGTACATTTTTGATATAACAAGATTATATTTAGGAATAACTAATAAAGTCGGACCCGTTACACCCAATATTTGAATAGGAACCTTTAGGCACTCTTTCTCCAATTTCGCTTCTTAATGAGGGTGTATCATTTACATACCAAAACAATCCGTTTTGTGGTAAATTTTGATCTTTATAAGCTGGGTTTTGTACTCGGGTAGCTATTTGAATGACTTCTTTTGGAACAACTTGCTTCCCATTTACTAATCCATTATTCAAATGAAGACTTCCCCATAAAGCAAATTCTCGAGCCGAGGTATGGAGATTAGAGTCAAAACCATCATTTGAACTACCTAATTTATATGTAGCAATATCGTTAGGTTTATCGATTACTTGAACCAACTTTTCATTTGGTCTTGTATGCCAAGCAGTTTCTTTAAAACCTAATGGTAGGAATACCCTCTCTTTAAGCAATTCAGGGAAACTTTTATCATACAGTTTATTTATAAGTTTTGTCATCATTAGAATGTTAATTCCTCTGTATGCCCAACCCTCTCCGGGATCAAATTCTCTAAAAATAATCCCGTCACTTCTCTCGTTTAATCCATGTGAGTGAGTAACAAGATGCCTTAAAGTTGTTCCTGCAAGGAGTCCCTTATCAAAACTGTCAAAGTAATCGAGTGCATAGTCATCCAGACTTTTAATTTTACCTTCATATAAAGCATAGGCTATTGCTAAACCTAAATAGCTTTTTCTTGCAGATGCAACGTTAAACTGTGAGGTTTCAGAAATAGGTATAGAATTTGAATTAGAGTTGGAATGAAATCCACTATAATGTTCTAATACAATACTATTGTCCTTTATTATAACTAATGAAGATGCACTGCTATTATTGCGTTCCTTTATATCATCTACATACGAAACTAATTTTTGAGCATCTACCACTCACTACATCCCCTTTTAATCCCAGCTCGAAATTATCTATCCCTTAAATCTTACAATCAGACAAAGTAATATTTATTGAAACTAAACTGCCCCTTTCGTCTAACTATATGTCCTCACAATCTTCATAGTTAAATCAACATAAATATCCAACAAAGAATCCTCTAATCTCTCGGGAATTTACAAATAAAGAATGATTTTAATCATACTTAATTATCAATAATCAACTAACAATTTTTCCAATTGTAGTTCATCATGTAAAGGTATCCCTTCATCACCTATCAACGGAATGGAAGGCTTTATCGCCCGCGCTTTCGTTACCGCATCTGGTATGACTTTTACGATGCGATAGCCTCTCTTTTGATAAAATTTCAACGCGTTTAAATTATCATTTGTAGTAAGTAACGTAATTTTTAACAGCCCTTTTTGCTTCGCTAATAACTCGACTGCTTGCATTAGCTTCGAGCCAATTCCCTGCCCCTCTTGGACACTATCCAATGAAATCACCTCGAGTGCCTCTTCATGGAATACATAGGTAAGTAAGCCTAAAATTTCTTCAGCTTCTTCGTAAATATACCCGTCCAATTGGTCACAGTTATATATTCCAGAAGAAATAATCATTTGCGAACTCCACCAATGCTCTTCAAAAAATTGGATCATGCGGTCTCGATTATGAATCGTAATTGCTTTAATTGACATGCCTTCACCAAAAAATAGATTTATATTGTAAGTATATACCAAATTGATAATCAATAAATATAATGAATCCATCACTTAAAATTACTTCAATTCAAAATTCACCAAATGGTATGCTCGGGTGTGTTTATAGTGAAAGGGGTTGATAGACGATGGTTTAAATTTCATCATCACTGCTTATGCAAACAACACGAACGGCAATCTGCTTCATACCAATCTTTCAACCCATAAAGCTACATTCGAATTATTCCCTGCAGATAGAATAGGAATGATCAAGAGTATAAGTCGGAATGGGAATGGCAATAATTTAATTTTTACAGATGTTATGCTAAAAATTTCAGGCGAAGATATCAGCTCAATCACCTACAAATTAAACAAAGGCATGTTTATTAAGGATGTTACACTTACAGCCAAAGAGGTTCAAAATATAGAACGAAGATAACTAGTGAATATTTGGTTTTCTACACCTTTTTCTTAGTAATGATGCGTAAACATCGCTTCTTTTGCGCTATTTCCATCATTTTTTGGTATAGTGTGAACTGTTACCTATATTATTTACAGGAGGTGTGCACATGCCGTCGCTTCAACCGCTCTATCAAAAAACATCCTGGCAACAACGCCTATTTACGCTTGTGCTCATCGTTTTATTCATCGGCTCGCTTGTATTTGTTCATCACAATTATGCCTTCTATAAAAGCACAATTGCAGAGGTGGTTGATGTAACAATAGTCAGTACAACAAATGTAGAAGATAATTTTCAAAACAAAGACGTTTTATATACGCAGCAGTTAATCGCTAAGGTGAAAAACGGTGTTGAAAAAGGCACGCTCATCCATTTAACAAATGACTATTCTAAATCTCAAGCATTTGACCAAAAGTTTGAGGTAGGCAGCGAAGTATTCGTTTCATTCGATACACAATTGCAAGCAAGTCAGGAGCAAAGCGGTACGATTACTGGTGTGAAGCGGGATAAATATTTAGTCCTCATTGCATGGGTATTTATTTTTGTACTGCTGCTCGTCGGCAAAAGACAAGGTTTATTATCGGTTTTAAGTTTAGCCTTTAACGCGGCGATCCTTTGGTTTGCACTCGATATTTATATTCAATCGGCCAATCAAAGTTTATTATGGATTTGTGGGGCTAGCGTTATTGTATTTACCGTCGTTTCTCTATTACTCGTAAATGGTCGAAACGAAAAAACATTCTCTGCGATAATTGCCACATTGATTGGGACGTTTACATCGCTTCTCATTACATATATCGCTTTAGTCATTACGGGCGAAAATGGCCTTCGTTATGAGGAATTGCAGTTTATATCGCGCCCGTATAAAACGGTCTTTTTAGCAGGCTTAATTATCGGCGCTTTAGGGGCTGTCATGGATGTTGCGATTACGATGTCTTCTTCGATTTTTGGGTTGTATGAAAAAGACCCGACGATCTCAGTTAAAGCTCTTACAAAATCAGGCTTGGAAATCGGAAAGGATATTATGGGTACAATGACGAATATTTTGTTCTTTGCCTATGTTAGTGGATCGATCCCTATCCTATTACTTTATTTCAAAAATGCGTCTACGTTTGGCTATACACTTTCACTGAATCTATCTCTTGAGTTAGTACGTGCACTAGCAGGTGGCATTGGAATTGTCCTTACGATTCCAATTGGTCTTTATACCGCAATATTTTTTGTGATTAGAAAGAAGGCGCAGCAATGAATGTATTAGTTTTACTTGCCGGACTGTTATTCGTATTTATGGCAATCATCGGTGGGAGAAAAGGGATTCGGTCATTTATTGCCTTGTTTCTAAATTTCGGTGTTATAATCATCACCTTGTTCTTTATGAATGACCCTACTATCAATCCGGTCTATTTAACATTAATTGCCTGTGTATTCATTAGCTGTATTAACCTTTTTTACATTAATGAAGTAAACTGGACAACGAAAACAGCCTTTTTAGCAACGATACTGACGACCATTGTATTAGTCATCTTAATCTCTATAATCACAAATAGCGCGATGATACAGGGCTTTGGTGAAGAGGAAACCGAGGAAATGGGCATGTTTTCATTTTATATAGGGCTTGATTTTGTCAAAATCGCGGTATCCGTCATTATTATGAGTACGATTGGTGCCATTACAGATGCAGCGATCGCCATTGCTTCACCTATGCGAGAAATGCATTATCATCACCCAAATATTGACCGAAAAGAGCTATTTCGATTTGGTTTAAGTATAGGGAGAGATATTTTAGGGACGAGTACCAATACCTTATTTTTCGCTTTTTTTGGTGGTTACTTAGCCTTACTGATCTGGTTTAAGGATCTTTCTTATTCATTAGGGGAAATCGTCAATTCAAAAGTATTCAGCAGTGAATTGATTACGATTTGTTGTGCAGCGATTGGCGTTACACTCGTTATTCCAATTACGGCTTATATTACTGCCTATTTTTTAGTAAGGAAACAGGCAGATTCAGCGAAATCTAAAAAGTAGGTGCTTTTCCCGTTACATTGTTCGGGCATCCGTTTAAGGAGTATAGTTTGAATAATACAGCTACTAAATTTCAATTTGGAGGGATACAATTTGACCAAGTTCCTATTAATTAGACATTGCGCAGCAGAAGGACAAGAACCCGAAGCAGCATTAACAGAAGCTGGATTGGAACAAGCACAGCAATTAGCCGATTTTCTAGAAACGTACCCGATTGACCGAATCATCTCCAGCCCTTTTACAAGAACAATCCATACCATTACGCCTTATGCGCTAAAACATAATCTTCACATTGAAATCGATGATCGTTTAAAGGAACGGGTCTTAAGCGCAAAGCATCTACCCGATTGGAAAGACAAATTACAACGCAGCTTTAAGGATATGCATCTAGAATTTCCTGGTGGCGAATCGAGCCTGAAAGCGACCACGCGCATTCTTTCCTTGCTTTATGAGCTAAATACTGAAGATATCCAAACAATTGCACTGGTGACACACGGCAATCTTAGCGCACTACTGTTAAACCTACTTTCATCAAATTTTGGTTTTGAACAATGGGCGCAATTAACGAATCCTGATGTTTAAATGATTCAAATAGATTCGGGTGGAGCACTTTATGAGAGGATTTGGCGGTGATGAAGGAAACCGGGGTTTGATTAATTTGGCGAATGACTTGTTAAAAATAGGTAGTTCTAATTAATTGCTTACCATCACCAGTGATATGGTTTTACTTACTATTGTAATTACGTTTTTTTCATCTACGTATATAATAAAGAAAAGACCGTGCTAGCATGTTCAAGCAAGAAACTCAGCAGCAACTATTTGAACATTTAAATCATGCACTTAATCCTTGCTTCATCATTTTATTTGACTCTAATGTAAAAGGAACAAATCATCATGAAAGTGATATTGATCTAGCTTATTTCTGCGACAAATGATTAAGGATAATAGAATCAATTAAAGAACTGGGAAGTGTTTATAGCGATGAATGAACCGAATTCATGAGGGTAATCCCGACAACCTAAGAGAGCTCACAAAACAAGAAAGTATCATCTTAAATATTCAGCGTGCCTGTGAAGCAAGTATCGATTTAGCGATGCATATTGTAAGTGAACAAAAACTTGGTGTTCCAAAAGCTCGCCATGTAAGTTTTAAGTTATTACAAAAAGCGGGAATCATCAATGCGAATTTGACAAATACATTAATGAACATATCGACGATTTTAAAAATTTTACGAAGGTCGTGTTACAGCTTGAAGCATAACTATTTCAGGTTAAATGAAAATGATATTTTAAGTATTGTAAAAGATTACTTACTGGCTCAACTAGACATTGAACAATCACAGGGTAAATTAGAAATCATTCAAACAGAAAACGAAGGAATCTAATTGAATTCCTTCGTTTTTATGTGACCGCACTTACTTATGATACGACTCACCGTTTTTCTCATCCAACCTTTATAATTAAATAAAGGACGATGAACGTATCCTAAATAAAGAATAGCAATCAATAATCTTCATAGCCAATCTTATCCTGTAACTGTCAATAAAACGGCTATCGTATTAAATACCCCATGAATAATCATCGCTGGAATTACAGAACCCGTCTTTTCATATGCCCATGCAAACATCACACCGGTGATAAAATTCACTGGCATTGCATTTAAAGTTGGAAAATGCGCGATTGTAAAGATTAGTGAACTAAGCAAAATCCCCCATTTCACACCAAGCCTTACTCTTATCCAGCGGTAAATAAACCCCCGATAAAATATCTCTTCGTAAATTGGTGAGATGATGCCCGCAGAAATAATTCCAATGAGAATCGTAAACCAATTAATATTTTGTTGGAGGCTTTCGGTCTTGCTATTGTCTATGCTATTCCCTAATGCGCTTGTTAGTACTAATACTGCGACACTTAAAACAACCGTTATTAATAACCATATCAGGATCTTCCACCAATACTTTGCGGAAAATTTTTTTATCCCGACTTCCCCCCAGGAAAGCTTTTGCGGGCGCAGGGCGATAAAATACAATCCCACCATCAGTACAATCGCTATGGTTAGTCCAGTCAGTGTTCCTGAATATAAGGTATTATTAAACCAAGTTTGATATAGCGATTGGACGCCGTATTTAACAACCACAATGACGAAAATGAATTCGAGCAATAACAATAACGTAAATTCCTTCCACGTCCATTTATCATGCTGCCATGCAGAAGTATTCATAACCTAGCCCCCTATTTTTCCAGTTACAATGCGTACATTCCATTTTATTTTCTACGAACACTTATAATAAGGTTCACCGGTAAATAATGCTAAACAAGTAAATGTATCTAGTTCGTTTCTGGAACACCGACTAAAATATCATCTATGTTCCTTGTTATTCAAACCAATTCAATGCCCGTTGTTCCAATTCATTCACGTAAGGTTTTTTCGCTTTGCTGTAGTAAGCCGTATCTTCAAAGCGTTGAGCCAATTCTTCTTTCAAACTACTATATTGTTTAACCTCTTCTGGATGCTTTTTTAAATAATCTCGTAGCACCAAATGTCGTTTAATTTGAAGATTATCGTACTGATAAACATGGATATGATGGGTTCTCGTTTCTCCACCTTTTCTAAATAGTCGTCTGCCGGGTATGCCCCATTCACCTGCAACATCATATCCAAGCAATTTCATTTGAACATTGAACGCATCCATTTTCTTGATGTCCTGAACAAGGCACATCATGTCAATAACAGGTTTTGCCTTCATGCCTGGTACAGAGGTGCTACCAAAATGTTCAATTTCAATAATTTCATCACTAAATAGTTCTCTTAAAAATTGAGCTTCCTCTTCGAACATTCGTCTCCAATTTTCATCATACTCTGACAGACGGACTTTCAAATGAATTTCCCCTTGCTTTAGGTTTTTATATTTTTCCAAATATCTCCTCAAAGAAATTAGGCAGTTTCAATAACGTGGCGTAATTTTTCAGCTACTTGATGGCTCCCTAGCTCGATTGCTAATTCTAATGCCGTTTTTCCACCTTCAGCCTTTGCTTGAACAGAGGCCCCATGTTTAATAAGAAGGTTAATTAGTTCGATGTTATCATCATGAAACACAGCCGTATGTATAGCTGTATGACCATTGCTATCAAAGATATTTGTGTTCGCTTGATTATTTAAAAGTAGTTCAATGACTTCTAAATTTCGTGTTCCTGCAATGGCTGCATGCAGAGCTGTATTTGATGGGATATATTCTATCTTAGAATGGGAAACAGCATTTATATCTGCATTGAAATTTAATAGAAGTTGTACAATATCCTTATTTCCAAAATGCGCAGCAAATCCTAAAGGCGTTAACCCCTGCTCATTTTCTTTATTGGCTAAGGCAGGGTTTGAAATAAGTACTTTGTGTAATGCTTCCACGTCATTTGATTCAATCGATTTGAATAGATCCCTCACATTTGAATTCATCCTGTAATCCTCCAGTATAATTTTTTTCATTATACAATTTCTATTTCCCATTCCGCTTATCCTTTTTTGAGAAACCACCACAAATCGCAAAAAAGGGAGTAGCTAAAGTTATCTTGCCACTCCCATATATTGCGTATTTATTTAAAGAATCAATACCCCACCACAATGTGAAATTGGATAAAAGTCACACTCATCTTCCAATAAGGAACGGATTTCTTCATAAACAAAATAAAATTCATCGTCATCCCAATATTCAATACTTTCTTGTCGACATTGCTTATGCTGCTCTCTTGTTTCAAAAGCAATATCACCAATAAAAATTTTGCCATCTTCCTTGAGCAAAGGTCTTAATTTGGCTATGAATGCGATTTTCTCTTCGTCTGTTAAGTGATGCAATGCATACGTGCTAATGATAGCATCATACTTTTTGCCAAGTACCTGTGGAGGGAGACCCATTGATATGTCCCATTCCATCAAATTGGCATCGGGCATAGTCGATTGTGCAATGGCAATCATTTTCGATGAAAAATCCACGCCATCAATTTGGTGTCCATTTGCATACAATTTGCTTGTTAATACACCTGTCCCAAAACCGATATCTAAAATTTCTGAATTATCTTTTTGCATGACTTCGTTAAAAATCACATTTAATACTTCCTTATAGCCTGCAAAAGGATAGAGATTATTTTCCTCACTTAACTGAACTGTTTTATCATATTCATCTGCCCACAAATTAAATCCCTGATTACTTAACATGAATGCTCCCCCAATACGTTTCTAATTTGCAAGCATTCAAAAAATTCCTCGATTTGATGAGTTACTCGCAATGTCCTCCATTAAAATGACTATACTGATACAAATTAAACGTATTTTCCATTTCAATCACGCCTTTCAATAAGATAGTTATATTTTAACATATAAACCTTGAATTAGGCCAATCTATCATAAGTTGAGGATGACATGTAAATTCATTCCTCTGTGCATTCAATTCGTTTCAAAATGCTTTATTATGTGCGTTTATACTGAAAATAATGGTAAAATAAGGTTAATCGAGCATAAAACTAAAAATTCGATCACAAATGGTCTTAAGTCAATAAAATGGACATAAAAAATCGAGCATTTTATTACTACCGCCCTTCGGTTGGTCTGGTAGTTGTATCGTTAACCTCCAAAATGGAGCTTAACGATACAACTACCTCTAAGCGGATTTTGAGCGGCTAGATGTGTCTTTTGGGTTGTTGATTCGTTCATATTGATTGGGAGACACATATCCCAATGTAGAGTGACGTCTTTTCTTGTTATAAAACTCAATGATATAGGCTTGAACTACTTGCTTGGCCTCGTGTTTTGTTTGGAATCGTTGACGATAAATACATTCTTTTTTGATGGTCGAATGGAATGACTCGATGCAGGTATTATCATAAGGATCTCCTTTTTTACTCATGCTTATTTCCATCTGGTGTTCTTTTAATCGATTGGTATACGCGTTTGAGCAGTATTGTACCCCTCTGTCGGAATGATGAATGCAACCTGCTGGTGGTTTTCTTATTAGTAACGCTTTTTCCAATGCCTCTAAAACCAATGCTTCTTTCATGTGGTCAGCGATTGCCCAACCAATAATTTTGCGTGAGTATAAATCCATAATGCTCGCCAAATAAAGCCACCCCTGCATCGTACGTATATACGTAATATCCGCCACCCACACTTGATTTGGCTCTTTCACATCGAAGTCACGCTTCACTAAATCAGGATAAATAAAGTGGTTGTGATCGGAATTGGTTGTTCGTTGATATTGTTTAGGGATCACAGCACATAGACCGAGCTCTCGCATCAAATTCGCGATTTTCTTTTGAGATAAAACATATCCCCATTCTTGTAAATCCTTTCGAATACGAGGGCTACCATATGTACCATAGCTTTCATGAAAGGATTGATGTACCTTTTGAGTAATTTCAATTTCCTTTTCTTCTCGTTCTGTTAGGGGAGCGGATTGTTTCTGAAGCCAATTATAGTAGCCACTTTTGGAGACACCAAGTACGTCACACATCTTTACAATCGTAAATTCACCTACATGTGCTTGAATAAAGGTATAAATTACGGCTGGTTTTTCGCAAAGATGTGCATCGCCTTTTTTAAGATGGCATTTTCCTCCTCGAGTGCACACAATTTCTTTTCATAATCATTTTGCATTCGTTTTAACTCTGTCGGTGTGACATACTGAATACCCTCTGTTTCGGCTGCCTTTTGATCGCGATATTCTTTTACCCAGCGTCGAATAGAAGATTCTCCAATTCCTAACTCATAGGCTAGTTGAGTGGCTTTTTTCCCTTCTTCCACTACAAGCTTTATGACATACTCTTTGTACTCTGGTGTGGGTCTTTTACTCATTTTGAACACGTCCTTTAATGTATTAGTCTTATCATACATACGCTCGCAATTACGTGTCCATTATTTATACTAACCTCACAAATAACATAAAACCGAGCATAAAAATCAAATATCGAGCATATTTCCACGTAAAGTGGTCATTCATACCGCCTATCTATAGACAATTGTAAAAATCCACCCCTTATGTCGGTGATGAACCTCAAAATAGGTTATACTTACCCAAACCGCTCTCTCAAATAACTAAAAAACTCACTCCATTTCACTTGATTCCGCAAATGGCTCATATAAATATCAACCGAATATATAGAAGCAATTGTGCCGATATCGAGCACCTTTAGCTTGCCCTCTGCTATTTCGGTTTTGATTTGAAATTCCGGTAATAGCCCGATCCCTAGCCCTTCGCTAATAAGCTTAATCGCAAAAATACTGTCATGCACCTTATTATAACGCCTTACGAAATACTCACTTTCCAAGCTTTCTACAATGGGCGCATGTTCATCTAAATACCCCATATAGAGCGGATAATTTTCGAATAGCCACTTTAGCTGCTGATCATAATGATGGCCTTCTAAAGGTAGTTTGGTCGAATAAACAAGCTTCATCGGAGAACGAATCAGTCGCTCCGAATGCAGGTCCTTTGACTTTGTTTTTTGTAAACTAATGACGACATCGACCTGCTGACTTTTCAATAGTCCATCTAAATAATTGCCATCCTGCATCATCATTTCAACCTCATAATTTGGGTGTGATTCAATGAAATCATGAATCACCTTCAATAAATCAGTTGAAATGAGCGCGGAAGAAAGTGCGATAACGAGTCGCGTTTTCTGATTGCTTGCCACGGTACGAATCTCCGTTTTACTTGCCTCTACTTGCGCTAGGATTTTTTTCGCAATCGGATAATAGTGTTCGCCAACTGTCGTAACGCTTACTTTCGTATGTTCACGCTGAAATAACGCCACCTGTAACGCTTCTTCTAATGCTTTGATATGGACCGTAATACTTGGCTGTGAGATAAATAACTTTTCTGCCGCAGCACGAAAATTCCCTTCTTCATAGACCGTTACAAATGTTTTTAGCCATTTTAAATCCATCCTCTAGCCACCCCTTTTGATTAATATCATTAATCAAATACATTAAATTTTATTAATTTATTTAATCTAATATCCATTATACAATAACTTCATCAACGAAATGAGGTGTCCTTATGGAAAAAATTATCGCAACTTTTTTACGCTTTGCTGAACAGGAGGCGCAAGGAAAAAGTCCAATATATGCCTATTGGTGCCGGCAGATTGTTACAAATGAGCCCCTTTTAAACTTGATTAGCCATATTCCACCCACACAGCCAAAGCCCAATCTATTTTTTGCATCAGTTCAACACTTAGCGATGCAAAAAGAAACACCGTTGAAACAAGTCTTTGACAAACCACAAGACGCAAATCTAGAACAAAGCTTTCAACTACTTATTGCCTTTTGTGCAGAGTATCAACAGGAACTTTTACAGCTCTTTCAAACGAAGCTCGTCCAAACAAATGAAGTCCAGCGAGCAAGCTATTTATACCCCCTTTTGTCTGAAATTTCAGCACAAGCAAAAAAACCATTAACATTAATCGAAATCGGAACAAGCGCCGGTTTATTATTAAATGTAGATCACTATCATTACAGTATTCATCAAGGTGAAACGATTACGTTGGGTGACCAAACAAGTCCATTAACCCTACAAGCTAAAAATTTGGGAGAACCGATTGTCTTCACGCAAAAGCCAATTATCCAAAACCGCATTGGCATCGATTTAAATATTATTAACTTACATGATGAGGCGCAATATCAATGGCTACAAAGTTTAATCTGGCCAGAGCTTATCGAGCGAAAAGTAAATCTAGCAATCGCTCGCAGAATTCACCAACAATGCGAAAAACAATTACTAACGGGAGATTTCACCGCGCTCTTACCCAAACTATTGGTAGATGAAGCTTACAAAGCAACACAAATCGTCATTTTCCACACCCATGTTGCGAATCAATTTCCAACACAGCTCAAAGCGGATTTACTCGAGCTGCTAGCACAAATGAGTAACCAGCACAGCATTTATCATATTTATAACAATATATATGATGCGGATTTGCATGTAGATTTCATTAATCAAGGGGTTACCCAATCAAAGAAAACACTGCAGCAAACAGATGGTCATGGGAAGTATTTTTACTGGAAACACGGATTATGACATGATTGGTTTTGTAACGTTAAAAAGTGGCATAGCCCGATATAGACGCATGCCACTTCCCTTATAAAAAATTCATTATTCGATAATAAATTTTTTATTATAAATCCAATAATGAATCGTAATCAGTATTACGAATAGCCATGCAAACGTAAAAAGGCTTCCACTCAATATGTTCGAATAACTCACCCCATTACTCAAGTATTCGATTGCATATTTACTCATTACAGCAGGATTTACTAAATCTACTATCGGACTTAGACCAATAACTAATCTACAGCCTAGAAGAGTTCCAATTGAAATTAACGCAATAACACCCTGACTTTTGAAAATAGTGCTAATCAATGTTGTGAAAATTACAATAAATAAGGCCCATACAAGATAAAAAATAAATCCAATCATAGCATGTGAAAATGGAACCGAAGAATAGAGATAATTTACATAAATATTTGAAGTAAAATAGCCAACTGCAATGCTAAAGGCCACTAATAGATAGTTTGCAACAATTTTACTCGCAATATAAGAGGTTACTGCAACAGGTCGGGTTAAAATGAAGGCCAGCATTCCGTTTGACTTATCTGTTTGAATAATTCCCATAATAGCCATAACCAATATCATGATTCCAAGCTGATCAAATTGTGAAGCTAACGTACTCGCTAATACTTCACCTCCCTCTAGCTGAGCCATGTTTGGGTCAATTGTAATTCCCTGACTACCTCCTAAAGCCTTTAATATTGAGGGTAAATAATAATTGACCAATGGTTGCGTTGCGCCTAAAAACATAAATGTGATTGGAAGCCAAATGATTCTAAAATCACGAACCATTTGATTAAATTCTTTATTCATTAGCACGATCCATTTGCTCATTTTTGCACCACCAATTTTAAAAAGATATCTTCTAAGGATTCACTATAAATCTCAAAATGAATTAAATTCACATTGTGCAAAAGCGCATTTTCAAGTAAACTATTCTTATTTTTTTCGATATTACTAATTTGAATTTTGGCTTTATGCCCGACCACTTCAACCCATTCTACATAAGGCAAGCTTCTTACAGTATCAATCCAATTAACATCATTTGCAGTAATGGTTAAATGAATTTGGTTACTACTATTGCGTCCTAAAAGCTCTGTTATCGGCGCATCCTCTACTTTCATACCTTTTTTAATCATGATAAAGCGTTCACAGATTTCCTCAGCATCACTTAAAATGTGGGTGGATAATAAGATGGTTGTGTCTTGTTTTATTTCTTCGATAAGATTTAGCACCTCTCTGCGCCCAACTGGATCTAATGCAGATACAGGTTCATCCATTATTAGTAATGATGGTTTATGTATTAATGCTTGTGCTATCCCCAATCGTTGCTTCATTCCCCCAGAAAAGTTACCGACTTTAGATTCTCCTTCTTCCTTTAGTCCAACTTTAGCTAAAATTTCTGGAATGATCTTTATTAATGCTTCTTTTTTCAAACCTGAAAGTTGCCCCATGAACATTAGCGTTTCTTGAGCTGTCATCCAATGAAAAAAGTTTGGATATTGTGGTAAGTAACCGATTTCTTCCTTCATCTTTGACACATTTACGCCGTTTAATAGGACCTCCCCTTTATCTGGATAAATGACATCTGAAATAATTTTTATTAAAGTCGATTTTCCAGCGCCATTAGGACCAATTAAACCGACACATTCTCCTCTTTCTAATTCCATCGAAAAATTGTCGATTACCATTTTTTCATTAAATGCTTTTGAAATATTTTTAATCTCTAATTTCAAAGCGTTTCACGATCCTTTCTTCCTAAAATAAAGTACAAAATCGGTCCTAATGTATTAACAAATAGAATCACAAATGTCCAGATCAGAACATTTTTTCGAGTGTCTCTATGTCGAAACAAGTCAACTAAAGCAATGAAGATTAAAAGTGCACCTATTATTAAAATCGGTAAAATAATCGGTAAAAAAGACCAAATATCAATTTTCATCAAATCGTCTATACCGTAATGTAATTGCATTGATTTCACCTCCCATATTATCATTATCAATAATGATAATGAATTGAATGGAAAATTGCAATCATTATTCTTATTATTTATAATGATAATAAAAATAGGTGATTCGATGAAAAATAAAGTTGATATTTTAATGCATCCTGTAAGAATTAAAATTTGCCAAGCACTGCTTCGTAACAGAGAACACGGGCTTACCCCATTAGAGATGGTGAAAATGCTCAAAGATGTCCCCCAAGCCACATTATATAGACAAATCCAAATTTTAGTTGATGCTAGTATCATTAGCATCATTCAAGAAAAAAAAGTGAAATCTGTTTCTGAAAAATATTACGCTATTAATGAAAATGAGATTAAAATTGATGGTGATGAATGGAATCAAGTATCTACCGAGGAAAAGCTAAATTACATTTCTTACTATCAATTATTACTTATGACTCAATACAAAGATTATCTTGAAAAATTAGAGGAAGAAAATTCTCGAGAGGATCGATCCACCTTTTCTGTAGTGGAATTAAAGATAGATGAAAACCATTTCACTCAATTCCAAAACGAGCTCAATGAATTAATGACTAAATATTTCCGCGCACCAAGTAATAATCCAGAAGCACCAACTAGAACTGTTGCAATAACGATTATTCCTGAAAATTAAGCTAAAAAGTGATGGTTTTTAGCAGCCATGTCAATAAAGTAGCGTCAGAAGAATTTAACTTTCTGACGCTTCTCTTTGTTTCTTTAAAATAAATTGCGCTTACTCAAAGTTATGCATACGAATGAAGCCCTGCGATAACAAGGTTTACGAAAACTTGATTGAATACAATAATACTAAATCCGATAATCGCCATCCATGCAGTCTTTTCACCTTCCCATGACTTCGATAATCGTAAATGTAACATTGCTGCATAAAACAGAAACGTAATGAGCGCCCATACTTCTTTAGGATCCCAGCCCCAAAATCTGCCCCATGCAATTTGCGCCCAAATCATCGCAAATAATAAGCCACCAAGAGCAAATAGTGGGAAACCAATGACAACGGCACGGTATGATATTTCGTCCATCAAATTAGCATTTACCCGTTTTGTTAGAGGTTTTAACAGCATACTTATACTCTTTCTTGTGATCAGACGGAGCATTATGTACAACACTGTTCCGACAATAAAAGCCCATGCAATGGAATTTAGTTTTGCTGCATCAATCTTATTCGTAATTGTCATAAGCCCTATTTGTTCCGGATTTTCGTTCACAATGAGCGGATACATTTCATAAATCGCGGTACTTTCTTTTTCTTGTACATCCTTGTACGTAATTGTAACAGGCTCCATTGCAAAGCCAAATACCGTCGATGCACCAACAAAGCCAATGACCACAACTAAACAATACAGCACGAATTCTAATGCACGTGTGCTGATTGTTTTTTTCGTCACATCGAGCACCTTTAAAAGATACATAATCCCAGTCGCAAACGAAATCGATAATATGGCACTCGAAATGGCAACCGTAATAACGTGAATCGTAAGCCAATTACTAATTAATGATGGCACTAATGGCGAAACTTCACTAGAAAAAGCACTGCCGTAGCCAATAATGATGAGTGAAATCGGAATAACAAATAAACCGACGATCACTTGCTTATACATGTGATAAATTAGTATAAAGCCGCCAATCAGCATGATCCCAAAAAATGTTACAAACTCAAACATATTACTTACAGGCGCATGCTTGACAGCGACCCATCTCGTACTAAAATAACCAAGCTGTAAAATAAATGCTGCATACGTAATCACAATGCCCAGCTTCCCAAATAGTGCTTTGTTTGATTTGACAGAGAGCCCGAGTGGAACAATCGCGATTAGCAATAAGATAAAGCCACCAAGAAGTAAATTGTTACTAATAGTTAATAATTGTTGTGAATCCAAAATACTCACCTCATGTAGTTTATTTGTCTGATTTTTACCTCCTTCATTGATGAAACGCTATCACTTACAATTTGTTCCTATTAATCTTTGGTATTTAAATAATTCACAATATATCCAAATTTAACTATCTTCACTTGACCTTAGAGTGCACTCCAATATTATCGTTTACTTGAGGTGATGAATATGCAAATTAAGACGTTCTCCAAAAAAACATTAGATGTATATAGTCGTTTGTTAATGATCTCCTTGCTTCGTAATATCCAGGGATTTAGGAATTAAAAAGAAGGCAATAACTGCTACAATCATCATGATAATTCCACCGATTAGGGCTGCTGTTATAAAAGAGTCGTTAAACGCGGCGATTGCATCTGTAGCAAGCTGAGTCAAGCCCGTTATCTTAGCCACCTCAACAGCTCCTACAACAGATTCGTTAGCTACATGCGCTAATTCACCAACAATTCCATTGGATGAAAATGCTGCAATATCTAAATAGGAGCGATAAAGCAATGATGCAAGACTTCCGAGAATAGCGACACCAAACACGTTTCCAAGATCATACATGGACTCTTCAATAGCTGCAGCATTTCCAGCTTTTGATGTGGGTGTTTCCAACATGATGAGTGCCGAAGCAACAGCTAACGAAGCAGTACCAGCTCCGACTAATAATAATGCTATAGCTAAAGTTGGATAGGTTAACGGATGTCCAAAGAAATACATAACGAACATGCCAATAGCTGCAATTCCAATTCCAATTGGTAGTACAATTCTTGCCCCTAGACGTGTGGCTAATCCCGGAGCGATTGGAGCGAAAATCATTGCTCCTAATGCCATTGGTAACAGATAGAATCCTGCTTTAAATGGTGAAAGTCCTTCAACGACCTGTAACCATTGCGCGACTAATAAGAGAACAGAAGCCATTGCAAACATAGTCATGAATGCCGCAATCGTACCAGCTGAAAATGATCGACTCTTAAATAGCCTTACATCAAGCATTGGCTCAGAGCTTGATAAATTGCGTCTTACAAACAATATGAGCATAACGAAGGCAACTACAATAACAATCCATGGTGTTAATTCAGAAAGCCCTTCTTTTGAAAATTCTTTAATACTCCAAACAAATGCAATCATACCTGTGACAGATAAAAAAGTAGACGGTATATCCCAACTATGAGACTGTGATTTTACTACCCGAGATTCAGGCAATAAGAATAGACCCGCAACGACAGCGAGTATAGCGAATGGAACATTAATTAAAAAGGCTGAATGCCATGAAAACTTTTCAAGTAAAGCCCCTCCAATAATTGGGCCAAATACAGCACCCACAGAAGAAACAATCGACCATACAGCCAATGCCGTTGCTCTTTCCTTAGGATTTTCGAAGATTACACGAATCATAGAAAGTGTCGTTGGCATGATTAGAGCCCCCGCAATTCCGAGAAGAAATCGAATAGCGATTACAAAGGATGCACTTTCTGCAAAAAATATGAGTAAAGATACTAAGCCAAATAGAGTAAATCCGGTTAGTAAAGCCTTTTTACGCCCCCATCTATCAGCAAGATTACTCATAGGAATAATAAAACCAGCTAAAATGAGTGAATAGATATCAACAATCCATAACTGTTGAGTTGCTGTAGGCTGTAATTCTCTTACAAGATCGGGTAGAGCCATGATTAGAATCGTCATATCCATCATCACTACGAATAAACTAGCCGCAAGAACAATCAAAGCAGTCCATCGTTGCTTTGTTGTCATCATATTTGACGTTTTCGAAAAAAATGAAGTCATCTTAATTTTTCCTCCTTAAAATACAGCTATTTTACAAACCGACTGTACGGTCTGTTCAGGAGTATAACTTATACGATTTATCTTTTCAAGTGAATCTTACTCGATTTTAGATGGGAAACGGAAATACAAGCTGGGGTAAGCTATAAAATGAATTGTTAATTGTATATGTTATAATGAATGATAATTTCTTCATAGTAGGAGTGAAAAAGTTGAAAGAAAAGATATTAAAGACAGCAAAAGAACTATTTATTAAAAATGGATATAACGCTACTACAACTGGGGATATTGTAAAATATTCTGGCAGCAGTAAAGGGAATTTATATTATCATTTTAAAACAAAAGAAAATCTCTTTTTGGAAATTCTTAATATGGAAGATGTAGAATGGTATGCAACATGGCGTGAGGAAGAGAAAAAATGCAAGAGCAATCGAGAAAAATTTTATCTATATAACGAATTATCTGTGAAAACCGAGTTCTATTATCCGCTACAAACAGCAATTATGGAATTTTACACTGGAGAACACGAATCAAAACAAATTGAAGAAAAAATAAATGAGCTTGAACAACGCTATTTAAACACTTACTACGAAATATTTAGTGCTGGAAATAAGGAAAATGAATGGGCTATTGAAGATGTAGCATCTGTTAGTCAAATTGCAGCGACAACGATCAATGGAATTATTACCTTTACCAATAAAATTGATATTAAAAAGAGAATGGAGCTTATGGAGCGTTTTTCACAAATATTTTTAAAAGGCGTGGAATAAAGCATTGGAAGTCTCCATTTTGATCAGTCTTTTTTCAAAATGGAGCCCCTTTTATCTATAGAAAAACGCTGGTTTCTGAAATATTTTTGATCAAACTATATGACAAAGCTATATTAACACCACACCCCTCATAGCCACCAAAGCAATCGATTGAGGTGATCAACGCCATGTTACGGGATTAGGCTGATCATTCCCTCCGAAAATCATATTTATCACCAGGCACATGTAGCTTGTGTCCATTGATCACAACCGTTTGGTGATCCAACCATTCGATGGTTGCATGCGACTCTCGGTAATTCCAATAAATGTTTTTCGTTTTTCCCTTCTTCTCATGAAACACAAGCTCGCCTCTCACCGCATCTGCACTTAAACTCGTACTTGAAACATAGGCTCTTACGGTATACTTGCCATCAGGTGAGGTGGCTTCTGTTAAATACTCCCCTGATGGTAAGCGATTCATATCAAAAAAAGCCCAATAAATCCCGTAGCTTATCACCCCCATAATTGAAAGCAGCACAATCAGTACAATGGAAATGACTTTATTTCGTTTCAACAAAATCCCACCTTCTTTATTAAACATCTCTGACTATTTAGACTCTTTGTCATAAATTTTGTTCCCTTTTTTTCACTTTTTATATTAAGTAGCAGGTAAGAATAATTTATAATTGTTTACATTTTTGTAAAAATATCACCTGGGATTCTCTTGTCAACATTTGCAAGCTCTGAATTCCAAATGATTCAATTTATACCGCTTGTCATTGAGCCACAAATTTTCTTTTCCGGTATTTTTCCAATGGATGGCATGGCAAATTGGCTGAAGAATCTTTCCTATTTGATGCCACTGTATTACACGGCGGATGCTTTAAAGGGCATTATGCATATGGGGCAAGGCTTAGGTGATTATACAAAGCATATTGTTATTTTAATCGGCTTTATCCTTGCATTTATTGTCTTAAATTTATTGGCTCAGAAAAAGTACCGCAAATTATAAGTTAAGCAAAAACACCTAGCCATTATCGACTAGGTGTTTCGTTTGTTATACTGTATTTCTCCACACAAGCGGCACAAATGCAGCTCTTGCCTTTCAGCTCTGTCGGCACTTGATCCTTCACCAGCTGAGGGATTTTTGCAGTCATGCACCAGCAATTTTGTGCATCTGCTACATTACATGCGTTGTTGCCCTGACAAATTGGGCATTGTTTTTCTGAAATCATGATTTACCTACCCCCACAACAAAAATACTACCACAATTACGACAAGCGCGATCATTCTAAATTTCTCTACCTTTAAAATCACTGGGTTGGTCACATCACGCTTTATAGACCACCACATCATGTAGGCCAATGCGAAAATGACAAGTAAAAGGTACGGGAAATACAGTAGACCATTATTATATGCATATAAGAAAATCCCCAATATGGTCAGTGTGTACGAAACTAATACCACATACCTCGATTTACTTGGCTTTGGCAGTTCTATTTTTCTTCGACTATAAAACAAAGCGATCCCGCCAATTAATAGAAATATTAGAGGCGTCATGAGATAAATCGGCAGCTTATTCTCATAATGCGCTTCATAAAGATCCGAATCTATCTTAGCGGACATTTGATTGTAGCCTGGATAATAAACATCCTCATCAACATCATATAAATAACTTGCATCCAATTCAAATCGGCGCTGTTCTCCATTTTCATAAACGACCACCAATTCATAATCTCCATAATTTTTTGTTTGCGGTGAAATTTCAGGGAGCTCATTTAGGGTTTCAAATAGGAGGACAAGGTTTTCTGTCGTCACATTTTCCATGCCTATATAATTTACTGATGGCTTCGCGCGAAAAGCTACATCCGCATCTTTACTTTTATACGAATAAATCGCTTGAATCGATTCAGAGCTTGCTTGATGGGTTGGTTGCATCGAGGTATAGAGCAAAAAACTACCTAAAAATAGGATTAGTAGCCCAAAGCTGACCTCACCAAAACGACTACCTAACCAATTCCACTGTTTTCGCTTATCGCCCATATCTAATTTTTCGCGAATGCTGTGTTTTAACTGTTCATCCTCTGGGTGATTTTGAAGATCTGTTAATCGTTCATCAAGCTTCATCACGTACACCTCCTAGTAATTGTTCGAGTTTTTTCATCGCACTTCGCTGTGTGTTAGCAACCTTCATCGCCGTAAGTCCCAATATGTTACATGTTTCTTCAATCGAGCGCTCTTCAATTTTGCGATAAATAATAATTTCGCGCTGTAATGGCTTTAGCTTTTGTAATGCTTCAAACAACATTTTCCGCTGCTCTTGCTGCACGAGCCAATCCTCTGGAACATACGTAATTTCGTGCTGCTCATTCGATGCTGAAAACGGCAACCATTTAATAAGTGCTTTTTTTCGATAATAATCATAGACAAGATTACGGGCGATTTGCCGAGTATAAACACTGGCATTCGTAACCAACGCTAAATTTTTCGCTTTTAAAATACGTAGAAATGTTTCCTGTGTAAAATCCTCTGCAAGCTCCGCATTCCCCACCATATAGCGTATAAATACATAGGTCGAATGAAACTCGTCGCTGTACAGCTTCTCAAAATCCATGTGCGTCACCTCTCTTACCCTACTAGACGAACAAATGCCATAAATATGTAAGTTTTTCTATAAATATTTTTTCACAGAAATAAAAAAGCTGCATCTCCTAAGAAACACAGCTCCCTCTATTATTTTCTTACTTTCTTCACCTGCTCCACAACTTCCTCAATTGTCGAGGCAATAACGCCATTTTGCTTAATCAAACCTACGACAAATAAGTTGCGGTAAATGAACTGATTTTCTGTGCCATCTGCAATGAGCGCATCAATTTTCTTGCTATTAGTTCGACCTTGCTGGCGTACATCACTAAACAGTGCCACAATTGGACGGTTAAGCATCGAAAACGCACCAATTTCAGCGGCAACGCCCGAATCGATTTCCACACCGTCAATCACTGCGATTAAAACATCACTTTCCTTTAAACTATTTAAATCAGCCTCTGCAATCGCTAAGCTATCTGCATAGGTATTTTTATCGTTAATGGCATCATTTTCCTGCGGGACATACAAGTCAATTTGTGGAATCGCCGCGCGCAATTCACGGGCAATGACCTCATTGACATAGCGGTCTCCAATTGAAAATAGTCCATTTGCTAAATACGCTTTCATTTCATACACCTCATCATTTTATTTTCATCGATTTTACGATTTTCCAGCCGAGCACCACAAATAACAGCCCTAGTATACAATAAAATGGCCAGCCAAGTTTATCAGTCCCACTCAACGCAATCGAAATCGTATTATACACAAGATAGGTAAATAATAGGTTAATAATATTTTTCATATAATTCATGGCTTGCCGACTATTAGTATAAAATGCGACCACATTCGATTCGTTCAATCGCTCTGGATAATTATGTACTTGCGGAAATTTTTCAAATATCATGAGAAAAATATTCAAGCCAATCGCAATACCTGGTAAAATCAAGAGCTCCCATTTGGAACCCCAGCGATCCACTTCGCCATTTGCACCAAAATGAGCGGGTATCTCCTCTGGCAAAGCCCCCCATTGCATAATCAAAATAGCAAACATGGATAACAGTGACAAGTAGCCAATGCCATCCGCTAGCCATTCCATCTTTGTTTTTGGGATTTTTAATTTTGGGCGGTTTTCAATATCCATTATCTTATCCTCCTATTTCATAGAGCTGGTGGCTTAGATTCGCCTTCATTTCATGCGAAAGTCATTTTTACGTTCTAATCGTATTGAACCATACGAAAAGCTGGCGATTTCGGCTATAATACTAATATCTCGGTTGAAAGGATTTTCCTATGCTTATAGACTTCATTCAATTTTTACGTGAAATTGACCAAATTATTTTCTATTATATAAAGGAGCTTGGCTTCTATATTTATTTTCTACTATTTGCCGTTGTTTTTACGAAAACGGCCTTTGTAATTTTAACATTTTTACCAGGAGATAGCACTGTTTTCACGAGTGGAACATTGGCAGCCCTTGGAAAACTAGACTTTCTGATTTTATTCTTTTTATTTATTGTGGCGACTACGCTTGCCGATAGTAGTAACTATTTGATTGGGCGTTCTGTGCGAAAAATTCCACCGAAGCGCAATATTCTCCTGCGTATTGTCTCAGAGGAATCGACGCAAAAGGCGCAAAACTTTTTGCAGAAATATGACCGTGCCGCCATTACCTTTTCTCGCTTTGTCCCATTAATGCGCACGATGACACCATTTATTTCTGGCTATACAAACTTTTCCTATGGCACATTTTTGCGCTATAACTTTATTGGCGCTGTACTTTGGACAACGGTCTGGCTAGGTAGTGGCTTCATATTAGGCAATATTTCCTGGGTGGAAGATAATTTAGTGTTAACATTAAGTATTATTTCCGTATTCGTTTTTGCGATTACGGGACTCGCTTACCGCAAACAAGCAAAGAAAAATACACATGGTTCCGCATAAATAAAGGAGTACAAAATCTTCCCCTGATTTTGTACTCCTTATTTTGTTTTAAGCCTTCGCTTCCTCATTTTCCAGCATTTTATGTAAGTATTCGATAATTTCTCGAATACCCTCTAATGAATTCACTAAAATGCTTGGATCGACGCATGAAATCATACGGTCCTCTAAATTGGCAACCGCAGTGAAATATTTCGTCTTCTCATAATTCACAAGCCCCATTTGCTTAAGTACATCCGCTTCTAAATCAATAATTTCCCGCGCATCTGCCACCAGCAAGCCATAATTGACAACATCTGTCGATAATACGATGACCTTTGATGTAGCGGTATTTGTTGGGCTATTGTATAAAATGCGCCCAAAATCAATCACCGGTGTTAATTCACCGCGAAGTCGTGTAAAGCCTAACAAGTAATTCGGCAAATGCGGAATCGGTGTAACCCGCTCAAGCTTTTCAATTGAAACAACTTGGTCAACAGGTACCGCATATTCTTCCGTGCCACATAAAAAAACAACTGCTTTTTCAAAGCCCATAAAATCACCTCTTATTTAGCTGTTTCAATAATAATTTGCTCAAGTAAATCTGCCAATTTTTCTAACTCTTGTACTGGCATTCTTTCGTTTGTTGTATGGATTTCCTCATAGCCAACCGATAAATTTACGGTAGGAATTCCGAAGCCTGCGATAACATTGGCATCACTACCGCCACCTGAAATACCTAGCTGTGGCTCACGACCAACTGCTTTCGCTGCAGCTAGTGCGATTTGTACAACTTTATCTGCTTCAGTTACGCGGAAGCCTGGGTATGATAAGGCAACTTCTACTTCTGCACGTGCGCCGTTTTCCTTTGCGACACGCTCGAATGTTTCTTTCATATGTGCTGTTTGAGCATTTAGTTTCGCTTCGTCAATTGAACGTGCCTCTGCAAAAATCGTTACTTCATCACAGACGATGTTTGTAGCTTTTCCGCCCTCGAAACGTCCGATATTTGCCGTTGTTTCTTCATCTAAACGGCCTAGCTTTAACTGCGCTACGGCTTTTGCTGCTACGGTAATCGCAGAAATGCCTTTTTCAGGTGCAACACCAGCGTGTGCTGTTTTACCGAATACTTTGACATTCACTTTTGCTTGGAATGGCGCTGCGACAACAATGCCCCCTACTTTACCGTCGCTATCTACCGCAAAACCGTATTTTGCGATAATATGTGCTGGATCTAATTCCTTCGCACCCACTAAGCCACTTTCTTCACCTGCTGTAATGATGAACTGGATTGTGCCGTGTGCAATATTTTTTTCCTTGATGCGACGGGCCATTTCGAAAATTGCCGCCATCCCTGCTTTATCGTCTGCTCCTAAAATCGTTGTGCCGTCCGAGTAAATATAGCCGTCTTCACGAATTTCAGGCTTAATGCCAACGCCCGGTACAACTGTATCCATATGCACCGTAAAGTAAATTGGCTCGATAGACTCATCACCTTTTAATGTTGCGATAATGTTGCCCGCACCATGACCATTGCGTGTGTGGGCATCATCTTGGAATACTTCAAAGCCCATTGCCTCTAATTTTTGCACTAAAATTGGTGCAATTACCTGTTCATGCTTTGTTTCAGAATCAATTTGCACTAATTCTAAAAATTCTTCTACTAAACGACTCATGTTAAAAGACTCCTTTGATTTGGTTCTACTACAAGAACTTTAAATAAAATATACGCCTTATTGTACGCCCCTATTTTTCAAAAAACAATGCTGACGTGTCGGTATTAAGAATCGCTTCACGCGCTGCAATCAGTTCGGCTTCTTTTTTCAGCGTGACCGTTAATTTTTGCTGCAATTCGCGCAATGTGTTTGCGACATCATCTTGTACGCGTGAAATTTGGTTCATGGCGGTTGTAATTTTCGAATGAATGGACCAATCCGTGAAAATATTATCAAAGAAGAAATCAGTAAATTTTACAAAGCCGTCTGTACCAATCTCAATTGTCTCATTGCGCATATCCTTGACGTCTAACAGCTCATTGCTAAAGCGTTGCAGTGCCATTTGTGCGCTATGAATATAGCTGTTAGTCATTTCTAGCTTTTCATGCTTCATCGCTGTTGCCATAAAGCCCCCACCTAAAAAGGTATCCCATGTTGAATACGAATCTGCCTCATGTAACGCAAAGCCAGCATCAGTTAATGCGCTTAACGCAGCATTCCCAGCATCAATAGCCTCCTGGATTTCCTTTGTAAGCTGCTTGCATAATGTTTGCTGTTCGGCAATGGCTGTTAGCTTTTCCGCAAGCTGTGGGGCATGCTCTGCTAGCCACAGCTTCTTTTCGTTCGTTAATTTTTGAAGTTCCTGTTCAATATACGGCTCATTGATGGCATTTAACTTATGAACAATATCGACTACATCGTCCTGTAAATCCTCAAGCATTAATTGTGCTTCGATCAGCTTTAATTCGGTAACAGCAACTCGGTCTAAATTTTGCTCGATGAGTTCATCGCGCTTGCCTGACCAATTGCGGAATAAATTGATGAACGATGACTGCTCTAATTTATTTAATGCTTTACGTGCCTGCTGCATTTCTTGTTCAAAATGCTCAATTTCACGTTCTGCATGTTGGATTAAACGTTCTACGGTTGTTTGCTTTTTATGTAGTTTCTCGGCTTCAAGTAGTTGTAGCTTGTAGTTTTCTGTCATCAGCTGTAATTGTTGCCACTCCATGTCAACGCCCCCTCTTAGCTTTAGTTTATACCGAAATTTGGGAACTGTCTAAGCTTATTGCTGTGAAGCTAGATATACTTCCTCAAATGGTTGAATAATGACAAAGCCCTCGCCTGAAAATGCCATTTGTATCGACTCATTACTGCCACGACCAATCAGTGTGCGCATTGTAATATCCGTTGTAAATTCTGGCGTTAAATTACCGCTCCACGCAACGGTAGCATTGGGATCGGTGTACACTTTTTCTCCCGGCTTAACGAGTAAGGTTAGTGGCTCAAAATGCGTTGTAATCGCGACCATGCCAGTCCCCTGTAGGGTCACATTAAATAAACCACCCGCCATAATACCTGCCATTTTACGCATTAAATGAATATCCCAGTTTATCCGATTTTCAAATGCCAGTAAATCATTACCATTGACACATAGACTTTCCCCATTCAATTCAAAAATCGTTACCTTTTTGCCCTGATCGGCTAAATACAGGCGACCATTGCCTTTTGCGCGCATCAGTGGTGTACCCTCACCTGTTAATGCCTTTTTAAACAGTTTGCCAACCCCATGCTCCAGCATTCGCTCACGTTCGAATTTAATCGAGCCTGTATACGCAATCATCGAGCCCATCTTTGCCCATACCTCACCGTTCAAATTGACCTCTAATACGCGCTCGGTTTCGAGTTCAAAAAATTCGTTTTCGTGTTCATCCTGCTTCGTTTTTTGTACAAATTGTGTTAATGAATATTTTCCCATAACATTCACGCCCCTTTATTCATATACGGTTCAGCATTATCGAAAGATTCAAATCATTCCTCTTCTTCCTCAAATAATTGGGCCAACATCTTCTCGCGGTGCTGTAAAAAATATGAGGTCACTTGATAATGCTCCGTCTGTTCGTATTCTATTTCTTCAACACCTTTTTCATGAAAATGATAAATTCGAGCATCCGGATAGCCAAGCAAAATCGGCGAATGGGTAGCGATAATAAACTGCACATTCCCTTCTTTTAATAAGTCATGTAATAACGTCAGAAATGCCAGCTGTCTCGTCGGAGAAAGTGCAGCTTCAGGCTCGTCCAATAAATAGATGGCATTACCTTGAAAGCGATTCTGGAATAACGAAAAGAACGATTCGCCATGTGATTGCTGATGCAGTGATTTCCCACCATAGGATGGGTAGCCATACACATCCGTTTCATCCACATGTGAGGCAAATTGATAAAACGTTTCCGCGCGTAAGAAAAAGCCGTTCGTCACTTTTGGCCACCACGCAAGCTTGACATATTCGCCAAGCGCGGCTTCAGATTTATGAACGTCAAACACTCGATAGTTTTGCGTGCTCCCCCCTGCTGGATTAAAGCCAATTTGATCGGCAATGGCTTCAAGTAATGTCGATTTACCCGCGCCATTTTCCCCTACAAAAAACGTAATCGGCGTATCTAAATCCAGCTCATCCAAAGCGCGCACAAACGGAATAGAAAACGGGTATTCCTCGTAATTTGGGATGATTTCTCTTTTGATCGTAGCGGATTTTAAAAACATTTATGATTCCACCTTTCTTTCTATTATTTTACAATAAGTCGCGTTGATTTTGGGTTTGCGAAATAATGGTTAATCAAAAACACGAAACGCTTTTAGATTCGCTTTTCGTGTTTGGTTTGGTGTTGTTTAAGTTGAAAATCGTTATTTTACTTTATGTGCTACTAAAAATTCCTCTAAATTTGGCGTTTGATTATATTTTATTGCTGCTTCCCTATCTTTTTCGATAATTGCCTTTGTTAAATCAATATTATTTACACTAGCAATAGCGATCGCATAATGTAAAACATCAACTAATTCTTTTTCTAAGGAAGCATCTGAAGTCAGCTGCTTGCGACCTTCTAATTGATTTAATACTTCTGCAACCTCACCAATTTCCTCTACTAATTTCATGAATAATGCAGAAGAAGTACGTCCTTCTTTGTATTTTAATGCTAGGTAATGTTGTAATTCACTAAATGTTAATTGCTCCATACGATTCCTCACTTTTTTCCATCCTAACTTTTCTCTTAACTAAACGCCCCTATGATTTCAATAAACTCACCTGTGTGTGCATCCATGATGACAGTAGATTCATTTTCTGGAGATTTTATCGTCACTTCCCATTGCATGCTATTCGTTAATTCATGCCAAAACCCGTGTTGTTGCGAAAGATTCACGCGTATATTTTCTTCTGGAATCCCCTCTAGCCCATTAAAAATAATAGAATCTCCCCACTCTTCTGGCGGATTTAAAAGATATTTTTCTGCATGAATTAACGCTGCTTGTGTACTAATGACAGGCGTTTTATAAACATAGAAAAATCCGAACACAACAGCAACGATGATCACTAGAGATATTTTTTTCAATTAAACACCACCTTAAATGATTATTTCCAAGACCAATTCTCTCAAAGCCCTGTTGTGCCATTTGAAGATATGTAAGTTTAGAACCACGCTATAATTTGGCCCAAAGGATGATGCGTTTCCTGACTGATAAATTTCGTTCACACTGCTAGATAGCGGATTTTTCGTATCAATAATAGAATAACCGACAATTCAGCTCTTTTTAAATTGTACCATAATTTAGGTGTATCACCCTAATTCAGGGACGGCGTGCCGTTCTAGTCAAAAGTGAATTCAAATCGGGAAAATAATGGGGATTTTTGGGGATTCGCAAATATATGTGGGATATCGCAAATATCTTCATATTTTCGCAAATAAACTTTTAAAATCGCAAATATCCCGAGAATTTCGCAAATAAAATCAAAAAGTCGCAAATATATCCCTGCTCACCCGTCCAAATAAAATACAAAATCATCCCCCAGTCACAAAAAACACCGAGCGCGGAACTCGGTGCTTCCATTCAACTTATTCTTCCACCTGTTTTTTCGGAATTAATGCGGATAATACAATCACAATGATACTGACAATCATAATCCAAACAAGTACTTGTGTATTACCCCATGTCACACCAGTACCGAAGAAGAAGATTTCACGTAACCCATCGACCATAAAGGGCATTGGCAGCCATGAGTACACCCAATTATGATAAAAATCCCATAACATTTCAGGTGCGAATGACAATAATGGTGCGCCAAATAATTTTTTGTGCCGCAAAGCCCTCTAAATTTCGGGTGCGCATATTTGTATTCATCGTAGACAGATTCTCTCATATTGTCGATTATATAGCTTCTAAATTTTAGAAGTATCTTTTAACGACATATTTTCGATTGTGAAAAGCCAGATGCCCCAAATACCCATTGCAATTGAAATTTATAACTATTTATACGAGCAACGTGTCCTGTTAAAAGCCTTTTTGAGCTCAAAAAGTAATCAATCAGCAATGCGCGGTCCATTTTATGCAGCTGGCTTAGTGAAGTAGATGGAACCAACGACAGTTATTGTGGTCGTTGAATAACGCTTAAAAAAACTGAAATTACTTATTCAATAATTAATCGGTATTGTGAAATAACATTTTTATGGGATTGCGTCGACAATAAAAAAAAGGTTATACAATGTTTTATGCAAGCCATTGAGCAAGCCTAGCAAGTTTAAATGCAACCATAACAATGGTTTGTGCCATTTGTATAAAAAGCTATATAAAAAATGTTCCACCAGAAAAGCCACAAACATTGTCAAATCAGCGATTGTGACTTTTAAGTATGTTTCCAAACTTTAATTTGGAAATATTATTAGTTATAGAGTTGTATGAAATTTTTATTCAAAATGATTAATTAATTACACTTCAGAAGAATCAAGGAATTCATTGTAAACACTATAAAGTTCATTTATTTCTTTATAAATTCTATTACGTTCTTCTGCTGTTGCTGCAGCTATATAGCTATCTAGAAGTTTAGAAAGGTCAAATTTCGTCTGTTGATAGGTAATCAAATAGTTTTCTCGTATTTCAGACTCTACTTTTAAAATGTCCCCGGTATAGTAAAAAAAATCTGAAAAAGTGGTTCTTAATTGTTGAAGCTTTTCATTGCGTTCTTTTTCATCATACTTTTCTGATTCCTTATGAAAAACCAAAAAACGCTCAAATTGAGTATTTAACTTTTCCAATTCTTCAAAAAGTAAACTACGATAATCGTTAATTACTCGTTGTTGTTGATAAACTGTAAACATCATGACAATGAAGATTATATAAATAGGTACTAGCCATATTTTTTTCAGAACGATTCCTCCATCTTTAGAATCAATATCGATTCATATGAATTAGACAGTGATTTTTATTTATTTTAATTGCTTGGTCAACGCCCACAAAGTGCCATTTGGGAACCTTATTTTGAATGGTAATGAATTTTAATTCAGCACAAATGACTTTTCTCTTTTGACAACCATAAAAAGATGAATGAAAGGATTGAAATTACAATACCTAACAACGTGAAAATCGTAAAAATGTTTATCAGATTGTAAATATCAACATTTTGACTGTATAAGCATTAAAAGACCCAAACCAATTCAAATAGTTTCTAATCTTTATTTAACTCAATCCAAACAAAATATTCATGGTCAGGAATAGTAACAACTTTTCTATCGTCTAGTTTTTTTAATGGAACATTACTAACCCCTGCGGTAAAAGTATTTGTTCCAGCAGAATATTTTTTAGCCTCACTGTTTGGTAATCCAACATTTATGGACTCCTTAACAAGCCATTTAGACTCTCCTACTTTTTCTATATTTGCAACAAACCATTCTGATTGATTATTTATTTCACCTTCAAAAACATAAATTACTTGCTCCTCATTTATTTCAATCGAATTTAATAATTTTACAATTCTTGGGTAATCCTTTTGAGATTCAAGTAATAGTAATGCTTTTTCTGGCGTTTCAGCTGTAAGAGCTGCATTGTTATCACATGCTACTAATAAAAAACAAAATACGATAATAATCCATTTTTTCATATGGCACCCCCAATAATAATTATTTACATTCGATTTAGTTTTTAAAATTCCTTTCAAACACTCCCAAAGCGGTGTTGGAGAATGTTCTAATATTTAAATTTAAAATATTCAGAACGAATTACATCTCTATTCATTCAAAAATACCTTAATATGACAAAATTGTCACTTACGAATGGAGTTTTGTCACATATATCAAACGATTTCCTTTAATTGCTTGTCTACAATAAATGGTAAGCAGTGTAAGGAATAAGGGAGTGTTTATAATGAATGTTTTAGAAATGCAGGATGTTACAAAAATTTTTAAAGGCAAAGCTGCACTTCAACACATTAATTTAGCGATTAAAAAAGGTGAAGTGCTAGGTTTAGTTGGTCCAAATGGTGCAGGTAAGACTACATTAATGAAAATTATCGTCGGCATTACACGCAAATACAAAGGGAATGTTTCTATTCAGACGAATGCTACGAATAAGCGCTTTGTAGGATGTGTCATTGAAAATCCAAGTTTTTATCCAAATTTATCAGGCATTGAGAATTTGCGTTACTTTGCTGAGTTTTCAGGAGGCTATAACAAAAAAGAAGTTCTAGACATTATTGAACTATTAAATATGGATGGATTTATTCATAAAAAAGTGAAAAATTACTCGCTTGGAATGAAACAACGTTTAGGCTTAGCTCAAGCATTACTCAATGACCCACAGCTATTAATATTAGATGAGCCAACAAATGGACTCGATCCAGAAGGTGTCGTGGAAATTCGCAATATCATTAAAACGGTTGTCGAGAAACTTCAAATTTCGGTCCTAATTTCGAGTCATATTTTATCAGAGATTGAGATCATTTGTGATAGAGTTGCCTTTCTTCAAAATGGTCGATTACTTGAAATTTTGGACTTAAAGGACTCATCTATCACGGAAATATGCTCTTATAAAATGGAATCAACAGATACGTATAAGTTGAAACAAATACTCCTGCAGTTACATGTATCCATAAAAGATACAACGACAAATGCCATCCATTTTGAATCGAAAGCTCACGATATGGAAGAATTAATTATTCAAGTGGTGAAAATGGGAGGGCGCATTTCTACCGTCTATCCGGTAGAGAAAAATTTAGAAGCGAAGTTTTTCGATTTATTAGGAGGCAATAAAATTGGCTAATTTATTTCGGTTAACATTGGTTGATTTTAAATATGTCGTGAAGACAAAAGAATTATGGATAGCACTAGGAATCATTAGTATTTATACACTAGGTATGTTTGCGTTTACGCTAGATAGTGAAACTTCATATACCACTGAATTTTTTTATCAGTTAATTCATGACCTTTTATTTTATGTCCTCATTTTACTGCCGGCTGTAACACTATCGAAAGAGTATACATTTAAAACAACGCGTATTCTTTTCACAGGCCCGTATCCAAGGCGAATCATCTTAAGCAGCAAATTTTTTTCGATGCTTATATTTTACGCATTGGTAAGTGTTGTCCATCGATTTAGTGCCAATAGTTTGCTGATGTATCACGAACGTATATTTTCAATGGATGTGCTACTGCAGAATTTTGTACAAACGATTGTTGTGTATGTGATTGTCGGTTTATTTATCTGTATATTGGCTTTTTTCATTACGCTGTTAACCTATAGTCGAATGGCGACAATGATTACCGTAATGACTGTTTTCATTGTTGAAAAGTATTTGAGAGGTTTTATTTTATTATTGTTTCCACAAAATTATGTAAAAAAATTTATAACACATAACCCAATCAATATTGCGGCACAAGGCTTGCAGTATAGCTCTATTACAATAGTGGATAGTTTTATTTTACTGATGACTACTTTGTTTATAGGTGTTGGAACAGTAATACTTCTTTTTAAAAAGGAAATTCAATAAAGGTGGTTACTCATGCGAAATATTTGGACATTAGAGTTAAAGAAATTACATAGTAAATCGATGTACGCATTTCTTGCTATTTTTATCGTATTTACTGTGTTAGATAATATTATATATATACGCCTAAATGTAGGTAAGCCCGATTTACTCGTGGGTAATTTTGGATTATCGCTATTTTTAACCCAGCTTTATTTTATTTATCTAGCTAGTATATCGATTACATCTGATTTTCATTTAGGCACATCTAAATCCATTTATACAGGCACAAGTTCTCGTATAAAAATCCTTCAAATGAAGGCTGAATTTTTACTTTGCTTGTGTGTTACCTTGGCATTGCTAAATGTCGTGATTGGTGGGTCAATTGAACTTATGTCTACTTCGAGGTTGGATGTTACACAATTATTCTCCGACTTTATTCAACTAATTTTTGTATATGGTTTATATATGGGGAGCTTATATGCATTTTCAGTTCTTTTATCTGCCTTGTTTTTAAATAAATTTTATTTAATAATTTGTAATTATATTGCATTTATTTTTATTGGAGAATTGGCTGCTCAGGCAATGGATCGAGGCTCAGTAGAAATGAAAAATGTAATGGAATCGATGCCGTTTTATGTTGTCACAAACGGATTTAATCAGTTACATTATTCCTTTTCATCGGTCATTGTATTAAATATTTTTTGTGCAGTGTCGTATAGTGTTGGAATTATTATTTTCCACAAAAGAGATTTAATCTGATAATTATGGATTGCATTAGTTAATTCTAAGCATACGAATGTCTCTATTAAAAGTTGCGCCCTTTTGACGCAAACTTCATTAGGACTTTTATTTCGATTCAATTAGCTTAATATAGCATTAAATCCATATTACATAGATTTAAAAATTGCGAACGTTTCAAATTTCGACGCTTACATTAAAAAGTTGACTGTGTACAAATTTCTTCAGCTTTTTACCATTGCACATTTGAATAAAAAATCGTTTTATAAGTTAGCGAAACAGCTTAAAGATACAGATAAACTTCAAACATCTATTCAAAGGGATGCCATTAGTTCGTCGCAGCTTTCGCGTAAACAATCTTGTCTGACGCCGGGAATTTTTGAAAAAGTCTTTCGCCATCTCGCTGTTTCCATTCAGGCGAAATGAAAAGGAACGCACCATTTCTTCGTGATATTGGGAAATTACTTGTAAACAATTCTTCTACGATGTGTCTGAGCAAATCCCCTTAGGCGACGTTTCGGAAAACAAAAGCAGGCGTACGGGTCCATATGAGCTTTTTTCCAATGACGGAAGATTGCTTATTCAAAAAATTCCGAAATAAGATTGAGGTAGGTATTTGGTCTCTTTTGACAACTAACTAAAATTTTAATGCAACGCAAATAATATTTTATAGATTTGCTTAAAAATATTTTTGTGAATTTTCATTTATCCATGAACGTAGCTTTTCAGCGTAGAAGGGACGTTCATTTGGTTCTGTATATTCTCCCTTAGTCATATAAAGATTGTCTCCGTTATATCTTGGGTACACATGAAGATAATAGTGCCATACATCTTGGTTACCAGCAGGTTCATTATGTTGACGAGTCGAGATTCCATCACAGTTGTATGTATCTTTCATTGCAAAAGCTATTAATTGAGCTATACGGTGTATCTCTGCAGCTATATCTGCTGGAAGTTCAAATATATTTTCAAAATGTTCGTTTGGAACCACTAAAACATGCCCTTTATTATTTGGCCACCATTTACTCGCAATAAATGCTGTTACGTCTTTATTTTGATAGATAATATCTTTTTGCTTTGTACCCTTATTTTGTTTTTCTTTGCCTGATACAATTCGACAAAATGGACACTCGTAATCCTGTGGTTTATGAGAATACAATTTTAGCTCCCCTTTTTATCATAAATTTCTTCTTACTTTTATTTTATAATAATCGCCATAAATTTTTGCATACTTTCCAAAACATTATAAATACCCTTCCCAAAGCGGTGTTTGGTAACCTAATGAAATAAAAAGCAGCTAAGAATGGTTGAAAATCTTAGTTGTTAGATTGAACGTTCCCTATATGTATAGGAACGTTATTTGGATTTAATTTGTACCCATTATTAGTTCTAGTTGTATTAGATCTCCAATTATTTGAAGAATAAAAATTAAGCTTATTCAAGAATCGCGTCCGTTTGTGTAATTGAATTATTAGGGTATATTCCAAAATAAAGACATCACTCCAAAAAACAATAAATAAATGACCACAAGTATCGGAAAACCATATAGTGATATCCTTCCGAATTTGTCCTTTTTGCTGAACAATGATAAAACAAAAGAAAGTGCCAGAAGGATAAAACCAAGTAGCATTGTTATGTTGTCATTTATCAAAGAATTACCAGTAAAAATATAGACGCCCAAGAAAATAAGTCCGATAATCAAACTAATAAAAGAAAGCATTCCTACACTCCGTTTACGTTGCAAGGCTGTCACCTCCTATATTTTCAACTTCAAATAAAAGGAGAACTTTGCTCTTTGAAGTTCCATTTTTGAATATTGCTCCACTGTTGATAAAGATTAAATTGAATTCTTATAATAAACTAAATTATCAGTCCATTCATCATTTTCGTATATAAAAGCTTTACGGATGCATTCAAATTCCATTCCTACGCTTTCAATTAACTTAATAGAGGGCAAATTATCAATATTAATATGAGCTTCAATACGATGAAATGTTAACTGTTCAAAAGCTATCGTAAGTGCTGCGTTTACCGCTTCTTTCCCGTAACCGTTTCTCCAATACTGATTATGAATGGTATATCCAATTCTCCCCCATTGAAAGTCATCTCTTGCTAAGGTTGAAAAATCAACCATACCTAAATGTGTACCTTCAGTTTTGCTAAATATCCCAAATATGTAAGCAGCATCTGTACGTGCTAATTCCTGATGTTTGTTTAATAGGTTTTCAAACCATTCTAATGTACATTCGCTCATATCTATTTTTCCTTGATCGTGGTGATATTGAGATGGAAGGCGATTCTGAAATTCCTTCAACCAATTTTCATAGTCTACATTTTTTAACGGTCGTATAATTAATCTTTCTGTTTCTGTATTACATTCGAATTTTTTCTCTGCTAATTTCAATCGAATATCTCCTTTAATTACTTTTTAATCGATTTGTGTTCTCTTTTATAATTATTAATCACTTCTTTGTATACCTGATTCCATAAAAACGAACGGTAGCTACCATTAGGTTATTTAGGTATATTTTTATGTATTAGTTATTCAACATAAAACTTTGGATAGCTACGAATATTGAAAATGCAAATACCCCCAATAGCAGCCAGCCTATAATTTTATTATTTCTTTTGAATTCTTGCAGCCCTACAACGAGCATTGTGAATGCTAAGAACAAAATCATATATGCTTGAAATTGAAAATCCTTTGTGAATAGACCATACCCTGCAAAAGCTAAAGTAATAATTGAAAATAGAATTTGCAAAACCCTTAACAAAGCAACTCTCCCCTTTCCAAAGCGGGATTTAGATGCATTTATCACCTTAACATTGCAAATGGGTATCAATCCTCAATCACTGCTTTTTATTTTGAATTCTTCATATTCTCCCCAAGCTATGTATCCTACACCTATTATTAAAGCAATCATACTAGACATGCTTAAAGGAATGCCTATGTAGCTTAACATTGCATTAAATAATTCTTCGTCCCAACTTAAAACACCAGAACCAAAGATTGCTGCACTAGTGTATTTTGCTGAAAATTAAAATGCAGCTATTGCTATAAAAGCAACACCACTTCCACGTTTACTCATTTAATTACTCCTTTTCCTACCTTAATAATATTCTACATAGCCTCGTTATCCCCTCCATTATTTAGAAACTTTGCTGTGCTAAACCTTGTAAATGCACGAATTTGATGCCGTGGATTATACAATAATCGGGCCATTATGGAGTAACATACTTTCAAAAAATGAGCAATCTTTTATTCAAATCTACCCCTATAGAAAACCATTCGACCTTTCCCTTCACACCTACATGACTTTATGCGTATAATTATAGTGGAATATATTATTTTTTTGATATTTAAGGAGTTTTTACTATGCCCGCGATTTATGCGACTGGTGCAATTGCTGAGCAACTTGGCATTAGCAAAGCATCGTTACAACATTACATGACAATTTTAGAAGACCATGGCTACAAGGTACGCCGCAATAGCCGCATGCATCGCCAATTTTCAGAGGAAGATTTTATTTTGCTTCGTGCCTTTTTAACACTAAATAAAGAGCGTGGCTACAAGTTAAAAGAAGCGGCACAAATGGTAACAGAGCCGACTTTTGAGCCAGCTGACTTTTTACAGCACACGATCATTCCTGCTCCACCACATGTTTCACAATTCGAAGATTTATCCAACTCCATGCAGCTCCTTGCCACACATGTTCATGGGATTGAGCAGCAAAACCAGCAGCTCTTAACGCTAATCGAGGAACAGCGTACACAAAATGAGCTGCTAATCGACCAAAACTACACGTTAAAGCAACAGCTTGGCGCGATGATGCAGCATATTTTAGAACAGGCAAACGAACCAAATGCCGCGCATCAACGTCAGCTCGATCGTGTCGAACAACAAAACAGCGCCATTATGAATGTTTTAAACAAACTCAACGTCGCCCAGCAGGAACTAACAACAGCTACGGAGCAACCAGCCGAAAAACAAGCTAAAGGATTATTCGGGAAATTTTTAAAGTAGTGATTTACTGACGATTTGACCATAACAAAAACGAAATTGCCGATTATACGCAATTTCGTTTTTTAATATGGGACCATTTCTATGACTTTAATTGCGCATGAACAACCATTGAAACACTCTTTTCATCAAATACTTCCTTTTTCCAAGAACCATATAATGCGATCAGCTCGAATCCATGCTGGTGCAATAGTCGTTTTAGCTCCAATGGATATGTATAGCGAAGATTAATATGATCTTGATATTCATTTTTGGAAGTTATATATGTTGACGTACATTCTAGAATTTGGGTCAACGGATTATAGATTTCCCGACTAATGACCTTCGTTAGTTCCCCCTGTTGAACAATAGCTTCTTCTGAACAATCACCCTCTACAAGTTCATGTAAAATCGGATTTCTTGTATCAAAAATAAATTCGCCATTTGGGTTCAAGTGTTTTTTAACTGCATCGAAAAGTGCATCTTGGCTCTCATTTGTTAAAAAGTGTTGAAAGGAATTCCCCGTCATGTATATAAAATTGGATTGAATTGGTAAATTTAATTGTGTACAATCTTGCAAACTTAAATGAATGTTAAGATTTTCAGCAGTAGCCTTTTCTTGTGCAAATTTCAACATGCCTGCATCAATATCGACACCATATACAGTGTGTCCTTGCTTGGCTAGAGGTATGGCTAAGCGTCCTGTCCCACAAGCAAGCTCAATAATTGCTTGAGGATTCCCTGCTAAATGAGCCTCGATAAACGCTAAGTCTGCTGTGTAGCCTTTATACGTCTTATCATATTCACCTGGATTTGCATATTTGGATAAATTATCGCTAAATTCATTGTTAAACATCAGTTGAACCCCTTTTTATGAAATAGATTAGTCAGTGAAATGCTCATAATTCAGGTACCTTTTCAAGAAAGTATATTTAATAAAAATTGTTCAATAATTTCTTGGTCTTCGGGATAAGTATGATTGAGTTTTGAAATTTCGTTGCGATCTTTCCACGAAATTTCTTCAATTTCTTCATCAGGATCATGAAATTGAATGTTACCACCCGTAATTTCGCATAAGAAGTACTGAGTTGTCACCAAATAATCTTGGATAATTGTCTTTTTAGTATGTAATTCTTTTACGACCTTAGCTTCATAACCTGTTTCTTCTAAAATTTCTCGGACACAGGCTTCTTTTGCTGTTTCGCCAACTTCTACTCCACCAGAAGGCACGCTCCAACTAGTCGATTTTTTTGTACGTACCATTAGCGCACAATTATCCTTAATGACAATAGCAGATGCACCGTTCCAAGTTTTATACTGCATAGGTTTCATCCTCCTGAGTTATTAAATTCCACTCTCCAGAGAAATTTTACCATATATTCACTAAGTAATTGAATCATCACCGAAACATGTGCGAATATATTTGCGACTTTTAATTTTTATTTGCGAAATCTCGGGGATATTTGCGACTTTTAGATTTTATTTGCGAAATTTTGAAGATATTTGCGATATTCAACATATATTTGCAAATATCCATAAATCATCATAACTTCCAAATGTCATTCCCTAAATGATTTCTCCTCATTCCGCTCATACTACAATTGAAAGGAATTGATGCCAATGCTAAACGACAAACAATTAGCCAGACTAAAAAAGAAACTAATCGAACAAAAAAAGGAATTAAGCGGAGTCACTGATGGAAACGAAGACAGTGTGAAATCGCCATACAGCTTACGTGATGCGACCGATGAATTATCAACAATTGACAATCACCCGGCCGATTTAGCAACCGAACTATACGATCGCGAAAAGGATATGGCGTTAGAGGTGCATAGTGAAGATATGAAAGACCAAATAGACGCAGCGCTTGAAAGGATGGAAAACGGAACATATGGCGTTTGTGAAAAATGCCATGAAGCCATTCCGTATGATCGGTTAAGCGCCGTACCGTATACCGCGTTTTGCATCGACCATAGTGAAGCAAAATACGTACCAACCGACCGTCCTATCGAGGAACAGAGCATCCTGCCGCCTGTGGATAACTCATTCTCAGGCAGAGAGGCAGATGATGAATTACAAGATAATGAGGACTCCTTCCAAGTCGTTGCGCAATACGGCAATTCCGATACGCCTTCAGACTTTGAAGGTGACTATGAGCATTATAATGAATTGTATCAAGACAAAGACGGCGAGGATATGTATTCAGCTCTCGAAATATTACATGTCTCAAAGGAAGATCAATTAAACGGCCAAATATCACAGCAGTATGCAGATGAAGCACGGAAGTATGATTATTTGGAATGAAGCACTTGTATTAAACAGATAAGCCCCAAATAGAAGCACTGTTTTCAGTGTTTCCTATCTGGGGCTCACCCTGTTCATCATTCGATTACCATTTACAAATAATCACGCATAATGGATGCGCTATTGTTTTTAATTTCCTCAGGTGTTCCTGTCGCGATAACGGTGCCCCCCTTATCGCCACCTTCTGGACCAAGCTCGATCAAATAATCCGCCTCACGAATAATTTGCTCATTATGCTCGACGACAATAACGGTATGCCCTTCATCCACCATTTTGTTTAGCAAAATGATAAAGTTTTCAATATCTACTGGATGTAGACCAGTTGAAGGCTCATCAATTAAAAAGAGATTTTGCTGCCCTTTTACGCTAAGAAGCTCTTTTGCCAGCTTCAAGCGCTGTCCCTCACCACCAGAAAGAGTCGTCAATGATTGTCCCAGCGTAATATAGCCCAAACCTACTTCCATTAATAACGAGAAAATTTTCGTCAGTTTTTTATCTGCCTTTAATACTTCTGCTGCCTTTTCAATGGATAGATCCAGAATTTCTGAAATCGAATAGTCGTGCAAGGTCACTTCTAAAATTTCGTCCTTGAACCGCTTACCATTACATACCGGACATACAAGCTCGACATTATCGAAAAACATCATATTGCTTGGTACCACTCCAAGACCTTCGCAGTTATCACAGCGTCCACCTGCTGTATTAAAGCTAAAATGCTTATTCGTAAAGCCCTTTTCCTTTGCTAATGGTTCTTTCGCAAATGAATTACGTAGGACGGTAAACGCATCGGTATAGGTCGCAATATTCGAGCGACGCATCCGTGAAATCGACGCCTGCTGCACCGTAATGACTTGGTCGAAATCATCAAATGTTTCATCCGCTAGGACATCAAAGATTAAGGTAGATTTCCCCGAACCTGAAGCACCTACTACTGTCGTAAAGCACTGCTTTGGAAATTGCACCGTGACATTTTGCAAGTTGTTTTCTGATACATTGGCTACTGTAATATGACCATTCGCTTGACGTGGCTTTGTATTTAAAACAGTCGGCTTTTTCAAATAGCTGCCTGTAACAGATGTTTCCATGTCCATCAGCCGCTCGAGCGTCCCCAATCCAATCAGCTCACCACCAAATGTCCCCGCGCCAGGACCAATATCCAAAATCATGTCCGCCGCCTTCATCACATCGGTATCATGCTCGATAACAATGACCGTATTACCTAAATCACGCATGCGTTTTAAAATGTCAATCATGCCAAGCGTGTCTTTCGGATGCAGCCCACTTGTCGGCTCATCCAGTAAATAAATGACGCCTGTTAGCTCTGAATCTAATGTCGCAGAAAGCTTAATTTTTTGCTGTTCCCCTCCTGACAATGTAATCGTTTGACGGTCTAGCGTTAAATAGCCGACACCCACCTTGATTAAACGCGCTAACTTCGTCGTCATATCCAAAATAAAATGACCGATATAAGCACGCTGGCTCTCCGATAGTTTTGCATTTAATGCATCAATCCAAGCAGCTAAATGCTCTAATGAATAATTCGACAGCTCTGGTAAACGTTTTTCATTCACAATCGCTTGACGGCTCTCTTCACGTAAACGCTCGCCATCACAACTTGAGCAAGTCGTTTTCTTAAAATAGTACTCCACTTCCGAATCACCACTTTTTTCGGTAAAGCGACGCCATAATAATGGTTCAACCCCTTCAAAGCGCCCCTTAGTTACATTTTTCGGCACACCTTTTTCTGGATCAACATTGGCCGCCTCAGCCCCTTTTATTAAGATAGCACGATGCTTTTCGCTCCAATCCTTTAACGGTACATTTTGCACATCGCCCAATTCATAAAAGGTGAACGCATTTTTTAAAATGCCTTGCACATAGCTTAGATAGCCTTTATCTAAAAAGTGCACCGCGCCCTCTTCTAGAGTCTTCGTTTCATCTAGCACCTTATCCCAATCAAGCGACACCTCGACACCTAAACCTGAACATGTTGGACAAGCCCCATCCGTTTTATTGTAGGAAAAATGCGCGCGAGTTAGCTTGAGCTGCTTGCTATCACAATGCGGACAATGCACAAATGTTGTGTATTCCCCATGAATATTTTCTGTTACCTCTTTGCCCTCATGCTGCGCGAACATTTTGCCACAGTCACTACATGGGCGCTCACTCACTTTTTCGTAAACCATACGCAAATCGGTATAAATATTCGTCAGCGTACCGACTGTGGAACGCGGGTTTTTATTTGTTAAATGCTGATTAATTTGAATCGCGGGCGAAATATTGCGAATTGCCTCCACACCAGGCTTTTGAATGCCCTGATAACCAATTGCCTCCAAATATTGACGCTGACATTCCTGGTATAATGTATCGAGCACCAATGTTGATTTTCCTGAGCCCGAAACCCCCGTCACACAAACAAGCTGATTGCGTGGAATCGTGACTGAAATATTTTTTAAATTTCCTTCGTATGCATTTTCGATTACAATATGCTTCATACATTCACCTCTAATTGACTTCATTACATTCATTAGCTTACCATTTTTCACGCTTCCGTACTGTTTCTATAGATAGTAGGAAAAATTATTTAAACGTATCAACATTACGAATTTGGACGACAATGACCACACATCTTCAGAATTTCTTAAGAATTTCCATCACATAAAATTAAGTTTTGTATTTTATGCTTGTGTTAAAGGAGCATTATTACTTATGAAAAAACTATTATTCGCGATACTGATTGCCGTTATTGGTTATCAATTTTTTACAAAGGAGCAAGTCGCAGCACCTGACTTGCCTCAAACCATTTCACTTGAACACTATGCCATATCCAGTGGCGATCTTGTCTTAGTCAATCGAGATATCGAGCTACAGCAAGACCCGACAAATTTAGCACAAATCCCAATGGACATCGCAGCAAACGTCATTGTCGATTCTACCTTCCTATTAGAAAATCAAGCGATACAGCCATTAAAGCAGCTTTTCGAGGCGGCACAGCAAGATGACATTCATCATTTTATTATTAACAGTGCTTATCGAAGCGGAAAATTACAGCAGCAATTATTCGAGAAGAATGGCGCGGACTATGCACTTCCATCTGGCTACAGCGAGCATCAAACCGGGCTATCCCTCGATATCGGATCTACAGCTGGAAAAATGGAAAACGTCGCTGAAGGGAAATGGCTTGAGCAAAATGCCCCAAAATACGGATTTATTCTACGCTATCCGAAGCATAAAGTGGACGTAACAGGCATCAATTATGAGCCGTGGCATTTCCGCTACGTGGGCTTACCACATAGTGTGACGATGCAAAAAAAGGATATGGTGCTTGAAGAATACATTCAGTTTGTCAAAAAGGAACAATCCTATACGACAAAAGTAAATGGGTCAACGTATTTCGTCCAATATACGACGGACATGTCAACCGTCAACATCCCAAACACGGACAACTTCAACGTTTCGGGTGACAACAAAAACGGCTATATTATTACTTCTATTATGGAATAACAAAAGCTCCAAACAGCGGGGAAAATTACGCCGCTTGGAGCTTTTGATTAGTTTATGTCCACTAAAATTTTATGATTACGCTCTCGAAACTTCTCATTATGCGAAGACACCATCGCATAGCTATTGGCCTCGGGCTCCAAATATTTCTTAGCGCCATTAACCGCTAGCACCGCATCGTTAAATGTTCCGACTAATAAATACACCTTGTCCGAATAAGCAACGATATCCCCTACCGCAAAAATACCTGGTGTTGTTGTATGACACTGTCCCTCACTCTCAAAAAGCTGATGCTCATTGCGCTTGGGTATAATTCCTTGCGCAAAATCGAGTGACACTTCGCGATTATAGCCGTGGCAAATAATAATATCATCCACTGTGACGGATTTCTCCACATCCCCCTTACGAATGATAACATGCGCAATCGCTGTTTTTTCATCATTAGAAACTAGCGACTGAATTTCGGTATGGAGTAAAATTTCTACGTTATGCGCTTTTAGCTTTTTAATCTGTGCTTCATGGGCTTTTAATTCGTCACTACGATAAATAACCGTCAGCTTTTTCGCAATCGGTAATAGCTCCACTGCCCAGTCGATTGCCGCGTTGCCCCCACCTGAAATGAGGATATCCTTACCAGCAAAGCGTTCCATCCCGTTAATTGTATAATGTAGGTTGGTCATTTCATATTTTTCTGCCCCTTCAATTTCAAGCTTGATCGGTTGGAAAATACCACCGCCAATTGCGATAATCACGGTTTTCGAATAATGCTTTTCCCCATTATTTGTTGTAATGACGAATACATTCTCTTGCTTTTCAATATGCTCTACTTTTGAATTTAAGCAAACAGTTGGCTCAAAAGTCATTGCCTGCTCGATTAATTGTCCAATAAACTTTTCTGCAACAATCGGTGGCTGCCCGCCAATATCCCATAGTATTTTTTCTAAGAAGATATTCACTTTCCCTCCTAAATACGGGTGGAATTCGATAATTTTAGTTTTCATATCACGCATACCACTGTAAAACGCACTATATAAGCCAGCAGGACCCCCACCAACAATCGTTACATCATAAACTTCCACATTGATCGCTCCGTTCCATTCATTTTTATTATACCGATATAACTCTAGATACAAATGATATTGAGAATCTTTATCATTAAAATACCGTTTATCCAATAACTTGTCAATATTCCATCTCCTTTATTTGTTTCTCGCACAAATTTAATATTGACATTATTGAAAATTAGCGTAATATTTGATTATCAGTGATAATGAGAATCTTTATCACTAGAACAGAAGTTATGTGAGGTAAAATAATATGAAGAACAAAAAATCATTATTAACGCTACTACTTGCCTGCTTCATGGCAATCGTGTTAGCCGCTTGCTCAGATTCATCTGATGATAAAGCAACAACAGACAACAAAAAAGATGACACAGCATCAACTGACTTATCTGAACAAAAATATCCAATTACCGTACAGCATGCTTTTGGTGAAACGGTGATTGAGGAAAAACCAGAACGCGTAGCAACAATCGCGTGGGCAAACCATGACGTAGCGCTTGCTTTAGGCACAGTTCCTGTAGGGTTCTCTGCAGCGAACTACGGTGTACAAGATGAAAGTGGGATGCTTCCTTGGACGGCCGAAGCATTAAAAAAATTAGGTGAAGAAAAGCCGAATATCTACCAAGATACAGACGGCTTAGACTTTGAAGCCATTGCCGATTCAAATCCAGACGTGATCTTAGCTGCCTACTCTGGTATTACACAAGAAGAGTACGATACGCTAAGCCAAATCGCTCCTGTAATCGCCTACAAAGAAACACCTTGGGTAACTTCATGGCGCGAACAAGTCACATTAAACGCAGCTGGTATGGGTATGGAAGCTGAGGGCGCACAATTAATCGAGGACACAGAAAAATTAATTGCCGATAAAGCCAATGAATATGCTGCAATCAAAGGCAAAAAAGCAGCATTCGGTATGTTCAATGTAACAGACCTATCAAAATTCTACATTTACACACCTGGTGATCCACGCGGTGAATTCTTAACAGATTTAGGCATGGCATATCCAGAAAGCTTAGAAGCATTAAATAAAGACGACAGCTTCTACATCGAATTATCTGCTGAACATGCAGATGCATTAGCGGATGTTGAAATCTTCATCGCATATGGAGATACAAACACGGTAAAAGCATTACAGGCGGATCCGATTTTAGGTAAAATTCCTGCCATCGAAAAAGGCAATGTTATCATTGTAGAAGACAACACACCACTTGCAGCAGCTGGTAACCCTAACCCGCTATCTATTAAGTACACAATTGATGAGTACTTAACATTAATTTCGGATGTTGCGAAAAACATTCAGTAATGATGAACGATTTACAGATTTCCGAACATAAGAAGCAATTACTCCCGAAAAATATGGTAAAAGTAGTCGTTGTTCTTATTCTATTACTTGCGCTTAGCATCATCGCATCGCTCGTATTCGGTTCTCGTACGATTGGCATGACTGGACTAATGGATGGATTACTTCATCCTGACGTTCAGTCACACGAGGCCAATGTTGTACGTCAGCGAATTGTACGAACGATTTTTTGCTTTATGGTGGGCGCTGCACTAGGCGTTTCTGGTGCACTGATGCAGTCCGTTACACGCAACCCAATAGCCGACCCAAGTATTTTAGGGGTTAATACGGGGGCATCGCTATTTGTCGTTTGCGGGATTGCTTTTTTCAATATTAGCTTTGCCAATGAATATATCTTTTTAGCGATAGTAGGGGCGATTCTTACGGCGATTTTTGTCTTTGGCATCGGCTCAATGGGGGCTAGTGGCGCAACTCCACTGAAGCTCGTCCTTGCCGGTGCTGCGACGAGTGCGATTTTATCCTCTCTTGTGACAGCGGTGATGATTCCACGTTCGAATGTTATGGATCAGTTCCGTTTTTGGCAAGTGGGGAGTGTTGGCTCCGGTTCTTGGGATTCGATTTCGTTATTTATCCCATTTTTAATCATTGGACTACTTATAGCCCTATTTACTGCCCCTGCCCTCAACGCACTGGCTTTAGGAGATGAAGTGGCGACCGGTCTAGGTGTGCGCACTGGGACCATTCGATTATTTGCTTCCCTTGGTGGTGTGCTATTATGTGGTGCAGCAACAGCACTGGCCGGTCCAATCGGCTTTATCGGACTGTTAGCTACTCATCTAGTACGGCTTGTCATTGGGCCAGATGTACGCGTACTCATTCCGTTATCTGCATTAACTGGTGGCATTGTGCTCATGATTTCGGACGTATGTGGTCGTCTACTTGGAAGTCCAGGCGAGCTACAAGTCGGCATTTTAACCGCATTTGTCGGAGCACCGATTTTAATCTACATTACAATGAAAGCGAAAGTGCGTAGCCTATGATCAACGAAACATTGACTTCTATTATGAAAGCAAGACAGCAGCGCAAGCGACGATTTGTGCTGACCACTTCCATTCTAGTATTACTAACACTAGCTTTATGTGCAACGATGCTGATGCTTGGGAACACAATCTATCCGGTAAAGGATGTTATAGCTGTATTGCTAGGTGAAGAGGTAAAGGGCGCTACATTTGCCGTTGGGACCATCCGCCTTCCACGTATGCTAGCTGGCTTATTTGCTGGCTTTGCATTTGGTGTCGGTGGCTATGTATTCCAAACGATGCTACGTAACCCACTAGCAAACCCAAATGTCATTGGAATTACGGCTGGCTCAAGTGCGGCAGCGGTATTTTGCATTATCGTGCTGCATGCGAGTAATACCGTTGTGTCCATCGCCTCAATCGTTGGTGGTTTAGGCACGACCTTATTCATTTATTTTTTAGCAAAGGGTTCGAGTTTTTCAATTGGACGTTTAATTTTAATCGGCATTGGGATTCAAGCGATGCTGAACGCGTTTATTTCTTATTTAATGCTTATCGGGAAAACGCATGATCTTCCGACTGCCCTACGCTGGTTAAGTGGCAGCTTAAACGGGGTGAAAATGGAAACATTGACGCCATTAATGATTACGGTCATTGTTTTCACACCGCTATTACTCATTTTTTCGAAGCGTCTTGAAATGCTGGAGCTTGGCGAAGAAATGGCCACTACGCTCGGTGTAAATACAAATAAAACGCGTATTTTGTTAATTATTTGCGCGGTGTTGATGATTGCCCTCGCAACTGCTGTGACAGGTCCGATTGCATTCGTTGCCTTTTTAGCGGGTCCGATTGCCAAACGCCTTGTTGGCAGTAACTTTTCTGCGCTCATTCCAGCCGGCTTTATCGGGGTCATTTTAGTATTGGCGGCTGATTTAATTGGTCAATTTGCCTTTACGACGAGATATCCAGTAGGTGTCGTGACCGGCATTATCGGCGCACCGTACTTGATTTACTTATTAATTCGCATCAATCGTAAAGGAGATATCTAAATGACGCACCATACATTACAGGCACAAAATTTACAGGCCGGCTATGAACAAAAAATGATTTTAAACGATGTTCAATTAAGCATCCCACAAAATAAAATGAGCATCATTATCGGGGCAAATGGTTGTGGCAAATCGACGCTGCTCAAAACGATGGCGCGTCTCATTAAGCCTACAAATGGTGAGGTGGTGCTCGATGGAAAATCGATCCATCAAATGCCACCAAAGCAGCTGGCCAAAACGCTTGGGCTTTTACCGCAATCCCCTGTCGTCCCTGAAGGCATTACCGTAGCGGATTTAGTAGGTCGTGGGCGTTTCCCACACCAAACACTTTTTGGAAGCTGGTCGAAAAAGGACTATGAAGCCGTTTCGGAAGCACTTGAAATGATGAATATTGCGGAGTTCGCTGATCGAAATATCGATGAATTATCGGGCGGTCAGCGTCAGCGCGTGTGGATTGCGATGGCGCTTGCCCAGCAAACCGACATCCTATTTTTAGACGAACCAACGACCTTTTTAGATATTACCTATCAGGTCGAAATATTAGATTTACTCACCGACTTAAATAAAAAGTATGGCACAACCATTGTGATGGTATTGCACGATATTAATTTATCCGCACGCTATGCCGATTATTTATTTACGATGAAAAATGGGCGTCTCATTGCAGAAGGTACGCCACAGGATATTATTACGAGCACTTTAATACGAGAAACATTTCAATTAGAATGCTCGGTCATTACTGATCCGGTGTCCAATACGCCTCTCATCTTACCTATTGGACGCCATCATTGTGAGTGAAGGAATGAAAAAAGATGTATTCCGCGATTGCTTTCGTGGAATACATCTTGTCATTTACCCTTGTAAGGCTGCTTGCTTATCATTGACTTCAATTTCGAAGCCTAAATCGCGAATCATTGCATAATCCGCATTTTCCTCTTGCCCCTCTGTTGTTAAATAGTCTCCTACGAAAATACTATTTGCTGCGTACATTCCCAGTGGCTGCAAGGAGCCTAGATTAATTTCACGTCCACCCGCAATGCGAATTTCCTTCGTTGGATTAATATAGCGGAATAATGCTAAAACTTTTAAACAATAGCGTGGATCTAATTCCTTCGTGCCTTCCAGCTTTGTACCATCAATCGCATTTAAAAAGTTGATCGGAATCGAATCGGCATCAAGTGCATGAAGTGCATAGGCGATATCGACAACATCTTGCTTCGTTTCGCGCATGCCGATAATCGCTCCCGAGCAAGGTGACATCCCGTGCTTTTTCGCAATTTCAACCGTATTGACACGGTCTTGGTAAGTATGCGATGTCGTAATATAATCATGATGCTTTTCAGACGTATTTAAATTGTGATTGTAACGATCAACGCCTGCTGTTTTTAGCTGATCGGCCTGTTCGTCTTTTAATAGCCCTAAGCAAGCACATACCTTTAAGCCGTATTTTTCTTTAATTTCCTGAACTGCTTCACTGACAACATTGACATCTTTGCGCGTCGGTCCACGTCCACTTGCCACAATGCAAAACGTACCAATTTGATTTTCAAAAGCTTGCTTGGCCCCTGCTAAAATTTCGTCTTTTGTAATAAACGGATATTTTTCGATAGGCGCTGTCGAGATGGACGATTGCGAGCAGTAGCCACAGTTTTCAGGACAATAGCCACTCTTGGCATTCATAATCATATTTAATTTTACTTTTTTGCCATAATAATGTTTGCGAATCGTAAACGCGCCTTGCATTAATGGTAATAATTCATCATCTGAAGCGTGTAAAATTGCTAATGCTTCGTCATTTGTTAATAATTTCCCCTCAAGAACCTCTTCTGCTAGTTGTACCCAATTCATATTCATTGCCCCCTACTTCACCGGTAAAATTTTCAATACTTTTTGTAAGCGATATGCAAAAATCCCCGCAAAGATTGCTAATACGAAATCTTTTGGCATCGGTGGAATCATCCATAACCAAGCCATACCATATGAGAATTCATCTGGTGCACTTGCCCAGAATTTATAAGCGCCGTACATCCAATTCGTCCCCAAAATATAATTTAATACCGTAGCCACTAACGCAGCCACGATAAAGGCGATGCGCGTTTGATACTTTTCTACAATAACGCCTGCCACATAGGCAATTAAGATGAACGTTGCGATAAAGCCAAATGTCGGTGATAAAATGGCTGAAAATCCTCCACTAAACTTTGCAAACACAGGTGCCCCTGCCAAGCCGATGAGCATGTATACGGTACAAGCAATTGCCCCGCGCTTTTTGCCAAGCACTAAGCCCGCAAGCACCGCGAAAAAGGTTTGCAACGTAATCGGTACACCCCCTACTGTTAAAAATGGTGCAAACGACGTAATATTTGCGCCAATCATCATCAGTGTTGCAAATAAACCACAATACACTAAATCAATCGTCTTCCATGATGCGTTTGAACGTGATACTGATTCCATAATGTCCCCTCCTTAAGTTAACTTAAATATTTTTATGGTTAACGTAAATATAAAGTATCAGCTTTTTTACGTCAACCTATTTTTATATTAGGTTAACTTATATGAGTGAGTGCTCTCTTAAAGGGAAGTCGAAGTTTGCTAGTTGAAACAGAATTTCGCTATTTCATTACAAAAATCCCCATAGGATCATCTAAAATGGAAACGCTAAAAAAAGCGTGAATGATTCCCCTTTGCAAATTCTAAGAGACTTTTTTTTACGAAAAGGCATCTTTCTATGAATCTCCTTACTACATAAAAATGTAGGTATTAATTAGAATCACTCAACATCAAAATTAAAGGAAATTCATGTTCCAATAGAGAATGGATACTATTAGACAAAAAAATAAAGGGGAAGTTATGAAGAATCAACCTACTCAAAAAATACATATTTATGGCTCGGTTGGGAGTGGCAAAACAACATTAGCGAAAAAATTATCTGAAATAACGGGAATCCCATATTATGAAATCGATAACGCTGTATGGATCAGAAATCCCTCTGGAGATATCCGAAGAACTGACCAAGAAATTGAACGAAACTTAGAAGCAATCGTTCAATCAAAAAGCTGGATAATCGAAGGCGTACATACGAAGGATTGGGTACATCAAAGTTGGCAGCACGCGGATGTCATATTATTTCTCAATACGGGTTATTCCACTCGAACGTCGCGAATTATGAAACGATTCATTAAGCAGAAGTTAGGCTTTGAAAAATCAAATTATCAGCCAACCCTTCAGTTATTTTTGAATATGTTTAAATGGAATAATCATTTTGAACAAGTAGACAAAATACGTTTTTTACAAATGACAGAGATACATAAGGAAAAACGAATAATCGTCTATAACAAACAAGATGTAGAAAAATGGATAAACACTTTCCGATAATTTTGCTCAAACAAAATGGAGTTGTTAGGAAATCCCCTTCCAAACAACTCCGCCAACTTACTGTGTTCACTTTAAACCTATAAATTTTCTAAAGCTTCCAAAATGGCCTCGATACTTGCTTCACCAATATAATCGACATACTGCACCCGATTATCTTTTATTGTTAATATGCGAACAGTATCCTCATATATTTTTTCCACAAGCACTCGATCAAACGCCGTGTGCGAGAAATGGGGTTCTTTATGTACTTCATAATACGTTGCCCATTCCTCAAACAATGCCTTTCCTAAGCTTGGCACCGTACATTCAATGATCTGGTATTCGAGCTGTGGATTATAGAAGGGTTTATTTTCTCTTGCTATTACTACGGATTCCTGTACTGTATATTGAACGGGCGCAAAAAAAGTCCAGTTTTTCATAAGTGAATTTTGACGACCTACCTCTTCTGCCTCCATTTCAATCTTGATCCTTGTTTCAGGCGCTTCAATCATAACCAATCGCAAAAGCGGTAAATCCTCGGTGTTTTCTGCTAATGTTTCGTAGCCTTGATTATTCACTTGCTTGATTAACGTAAACGCAATTACCACGGTAATTACATAGTAACTACTATTCCAAAAATATCTTTTCACACCCGACAAACGCCAGCTCGCTCGGTAATCCAATGCAATCCCTTGTTCTAGCTGCTTTTTGACGCGCCGAATCATCAAGAATTCATAAAGGAAAGCAATGCCAATCCAACTATTGATAAAAATAATGAACAACGAGCTTAATAAATAGCCTTCAATGAGATTCGTAATTGGTTTTGGGTTATCCCTAAAAAATAGTAATGCCATAGCAAACAACACAACGATAGAAAAACTATAGATAAGTATTTGGTTGCGGGTCTGCTTTAAAATCCCATCAAATGATGCTGCTTGTTCAGATAACTCCTCAATCTCACTTAACGGATCCGCTTGCTGCGAGCAAAAAATATGATAATACTGATAGCTCGCGACATAGTCCCAGCCCGCTTGTTCCAGCTCGTTTGTATTTGCTGGATAACTATCTTTTTCATGCATGACAATCATGCGATATTCAAGACTTTGGGGTTCTGCCTTTTGAAATGTCGCGATAAAGTTATTAAATTTTTCAAGCTTTAGCCCGTGCTGTGCCTGTTCGGAAAGCCAACTCTCCATCTGACCACGCTGCCATAATTTCACTGGCACAAGCTTTCGTTTTTTGCCCAAGACATCAGCCTCCTTTCTATTATTGTAAAATAGTGGTGGAGGTAGTTCAATCTGAAAAGTCAATGCACCATCTCATATAAGATTTTTTTGGTGAAATAGAAAAGTTTGATCGCGTAAGAAAAAAAGAACGAATCGAGACGGACTTTTAATTTCCGCTCACATATATCACCATGTAAATAGATTCCTTATTATACAAATAATTACATATCATGTATTTATTTCAGGTAATACTATAAGATTGTAAAAGAAAGGAAGTTTTTATATATGAAAAAATTATTATACTTAGGGGCATTGTCAGCATTACTACTTACAGCATGCGACGAAGAAAAAGAGTTGGTGACAACTGAATCTGCACCAGTAGAAGTAAGTGAAGAAGAAAAATTGAAAAGTGAAGCAATTGAACTCGATTTTGCTGATGTTAACGAAGGTAAAGTTAAAGCTGGTACGAAAGTTGTTTCGAAAGGGACAGTATCTAGATTCGTAACGGAAGAAAAATATGATTTTGAGTTTTTCCTTACTGTAGGAAATGAAGAAGTGTCTGAAGCCTACGCCATCGAAAATTACCCGTTAGCTAACACAAATTATGGGGCTGAAATTACAGTTTACGGTACATATGAGGGAATGAACGAAATAGGCGTTCCTTCCATCTCAGCGATTATCGTAGATTAAATTAATTCAATGCTTATTATCTATCAAAAAGACCGAGAAGACTAGGGCTACCCTCCAACCCACGACAAAAGCGCACTCATCGAAGTAAGTGCGCTTTTATTTTAATCATTATTCCTCTACGCCGTAAGCATTGATTCGGATGCTTCCTTTTTCAAAACGCGTAATTTCTTCCGCGCGATGATTAAGCCAATAGCAGTAAGCCCTTCTGCTATCGGGAATGCGAGCCAAATATAGTCCCCACCAAAGTAGGTTGGTAGCAGCCATAGCAGCGGTAAAAAGAGTATGATGCTTCTCGTTACTATTATAATAGAAGAAAGCTTGATCTTTTTAATGGCCTGATAGTATTCTGCGTAAACTAAATTAAAGCCTAAAAATAAATAGCCGATGAAGTACAGCAGAATTCCGTTCGTTGTATACGCTAAAACGTCCTCTGGCATCTCGCCGAATAACGCCACAATGGTTTCGCTAAATTTCCAGCCAACAAACCAAATACCAATCCCAAACAAAATGCCGGTAATGACGCCCAGCTTTAAAAATTGCTGCAAGCGACTATATAATTTCGCCCCGTAATGATAGCTGACAATTGGTTGCAGTGCCGCGCCAATTCCGATAAACAGCATCAGGAAAACGGCATGCATGTAGTTTACAACCGCGTAGGCTGTCACCCCGATTGCACCGACAAAATGCATAAACGTAATATTATAGGCAATAACTGTCACCGCTGCGGATGCCTCGACAATAAAGCTTGGCAAACCAATTTTCAAAATTTCGCTCACTGTTTTCATTTCAAACTGGAGCTTCGTAAATTTCAAAATACTCTCTTTGTGGAAGAAGTGCATTAGTAAAACAAAAACACCAATCAAAGTCGCAATACCAGTACCGTAAGCCGCGCCTTTTACGCCCATATCCATCATGAAAATAAAGATATAGTTCAATACAATATTCAGTATAGAAGTAACACCAAGCCCAATCATTGCGAGCCTTGGATTACCGTCATTTCTTATAAAAATACTTAAAATATTTTCGACAACGTAGACGATACCGAATATTAGAATGATTTGAAGATAATCCTTCACATAAGGAAAGATTTCATCGCTGGCGCCAAATAAATAGGCAAGCTCCTTTTGCTTCCATAGGCTAAGTACAACTAAAATGCCGACAATAAACGTTGCAAGGAAGAAGGATTGCGTAAAAATCGATTGTGCTTTTTTGGGATTATTTTGTCCAAGCGCAATAGAATAAAGCGTTGCTCCTCCCATACCAATCCAAAGGGATATCGACAGTAAAATAGAGAATATTGGCACCGCAATATTGACACCTGCTAATGCCTCAGGTCCAACTCCATTACTAACAAAGATGCCATCAACTAATATGTTCACTGCCATCAGCAGCATGCCGATAATTGAAGGGATTAAATACGAGATAAATAGTTTTTTCGTGGGGGTAGTTCTTAATGTTGTAGATGTTTCATTCATTTTTTCACCTATTGCTTTTTTATTGAGTTATTGTCGTTGTCCGTTTATGTTTTGAAAGTTTTTCACCATAATTTTTTCGCCATTTTCATCCAATTCATCATTAAAATGAAAGTCGAATTTTTCATATAAGTGGATGGCAGCTTTATTATCCTCATATACACTTAAATAAATCGTTTCACATGCAAATTCATCGACTAATTTGTCAATCATCGCGGTTAGCATCGTTTTTCCGTAGCCAAAGCCTTGATAGTTGGCATCGATTAAAAAGCGGTCCAGCCAAACACGCCCATCTCCCTCTCGCTCTTGGAAATAGCCATACATCGAAAATCCGATGAGCTCATGATCCACATAAAGGCCAACTGGTTTGTAATTCGCACATTCTTTCGCTTCATCTAAGCATTGCTGTGTTGATTCGATAAAGCCCTGCTGCGCCGCTCCTACTCGTAAATTTAAAATTGCCTGTACATTTTCTTGCGTTACGTCATGAATAGTAATATCCACGACTATCAAATCCTTTCTTTCGTTCTCCTTAAGTTAAGTGAGTAACGTCCCTCATGTGAGGATAATTTTGTGGTATAGTAACAGCTTAAAGTATACGGTAACCATATAGTCAAGGAGGATGTTTTAAAAATGAATGAAAATTTACGTAAATACTTTACAACTGGTGAATTCGCCAAGCTATGCCATGTAAAAAAGCAAACACTCTTTCATTACGATGAAATTGGGCTGCTCTCCCCCGAAATAAAAACTGAGAAGGGCTATCGTTATTATTCCTACCATCAATTTGATGTATTTAATGTCATTGAATTGCTTAAGGAAGTGGACATGCCGTTAAAGGACATTAAATTATTTTTGCGCACAAAAACGCCAACTGAACTAATCGACCTACTGAAAGGCAAGTCTTTAGAAATCGAAAAAAAAATTCAAAATCTCCATCAAATCCAAAAGATTATTGACACAAAAATTGCCTTAACGGAACATGCACTAACAATTGATTTTTCTCAAATTCAGCTTGTTGAACAGCAGCAGGAGCAATTGTTTTTAAGCGACTCTATTTTAGATTGCTCGGATAAGGAATTTTTAAAATCGGTATCGGTATTTATCGATTATTTATACACGAAGGAATTAGATATCGGATACCCGATTGGTGCAGTCATCAGTAAAGAAAAACTATTGCAAGAGGACTATGACAATTACGCATACTTGTATACGAAAATCGCCGAGGATGCCGAGAATGTACCTCTTTACACAAAGCAAAGCGGTCTTTACGTCGTTGCGTACCACCTAGGCAGCGATAAAAATATTTCAGAAACGTATTCAAAAATAATGAACTTTATCGACGCACAGCAAATCACGCTTGGCAACTATGCTTATGAGGAATATGTATTAGACGAAATCTCGGTAACTGGCGAGGAGCATTATGTTACTAAAATTATGGTGGAAGTGGAGGGATAGCTTGTATTAGTCAGAGGATAGATGCCTTTAGGAATAAGTACGTAAATGTGTCTTTTCGTAAACGACACTTTGGGAAGGTTTGAAGGAATGTAAGTCTATTTTGTCGAAAAACTTTAAATCCATAATTCGAAGTTTCAAAAGGATTTGAGGGTGACTATTATGATACTTAAGACATTTCTTCTTGGTTTTATAGTTATATATATATTGATTAGCCTACCTGCGATATTGGGAATTGGGTAACAGAAGCGACATTTTATCAAAAGTTTAAAGGATATGTGATAGAAGGATTTACAACTAACTACTTTCCCAAAATAGTAATTTCAATAGTAATCGGAGGTATATTTACCTTGTTTCTAGCAAAACGTAACAGTAAGTTGAATTAATGCATTTACTAAAGCTATTCAAAATAACGATTCCAATGCCATATTTGGGACTAAAACAGACTTGTTTAATTAATTTAAACAAGTCCGTTTTATTTGTTAAATATAATATAACACTGCTCATCGCGTTCTAATGGTTCTATAACAGGTTTCCTTAAATCACTGAATTCTTTATGCTCCAGTGGTTCACTTTCATTACCTAACCAACAAACAAATATTTCACAATAGTCTCCTTCTTGAATCAATTTATTTAAGAATTCACATCGCTGAACATTCTTTTTATTCCTTATGAACTTCAACATATATCGTCCCAAAAAGCTTTTCTTCTATATAAGCATCCAGTTTCCACATACCTTCTTTGGGCAAAGTCAAATGTGAGGGTATATGTCGATCTGCACCATTATTTGGTCCACTAAGATGATCTACTGTTAGCAAAGGAACTTGTTCTCCGTCATCTTGGTTAGTAGCCATAACCGTAAATTTACCATCAAGCTCTTGCTCATCCCCCCAAAAATGCCACATGTACTTTTGCGTTTTATTTGGATAGAATTTCATTACTTCACTTTCATCGTAAATAAAACCCAAACGCCCTTCTTCCCCAATCATTGTGTAACCACCTGATTCAAAAACAGGACTCTGCTCCCATATTTCATTCTTATCATCAACCGCATCATCACACCCAGATATCCCCAGTAAAAGAATACTAGAAAAAATGAAAATACCAAGCCTCTTCAACATTAAACACAATCCCTCCCTTTTATAGTTCTATTCTTCCCATGTAGAAATATTCCTTCTATCTATCTTGCTGCATTAACACGTACTATTATGTACGATTAAGTCTATTAATTTGGTAATAATTCAATTAATATTACGATAGTGCGGGAACTAGCCAAAAGCAGGCCAAAATTAGCCGAACTTTAGCTGAAACGAGCCAACCATATTAGAAATAAAATGGTTATCATCAAAGCAATTGGGTTTTTCCCCATAGACATTGGAGGGCATTATGAACACAAAACAATTAAATGAGCAATTATATGCGAACAGAGAACTTGCTGGTACTGCCGAACATTGCATATGTGAGGATTGTGTTTTTTACGCAGAGCAAATTATGAAAAATGATGCGCTTGTTTCGTTTTTACTTACGAAAGGGCTCAACCCACGAAAAGCAGATGAAGTTTGGTGCTACATGGAAAAAGACGGAAACAAGCATTATACAGCTGATTTTTTTGAAGTGTATGCAGAAAAAGAAGAAACGCATATTTATGGCAACGTAAAAGTTACATTTTACATCAACAACTATGCAGAAAAAGAACAGCCTCCACACGCATGCACTATCGATGTCGTTTTTAAAAGGTAGTGGCATTTAAAAAAGCGACTTCCTCCACTCGAGATCGTCGCCATTTTAGTTATATTATTTTTTTACATTGGATACTTCATCGTTAATAATCTTCTGTATTTCATCGTTTCCAATGACTCATGCGGAAAATTTATTATATTCGTCTGTTAAAAGTAAAAACACTTTATACAGACCTCTTCCTCATACTAATAAATTTTCTAATGCCCTTAAAATGGTCTCGACATTTGCCTCACCCTGATAGTCCACATACTGCACACGCTGGTCCTTACGCGTTAAAATGCGGATAGAATCCTCATGAATTTGTTCCACAAGCACTTGATCAAATGCTGCGTGCGACAGCTTGGTATCATTTTCAAAACGATAAAATATTACCCACTCATTAAACAACGCCTTTGCTATGCTTGGTACAGTACATTCAATTACTCGGAAATTAAGCCATGGTGAATAGGTTGCTTGATTTTCTGTTGGTATATTGACGCGTTCACTTACTTCATATTGAATCGGCGCAAATATTGACCAGTTTTGCTCGAACGAATTCATGATATCTGTATAATCGATTATACTCAATTCCATTTCTTTAGGCGGCTCGATCATATTTAAACGCAAAATGGGTAAGTGCTCAGTGTTTTTTGGCAAGGTTTCATGGCCACTTTTAGTAAAACTTATAACAATCATCCATATTAAAATCGTGGCGAGCGCAAAATTTATCCAGCCCCACCCGAATTTTTTCAATTTTGGTGAACGCCAATTTTCATGATGATCCAGTGCAATTCCTTGTGCAAGCTGCTTTTTGATGCGCATTAACTTAAGATAATTTTGATAATTTGTAAGAACTGAAGAACCGATTGTAAACATAAAAAGCAGCACCATAATGCTACTCCCTTCAATCATACTCATCACTGGCGTCTGAGTATCTACAACTAAAGAAATAACTAAGCCAATAAACATCAAAATCATCAAAACACTAAACAGAAGCTGCTTACGTAAATCTAGCAAAATACCTGACAAGGACTCTGATTGCTTCATGAAGTCTTCTTCAATTTCCGTCGTCGCATCCGCCTGCTGTGAGCAAAAAATATGATAATACTGATAGCTCGTCACATAGTACCAGCCTGCTTGTTCGAGTTCCTTAAGATTCTTAGGAACGGTATCTTTTTCAGGCATGACGATCATTCGGTATTCTAACTGTTGTGGCTCTGCAATTTGAAACGTTGCCTTATAGCCAGTTAATTTTACTAATATCAAGCCTTGCTGAGCTTGTTCTATGAGCCAGCTCTCTACTTTTCCAATTTCCCAGAAGGCTAGACGTAGTAGCTTGCTTTTCGTATCGATAATCTCCACCCCCTTGTAGATTGACTATAAATATATAAAGTGATAATACTTCAATCAAGTATAACTGCGAGTATTATTCATCCAAAGTTCCATTCGTTGAACATCAAACGTTTTATTCCAAATAGCCGAAAGCCTTGAGCTGCTTATATCGGTTAACAGCAAGGATCCCCTTCCAGTATTCCTTAGCTACTTTGAAGTCTTCTGGATAGCTTCCCCAGCTCCAAGAAATATCCCAAAGTCCATCGTTGGTCGTTTGTTCCAAGTAAAGGTCCAGATTTTTTTCAAGCAATTGACCAAACCTTAAACAAAGTGGATGATCCGGATGATCAATAAAATCTAATGGAAGAGCATTATAGCCATGTATCCAAGTAGATGTATCCTTATCTACGCATTTTTCAGCAAAATCCATAATTTTTTCGGAAACTACTTGAAGAGGGTATTTAGTTCGAGCTTCAAAGCTTAGTTCATGAGGTCTAATTATTTTAATAAGTTGTTGAAAGTTATTTATTTCATGTTTATCCATCTCGCTCTTATTCATTAAATACGTTACTGCTTTAGCAATCGAACGCCACCCAATTTCCGCAGATTCGCTTTTCTCGGAGGACCAATGTACCAGAAATGCGGCTAATTCTACACCAGGATTAAACATCCAATTTTCTTGTATATTTTCTTGCCAATGCCACCAAGGTGCATGTGGATACTCATTGTTCTCCGGTAACACAGTATCCCACATTCCTGTTTCGGGGTGATTTGTATTTACTAAATAGGCTAGCATTGATTTTACCATTGGCTCGTCTTTATCAGCCCCAATGTCCATTAATATTTGCCCTGCTGTCCAGGTAGCAATTGGAGAGGAATGCGGTAACCAAAAATCCGGCTCTATCCCATTTCCAAAGCCACCATCCTTGTTTTGATACATTTTTAACTCTCTTAGAACATTTTCCTGATTACCGTTTTCAAACTCATATTCAAACCGAGAACGTTCTAATCCTCTAGCTTTTGTTTTTATAAATAGTTTCGCCTTTTCAAAATTACTTTTAATAACGATATTATCCAAGCCAAATCTCTCCTCATCATTATTCAATCATGTGGTAATTTTTCAGTATTTTTAAAACTTATGAGTACATACTTCACACGTCTTGTTCGATTAATCCTTTGACGTTATGGCTATTTTTTCTACAGATACCAGCTCATTATGCAAAAACTCAGCCTTAATGACATCCGGCATCGCTAGCCCCTTCCAAAACGCCAATCCATATTGTGTATTAAAGGCCTGTAACATAAGTGTTAATATATTGCCGTGTGTACCAATGACAATCACTTCATGTTCATGCTGTTTTAATAGTTCCTTTAATACTGGCACTGCACGATTTTGTGCCGCAATATTGGATTCTCCACCCGGATAGGCGAACGTTGGATTTTGCCATACCTTCAAAATCGCTTCAGCAAAATTTTCAATTGGTGCATTGCTTAATAGCCGTTCATTTAATGCTTCCATCTGCGTAATACTTAAATTTTTGGCTTGTGCAATCGGCTCAATCGTTTGTATTGCACGCAAGTAACTACTCGTATACATTGCCTGCACGTCAATATTTTCAAAGAGCTTGATTAACTTTAAAGCTTCCACTCGCCCCGCTTCAGAAATTGGACGATTGTATTCATCTGGTGTATATACGGAATGTGCATGGCGCACAAAATAAACGATGGTCATAAGTCCCCCTATTTTTCATTCGCTGCTAACTTTTCTAGCTCCTCATCAATTTGCTTCACATCAATGCGCTCATATAGAGGCACGACATTCACGACCTTTTGCGCTAAAGCTTCCTGTGGCTTCCAAGATTCCGCGCGCACTTGCAGCATGCCTTCAATCGCTTCACTGGCAAAGGGTAAAAACGGCTTTAATAGCACCGCAAAATTTTGAATGAGCCATGTACAGGTCGCGAGTGTTTTTTCACAGGCAGCGAGATCTTCACGTACTGTAATCCACGGTTTTTCTTCATCAAAATAACGATTAGCCGCACGCACAAATTCAAAAATCACATCAAGTGCCGCTTTACTCGAACCCGCTTCAATTTTTTGTCCGACCACTTTATATAATTCCGCAACTTGCGCTTTTTTCCCTTCTTCGACATCTACTTGTGGCACGTTGCCATCAAACGACTTTTCAATAAATTTCAACGTGCGATTCACAAAATTCGCAAATGCCCCGAGCAACTCGCTGTTATGACTATAAATAAACTCACGCCATGAAAAGTCGGCATCGCGCGTTTCAGGTGCATTGATCGTTAAAAAGTAGCGCAAAGAATCCGGATGATAGCGCTGTAAAATATCGGGTACCCAAACTGCCCAATTTTGACTCGTGGACAGCTTTCGTTTTTCGAGTGTTAAATATTCATTCGACACAATATGCGTTGGTAAAGCCTCACTGTTTAAGCCGCGTAAAATGGCTGGCCAAATCACGCTATGAAACGGAATATTATCCTTTCCATGCACATAATACGAAGTCGTTTGGGCATTCCACCACTTCATCATATCAACACCGTTTACCTTCCCCCACTCCACGCTTGCTGTATAATAGCCCGCAACCGCTTCAATCCACACATATATTTTCTTGCCCTCAAAGCCGGCTACCGGAACATCAATCCCATTTGGTAAATCACGTGTAACCGCGCGATCAGGCAGCCCCTCTGCTAAATAGCGCTTCGTTAATTGAAGCGCATTGTCTCGCCAAGCATTAGTTTGCTCCGCATGTTCTGTATAACGCTCAAGCTGCTGCTGGAATTTGCTAAATGCAAAATAGTAATGCTCAGTTTCACGAATTTCCGGCTCCGTCCCACAAATTTTACAGCGCTTCTCCAGTAAATCCAGTGGGTCTAAAATCGCCGAACAATTATCACATTGATCACCACGCGCTTTTGCCCCACAGTTCGGACAGATTCCTTCCACAAAGCGATCAGGTAAAAACTGCTTATCTACCGTACAATACGCTTGCTCGATTTTTTTCGTATACAAATGACCGTTTTCTAGAAGCTTCAAGAAAATTGCTTGAACGGATTTGTGATGATGTTCGGCATCGGTACGCGTATATAAATCATACGTAAAGCCAAGCTTCTGAAAGCATTCAATAAACTCCTGATGATAACGATCTGCAATCGCTGTAACCGTTGTTTGCTCCTGATTTGCCCGAATCGAAATCGGGGTACCATTACAATCACTCCCCGAAACGTACAGGACGTCCTCACCTTTCAATCGATAGTATCTCGCTAAAATATCTCCAGGTAATAAGGCCGCGATATGCCCCAAATGAAGTGAACCATTTGCATAAGGCCAAGCCCCTCCGATTAAAATTGCCATTTACATTTCCTCCTAAAATTGTATTCCAAAAAGCGTAGAGATGTACGAATTCTTTTGCAAATATGACCCCTCACTTCCTATTTGCAAAAAAAAACGCCCCAACCGCATAATGCGATTAGGACGAATCATTCGTGTTACCACCTAAATTTACAAATAGCTCACACTATTTGCCTCAAGTCAGTACGTGTTCATACTGCTGCTGTTGTAACGAGTGCATCTCTCGAAAGTAGCCTACTCCGTTTTCGGTACTTTTGCTCAAAGGCCATGTTCGGTAAACGTTGTTTGCTTTATTTCCACCATCAAAAGCTCTCTATATAACGCCGTATTACGTACTCTTCCTTATCAACGCTTTTCTTAATTAGTGCCATTCTACAATAACAAAGGACCCATTTCAAGGAATTTTGTCATTTTACTTTTTATAATAATTGACGATCGCTAGCGCACCTTCATTGTCTGGTTGGTCTACAAGCAGCTCTTTCGCTTCTTCCAACCATTTCAACTCGCGACTTATTTCTTCAATCGCTGTTTCAGTCGCCAGCTTTTCATGTGGCTTCCAGTTGTATTCAAAGCGACCATTCCAAATCTCTTCATCCTCATTCAAATACTCAGCAATTTTAGTGAGTGTATAAAAATGATGCAGCGTTTGGCAATGTGTTTTAGCATGCTTTGTATAGCGCATGCATACTTGCCCCGCGTATTCATATTCGTCGATTTCACGGTATTGACCCTCATAAAGCATGGCCAAAATCAACTTACTCGCCCCATCAAATAGCACATCACTAATCGTATCCTCATGCAGCTCAATATCTAGCTTCCCTTTATCTGCACATTGTAATGCAGCGTGAACCCCCGGCACAATATTGACGATGCCATCTGTTAAAAACCAATGACGGATTTCTTCTCGTTCCGGCTCTAAAAAGTTTAGTGCCTCGATTTTGCCCCAGTCTGAAACATTTTTTGCGACGTCCCAAATAGCATCATTGGCGCTCGGCATACCGTTTGATAACGCAAATAACGCCACTCCAGTAAATTCCTCATGCAAGGCGATTTGCTTTAAAAGCTCCTTATGCTTTTCACAGTTTGTCGCCCCTAACACAACCAATGCAAATTTAACGACCTCGCGATGGGCGGCATGCTCTAATAGCCACAGCGCCTCCTGCTGCACAAGCGCTTCATCTTTTTCTACCTCTGCAAATTGCACGAGAAATTCATGGAAATACGAAATGACCTTTTCTTCCTGAGTTTTTTCGTAGGTTGCTTTACGATTCGCCTCGGTCGGATGCTCACTTTGTGTGATCAACAGCTTCACGAGCTTTTTCGGATAGGACAACAGCACCGGTTCGTTTACAAGCTGATCGGCAAACCCGGGAGCTAGTTTCATTTCATTGTCATCGTATAAATACTCATCATCTGGCAATTCCTTATTGACAAGCTTGCCGTGCTCTATAATTTGCTGCTGTAAAAAAGGAATAATTGCTTGCTTATTTTTCCAAGGAATCATCGTTAAGGCCTGTGTTTCAGCTAAAAGTTTTTGGCCATCGACTTTGATTATGACATTTAATTTTATAAAGCCGCCTACTTTGACATACACCTTATGTGTTTTGCCGTCATTGCCGACAAATGTGCCCTTTAATTTTGAATAGGGCCTAATATGTGACCAAATCGATTGGCGAATATGCTGCGCGATGATTTCACCGTCAACAAGTAAGGTTTCTTCTAGCATTTTATTAATAAATTCAATTTTATGTCCTTCATAATCAAGCACCCAATTCTTTTCTACTTCCTTTGCAACATCCTTTGTTGCGTTACGCATTTCGCGCTTGAGTTCTTCTTTTAAGCCCATGTTAATCTGCCTCCCTCGAAGTTGTATGGCTTTTTCTATCATACCAGTGTTTTCACACGCTTATAGAGACAATTTCAAATCAAACGAAAATCGCTACGAAACTACTAAGATTCCCATGAATTGGATCTTTACTTTTATGAGGGGGCAGGCTTATTGAATGATAAGTAGTTTCGGAATCACGCTTATATAGTGGGGAACCGATGAATTTCCAAAAAATGAAAAAACCCCCAATTCAAAATTGAAATTTTTCATAATCCTTATAAAATTTCAAGTACAACCTTCCCATTATGCTTGCCTGCCATCACCGCATCAAACGCTTCACCTGCTTGTGCGAGCGGATAGCTATGCCCTACAATTGGAGTCAGCTGATTGTTTTCAAGCATTTTCGCCACACTTGTCATTAACGAACGATGTTGGTCAGCCGTTGCATTAAATAATACCATGCCGGTCACATCACATTCCTTTTGCATCATGAGACGTGGGTTGATTTCAATTTCACCGCGATTGCCGACAATGACAATCTTGCCGTACTTCGCTATCAGCTGTAAGTCCACCGCTAAATTGACATTCGCTAAAAATTCAATAATGACATCTGGACCAGCACCCTCTGTAATGTCAAGAAGTTGCTCCATATTTGCTTCTGTCACATGATCCATTACATAATCCGCGCCCGCTTCCTTCACAAGTGTCTTTCCAGCTATACGGCTCGCTGTACCAATAACCGTTGCTCCAAATGCTTTGGCCATTTGCACCGCTTGCAAACCAACCGCTCCACTTGCTCCGTGAATGAGTACTGTTTGACCTTCTTGTACGCCAGCTTTTTGCACAACGGCACGAAACGCTGTCAATGCCGGTATGCCCAGTGCCGCGCCCTGTAAAAAGCTAATTTGCTCCGGTAATGGCATCACATAGCTTGCATTACATACGACTGCTTCTGCAAATGTTCCAGTTGTTGCACCAGGTAAGCTAGCGACAAATACACGATCGCCTACTTGAACATTCGTCACTGCTTCTCCAACTGCGTCCACAATACCCGCGCCATCTAAGCCCGGTATATACGGTAATGATGGTTTGATAGCATATGTACCTGTCGATGTATAAACATCACTTGGATTTACCCCAGCTGCATATAGCTTTACGCGTACATCCGTTGCCGAAATAGCGGGTAATGCCAGTTCGGCAAGTTGTAAATTTTCTGATGTACCAAAATTCTTAATTTCAATTGCTTTCAATAGACTCACCTCGAATTTATTATAATAATAGAATATTACAACAATTCATATTTGTACATTTAACGAACTTCGACTTTGCACTGTCCTTGCTGCTGACGATACGCAAAATGATTCGTTGGACCAAAGCCATGACCAATATTTAACGGATGGCTAATCGCCAACTGGACATATTTTTTCGCTTCAATAATGGCTTCCCTTAGATTACGTCCTTTTGCCATTTCAGCCGTAATTGCCGCCGAAAAAGTACAGCCCGTTCCATGTGTGTGCTTTGTATCGTAGCGCTCGGTTTCCATCACAAAGGTTGGCTCATCGCTAATGAATACTGTATCCATCGCCTTTTCCCCTTGTAAATGGCCGCCCTTCATCACGACACACTTGACACCTAATGCCAATAAATCACGCCCAGCAAGTTCTATATCTTCTGCAGTTTCAATTGTCCGACCCGTCAGCACCTCTGCCTCTGGAATATTCGGTGTACAAACGGTTGCTAGTGGCAGTAATCGCTCCTTCATCGCAAGAATTGCCTGCTGCTGCAATAAGCTCGCACCGCCCTTTGCAATCATCACCGGGTCAACGATTAATGGAATTTGCTGATCTTTCAAAAGCGAAACAACACCTGCAATTATTTCAGCATCAAATAACATGCCTGTTTTAATTGCTTTGACCTCTAAATCCTCAAGCACCGCCTTTAATTGGGCTTGAACAAATTCAACGGTTGTCGGAAAAATACCATGCACACCTAATGTATTTTGTGCCGTTAACGCTGTAATGACAGACGTCCCAAACACGCCCAACTCCTGAAATGTTTTAAGATCCGCTTGAATCCCAGCGCCACCACTACTATCTGAACCTGCAATTGTACATGCAATCATACGTGCACCTCCAAAACTCGTTGTAAAGGATTAAAGCTATTTCCCTGAGCTACTCCAATCGTTAAGAAGCTCATCGTAACACCCTCGTTTGCACGGCAACGGATTACCGGCTTTTTCGCATTCAATTTTTGTAAAGTCAACAATTCCCACTCCTTCATAGTTGACGTAAAAGCAAAAAGGCGCCTCTATCATAGAGACGCCAAAAAGAGTATTCTTACCCTGTGATTGCTCCCTACGCCAGTATTAACTGCCAGGTTCTAAGGGTCAGGTTTTAACCTTCTCAACACAATGTGTCCCCCCGCAAGTGCATTTAATTAGTTTGAGTGTAACAAAACCCTATTTTAAACACAAGGCTTATTGTAAGATTGCACCATTCTAAGCACTTCTCAAAGCTTTTCGGTAAGTATAAATGCTACTGAACATCACAGCGGCAATAATCGTAAACATATAATCAGTGGCAGCCGTTAATAGCCAGCCCCCAAAGATTGGTCCAATAAAGCCGCCGATGTTTTTCAGCTGCCCCGCGCCTAAATACGTCCCCTTCTGATCGTCTGGGGCAATTTCTTCAATCACCGCATTCATCATTGGAAAACAAAAAATTTCCCCAATGGAAAACACAATCATACTTGCAATAAATAGCCACGCACTGTCCGACAAACCAAATAATAATAGACCAACTGAAAAAATCAGTATCCCCATTTTCAATGAAGCATATATCGACATTTTTTCAATCATCAACGTTAGTGGCAATTGAAAAGCCAGCACTGTTATTGAATTGGCCACAATGACGTACGAAAACAGTGTTACACCATCTTCCACAGTCATATTAATAAACTGAGGCAATGTCGAATCAAATTGGGAATAGCCCAGCGTAATTAAAATACCACCTGCAATGAAAAATAAGAGCTTCTGATCTTGAAACACCGCTTTAAAAATGGCAAAAACATGCTGCGTACTTGAAAGCTTGTTTTGCTTCATTTCATAACGATTTAGCACAACGAATAAAAAACACCCGTACAACGCATACATAATGCCTGTAATCGCAAATGGAATGGCTGGGTTTGATAAATTCGCAATCCAAACCCCTAATAACGGTCCAAAAACCGCCGCAATATTAATGGCTGTATAACGTACCGAAAACAGTCTACGCTTTTTTTCATTTTCTGTAAAATCAATCATCAATGCCTGTGTACCTGGCTCAAAAAACGAACGGCACAGCCCATTCAACGCATTTAATCCTACAAAAAACAGCGCGGACGGAGCAAACGCGAAGCCGATAAATGTAAGGCTCCATACGAAAACGGTTGTAATAATAACACTTTTCCGCCCAAATCGATCCGTCAAATAACCCCCAGCTAGCCCCCCAAATGTTGAAAAAAGCGGAGCCATACCAATTGTAAGCCCAATGATCAGTGGTGATGCCTCAAGCTCATTGTGTAGATAAAGCGCTAAAAATGGAATTGCCATAAAGCTAGCTGTCCGTACAAAAATTGTGCCACACAAAATAATCCATACGAGCGGAAGAAAATATTGAAATATTTTTTGCATCACACACCTCCAGTCTCTCTAATATTTCTATTATAGTTGAAAGGCCACCTGGTTTTTAATATTATTAATTTTCCGTAAATTTTATAGTTTCAGTTTCCGTTACTTTCCATTCAAATGGTATAATATACGTCATAACTCATTCTTTTTTACTAGTCGCGCATGCGGCAATTACAGTGTGATGGGAGTTTGATGCATTTGAAGTTAACGAAAGAAGAAAAATCGTGGATCCTGTATGATTGCGGAAATTCTGCCTATTCCATGGCCATTACAACGGCATTATTTCCAATTGTTTTTGGGATGTTTAACGGTGTCAACAACATGGATTTAGGCTATTTCAATTCCCTTGCTAGTATTTTAGTAGCGGTGCTGAGTCCAATACTCGGCGCAATTGCCGACTATAGGGACAAGAAAAAACGCTTCTTCACATTTTTCGCGCTTGTTGGTATTTTTTCTACGCTATCCTTTGCGTTTATCGCTCCCGAAAGCGGTCAATGGCAGCTCCTAATCGTGATGTATATTTTGTCATGTATTGGCTTTGCAGGCGCAAATATTTTCTATGATTCGTTTTTAGTAGACGTAACAACGGACGAAAAGATGGATAAAGTCTCTTCATCCGGCTTTGCTTTTGGCTATATTTCAAGCGTGATTCCATTCGGTATTAGCTTAGTCGTCATTTTCTTTATGGGCATGGATAAAGCAATCGGCTATCAAATTGGGTTCTTCATTACCGCGCTTTGGTGGGGGCTATTGACCATTCCAATGATCAAAGATGTGAAGCAGCGCCACTATATCGAGCCAGAGCCAAATCCAATTGGCAATAGCTTTAAACGACTTGGTCAAACCTTTATGCAAATTAAGAATTATAAAATCGTCTTTACCTTTTTAATTGCGTACTTTTTATACATTGATGGCGTGGATACGATCATCAAAATGGTTGTACCGTATGCAACGAGCGTGCTTGGTGCAGAGTCACTCGATACGTTTATGCTACTCGGTATTTTACTGGTTATTCAAATTGTCGCGTTCCCATGTGCCCTTATTTACGGTTCATTGGCGAAAAAATACTCCACACGAACAATGATTATCGTCGGCATCTTCACGTATCTTGTGTCTTGTATCGCAGCGTTTTTCATTTCGGAAATGTGGCATATTTTCGTACTTGGGGTGATGATTGGCTCCGCGCAAGGTGGGATTCAAGCACTTAGCCGTTCGTATTACGGCAAAATTATTCCAAAAGAACGCTCGAATGAATTTTTCGGCTTTTACAATATTTTTGGCAAGTTCGCCGCGATTATTGGTCCATTCTTAATGGCATTAACAACAACATTAACAGGCGTGGCCAAATACAGTATTTTATCCATTATTCCGTTATTTATTTTAGGGCTTCTTGTCTTTTTAATGCTACCAAAGGACGCCACAACACGCCAACAGACAGCGAGGTAATACTATGGCAAAAAAACATTGTATCGTCATTTCATATGATGCATTTTCAAAGGATAACTGGACAGCCGCAAAAGAGTTGCCCCATTTAAAAAGCTTGATTGAACATGGGGCTACAACGACAAAGGTCGAAACTGTTTATCCGAGTTTGACCTATGTCATTCATGCATCTTATGTTACGGGCAATTATCCTAACAAGCATCATGTTTATCACAATAATCCGTTTCAACCATTTGTACGGGAAATGGACCAAGACTGGCATTGGTTTTTAAGCGATATGAAGAGTTCGACGATTTTTGAAACGGCACAGAAAAAGGGCTTAAAAACGGCTGCGTTACTCTGGCCTGTTTCTGGTAAGGCGCCGATTACGTACAACATCCCCGAAATTCGTGCGGTGAGGGGGGAAAATCAAGCGCTGAAAATATTAAAAAACGGCAGTAAATTATTTACGCTGGCGATGGAAATGAAGTACGGTAAAATTCGGCAAGGCATTCAACAGCCTTATTTAGACGATTTCACAACTGCCTGCGCGGTGGATACTATTAAAAACAAAAAACCTGAACTGTTTATGCTGCATTTAATTGATTTAGATGATAGCAAGCATTTAAAAGGGACGAAGGGTTCACATATTGATGATGTATTATCACGTATGGATCGCCGTATTGGTGCGATTATCAATGCCACAAAGGAAGCCGGTACGTATGATGAAACAACCTTTCTGATTGTAGGTGACCATAGTCAGCTTGATGTGCGTTATAAAGTGTATTTGAATCGCCTATTTGCAGATGCCGGGCTCATTTATGAAGAAGCGGGTATTCCGAAATGGCGGGTCTATGTGCAGGCTGCGGGTGGTGCGGCGTATTTACATGTGCAGCACGGAGATACTGAAGCCTACAAACAAGCGCTCAGCATTTTACGGAAGGCTATGCACGATGAACAATATGGCATTGAAGAGATTTTAGAGCGTTCTGAGCTTGACTCCTTGCATGTTGATCCGCGCTTTGCGATTATGTTGGAGGCAAAAGAAGGCTATTGCTTTGAGGATGATTATAAGCAAGAGCCCGTTGTTGATATACATGCACAGGGCAAGGTTTATGCAACACATGGCTACTTGCCGAGTAAGCCCGATTATATGAGTAATCTCATTATCGCAGGCCCGACCGTACGACAAGGCATTGATTTAGGTGAAGTGCGTGTCGTGGATATTGGTCCAACCATTGCCTCTATTTTAGATTTACCGCTGGGTGAGACGGATGGGCGTGCGTTGAAAGAGGCGTTTCGATGAGCCTATAATGGATAAACGAATTAACCTATACCGGTTTAACTAGAAAAAGGAGAATAACATACCTATGAAAAAAATACTTTTGCCATTAGCAGCTTATTTGGTTGTTTGTTTGATTGCTATCTTGCTTCCTGCATCTGACGGTTACAATACGATCGGCTGGAAATTGCTTGTCGGGCAAATATACGCAATCCCAGCCCTCATCATTGGCATATTAATCACTTTCTTTATGAACAAAAAATTATCAACAAAGTAAAATAACTAAAATGAATGGCTATTGCTGTTCATTTTTTTGATGATTTCACTGTGTATCCCTTAGCGTATGAAAGGTATCGTAGTCCACTTACAATAGAAAAACTTTACTTACCAATAATCTTCCGCCCTATGAATATTGAATCGTTATTGCTAATGTTCCCCACTCTTTTTCCTGTTCGGGGGTGTATATGTCGTAGGTTCCATCGATCATTTCATCCATTGTCCATCCATCACAATCAAAATCTTTAAAAGGAATGCTTAGATACATCTCTTTGAATGTATCATATTTTCTTAATTCAGTTACTTTGACCATTAGTAAATGCTCTTGATTTGAAGCACTACTAAATTCAATCAAATCCCCAATTTTTATCTTTCTTCTCTTTGCATCATTTAATCGGACTTCAACTTTTTTCTTTCCCGTTTTAATGGATTCAAAATATTCTTCATTTAAAGCCATTTGATGGATCATTTATCTTCCCCCAATGCATTTCTAGTTTTTTAAGGTTATTTAGACTCATTAAATTTAGGCTCCGATCAGCGGTAAATTGTTCCTTACATTAAGGCATTAGTGCATTGCTTTTGTGTAGAACCTTTATTATGAGCGTTGTTTGGCGTTTACAGCTATGTACGTATTGCTATAAAGAGGCATATGAAATCTTTTTATATTCCATAATTTTTTAAATTCATCGATTGGAACTTTTCGATTATAGCTTGTGTGTTCATCCTCACAATTCACCTGATGTTTTAATGATTCTGCAAGGTAAATATACGCTTCGTCGTACCCAATTACAGGGACAAAATGCAGATTATTTCGATCCTTATGTACTTTAATAAAAACAATTACTGGATTTCCCTTACTGACTTCGTACTTTAATGTATGGATAGTTCCTTTATAATAGTTTGTTTCATAGCCTTTTTTTCTTAGCATCGTACGGATTCCCTTTGGATATACATTGCCCGCCCTCGTTTTACTAGGAAAATGCGTGTATAAGGTTTCACCATCAGCCTCCTTACCAAAGTGACGTAAAAGATACGCTGTAGAAAAGGCTGCACATTCCGTATTGTTTTGAAAATCGATTCGATTCGTTTGTTGAATGAGATAGGTCGCTGGATAATTTCGTTTTCTTAGGACAGGTATAGGAAATGTCATTAAATATGCATTAATGCTCGTTGTAATAATAAACCATATAATAACTGATCTCACGATAAACATATTACTTTCCTCCATTACTATTCCCTCGTTTTTGTACCAATATACGAATGTAAACTGCACAATGAACAGAAGAAGTACTATCTACCCTTATTTTTTCTCCAATTCTTCATAAGGGACATTTAGTTTGTTTGCCGTCTGATAAATATAGGTTGTTACCATTGTTTTATCTTCTTTCACAATAATCTTTTCGCCATTTTTCCCGGTAAATATAAATTCCCCTAACGCCCCTGGTACATATTCGAATACTACGTTCTCAATTTCATCCCACTTTAGCGTTTGAGAACCAAATAGCTGATTTTTCTGTACTTGCGTTTCATTAATTGCTGTATAATTTTCAGTGGAACTATACAATGTCACGAGTCCAAAAACAATTAGTGCCAAACAGCCAACATACGTCGTTACATGTCGTTTCCAGCTGAGCAATGCAAAGGCAGCTGCTAAAAGGACAAAGCCAATCATAATGAGTTTGGCATTGCCCCTAAAGGAATAGATGTAAAACCATGAACGGTCCGTTAAAAATAAATCTGGCACGGTCATCGGTACAAAAATGGCAAACAGTGGTGAAATAACAAGACAAGTAATTGCGACTAAAGCAAATAATAGCCTCGGTGAATATTGCTTCAACATTTAGTTCTCTCCCATCGTCCTTAAATTCCAATCCTAAATAAATATACCATAAAATGCCATTCAGTGCGTATGTTGTTTTAACAGCGCGTTGATTTCTTCCGCATCTTTTTTGGCATTTGCATAAATATAATACCAATTGACAATGAAAATGGCAGAAATTAATGTTCCATATGTTACTAGTTGCGAAACAGAAATTGAAATTATATCAAGCCAAATAGAAGTTATCATTATCGCTAAAATACTTGTGCCATAATGCAGCAGCACACGCTTATTATAGGAGATGTTCAATTGATAAATGAGATAGCCCCCACCCCCAGTAACAATACTAACCATGAAAATGCCGAGTACGAATTGATCATAACGAAGCTGCAACTGCTCAAATATTTGCATTTGACCGTTCCAATATGCGATTAAAATCGATACCATAAAAATCATACATCCCACAGCAAACGAACCAATGATTGATTGAACAGCTTTTCTCATGAATACCACTCCTTTAATTTTTCTTTAAAACCCTTTCGGTAAATGCGACTAATCGTTTCCTCTAAATCATTTTTGAGCGTCACATGAAGCATGCCACTAAAAGCAGCCTTCACGGATTGTACAGCTTCTAAATTAACGATGGCACTTTTAGATATTCGGACAAATTCATCGTCTAAAATTTCTTCAAATTGTGCGAGCGTCATATTCGTTTCATGCCAATCGCCCGCTTTCAAATAGACACACACCTTGCCAACCTCCGTGCGAATTAATAGGATTTCCTGTTCCTCAATAAGCGCTAGTTCCTTGCCTTTATAGATTGTAATGATTTTACGCTGCTCCTGCTCTAATAGCGCGACCACTTTTTCAATTCGCGGTGTCAATTCCCGCGCTTTAATTTCGGCACTTGGCTTTATATATTCAGGCGCAAGTAACACTTTTACGTCCATGTGTAAACCACCTTTCTTATACAATTTCGTTAAAACATCGCGATGTATCACGTTATTTATAGTATAAAGTAATTTACTTACAATAAAATGCATGTTAGCCCTAAAAACCAACCTGTTAGCTTTGACAAAACAAAAAATCCCCGTAAATTGTCAGATTGAACATTTACGGAGATTATCAGATTTTGTCATAACGAATTTCGGACAAAACAATGCGTTCTATGCTTTTGCTCATGCAACCTTTACTTGAAATTTGCTCGATATGCTGTGATAAAAGCTTCTGGAGAAGATTTCACGATATACGTATATACTCCCTGTAGCGTATGCAAATAGAGAATACCGCCTTGATTTGCAATTTCTCGAAATGAAAAATCCATCACCTGCTTCATCGGAAACTCTCTATGCTGTGTCACGACCTTATCATTGTATAAATAAATGATTCGGGCATGCTCAATTTCATACTGTGCAATACTTGTCACTTTTCTTTCTATTTTTATATAAGGATGCTGCGCAATCAAGCTCATGTAATCCTCCTAAAACAAAGATTTCTTATTATATTATCACATACCGATTCGTTACTTGCCGAATCTAAACTTCATTACCAATAATTGCTCATTGCGGTTGCTGGGTAATCTTCACGATTCCATGTGTGATCCTGTGCCATTGTTTCATCACTTAATAGGAAATAATTATAATGTACTTTTTCACCTTGGTCTGGTAAAGGGTCGTTCCATGTCGTATCTAAATGGTACCATTCGCCTTCTACCTTGACTAAATTCCATGCATGAGGACCACCTGCATCACCAACAACATATTTTACTTCCACATCCAACGCCTCCAGCATGAGTAAGGCAGCTAAGGCATAGCCCTCGCAAACCCCCTCACCATTCATTAAAACAGAAAACGGTGTATGTGGACTCGCCGTACTTTCTGCAGTATATTTCGTATGCTTCACTAAATAATCATTGACGAACTTGATTTTTTCAATGTCGGTTGCAGTTGAAGGAATCGAATCGGTGAGTTGCTTTATTTTCCCGTTTACCTGAGCGTTTTCTTCGGCTGTTAAGTCATAGGACATATCGACCTGCCATTCAATAACGGAGCCGTAATCGATGTATTTTGACTTACTTTCCTCAAAGACGCCCCAATAATACGGTTCATTTACTTCAAGCCATTTATACACCTCATCAATTGTTGCGCTAAAATCAGCCGTTTTACCTGTATAGGGAATCGTAAATTGCGGCTCGAAATTGGCCATATTATAGGCTATTGCCTGTCCCAGCTGTTCAACCGTTTCCACACCTTCTGGATAAGTCGCTTCCGAATAAACCGGCACAATCTTTGAATTCGCTACTTCATCATAGGCCAGAGTAGCAATGCCCCGATTGGGATCGATAAAGTTGGTAACGAACTGATCGATGACGTCGCTTGCATCATTTTTTAGCTTTAATTGCGTCTCTTGATTAATCGTTGGCAAAGTTAAGTTACTCGCCTTAACTTCATCCACGACAATAGAGCCCATGATAATGGTAAAAAACAACGCAACAAGCGCTGTTATCCCTTTTATGAGCAAGAATATCGATGAAAACAGTCGTGTTAGTGGATTTCTAACCATTCGATTGAGCTCATTATTTACTTGGCGCTCATACTTTACTTGACTTCTTTTATGGCGCTTCTTTGATGTAAGAATCGCATGATTGTAAACACGTTTATACAGCTCAAATTGCTGCTCCTTATCGCCCTTTGCCAACCGAATTTCCTGCTTATTTTGGCGAATCCCTCGTTGTAATTGCTTCCGAATGTAACGCTGTAAAAAATAAGCACGATTCATTTTCCACCATAGCCACAGCATGATTAAAAATAGGATTGCAAATATGATGATATTTTCCATGTCGTTTTGTCACCCCCAAACCTATCTTCTACAATTCTTACTTGAAGAAATCGGCTTTCTACGAATAAAAGCGAAATATTCGCGCGATCCATGTGAATTTCTTTCATTCCATTTTATATTACTTAAACGAATTATGTATTCATATAGTTTCTGACAAAATACATTTCGCGGCAAATAGTACAGTATGAGATTACAATTTACAGTGCTTTAAGAATGATAAGTAATTCATTTACCAAAAATTAGTCTTCTCTAAATATCGGCAATTTATTCCAATAATAACCCTATATAAATTACTCGATATTAGTAGCCAATATTTCAGAATTTATTTCTATAATGTTCACAACATTTATCCATCATTAATTTTAATGGAAATGAAATCGGTCCAAATAAATTTAATATTTAACTTAAGTTAGAAGTTGTTAAAAATGGCGCTACTGTTGTAGCTACTAAAACCCACAATGGTTAATTTTCCACTGTGGGTTATTTCTTATCGTTTTTACTATCACGAATAATCCATTGTGCTACCTCTTTTAAATTTGGATACACTGCATCTGCTAGTGGATCACTCTCACCAATAAAAACGGTTCTGGTACCTGCTTTCTTACCTGCTTGAATATCTGTATCAGTATCACCAACCATATAGGATTTTTCGAAATTGATTTTGTATTTTTCCCCTAAATCTAAAATCATTTTGATATTTGGTTTTCTACATTCACACCCAGCCTTTGGTTTATGCGGACAATAGGCAACCTTATGAATCGTTGCTCCCTTTTTCTCCAGTTCAGCTACCATATAGTCATGAACTTTATTTAGCTGCCTTTCCTTCATGTAACCTAATCCAATTCCACCTTGATTTGTTACGACAAACACATAATCAAAATATTCATTTAAACTTTTAATTGCTTCTTCTACACCAGGTAAAAAATAAAATTGATTTGGTTCGTTTACAAATTTCACTCGATCCGTTAGCACTTCATTTATTACGCCATCTCGATCTAAAAAAACTGCTCTCTTCAATTCAATCACACCTTTAATTTTTAACATTATTTTTAGTATGTTAAAAATTCTCGGCTTTAAGCGGTCTGATTCTCGAAGTCCCATAAATTTCAAAACGAAATCTATTAGCTGAAAAAATACGTTAAAATCTTTTATTCATTTTCTTACAGCTTTAATAAATTTCCCTATATACAGGTTTTTATTCAGATAACACACTCTGTAAAATCTTGAAAAGTCCTATCGTAACAATGTTTATCTTGCTTTGCATAAAAAGCTGTATAAACAATATTCTAAGTAAAACCCACGAAATGTTGTATTCACAGCATTTCGTGGGTTATTGTGGTTTCCCAAACTTTGATTTGGGAACGTTATTTTGTATGGATGTGTATTAATAATTTTCCCCTTAATCTTCTACAGGATAAGTATACCTTATCATCGTTTCACATTTATAATTCGAGCATTCAAAATAATACGGGGTTTCAGAATCAGAAGTCACAACTTTCACTTTATATTTATAAGGAAAACCATCTCCTTTGGTATATTCTCCAACCTCAATCGATACAATGTTTTCATTTTTTAAATTAAGCGATTGGAATGCGCTCGATGCACCTGTTAATAAAATCTCTTTCTTCTTAAAATCATCCTGTTCATGATGATAAATATAGCTAGCCACGCCTATTGAACAAATGAAGAGAATCGCAAGAGCTAAACTAGATATAAAATTCATTAATTTTTTATTGTCCGATTTTATACCTATTACAAATAAACTAATCATAGTGGAAGTACAAATATAAATGACAGTGAATATAACAGTGGGCAGTTCAATTATAGATATTTGATAGATAAACAATATAAATAAATACACAACAAATAATACAATCCATATGGGAATTAGATTTTTTTTATATGTTTTCATATTGGCACCTCACGAATGATTTGATTTGAGCTAGAGAAGAGTTTTCTATTGTTTGTAAGCTTTAGACTATGTAATAAATACCTCCCAAAATCGTTTTATATTAAGTGTAAACCAAAACTTCTTAAAGTGTTATTGGTAGCCTAATTAAATAAATAAGCAGCTAAGACGATTAAATAATCTTAGCTGCTGGATTGAATGTTCCCTATGTGTCATTTGGGAACGTTATATAGCTTTATTTAGCCTACTAGAACCCTGAAATTAAAATACCTATGATAAAAATAAATCCAGAGACGAACTGTATGTACGACATCTTCTTGTTATTTTTTTGTAACTGATGACCACCAAATAGAAGTAAAGAAAACCCAAAAATTAAAATAGCAATATTGTAATTAAAGAACACAATCACAATTGAAATGATTGTAAGAACAATGCCCAGTAGCCCCATGATATCTCCTCCTAAAACGCCTAGTACTTTACATACGAGTTGGAAAGAAAAAGGGTTTCAGTATTATATTAGTTGACTTGAATATAAAATTATAAAAACGCTACCAAAGCGGGATTTGGGGACATTTTGGTGATTTTCATATACCACAATGATATATATAATATTTGCCCTCAGACAGTTGCTTGGACATAGAAATGATTTTTTCAAATCTTTCTATGGTGTCATCTCTTTCAAAACTTAACGTATCTTCGCCCTCATGGAAAAAAATACGTTTTTCGATTATATTTGGACCATTCTTAAATAAATCTCTCCAAGCAGTAAAAATAGAAATAAGGGAAGAAGCCGAATGTTCGTCAAATAATGTTACACCAATTTCATTAAGCCCTATCTCTTTCGGCATTCCTGGCAAACTAGGGATTCTACATGGAATCCATGTAAGAGAATCATGAATATAATCAAATATTTCCATATCAACTGTAATGTAATCAACAATTATATCCTTGTGATTTTCTCTATTTCTATAAAATGTTTCAAAAAATTCTTCATCTTGTGTTTCGGTTCTTTTTATCAAAAAAAACTCATGCGCGCTCATACATAAATATCCCCCTACATAAAAATCATTTAATGTAATTAACAGAGATAATATACCATGAAATTCGTTTGTTAGATTAAATAACGTCCCCAAACGCGCGTTTAAAAATGACATTATTATTTTTTTATCGACTAATATTTCTATACAGCTTTATTATCTAGAATCATCTACAAAAACAAAGTAACTCCCATTAGATAATTTGCAAAAGATAGTGCTCAATATTATTCGCTAACTTAGTCGCATCGAGGTCATTTAAAAGTTGGATCGCTTTTTTTATTTTTGCGATTCCCTGCTCCTTGTTCCCTATTCGGATATCATAAGCACCCTTCAGCTCTAACAAGTGCTTTCTTTCTATTAAGTTGCTTTCTGGAAGGGCGATTTTCTCCAGATACGAGATAAATTCCAAAAATTCCTTTTGATATGTAAATTCTTCTTGGAATCGATTCACAGGTCCAAGTAAAAAAATAATCGTATTAAACAGCACAGATGTGATTGCTTCATTCACCTTTTTATAGCCTTGAAAGCGAGCACTTTTCTCATAGGCGGTTCTAGATAAAAGTATTACCATATCCGCTTCCAGTACTAGCAACGTTCCACTATATAGCATTAACTCATAATAGCCCCAAACCTCTACCCGAAATAAGTAATCAGAAAGAAGCGAAATATCATATGCCACTCCCCCCTCGTCAATATATTTACTGTCTACGATACTTTCATATATTGCAAGCAACAGCGCATTAAAATGGTAGGTCTCTACACCATATTGCCTCCATTTATTGAGTGCTGTGTTTTTCAGCTGCTTTAGTTGATGTACATCTCTATTAAAATAGGCAGTGCGTGCTGCGTTAAAAAATTGCTCTAGTTGATCAGGCTGATAATCGTGATGGATAAATAAAAACTCATCAAAATTCATCATTAACTTTTCTAATAATTTCGTCATGAGACCAAGCGTGATATCGGAATCTCCCCGTTCAAACTTTGATAAAAAAGAAACAGAACAAACCCCCTCTGCTAGTTGCTTCAAGGTAATTCCTTTTTGATGTCGTATCATTCTTAGCGTTTTCCCATATTCCACAAACATTTATCCCCCTCAATTCCGCTATATGAAAATTTTAAAAATCCATTGTTTTATTCAATATACAATGAAATCAGAAAAAGAAATATATGGAATATTACGAAGGAGGAAGAAAACATGCAAAAATTATTAATCAAAAATGGAACGATTATCAATGTGGAGAATGGAGAATCTTTTATCGGGGTCATTGAAATTGAAGGGAATAAAATAAAAAATATTTTCAATCAATCTGAAGCTTTACCTGAGGGAATCGAGACAATGGATGCACAAGGAAAATATATTATTCCCGGTCTAATTGATATGCACTGTCATATTAATGAACGTTACGCGCCTCATTTTGTTGCATCAGGGGTAACGACAGTAAGGAATGCGGCAGGTAATGTGCTCTTACTTCAAAATTTAATGCAAAAACCTGATGATGCACCAACACCAAGAGTTTATGCATCTGATCGAATGATTGACGGTACGCAGGGTCAATGGGGTCCGACGAGCTATAGCAATTTCGTAACAGACAATCCGGAAGAGGCAAGAAAAGAAGTGCGCAGACAAGTTGAAGTAGGTGCAAACTTTATAAAACTGTATGGCTGGATCAAGAGAGATGTGATGGCAGCCGCCGTTGATGAGGCGAAGAAGTTTAACATGGAGGTAGCCTGTGATTTAATGAATTCTGAGGAGCTAACGGCTTTTGATGCAGCGGAATTAGGCGTTACTTGGATTGAACATGCATCTGGATTTGCACAAGAAATGTATAAAGGATGGAATCCATTAGTCGATCAAAAGGAATGGAGCCATATCGATTGGGAAAATCCAGATCAAGCAAAAATAAAGGAGCTTTGTGAAAAAATGCTCGCACACAATGTGAAACTTTGCCCAACAATGGTAGTATTCGATCAATCGATCAAATATCCTGATTATTGGTCTCCTAAAAATAATGTGATTGAATCATTTAATACGATAAATAATCTGATCGAAGAATGGAAAAAAAATATCACACACATCGATTCGATTAAAACAAGGACCGCCGTTATCAATAATTTAACAAAAACAATTGCTAAAACCTACTATGATATGGGGGGAACAGTAGTTGCTGGAACCGATACCCCTGCATTGATTTTTACTTACGCAGGTATGGCTTTACACCGTGAACTCGAACTATTTGTCGAAATTGGTTTTACCGAATTAGAAGCTCTGCAAGCGGCTACAGTCAATGCAGCCAAATCCATTAATTTAACGGATATTGGAACAATCCAAGAAGGCAAAATGGCAGACCTCATCATTTTAAGCAACAATCCATTAAAAAATATACAACATACACAGGATATTGAGCTCATCGTTAAGGGTGGAAAAGTATATAACCAAGAAGAAATTCTAAGTAATGTTCCAAGTGAAGAAGACTTTAATCAATCCATACAAGCTTTTATGGAGCGATGGGAAGCTGTTAGTGTGGATTAAATATTGATATTTTTTGGTAGCTATTTAGAACAGGCCAACTAGTTAAAAAATTCAACTAGTTGGCTATTCGTTGTAGTTGGCCCCACATTCGCTTATTTGTACACTTTCTGCGCTTTATTTTCTACAATTTTTTTATCGTTCCTTCAACTTCTCTTTTAAAAACCGAACAAACGCCGTTACTTCATCTGTTTTAACTTTTGTTAATACATATGTTTGTGAAATCGGTGACACTATTTTTTTGCCGAAATGATTTTCACCATTTGATACTGAAGTTCTTTTTGAATCATAGAATACGGTAAATAGGATGCCCCCAACCCTTGCTCAATAAAGCGCTTCGTTACTTCGATTTGATTCACTTTAAAAGTCTTTGTAAAAGCATAATGTTGATGAATTTGATGGATTAAATCATCCCAATAAACTGGATGATTATATGTAATTAATCGATACTTCGCTAGTATATCTTCCTCTGTTTCCTCATCCTTCGTATATGGTGCTACTAATACAACTGGCTCCTCTAACACAATTTCACTTTCAATATTGTCTACGAGTGAATGAACTTGTGTCAGCCCTATATCCGCATTACCATTTCCTACTTCTTTCGCAACCTCATAGGAATTGATCACATTAATATGTACGTCAATTTTCGGAAAAGCACTCATAAATTCGCTTAAAATTTCCGGTAAAATAGAGGAAGCGATTTGCGGAGCCACTGCAATCTGTACCTTTTGTTCATACCCATGCTTCCATGACTCAAATGCGGCTAAACCGTTTTCATATTGCGTTAGTAAAGCTTTTGCATGTGGTAAATATTTAGCTCCAGCCGCGCTTAACCGGATTTTTTTGCCCTCTCTCTCAAATAATTGAATTTGTAATCGTTCCTCTAAACGTTGTATATGCTTTGTAACTGCTGGCTGTGTTAAAAAAAGCTCCTCCGACGTTTTCCGTAAATTTTCATATTGTGCAGCAACAATAAACGTTTTAATCCATTTAATTTCCATACAAACGCCCCTTATAACGATTCGTTATTAACAATCCCACTTTTACTTATTTCTCCTTATTGATTGAGTTTATTATAATCTAATTCATACAAGTTGTAAGAAAATTCATTTAAAGAATGGAGTGGAAATAATGAAAAAAGATTTATGGAATGCAACATTATACGATCAGCAGCATCAATTTGTTTCAAATTACGGTCATGATTTAATTGAGTTATTACAACCAAAACAAGGAGAAAGCCTCTTAGATGTAGGCTGTGGTACAGGTGATTTAGCAAATAACCTGCAACAAATGGGCATAGCGGTTGTAGGAATCGATCATTCTGCGAATATGATTGAACAAGCAAAAATGAAATATCCAGATATCCCATTTCATGTGATGGATGCTACAAAACTTTCGTATAAACATATATTTGACACAGCCTTTTCGAATGCAACACTACATTGGATTAAAGATGCTAAAGACGTTTTAGAAGGCATTTATCGTAGCCTTAAACCAGGGGGACGCTTTGTTGCAGAGTTTGGTGGAGCGAGCAATGTACAAACGATTACCGACGAATTAATTCAGCAAATCCAACGAGCTGGCATTCCCTTTACCGACGAGCAATTCCCTTGGTATTTCCCAACAATTGGTCAATATACAGCTTTAATGGAATCAGTAGGGTTCACAGTAGGCTATGCACAGCATTTTGCACGACCTACAAAATTAAACGGTGAAGATGGTTTAAGAAATTGGATTGATATGTTTAGTCCTAGCCTATTTGAGCAGATGGACGAAGAAATAAAGCAATCCATAATTGAAAACACGATTAAAAATTTAAAAGAGAAATTATGTAAAAATGGCGTATGGTATGCAGATTATAAACGAATTCGGGTTTTAGCGATTAAATAAACATAGCCCACAAAAAAATCTCCTCAAATATTTAATCCATTCTTCCACATAATAAATATGCATGCTTTTATCATTAGTCATGAAAAATTCGATTGTTTATGTAGCTGACTCAATCGAACTTTTTTCAAAACCATTCACTATCCACCTTTTGCTCGCTTAATAAGCCTTTTTTGTATTTCAAACAAATATTTTGTCTGAAATGTGAACTTTTATATTGATTTCATTAAAAATAAGTCATATAATAGCAATAAGGAATCACGAAGCAGAAAAAAGGAGTGTTTATTATGAAAGCCATCCAAGTACAACAACCACATGTAATGAGTGACAAAGAGCGCAAAGGTTTATTAGTAATCTCCCCTATTTTAATCGGTTCAGCAGTTTACGGAGCAAGTATTGCATATATGGTGATCGAAAACTTCTTCCGTGTAATGTTCTAAAAGGATTTGAAAGAATTGACTAATGGTAAAGCATAAAAAAACGTATTCGCGCAATTGACACGAATACGTTTTTTATTTTGTTCATTAGAATAAGCCTATTGCACTGCCATCCTCCGCAACATCCATGCGTAGAGCTGCTGGTTGTTTTGGTAAGCCAGGCATTGTCATAATGTCACCAGTTAAGCACACTAGGAAGCCCGCTCCTAGCTTTGGAATAATTTCGCGAATCGTTACGATGAAATCTGTTGGGCGTCCAAGTAAGCTTGGTTGATCCGATAACGAATATTGGGTCTTGGCCATACAAATCGGTAAGTGATCCCAGCCATTTTTTTCAATCGTTGTTAATTGCTTTTTCGCTGCGTCTGTTAATTGAACGCCTGCTCCACCGTACACTTGCTGCACAATTTTTATGAGCTTCTGTTCAACCGTTTCTTGTAGTCCATATAATTGATGGAAATCGTTTGGCTGCTCAATCACTTCTAGCACTTGTTTGGCTAGCTCAATTCCGCCTTTTCCGCCCTCTTCCCACACATTCGTACGCGCGATGCGAACTTCATTTGCCTGAGCCCATTCTAATACAAATGCTAATTCGGCTTCTGTATCTGTAATGAAACGATTTAATGCAATAACAGGCTCTAAGCCGAAATTACGTACAATTTCAACATGCTGTGCTAAATTAGCAATCCCCGTCTTCAATGCCTCGACATTTTCAGCTACTAATTCGCCTTTCGCTACGCCACCGTGCATTTTTAGCGCGCGAATTGTCGCAACAACGACAACAGCACTTGGTTTAAAGTCGGCTTCACGCGCTTTAATATTGAAGAATTTTTCTGCCCCTAAATCCGAGCCAAAACCCGCCTCCGTAATGACGATATCCGCCAATTGACGTGCTGTTTGCGTTGCGATAATGGAGTTACAGCCGTGTGCGATGTTGGCAAATGGGCCACCATGAATTAATGCTGGTGTCCCTTCAATTGTTTGTACTAGGTTTGGATTTAAGGCTTCTTTTAAAATTAAAGTTAATGCACCCTCTACTTGCAAATCACCTACTGTTACTGGCTGACGGTCATATGTGTAGCCAATTAAAATACGTTTTAAGCGTGCCTTTAAGTCCTGAATACTTGTCGCTAAACAGAAAATCGCCATAATTTCTGAGGCAACCGTAATATCAAAGCCATCTTCGCGTGGAACACCTTGTAATGGGCCACCTAGACCCACTGTCACATGGCGTAATGCGCGGTCATTTAAATCTAATACACGCTTCCAAATGATACGGCGCGGGTCGATATTCAATGCATTCCCTTGATGGATATGGTTGTCGATTAACGCAGATAACGCGTTGTTCGCTGTTGTAATCGCATGGAAGTCACCATTGAAATGGAGATTAATTTGCTCCATCGGCAATACTTGTGCGTAACCACCGCCTGTTGCGCCACCTTTTACACCCATAACAGGACCTAATGATGGTTCACGTAATGCTACCATCACGCTTTTATTTAATTGATGTAAGGCATCTGCTAAGCCTACTGTTACAGTTGATTTCCCCTCACCCGCTGGAGTAGGGCTAATCGCTGTCACTAAAATTACTTTAGCATTTGCTTCACCTTTTACTTTACTTGTGTCAATCTTTGCTTTATAGCGCCCATACTGCTCCACTGCATCTAACGGAATTCCCGCTTTCTCTGCAATCTCCACGATTGGCTTCATCGTCGCTTCGTTTGCAATTTCAATATCTGTTAAAGGTTTCGTCGTAGTTGTCATGATTCGCCCTGCTTTCTATCATAGTCGCTTCTTATTATAGTCTGTTTTATTTGAATTGATAATCAAAAATCCTCTGTCAAATCGACAAATTATTGACATCAATCGCCTTTTTAGTATATAGTTTATTCGTAATATTCCGTTTTCTTATATTTTCAATTGACTTTTAACAGTATCGGAGGAGATCGCGAATGCACCAAGGCACTGTAAAATGGTTCGACAATGAAAAAGGGTATGGATTTATAGAATGTGACAATGGCGAAGATGTATTCGTACACTTCACTGGCATAAAAGAAGAGGGCTTCCGCACATTAGCTGAAGGACAGGCCGTAGAATTTGAAGTTGTTGATGGCATACGCGGTGCACAAGCTGCGAATGTCTTAAAAAAATAAATCAAGCTGTAAACGCGTACAATGGCGTTTACAGCTTTTTTTACTTCTCTACAATCATAAAATCCTTGTTACTATTTTTATCATTAAAGGTTGCTAATACATTTGTTATTTTACCAATATAATGTGAAGGCTCCTCATTGCCCTCCTCATAAACAAAAATATCGTAATCAGTCCGATTAGACTTCTTGACAATAACATTGCCTGAAGTCGTCGTAAAACCAATAAATTGGCTATTATTTAATGCCTGTAATGCCTCTTGCTTCGTTAAATTTGTCATAACTAGACTCCCTTACTATGTATTAAAAATGCTGCTATTACGAAATCAATTCCCCTGCAGCTCGTTCCCTAGTAGAACTTCTATACTTGCGGGTCCTGCCAAGCTTTACAAACGTCTACCCACTCGCTTCCAGCTGTATAGCGCTCTAATTCATCGCATGTTAGCTCAATCGCAGAATTGGCACTGCCACAAGCTGGAAAAATCGTCGTAAAGCGCTTTAAAGAAACATCCAAAAATACCGGCAAATCATTTGCAAGCGCAAAGGGACAAACCCCACCAACAGGATGACCCGTTAAAGCTGCCACTGTTTCAAAATCCAGCATTTTTGCCTTTAAGCCAAATTGTTGCTTAAATTTACTATTATCAATTTTCGCATCACCTGCCGCCACAACAAGTAAGCCCTTCTCATCCTTGCTATGGAAGGATAAGGTTTTAGCAATACGAGCAGGTATCACATTGAGCACATTGGCTGCTTGCTCCACGGTTGCGCTACTTTCGGTGAATTCAAGAACGTCATGCAATCGCCCCTGCGTTTCAAAATACGCCTTTACTGACTGAATCGACATGTCTGACACCTCATTATAAATAAATAGAATATTCCAATTATACCATAAAAACGGGTCAGTTATGGCTTTTCTAGTCTAATAAATCGATTAATGCCTCAGCAGTATTCTTCTTACCGTCTTTTTTAATAACGGCACCTGCTTTTGAAAGAATCAAATGTGGCTCCATCGCACCGTATAAGGATTTTGAACTGTTCGCTATCATGTAATCTGCGTTGGCTGCTTGCATGCGTTTCGTAGCACGGTCGATTAAATATTGCTCATCTTCCGTTGCTTCTAGCTTAAAGCCGATTAACGTTGTATTCGGTGCCCAGTTTTTCACCTGTGCTAAAATTTTTGGCGCCTTTTTAAAGTGAATAATAGGTGGCTCGTCGGATGGCATTTTTCCTTTTTCCGTCAGCTCATTCCCTGATTGATCAAACACTTTGTCAATGAGCCAATCCGAGCCAGCCACCGCCATTATGACATAATCAATGTGCTCCGCTTCGACAATTTGCTTTAATGTCTGACCTAAATCCTCTATTCCCTCAAACTTAACCAGTCGCATCTGGTCCTTATGTGCCGGCATTTGTGCAAAAATCCCGTGCATATAGATGACTTCTGCATTTTTGGCATAGGCTGCTTCTGCTAAATAGCAGCCCATTGTTCCTTTTGATAAGTTCGTATGACCGCGCACATTATCCCACTTTTCAAATGTGCCCCCACTCGTAATTAATACCTTTTTTCCTGTTAACATCCGTATCCCCCACTATTGTTCAACCGACGCCAGCCATTTTTGTAAAACCTCAACAAACTTTTTCGACGCCGGTGATAGTTTTTGTTTTGTCGATAACCCGATTGTACGAAAGCTCTCTTGTAATAACGGTAACGCTTTCACGTTTTGTGGCAACATTGAAACAGCCATTTGCGGCATGATACTGATTCCCAAATTATGCTCAACCATTGCGACAATCGCCTTTTCATCGAATAATTCAAAGCGAATATTCGGACGAATCCCATACTTTTCAAAATTCGCCATGACATCATTGGTGCCCTTATAAGAAGGCATGATAAATGGCAAATTTTCAATTTCTAATAAATCGATTGTAGTATTATCATATAGCGGACTTTCGTTTGAGACAATACACAAAAGTGGATCACGCTTTAATGGAATAAAATCAAATTGTTTCGAGCTTGTGCGATTTAAAAAGCCACAATCCACCTCGCCATTTAAGAGCCATTGCTCAATTTCAAAATAATCCCCCTCACGCAGCTCAATTCTAATTCCGGGATAAAGTGCTTCCATAATCGGAATAATATTCGGCATCCAATGAGTTGAAATCGTTGAAATTAAGCCGATTCGAACCGTCCCCTTATTGACTCCTAAAATATTGGAGGCAGCCTGCTCTAGATGCTCTTGTGCTGTCAAAACTTTGCGCATTTCAATTAACATTTCTTGTCCATCTTCCGTCAACGTAACACCATTGCGATTGCGGTGAATTAAATTAAAGCCGAACTCCTTTTCAAGACTGGAAATCGCATGACTCACCGCAGATTGTGTCAATCCAAGCAGTTCCGCAGCTTTTGTAAAACTTTGTACTTCTGCAACTTTATTCAAAATTTCATACTTCACAAGACTCACTGCGAATCACCTCCATTTAACCATTTAAACATGAATTTTTTTCATATTAATCATTATAAACATTCGTTTTACTAATCACAATACGCAGTTTATAGTGTATTATAACAGGGCTAAGCCGTTATGTTTGCTAGCCTAAAAACATTAATTTAACGGAATGTGGTGACATCTTTGAGTTTACAAGGTAAAGCAAATATTTTAATGGTGATCGTGACAATGTTTTGGGGTCTTTCCTATACGTTCATGGTGATGGGATTAGAAGTACTAGAAGCGTATAATGTTGTTGCACTCCGATGCCTCATCGCATTTATCATTGCCGGTCTAATCTTTTTACCAATGATGTTACGCGTTACGAAAAAAACAATTTACTATGCAACGGTTCAAGGCATTTTATTATTCGCCGTTTTCGCTCTATCATTATTCGGCTTAAAAACAACTTCTGCTGGGAATGCAGGCTTTATTTTAAGCTTAACAGTCGTGTTAGTGCCCATCTTCACAAGCTTTTTAGACAAGCGTTTGCCTTCGCGTGCCGTTAGTTTTGCAATCGTGGCAACGATGATTGGGATTACAATCTTAACATTAAAAGAGTCACTAGCATTCCAAACAGGTGATGTATTAGTTGCCATTGCAGCCGTTTGCTATTCAATTTACTTAATTTTAAATAGCAAATTTACAAAGGACGTTGAGTCAATTTCTTATGGTGTCTATCAATTAGGTGTGGCGGGTGTGCTTGGTGCTATTTTTACACTAGCATTGGAAACACCAAAATTACCGACGACATCACTTGGCTGGGTAGCTATTTTGGGATTAGGTGTTATTTGTACAGCGTTCTGCTTCGTCGCACAAGCTGTTGTACAACAGTACACATCCCCTACTCATACAGGGCTAATTTTCTCATTAGAGCCAATTTTCGCTGCACTGTTTGCATTCATTTTCCTAGGTGAAGGTTTAACGTCTCAGTTACTAATTGGTGGCGCATTCATTTTAATTGGGAATTTTGTTGCTCAGCTCGAACAATTTTCAGCAGCGAAAAAATTGGCGCAATTGGAATCGCACTCTACTATTTAAAATAGTGTAGGCATAGCAGAAATCTCGCTATGTCCTATTTTTTTTATATTTTAGTTCTATTTCCATTCTTAGTTTACTATAATTAAAAAAGTGCTATTTTCTGATTGTTTGCAATAGATAATCAGTTTTCTTAATAACATTCTGACGTTATTATTAAGAATAGCATTATTTGCACTATAAATATTTAACAAGTTGTATTAAAGGAAGTGTTACTATGGTTGGACGTAATGACCCATGCCCATGCGGAAGCGGAAAGAAATACAAGAAGTGTTGTGAAGGTAAAACTCAAGCAACTTCTACGACAATTTTCCATGAAGAAATTGAAAATGTATTACAAACATTTTATACAAGCTACCCAGAAAGAAAAGATATTCGTGAGTTTATCGAGCTAGTACAAGCTTGGGCTCCAAAACTAGAAACAAAGCTACAAAAGGAACTAGTAGAAGCTGTAGCATTGGACGAATTTTTCTTCCATAAGCGTCCTGAAATTTGGACAAATTACTTAGCAAAAATGGCCAAGAAAATGGTTCGCCCATCTATGATCGAGCTATTAAAAACTTGGGAAAAGCCTACATTCTTTATCGGTACTGTTGAATCAGTAGAAAGTGAATACTTCACAGCCATTTCGGCAATGGATGGCACAGTGTACCACATCCAAAAAGAAAGCCCTAAACCAATCCCACTAGGCATGCGTGTATTTGCTTTCCTATTACCTGATGGAACAAAACAAGAAAACCACGTATTAGCGGTTTCAACATTAATTTTCTTCCACAAGGAGCATGCGATTTCATTTGAAGAATTTACAGCTGCTTACAAGAAAAGTGGGCTAAGCGTAGAGCAATTCACAAAAGAAAACCACCTCTTACTATGGGAAGGTTTAGTAGAAAACGGCTACGAGGGCGAAGAATTCACGCCATTCGAACAAGAGGTTGTGGAACAGTTAAAAGCATTCATGGCTGACAAAGGCATCGACAACGGCAGCTTTGTTGCGATTGTTGAAGATTACTTAGTAGAAAAAGAACCTTCTGCTCGTAAAGCCGGCGCCATTGCTGCGGGTGCAATTCGCTTCGGTCAGGATCACGACTTATTAGGTCAAAAATTCACGGTAAAAGAGATTGCTGAAAGCTTTGGTATTTCAGCATCTTCATTAAACAAATACCATCAAGAGCTAATGGCTTTCCATGAAGAGAAGCAATTAGTTACAGCTGGGGCTAACTAAACTCCAAAATTAAAACCGGTTTCGGAAAACAAATCGTTTTCTAAAACCGGTTTTTTATTTTTTTATTGTTGATCGGCGAAGTATCGGATTGATTTTCACAATCGTCTAGAGAGAGGCGATTCCATGATCACTTTGCGTTGAAATATGATCCATATTTTATTTTTATGCTCGTTTTCGATTGATTTATGATCGAATTTTCATTTTTGCGCTCGGTTTCCTGACTTTTATGCTCGATTTTAGAAATATATGATTGATTAACCACATTTCGCCTATTATCTCAGTATAAACGTACGCAATGAAGCGCTTTTCAGTCAAACAGAATTCACAGATTATCGAAGCCTCCAAAACGTAGCAAATTTATAATTTTTCACGAACCTTCATAATCTCTTGACCTAAAAACTGCAGCTGCTCGCCTACCGTACAGCTCTCTATGCAAAAACGATGAGCGCCTTGCTTGCCACGCACTTTGCGTAAATCACGAATCACTAGGCAATCCACACAATACGTATCCGTCAATTCATCGATATCCTTCATAACATCCATTTTATTCACGTGCTGTACCTCCTTAAAGCTGTTTCCCTATTGTACGCTATTTTTTTCATTTCTCCAACTGTCGTCCATTTGCTATACTAAAATTAGTAACGTAAAGGAGTTTTTTCATGTTAGAGGTATATATTGATGGTGCGAGTGCCGGTAATCCTGGACCGAGCGGCATTGGCATCTTTATTAAAGGCGAAGGACATCTTATCAAAATAAACGAAGCAATCGGTATGACCAACAATCATATCGCTGAATTTACCGCGCTCGTTCGTGGCTTAGAGGAAGCGAAAAAACTTTCAACCAATTTTGTCTGGATGCATTCCGATTCAAAAATAGTTGTGAGCTCAGTCGATAAACGTTACGTAAAAAACGAAGAATTTAAGCCGTTTTTAGAGCAGGCCTTACAGCTCATCGACGAATTCGAACTTTTCTTCATTAAATGGATTCCCGACAAAGAAAATAAAGCCGCCGATGCTCTAGCACGTGAAGCAATTTTAAAGAATAAAAACTAAAGAGAGTGTCCGAGAAATAATTCTGGGACACTCCCTTCCGTATTACACATTTGCTTTTCTTTGCACATAAAATAGCATATACATTACAAAAACAAGCATTAACAACAAGGCCGATAAATAATAGACCATCGTATAACTTAACGTAACCGCAACAATCCCAAGCACATAGGACCCGAGTGCAATCCCTAAATCAAATAGTGTGAAATAAGTAGCTGTCGCATAACCAGTCCGTTGAGGAGTTGTTGATTGAATACATAGTGATTGAAAGCTTGTCGTTAATGTACCGTAGCCCACACCAATAAATGCCGCCGAAATTAAAAAGATCCACGTATGACTCGCATTTGCTAAAATGACAAGCCCCATCGCAAATAAAAAGAACGATGGAATAATAATATACTTCGCACCGAATGTGTCATATATTTTCCCCGTAAGCGGACGAATCGAAATCATTGCTGCCGCAAATACCGCATAAAAATAACTAGCTGCAGCGAGTAAATTTTGTTGCTCTGCATATAACGATAAAAACGACAGTACACTCGCATAAGCAAAGGCAATTAAACTCGCAAGCGCCGCAAGTGGTAATGCCTTTTTCTCAAATAAATCATGAAAACCAAATTTAAAATTGCGCTCAACATATGCTGGCTTAGGTAAATCATGTGTTTGTAGCGTTAAGGCAAGCAATGCACCAATTAGAACAATGACCGAAAGCACAATAAACAACAGATCAAAGCTCGCATATTGCACGATTAGTAAACCAAAGAATGGGCCTAATACGACCGCTAAATTCGTGGACATTGTAAAATAACCAAGCCCTGTCCCCTTTTTATTTGCCGGGACAATATCAGCAGCAAGCGAACCAGCCGCAGTCGTAGCAATACTAAACCAAATCCCCTGGGAAAAACGCAATGCCAGTAGGAGCACATAGGGTTTAAAAAAGACATATAGCACCGTACAAAGTAAATAAAATACGATACTAATGACTAATAATCGTTTCTTCCCAAACATATCTAGTAGTTTCCCACTAAACGGGCGCATGATAATCGCCGATAGCAGGAAGACCGTCACAAGTAATCCCGACGCATCATCCGATTTTCCTAATACCCCCATTGCATAAAGTGGCAACGTTGTCACGAGACCATAAAATACGAAAAACACCGCCATATTTGTAAAAAATAGACTGATAAAACGTTTTGTAAAAATTCGTTGTTCCATTCTCTTAACCTTCTAACTTTTTTATTAATGCCATCAGCTGTTGTTGCTCTTGCTCGGAAAGCTGACGCGTCATATTGGCCTCAAACGCCAAAACGGAAGCCTCTATATGCGGAAATTGCTCACATGCATAAACAGAAAGCGCAACAATTTTCTCTCGTTTATCCACACCGTCTATCCGTTCAATCCAGCCCAATGTTTGTAAGCGTGTAACTGTACGCGTAATCGTTGGCGCTTCAACGTTTAAATACTTCCAAATTTCCGTGAGCGACATTGGTCCCTTTTCATGCAGCAAAAACAGAATCGACCATTGTGAATGAAATAGTCCATGTTCCTTAAGCGCTTCATTTAAATGATTAACAAGCTGACGGTTTTTTTGAAATAACAGATGAAATAATGGATTCATCGTAATCACCCTCCATTTATTTACCTAGTTAAATAACTACTTGATTAATAGTACGCCTCTCGAAGTTTTTTGTAAACAGCAAAAAAGCATTCAAACTAAATAAATTAGCTTAAATGCTTTCGATTTAATTTTTAGTATGCTCGCGAATATTGATCAGCGCCCCAATTGCACCAGAAAATCCGAAATCTGATAAGAAAATCGGTGTATGCTTTTTCAAGACGGTATAATATTCAATGACCTGCTTCATTTGCTCATTGTTTGATAATGTAGAGCCTATGTAAACAATGTGCTCGGCATTATGCTGCTCGGCTAGCTGTATACTTAATGTTGTAATTACTTCACCCACTAGCCCCTGCGTTGTTGCCAATATGTCACTTTGAGCAAAATTGGCTTGCTCGGTAATGCCTACTTTCCCAAAATTACTCGCCGTTAAATTGCCATCAAGCGGTGTGTCCATGCCTTGGTAAATGTCCTTGACTAGTAAATCAATTGCTCCACGCTGCCCTAAGGATGCATGTGATTTAATCTCATCAAAGTCCGTAATCCCTGTCATAATGGTCGCTAAACCGATTAATGTACCGCCACCAATTCCTGTGCCACCCACACGCATATGCTGATTGCCGTCCATATAGTGAATTGACGTACCTGTACCAATATTCGTAATGATACTTTGTTCGATGGTATGGCCCTCTTTCTCCAGTAAGTAGCGCACACCCTTTAAAGTTGCTTCAAATTCTACAATATATTCAATCGACTTCATCGTGTTTAACACATCACGTAATTGCTCAGTACGGCCACCTGTTAATCCGATTTCTTCTACTTGAGGATGCTGCTCTAACCACTCTTTTACAAGATCCAGTTCGTTTGATGGAAAGACTGTTAATGTAAGCTCTTGTTGTTCATTTAAATACGCAAGCTTTGTCAACGTACCCCCTGTGTCGATTCCAATCCATGTTGACATAAACTATTCTCCTTTATATTTCCCGCTAGTGAATTTCTTACTTTACTATCATAGCGTAACGTGTGCACGGGATAAAGTGAAACTTTCCCCTAAATACCCCCTACACTTCAACGGCTTGCTTCTCGATTAACGCACGTTTATAAAACTCGTCCACGAAAGCTTGCTCAAACTTACGGATTAAACGCATGAGTTTGGCTTCAAACGAGTGCGTGGATTCATCTACTAAGTTAAATTTCGCGACCATTTCTTCGGTCTTCATAATATGTGTTAATGTCATCACTTCTGTTTTAGGCAATGTGACATGATGTAATTTTAATATTTTTGATACCGAGCGTAAGGCAGAACGAGAAATTAATATCTTCCCTGGTACATCCTCCGCAAGTTGCTGTAAAAATAACTTTGCGCCTGGACTAGATTGAATGGAAACTTTTTCGCTTATCTGTACCTCTCCATCTTCTTGCGTACGTTCAATTTTTTGCACAGTATAGGGTAGCTCTTCGCGGAAGGTATTCATAGCATGCACCTGTACCTGGCCATTAATAACCGAGCAGTTTGTCACGGACATGACAAGATCATAGGTTGATTCCAGCATGCGGAAATTCGTTAAAAACAAGGTAAATTCATTAGTCTGTTGCTGCTCAATAATATTGACGCCATTTACCGCTTTAAAAATTGCCAATAAACTATCCGCATCTGCTAAAGCGCGGTGCTGCGTTTCAATTTCTAATCCTAGCTGCTCCATTAGCCCGCCTAATGAAGGCTGTTCTTTAATCCCTTGGGCAATCATATATTTTTGCTGGAAATCAATTATTGGATAGAGACAATCTTTGTTTATGTAATTGCGTGTGAGCTCTTCTTCTAGCACTTTACGATCAAATTCGCCAAATGTTAAAAATACATAATCTTGCTTACACCAGCGTTTGAACTTATAAAAAGCCTCTTTAAAAGATGGGGCATCCAGTAATTGCTCGGTCTTAATACCTGTGAGCTGTTGAATATGGGCATTTAATTTTTTGAATTTATAGGGCTGGATCAGCTGTGTAAATGTCTCCGTAGTGCCGTCTGGTAGCCATTTGACCGCGCCAATTTCAATAATATATTGCTTCCCACGGATAAGCGCGGCCTCAATATCTACACTGATATATGTTTTTGTTCGTTCCAAAATATTCACCTACTATAATTTTACCGATAGTATCTTAATAATATATCTTTTACTATTGTAGCGGAATTCACTTCTAATAACACGACAATGTTCTTATTTACATCACAATTTGTGAGAAAAGGCATGAAATTTTGTGATTAATCAATAAGTTGCTAGTGAAATTTTGTTCTTTATAGTATGAACTAATATAATAATTGTGAATATTAAATACCCGTTACGTCGATATGTAACGGGTATTTAATGTAAATGTTGCTTTTATAATAACTGATCAACAAATCTCGCTTTCACCTGCTGCCAATCTTCTAAAACGATGCTATACATGACCGTATGACGAATCGTGCCATCCTTTTTAATCATATGATTGCGTAAAATGCCTTCCTTTTGCGCGCCAATTCGTTCAATCGCTTGCTGTGAGCGTTCATTTTCGTGGCCTGTTTTAATTTGCACCCGGTTTAACTGTAAGCTTTCAAAGCAATGCTGTAATAATAAAAACTTACAATTGGTATTAATCGCTGTGCGCCAAACGCTCGGATGATACCAAGTAGACCCAATTTCTAAACGCTGATGTGAGAGTGAAATATCTAAAAACGATGTACAGCCAACAAGCTTTCCACTCGCCTTTTCGCAGATTACAAACATATAGGAAATCCCTTTTTCCCGTTCTTCGATTGCTTTTTCAACATAATTTTCTACCGCCGTATGATCTAGTAAAGTGACCGACATATGTGTCCAAATTCGCGCATCATTTGCAGCTACTGTTATTGCCTCAATATCCGTCCGTTCAATCGGTCTTAATTGTACGAAATCGTTTTCTAGTATAATGTTATCCACTTCGTCGTCCCCCGTTAATATGAGCTAGCTTCTACTCTTAAGCGCTCTGGATGTTTACCTTAAACTTTCTATGCCTATGCCTTACTCCAATTGATACCTCTCAATATGCATCACATAGTCAAACGTAGACTTTGCATGATCGACTAAATAACTTCTATTACTTGGCACAGAAAAAATGTCAAGATATTGTGCGTAGATCGTGTAGCGCTCCCCCTGATATGGTTGGAAAAAATCAAACTTATCTTGTATAAATGGCTGATTAGTAGACGTCATAATAGTAGCCCATTCTGAAGGAATACGCTTAGCCCCGTATGCCGTTACAGAAATCGCGCTTTCTAGCTGGACTCTGGGCTCATAGCGATGGACATCATTGCTAACATGGTAGCTTCGGTCAGCTATTAAGTAAATTGGTAATGTTGACTCTTGCTTACTTTGTTGATGCCACACAAAATGAATCGTCGACGCATCCTTGTCATCCAATTGCCAGCGTAAAAATGGATGCGTTGTTATTTGAAGAAGCTTCCAATCCCCTCGATACCATTTCCAAAAGCTCATACCACTCTTGCCATCCTTCAGTTCAATAGGCACATAATAATGACGCGCATCCAGCTGTTGCTTATTTACAATCACTTCTGTTTGCAACTTCTGGTCATAACGATTTAGCTCCGTGATTAATTGTTCATCTGTTAAAAATGCTGTTGGTGGCTTTAACGTTAAATAAAGATAATAGCCTGCAAGAATTAAAACAATTATGGCCACTCCGAAAAACACACGCTTTTTAGTCATGTGAAGTAACCTCGCTTAACAAAGACTGCGGCGTTCGAAAATAAAGCTGCTTTTTTTCCGTTGTAATGAGCAGCCCTTTTCCATCCCGTTCGAGAAATACAGTCGGCTTGTAGCCACTCCCCCATCTAGCTGTTGTACCTAATAATAGATATGGAAATTTCTCCTGTCGATCTGTTGGCTCCTGAAAAGCTAATTCATTGTACCATTCAATACTGTCAATATATCCTTGTTGTGGCTGCTCCAATGCCTCAGCAGCTTGTGGAGTTAATTGTACCTGTGCGTTTCCTGAAGGATGCGTTACGATGATTGTAGCATCAGATAAATCGGTGACAAACGTATTCAGCTCGTTTTGCGGATAAATCCAATGATGAATCGGAATAGAAATGAACGCACTACCTAAAAAAATGAAGTTAGATAAAAATCCAAGCCAAGCGAATTTCCGATATCGTTGCCAGCTTTTACGACGGTATAACACCGCAAATAAAAGCCATACACCAAGCGGTAAAATGGCTATTTTTAATCCTTCTCCAAAATATTGAAATGAAATAGAAAATGAAACCAAACCAATAATATAGGCTATTAGTATCTTCCATAACGCTACTTTTTCAGCTTGCTTACGATATACGTTCAAAACAAGCATTAAAATAATTCCCCAGCTCATTGTTGCTGTAATAGTTGTTGTAATATTTCCATCCCACAAAACAAACACCCCCTATATTTAGCTAACGTTAATTCAATTCTATAAAGAGGATGTAAAAATTTCCACCTAAAAATGCTATTTTAAAAGGGATATTCATTCAATTTCGTAGGCGTCATTTTATTTTGCTGCCAATCTTCAAAAATCGAGGCATATAAGACCGTGTCTGAAATGGTCCCGTCCTCATTTTCCCAAGCATTTCGCAAATAGCCTTCCTTTACAAAACCCGCATTGGTAAAGCATTTTCGCATCGCCAAATTATCCGCTCTCGTATAGCCCTCTATGCGAATTTTATTTTTTTCACCATAAAGATAATCCTTTAACCAGTGCAATACCTTTACACCGAGTCCATTACCTCGCGCATTTTTCGTAAGACGGAGATCAAATAATGGAATCGTATCATCAATATCCTCTATTATAATAATTCCGACCTTTTGACCATTAAAAATAATCCAAAACGTCTCGCGTCCATCCGCATAGTAGCCCTTCTTCACAGCCTGCCGTACCGCATCCTGATCAATCTTTGTGTTCGAATGAAATGCCCATTCATTTGAACAGAGTAACTCGACTAAATCTTCTGTTTCTAAATTGAATTTTTGAATTTTCATAAATATGTCCTCTTAATTAGATTTCTTTTACATAGCAAACGCATTCATGTTTTCGTTTTACATTTTGAAACGCTGCCAAATCCTCACCTGTATAATGAGCAAACAGCGTAACTGGATATAAATTATTTACCTCAGTATTTACAGTGCCGTTCAACTCATTTCCTTCGATAAACAAATGATAATAAGAACTCGATAGCTCAAACTCCATTTTTTCATACCACTGCTGTACCCAAATATCATCCCTCGTCCATGCTTCTAGGTATTGTAAATTGAATTTTTTAGCTTCTTGAATGGCCGTTTCAAGTAAGCGCTCCCCAATGCCTTGTCGTTGATAATCTGGATGTACGGCGATATGCCAAATCATCCCACCATTCTTTTCTTTCGCAGTACAAACTGTTTTTGGCTCTTGCTCGTATTCGATATCTAACAAACCTACAATTTGATTGTCCTTTTCTGCTACCAATTCAATTGATGGATTTTCATAGATTTCTTTTTTGTTTAACACATTATCAAAGTAAGCCGTATTTAAAAAGGACAATACACGGCAACGTAGCCATCCTTGTTCATCTTTTTCTGTATAGTTGCGAATAATCATCATCGTTCCTCTTCTTTAATGTCGTATTAAGATCTATTTAAAAATAAATTCCTGTTACAGCCCACCACTCGCATTTCATAAATCTCAATATTTCGAATGTTTCAAATTATTTCCCCGGTAATAATTATTCGTGCTTCCCCACACTTGTTAACTGCTCATTAAAGATTCCTTTTACAAACTGCACAAATGCTTCTTCTTCCTCAATACATGGGTGATGATTGCTTTCGTTAAAGGTCATAAGTGTTGCATTGCCAAGAAGTTGTGCTGCTTCCTCTGCATATTCATAGGGACATTGTGCATCATATAACCCGCCGTATATATAGGCTCTCGTTTTTACTTCTGGTAGCTGTGGGCGTAAATCATAGCTCGGTAGCTCCTCATACGAAAAGTAATCTAGCCTTTTTGACACCGTTTTCCCGCTATTAGGACGACTCACCATATTGTCATAGCTATGTTCTTGATAGAGCGACATAAGCGCCCATTCCTTTGAACCCGCGCGTCGATCTTCTATTGTAGAAGCTGGATCTTTCAGCATCGCCAATATTTCTAAAATGCGCTTGTTATTCGGATTTTCCTTACAATACATACTACCAACATGACGCATATAATCCGAAGAAGCACAAAGACCACCAGCTACAATAAATTCTAAGCTTTTAGGATTCATGATTGCATATTTTAACGCAAGCATGCCTCCTGTCGAATGTCCGGCAAATCCCCATGTATCTATATGTAGCGCTTTACGAATAGCTTCTAAATCCTTCACACTATCTTGCATACTATAATTATAGTTACTTAAATCATCCGTTGAATGACCACATCCACGCAAATTCACTAAATACACCTTATAATAAGGCTGAAACATCTCCGCAAATCGATTGCCATTTGCATTAAACTCACTATATAAATGTGTGATACAAATTGGCTCTCCTTCCCCCGAACTAAACACTTCAAATACACCATTTTCAGTTTCAATTAGTTGCTGCTCCCACATTTAAAACACCATCCCATAAGTTATTTTTAATATGCTACTAAAATTTTCGCGTATTTTGAGTTTGATTGCAATACATTCTTATATTTTGGATAATTTGGAAATCCATCATGATTACACAAAAAAACACCGGAGAAAAATAGCTCCGATGCCTTTTCAATTTCCTATCAATCTAATTCTTCATAAAACCGATCCATTGCCAACGTAAACTTCTGACTTCCTGAAGCAGGCTTGATTAACCCACTGTATAAGGTTGCTGCTGATTCCGAATCAATAATAAACAATAGCTGGCCCTCAGCTGCTTGTGCTGTAATATAGAGCTTATCATTCGTCATTTGCATATTAAATAACGCAAGTGGCAATATTTCATATGGTGCATCCAATGTAAGTGGTTCTAGCCATTGCTTTTGCCCTAAATTATAACGATTCACGATAATCTGACCATCGATAATACTCGCACAAATAAATTGATGATCTCGTACGAACATACGTCTTTCATCAGCTAAGATCTCTTTTGGTAGATCAAATGGCTCGACCTCATTTGTTTCTAAATCCAGCACTTTAAATTGCTGTGAAAGTATATTCATTTGATCAGATCTTGTATCATACTCACTAATACCATATACTAAATATTTTTCAGATGTTATATTATTATAATCACCATAAAAGTTTATGCTCATTCGAATGGATTCCTTACTCTGAATTGCTTCCTCACTATAAATCATTTCAATCATAGTATTACTTGTTACTTGCTGACTCTTCATATCAACCGTTGTGAGGTAAGCTTTTTCATTACCATTTCCGTTCGAAAGATTCGCGACAAATTTTAATTCATTGCCAATGATATCAATATGCTCTAGCCTAATCCAATTTGCAGCTGCTTCTAGCTTACTTTTAACAGTAAACGATTGTACACTGTCATCGGCCTTATTTAAGATATCTACCTCATAAATTAAATCATCCCCAACAGCTAATTCCCAAATATTATCAGGCACACTCACATAAACAAGCTGTTCCTCATCCTCATAAAAACGATCGGCATCAAGTGTTTTACCGCGCATGAAGCTTTTATGCTCATCAATCATTCGTTTATACATAAGTGATATTGGACGCTCATAAAACGAATAGCTTTGGGCTTTCATTTTTCCATTTGAAAATACGACTGGGGTATATTGATAATTTCCATCATTGTCAATATTACCCTCGATCACAAGATTATTGACATAACGCTCATCACCGGTAATTTTTTCAAAGGTTACTTGATATTCATTATTGGAAGCACTCGCCATCTGTATGTAATGCGTAGCAAGTGTCGCAACAATTACGGTTACAATAATAATTAATGACCAATATTTTTTCATCATTTCCCCTCCCTACACATTAATTTTTCGCTTCAATAAATAATTGGCAATGACTACTGCCATTACAAAAACAATCAGCGCCATACATGCAACTATCATTAATAGCTCGCTTGTATAAAAATAGTTATTATAGCCACCAATAAATACGGGTATCATTAACAAAGCTAGTGAAAGTACTAGATAAAATCCAGCCATGAAAATCCCTTTCAAATGATAGCTTCGTTCAATTAAAATCGCCGTAAATAACATAGCAACAATTGCTGTACCCAATCCATAGCTCGCTAAAAAGTGAACAATTGTTTGGGGAAAGAATATTGACATTAATTCATGAGAATACGTAGTAATAACTCCGCTCTCTAAAATCAGCTCGGCTGGAATCATCCACTTCATGATGAGCTCCGCAACTTCGATTAATAGTACCTGCATCCCAACGAGACTAAAAACAAATAATAAAATGGCTGTTAGCTTGGCAAAATAGACATTGCGGCGTTCTGTTGGTAGCATTAATAAACGATAAATAAACGAAGATTTCCCAAACCAATCACGATACCAAATAAAAAAGATATAAATCAATAGCATCGCTGCTGCAAACATAATCGACAACTGGAATAAACTAAAATTCAAAAAGTTCATAATTGTGTAGGTCCCGTTCCCGTAGTTTAAAGCAAATTCTTGCGCTAACAGATTTTCTTGTTGCATTACTCTTTCGGCGTGATCCTTAAAACTCTTAGCCGATAAAAAAGCCGCAATCACTTGTGTAGTCCCAACAATGACAATTAAAGCTACTAAAAACTTAAAAAAGCGCTGTACTTCAAAGTTAACGAGTTTGATGTAACTCATCCGACATACACCTCCCTCATAATATCTACAACAGATTTCCCATCCACTTCACGGGTTTCTTCCACATCAATCTGCTTTAACACCGTACCATTGCCTATTAATACAGCCTTATCAATCAAATGCTCAATGTCATTTATTTCGTGTGTCGTAATAATAACCCCACGATTTTCGATTAAATGGCTTGTAAATACCTCCGCAATTTGTTCACGTGAGAAAATATCTATCCCTGAAAACGGTTCATCCATTAAAATATAATCCACATCTAAAGCGAGCCCGAGCAGTAAATTGACCTTCGCAGCATTCCCCTTTGATAAGCTTGATATTTTTTCTGAAGGCTCCAGCTTGAAGAATGCCAATAGCTCTGTTGCACGCTGCTTATTCCACGTTTTATAAAAGTCTGCCATAAACTGAAATGCCTGAGCAATTGTATAGCTTGGTAGCATCGTTAGGCGATCTGGGATATAGGTGATTTTTTCATACGCCTCTTTACTGATTTTTTGCCCATCAATTAAAATTTCACCGCTGTCGATTGGCGTTAATGCCATGATAGACTTCATAATCGTTGTTTTACCCGCACCATTAATACCAATCAAACACGTAATTTGCCCTTTTTCAGCGGTGAAGCTCATATCTTTGAGTACCTGTTTACGCTTAAATTTTTTATACACATGCTTTACTTCAATCACGTGCCTCACCCTCCTCATACTGCTTCTGCACGAGCTCGATTACTTCAGGGAGTGGCGCATTAATCGACTTAATAGAATTCACAAAAACATGCACTGCTTCACTAATTAATTCGTGACGTACCCCTTTTAATACATCCTCATCTTTCGTAATACAACTTGGCAAATTTCCTTCTGTATAAATCAATTGCTGCTCCTCCATTTCTTTATAGGCACGCTGCACCGTATTCGGGTTAATTTTGAGCTGATTGGCTAGCTCACGTCGGGACGGAATTTCCTGCCCTGGTGCATAAAGCCCCTTCGCAATTTGCTCCTTAAAATGGCGAATGACCTGCACATAGACAGGGTCCCGATTATTAAATTTCACTTCCATTAACCTCACCACCTCTTTCTCTGTATTAATAGCTTCATACACTATAACTAAAAAAATAACTGTTCAAAGCGTATTACTCACTTAATACATTACGCACAAAAAAATGTATTAAGCACTTCATACACCTGCTCATCTGTATTATGCATGTAATACACATGAATTGTCAATACTTTTCCATCAAACTTTTTTGAAAACAGAAAAAGACACTCACTTTACTTACATAGCGAGCGCCGGATTGTGAATGATCATACAGTTGTTGTCCTGCATTTTACATAGCTTTTTCACTTGAGCTACTGCATGAGAAAGCTCATATTCATTTGCAAAGGTTTGCTGCTCATTTGAGACAACGGCAATCGATAGCGTCATCGGCTCCAACAAAATTTCTTCCCCATTGCGATCTTTTACAAGTGGTGGATTTGCTAAATGCTGTTCATCAAAAAATTGATGGATTTTTTGTTGGAAATGCCAAAGAATACTTTCGCAAAGAGCGGTTACTTCAAAATGAGGAACAATAATAACAAAGTCATCGCCCCCAATATGACCAAGAAAATCATCTGGTGACGGTACACATTGCTTTAATATCTCTGTTAAATACAACAAAACTTTATCGCCCCGATTAAATCCGTATAAGTCATTGAAGATTTTAAAGCGGTCTACGTCAATATACATGAGTGAAAAGCTTTGGGCATTTAATACATCATTTATTTTTATATCAATTATTCGATTTCCTGGTAGCCCGCTAAGCGGATTGAGTGCACTTGCCCGCGAAATTTCTGCTTCTGCTAATTTTAATAATAATGTTCGTACACTAACGATTCCAATAAAGCGATCATTTTCTGTGACAATCAAATCGTCATATAAATCTTCCTCATTGCGCTCCATTGCCAGCTTACTCGCATCTCCAAGGCTGACATTCGCATCAATTATTAACGGGTTGGTCTTTGCTAAAAGTGTGTTCGCACGACCCATATATAAATTATAGCCATATAGCGTTCCAATTTTCTGATAGAAATGGGCGCGCGGGATATGACCGACTGGCGTGTGGTCCTTTACGATCACAATCCCCCGAAGTGAAGGCTGCTGAACGAACTTTTGATTGACCTCTTTATTTTTTACCTGTTCATCAATCCATTCGGCCTCTTCCACAATATGACCAATAGTTAACATAGATTGTCCAACTCACTTTCAAATCTATTTACGATGAAGCGGTACACTTGCTTCATTTAGCTGTTCATTTGGACGCCCAATCGCATAGCCTTGTGCAAAATGAACTCCTGCCTCGCGTATGTATTCGTATTCTTCCATTCGTTCAATACCTTCTGCAATCACCTTTGTTTCGGATTGGTTGGCATAATTTAATAATACCGATAATAATTGCTGCTGTGGCACTTCGGTATCGATGTTTGTAATTAACGAACGGTCAATTTTGATAAACTCCGGCTTTAAATAAATAAGCGTTTTTAAACTATTATAGCCTGAGCCTACATCATCTACCGCGATTCGGTACCCTTGCTTGCGGTAATGTGAGAGCACCCGAGAAAACTCTTGAAAGTCAGTAACCGCACTACGTTCCGTCAATTCAAAAACAACTTGCTTCGGGGAAATGCCAAAGGATTTTAAAGAAGCAAGCGTTTCGCCACTATGATAGTTTTTATCGAGCAAAATATCAGGATGAATATTAATAAATAAAGTAAAATCTTGAGCGTCTATGCCTTTTTTTATTTTTTCACAATAACGACGAATCGATAAATTGCGGCAAAAACGCTCAAATAAATAGACATTCTTTGTTTGTCCAACAAATTCATAAAAATCATCTGTATTATCAAAGCAAGTAAAATTATCGGGGCGGTTTAATGCTTCAAAGCCCATTGTTTGATTTGCCTGTACATCGTAAATCGGTTGAAAAAAAGTCTTCATTTTATCGTGTGCCATAATTTTTTTTAGTGCGTATAAACGCTGCCAGTAAAGAAATGGATTGCCATTAAAAAATGAAGTTGGTTTTGTTGCGGCTAGTACTTTCAAAGTGACACCTTCTTCTAATAACTAATAGTTTTTATTATGAAGCAAGGTTATTAGTGCAGTATGAATTTTTTGTAAATTATTATTAATCTTTTACCAGTTGCTTCCTGATGCCAAAAAAGTCGCCACTTGCTCAATGACTTGACCCTTCTTTGCATCCCCGAAATAGCGTACATAGACAACCATTTTTCCTTTGTGTGCCGCAATTTCAAGCATTGGATAATCCTCACGTGTATACAGCACATCGAATCTTGAATCAGCTACTTTTGAATACAGTCTGCCATCACCAAAGTCGTACCACTTCATTAAATCACGTGCTAATGGTCGTGCTAAAAATTCAAAGCTCACTTCATAAAATTCCGTATCAATTGAAGGTGAATACTCGCTATTTTCACCCGTCCATAGCTTATTTGGCACAATGCCAGACTGGCGAACGGAATACTGTGTTGGTGCTAGTGGGCTCCATGATTTATCATACATACTACCGTAATTGATACCACGATGCCAGCTTTCTTCAAGTGTAAGCGCTGGATTTCCCTCAACCGCAGCTAAACTCACCGCTGGAAAACGCGTATCCTGTTCTGTTAAAGTCCCACGTTCTGATAAGTAAATTTGTAAAAATGAAATACAACAAGATAATAGCGCAATAAGAAAATACCCGATAATCAAGCTAGACTGTAGCCAAGATTTTTTCTGCCACGGCCTATCATGCACTAACGCTATACCGCTTTGTAAATTGATTTTTAAGCGTCGTATCGACAAAACCGCTTGCGCCATTTGTATCATAAGTAAAAATAGTACCACTTGCATTAAAAGTTGGCTTGCTGATGTCCCTTGCACAAGCTGATACACAGCGGTTCCATCTAAAAAGAAAATTGCCCAGGTCATTGCTAAATTAAAAACAATAACTGTAATTAACATAAGTAAGCTCGTCATTAAACGGTTATTTAATTGTTTCAATGTAACCGCCTGTTGTGTCGGATCAGTATGAATTTCTGGTGCGTTCAATTCAGCTGGCGAACAAAAAACATGAAAATAATGATAGCTCGTTACATAATCCCATCCTGACGTTTCATAAAAATCAATTTGTGCATCCTCTAACGCTTTTTTCGAAACCTCAATACGGTATTTCATATTTTGACTAGGTCGTTGTTCAAAGTAAGTAAAGAACTTGCCCTTGTTCTTCAAGAATAGACCTTGCTGTGCCATATGCGTATACCAGCTTTCATCTCTTAAGATGTTCCAACTATCATTAAAATGCAACTTTCGCACAATCTTAGTCATTCGCTATCCCCTCCTCCAATAACCGACTATCTTCTAAAACAGCCTGCAATCGACGGTATTCACTAAGTAGCGCTGCTTTCCCGTCCACTGTAATTTCATAGGTTTTGCGTCGTCCATCATTATTAGCTAATGCAATGAGCCCATCTTTTTGCATTCGCGACAAAACGCCGTAAAGTGTTCCTGGTCCCATTTGCATTCGTCCGCGCGAAACTTCTCCGATGGCATGCATCAGCTGATAGCCATGATTCGGACGCATGAGCGCAAGCAGCACATAATACATCGCCTCGGTCATCGGTCCACCACTATAAGACATTTCCATCACCTCACTATTATGTCTCGCGATATATCGTATGACATAATAGTAACGAAATAGGAGATAATTGTAAATATATTTACCTTAATTCAGCAAATTCTATACAGTGCATCACTTCTTTCACTTATACTTATAATTAGCCAATGCACAAAGGAGCAGCTAATCAATGGAATTTAAACAATTTACGGAACAAGATTTAGAAAATTGCACAAAGACATTTATCGAAGTATTCAATAGTGCCCCTTGGAACGATGAATGGACGCTCGAAAACGCTACGAGCTATTTAACGGAATTTACGCATACGCCTGGCTTTCTAGGGCTATTAGCTTTTGAGCATGATGAAATTGTCGGATTTATCTTTGGCGTTCGCCACGCATGGTGGAGTGGCAACGAATTTTTCATTAATGAAATGTGTGTAGCGTCACAAAAACAACATGCTGGTGTCGGAACAGCATTATTAAGTCAACTAGTGAATGAGCTAAAACCACATGCCATTCAAAATATTACATTACTAACGGACAGAGGCATCCCTGCCGAAGCCTTCTATAAGAAAAATGGCTTTGAGGAAATTGAACGCATTATGTTTTTAAGCAAGGAATTATAAGAATTGGAGGCGTTAGCTGTGAAAGATGAAACCCTATTAGAAGCTTTTAATGCGTGGAAAATCCTAAGTCAAACACCAGAGACTATTATCGCCTACCAATCTCGGTTAAAAGCGATTTTAGATGAGGAAGCTCGATTAGCTGATGTGCGTGAGAAAAGTCTTGAAGAAGGGTTTGAAGAAGGCGTTTTAAAAGTAGCGAAAGAATTACTTCCTCTACATCTTGATTTAGAAACCATTACAAAAGCTACAGGTCTATCAATAGAAGAGATTGAAAAATTAAGAACGAAATAATATGTATTAAGTGCACAAACACTTGTAGATGGTCGCGTATTCGTTAAGGATGCGCGGCTCTTTTTTGAGTGTGCCCGGTATGCACCGATCGTACAAGAAATTCTATGCGAGCGTAATCTTGCATAGGACCATTATTTAGAATAGCTTCATTATCTCTATAACCATCGAATGAACCGCAAATTATCGTGATTTTCTAATATAACGGCTGTTTTTTCTAATAAAATGGTGAAATGTTCTAATATATCACACATTTTTTCTAATAAACACGCTCCCCCCTAACATCACGATTTATTAAACCTACTCGAATCAAAACCCTAAACCATTCAATGATCGTATAAAAAAAGGTAGCAACGCCATAACGCTGCTACCTTCTTGTTATACAGTTAATACCCCACGGAAACCTCGTGCTGCATAGTAGGAATCGGCTCCGTTATGATAAACGAACACTGTATTATAGCGACGATCGCAAAACAGTGCACCACCGAGCTGACGAATGTTGTCTGGTGTTGCTATCCAGCTCGATGATTTCAAATCAAATTCACCTAATAGCTGTAGGGCGCGGTACTGTTCCTCCGTCGCCATCTCAATACCCATTTCCTTCACAAGATCCATCGCACTTGTTGCCGGTGGGTGATTTTTTCGTGCCTCTAACGCCGCGCGATCATAGCACACACTACGACGGCCTTTTGGACTTTCCTTTGCGCAGTCCATGAAAAGGAAAGCGCCGTCTTCCGTTGTACCGATAATATCCGGCTCCCCGGCTGTTTCTTCCATTTGCGATAATGACCATAGCTTATCGGGTGCATTTTCTAGCTTCTCCTCCACTTGCGCCCATTCAATGCCCTCGTGACGCTGTGGATTTTTTTCAAAACGCTGCTGTAATGTAGTGAATAATTGCTGCTTTTGCTCTGTTGTTAATGCCATATCTAATCCCTCCATTTTTACTATTAAAGTTAACGGACATGCCCTACTTTCGTCAAATGAAAAAGGAAGCGCATTATATGCCCTCCCCCATCAACTACGCCACCTGCTGTGAATCTTGCTTGAATGATTGCAACAGCTTGTCTGTATCGGCTTTCATTTCGACTAATGCTTCCACTTCTTTTAATAGTTTGTCCATCGTATGGAGCTCTTCATCATTAATTTCCATGAGTTCTTCAAACATTTCTACCGATTCCTTTGAGATTTCCGCAATTTCTTTAATCGATGTCATAATTTGAATCGAGCTTGATGATAATTCCTCTGTACTAGCAGAAGAATTTGCATTGTTTTCCGCAATAACTTTTGTTGTTTCTAAAATTCGCCCAAACATCGTGCCAACTTCATCAATCGTTGTATTGGCATCCTCAAATTCCTCTGTTCCTTGTTGCATGGAAGTGATCACTTTGTCGGTTTCTACTTGAATATTTTTTACGATACTAGATACCTCTGAAGCAGAATGGCGAGATTGCTCAGCTAGCTTACGTACTTCATCGGCTACTACCGCGAAACCCTTTCCATGCTCACCTGCACGAGCAGCCTCGATTGCTGCATTTAACGCTAATAAGTTAATTTGATCTGAAATCCCTGTAATGACCTTCACAATATTGCCGATTTCATGCGACTTCTCTCCAAGATTATGAATCGCATCAAATGTGGTATGAATCGTATCATTAAATTGCGTCATCTTCGTCAATGATACTTGGAGCTTTTCATTCCCAGCCTCTGTTAACTGTAACGTCATATTCGACTGCTCTGAAATTTCATTTGAGCGTACAGATAATTCTTCAATGGCTTGTGTAATATCCTCCATCGCCACTGAACTTTCTTCTGTTGCAGTTAATTGCTTATCTAGTCCGCGTCCTACCTCATCAATTGCAGCACGTACAATATCTGCCTTTTCCGCCGCGTATTCACCATGCTCGGCTAAATGAACACTTTTCTGTAAAACATTCGTCGCAAACATTGTAAAACCATCACGTAAACGATTGATAAAAGTCACAAATTGATTGCCCTTTCCACTTTCATTTAGACGGTTCAAAGCCGCACCACCTTGTTCACTGCCTAAATCATCCAACATTTGCTCAAACATAGCTACTTGCTTTTTAATCGTCATTACACGATAGGCAAAGTAAATCGTTGTGCCTAATAAAATAACTAGGATGCCTAACATTATAAACTCCATCTTTGATACTCCTTTTTTCTTCAAATAACCAACTAGATACTTACTACCTATATCATTCGAACTTTGTATTACTTGCTTTCAATAAATGTCCCGTTAAAGTCAATACGCTCTAGTGCATTTCGAATTTGAACTTGCGCAATTTTCGACTTTGGCTTCACAATAACAATGTCCTTAAAGCCGAGGGAAGAATAAAAGAGCATAATATTATCCAGTTCTGCTGCAACTTTTGATGGTGATGGCGTTTGGTACGTAGCATCCACCATAAACGTATAATTCGAGCGGTTCACTTTCTGAATCGTTTCCTGTAAATCTTGCAAATATTCCTCTGTATCTGCTTCTCTCAATAGGCCAAGTATTTGCACACTTAACAGGCGCTTCGTTTCATCAATAGCCATCTTATAGCTTTTTTTATCAACAACAATCATACCTAGTCTCCTTTTTTGTAACGGTTGGAATTGTCAATAACCGTTAGACATTGAATTTCCACACCCTTGTCTACTAATTATTTAACATCGCAATTCCATTAAATAATAATTACCCATTTCACATAACATCATAATATTATAAATGAACTAACCACACTTTGTCTCAAATAGGACTTTTTTCTACATAATCTTGTAACGATTGAGTGATAAAAAAGGTTTACTCAGAAAATTTTTATCATTTTGTAAAGGAAACTGTGATGGTTTCAAAAGAAATCACATTAAAACAAAAAAATACTCAATACGAAGACGAGTATTATTAGGTAGTACATATACACTATTCCTCATACTAATCAAGATTTCTTCATTTTCTATGTAACTTTATTTGCACTCATCTAAAGAATGCGATAGAATTTCAAAAACTACTTGGGGGTCACACTATGAAAAATTTAATTGCCATATCACAGCACAAAATCGAAGCGGATTTTATTTTACGCAATGCAATGATTGCCGATGTGTTTTTATTACAATGGAAAAAAGCAGACTTAGTCGTCGCCAATGGACGGATTATCGCGGTGGATACGGAAGGTAAGTATCAGGCAAAGCACGAGGAAGATGCGAAGGGACGTTACTGTATTCCAGGACTAATTGATGCGCATATCCATATTGAATCATCGATGTTAACACCCGAACAATTTAGCCGCATTTTATTACCACATGGTGTCACAACCGCTATCACAGATCCTCATGAAATTGCCAATGTTGCCGGAACGACAGGACTTTCCTATATGATTGATGAAGCGCGCCATGCACTCATGGACATTTATTATATGCTCCCTTCAAGCGTCCCTGCGACAAGCTTTGAGCATGCAGGCGCAACATTAAAAGCTGTAGACTTAGCACCCTTTACAAAGGAGGAGCAAGTACTTGGCTTAGCGGAGGTCATGGATTTTGCAGCAGTATTAAATGGTGAGGAGGATATGCTTGCTAAAATTCAGCTCGGCCTTGACAACAACATGATTATCGATGGTCACGCAGCCGGACTAAACGCCAAACAAATTACCGGCTACCGCGCTGCGAGCATTCATACCGACCACGAATGTGTAAGCGCAGAAGAAGCAATTGAACGTGTCACACAAGGTATGTATGTGTTAATGCGTGAAGGCTCAGCCGCTAAAAATGTACGTGCCATTTTACCAGCAGTTACTACGCAAAATGCCCGACGCTTTGCTTTCTGTACAGATGATAAGCATTTAGATGAAATCATTGACGAAGGAACGATTAACGCCTCCATCGCAATGGTTATAAAAGATGGCATGGACCCGTTACAAGCGATTCAATTGGCATCACTAAACGCTGCGGAATGTTACCGACTGCATCATTTAGGTGCATTAGCAGCAGGCTTCCAAGCAGATTTTGTCCTACTGGATGACCTTGAAACGATGAAAATTGCCGCCGTGTGGAAGCGCGGGGAAAAGGTTGCCGAAAATGGTGAAATGCTATTACCTTCAGCACGTCAAACAGCCGTACCAGCAAGCATTTTACAATCGGTGCATTTACCAGAAATCAAAGCAGAAGATTTCAAGCTGAACTTATCACAATCACTTGTGAACATTATCGAAGTCATTCCGCATCAGATTATTACAAAGAAATTAACTGCCCATGTTGATGTTATGGATGGGGAATTCGTCGCCAATACGGACAAGGATTTCTTGAAAATCGCCGTATTCGAGCGCCATTTACAGCGTGGTACAAAAAGTGTTGCCATCGTTCACGGACTTGGGCTACAGGCAGGTGCTGTAGCGACAACCGTTTCACATGATTCACACAACGCCATTGTTGTTGGGACAAATGATGAAGATATGGCAGCTGCGCTCAATGCACTTCAAGCAATGCAAGGCGGACTTGTTGTCGTGAAAGACGGGAAGGTGTTAGCACAGATGGCCCTGCCGATCGGTGGTATTATGACCAATGTCGATGCAACCGTAGCAACAGATGAGTTACATGCCGTTCATGAAGCATTGCATAGTTTGCATCCAACCTTATCATTCCATCTATTTTTAACACTGTCATTCCTGGCGTTACCAGTTATTCCTTCATTGAAATTAACGGATACGGGGTTATTTGATGTGGAAGCGTTTGAGCATATTGAGATTGAAGTAAACTAAAATAAACCGCGAACAAGCAAGTTAGGGTTTTAATTTTATTTATTCAAAAGAACCGCCTATTTCACTTGAAAATAGGCGGTTCTTAACTATATTTTAAGGTAAATTAATTTGCCATGAAACGCCAAAACGATCATTGATCCAGCCGAATTTTTTACTGAAGCCGTAATTGTTTACAGGCATAAGTGCTTGGCCGCCTTCAATTAGCTGCTCGTACAGATTGTCCAGCTCTGCCTCGGAATCACATGTAAGATAAATTGAGAATGAAGGCGTAAAGGTAAACTGATGTTTAATATTACTGTCAATGCACATAAACTCTTGCCCCTTTAACGTAAAAGTAGCCTGCATCACCGTTCCTTCATCTCCACCAGCGTCATTTGCTCCGTACCGAGTAATATGTGTAATAGCTGAATCCTCAATAATGGATGTATAAAAATTCATTGCCTCTTCTGCATTTCCCTCTTGGAACATTAAAAATGGCGTCACTTTTTCCATAATAACTTATCCTCCTGAAATTGTTCTATTTTTATTATAAATCAGTTTGAATGTAGATAACCATATGACTTTGCTAAATACTTAAGTCTTACTACGACGTGGTGTTAAATGCTAAGCTACTGTAAAAAAGTAGCGTTTCTAATATCCTTGTCAATTTTTCTAATAAGTACCCGAAACGTTCTAATAAAACCCAAGTTTCTTCCAATAAACAATATAAGAATTTACTTATATATTCAATTATGCTACCTTATATAAGCACTTACTTAGTTAGGAGGAAGCAATGGAGCTACATATACTTGAAAAACAGTTGAAAGCATTAGCAGATAAAAACCGACTGACGCTACTTTCTTGCCTGAAAAATGGTGAGGTCTGTGTTTGTGATTTGGTCGAGGTGCTTCAAATCTCGCAGCCAGCAGTGAGTCAACAGCTAAAAAAATTAAAAGAAGCTGGCATTATTTTAGAAAGAAAAAACGGCATTTGGAAATATTATCGTTTGGCAGAGTCATTACCTGAAGTAGTAAATGCTGTGTTAAATGAACTTCCTACTACAGGATGTCGTTGTGAGGGGTCATCATGTTCTTACTAGCAAGCATTATCTTTATCGTGACATTAATTTTCGTAATATGGCAGCCAAAAAACTTAAATATTGGGTGGTCAGCGATGGCAGGAGCTACGATTGCTCTATTATGCGGCGTTGTCAATTTTTCAGATGTTGCAACGGTTATTGACATTACATGGAATGCAACATTATCATTTATCGCTATCATTATTATTTCACTTATATTAGATGAGATCGGCTTATTTGAATGGGCTGCACTACATATGGCAAGAATCGCGAAAGGAAGTGGCATCAAGCTTTTCATTTACATCAGTTTACTCGGGGCGATTGTTGCCGCGCTTTTCGCTAATGATGGCGCTGCACTTATTTTAACGCCGATTGTTCTTGCGATGGTACGCCATTTGCAATTTAAAGAACAGATTATTTTCCCATTCATTATGGCGAGCGGCTTTATTGCTGATACAACAAGCTTGCCGTTTGTTGTTAGTAACCTAGTGAATATTGTTTCTGCAGACTTTTTTGGAATCGGCTTTGTTGATTATGCACTACGCATGGTGATACCAAACTTATTCTCGATTATTGCGACGATTTCAGTGCTACTCCTCTATTTCCATAAATCGATTCCAAAGCAGTTTTCACATGCATTATTAAAAGAACCAAAGCTAGCGATTAAAGATCCCTTTCTATTCAAATGGGCTTGGCCGATTCTTTTGTTATTGGTAATTGGTTACTTTTCAAGTGAATCCTTAGGTGTACCGGTTTCCCTCATTGCAGGAATTATTACCATGATAACATTAGTGCTCGCGCGAAATCGTCCAGCCGTTGACACGAAAAAGGTGTTAAAAGGGGCACCTTGGAATATTGTCTTTTTCTCTATCGGTATGTATGTTGTTGTATACGGTCTCGGCAACGCGGGCTTAACAAACTATTTAGCCGAATTAATTGAATGGACGGCTAATCAAGGCCTCTTATTCGCCACAATGGGAATGGGCTTTTTAGCTGCATTTTTATCGAGCATCATGAACAATTTACCAACTGTCATGATCAATGCGCTAGCAATTGCAGAAACCTCTACACATGGGGCTGTAAAGGATGCTTTGATTTACGCCAATGTCATTGGTTCGGATTTAGGTCCAAAAATTACACCAATCGGTTCTCTTGCCACGCTCGTTTGGCTCTATGTGCTCAGTGAAAAAGGCATCAAAATCTCTTGGGGCACGTACTTTAAAACCGGCATTGTGTTAACGATTCCGATTTTATTCATGACATTACTCGGACTGTATCTATCATTATTACTTTATTAGGAGCCTAACTTTATGAAGAAAACGATTTGCTTCTTATGTACCGGCAATTCCTGTCGCTCACAGATGGCAGAAGGATTTGCGAAAAAATATTTACCAGATTGGGACGTACAAAGTGCCGGTATTGAAGCTCACGGCCTAAATCCCAATGCTGTCAAGGCAATGGCAGAGGTAGGTGTCGATATCTCCAACCAAACTTCAGACATCATTGACGAAGCCATTTTAAACAATGCCACGCTCATCGTCACACTCTGCGGGGATGCAGCGGATAAATGTCCCATGACGCCGCCTCCTATCCGCCGCGAACATTGGGGCTTTGACGACCCAGCGAAAGCAACTGGAACTCACGAAGAAAAATGGCTTGTTTTCCAAACGGTGCGCAATGCGATTGAAGCGCGGATTAAAGCTTTTGCGGGGCAAAACTGATGCGAATACACCATTCCGGCAACAAATCGAAACCCTTTTTCATCGCTTATATGCAGCTGTTATTGCAAGCAGAAGTTGTTGACATGAAAGCACTTGAAAACTATATGATCAAGCAATTCTTTAACGGTCATATTGATTCACTCGGACCGATTTCAAAAGCGAATTTTATAGAGGCGTTGGGTGAACTACAACTGCCAAAACGTTAACTTCGCAATGATAATTTACCAAGATTTTTATAATTCACCGCTTCTAAGCACAAGAAACAAGCTTCTCTTACTTGTTTCTTGTGTTTCCTTCTATCTATGGAACTATTCAATTAAATAACTTTCCTTCAAATTCGGATAGCCGAACAAATCATGCCCTTTTCGAATAAAATTTTTCGGATAATACATTTTACGATAAGAGTCATATAAAGCAACTTTACTAGTAAAAATCGTTTCAAAGCTATCTTTAGAATACTCCAATGAATCGGGGTATATTGGAACAATTAAGCAATCATATTCTACCAGTTTCTCTGCAATTTGAGCATCTTCCACCGTTAAATGATCAACTTGTATAAATGGACTACCAATTGTACTTAATAAATCGACAAACTTTTCTTTATTGACAACATAACCCACTTTCAATGATGCTAAAGGAATTACAACATCAATTAGGTTACTATGAAGAGCAATTTTCGTCTCATCTAATCGAGTAACCTCGTTTGCAAACCGAAAGAAAAAATGCTGTAATTGCTGTTCCCGTTGCTTTAAAACTTCTGATTTATAATAAAGGTAAAATGTGCCCCCATACTCTAGCTCTTCAGACCAATTGTTTTCATACACAGCTGTAGACGATATTTTCCTTATTAGTTGAGAAGGAATTGTCTGAAGCATAATATTGCATATAATTGGTTTTCCTAGATGATAATTTGGGTTTGCCGTTAATAAATATTCATTTGCTGCAGTTTGCTTTATTGCAAATGCACCAGAAAATACCCCATCGTACTGTATAGAAAATTCAATTTGAGCAAGTACTAATAAAAGCTCCTGTAAATTGCCTTCATAATCAACTATTAGATTTTGATTTGAATAGTGAATGTCCCTTAACTTTGCTCGATATTGCCTATAGCTTACATGATTAAAGGACTTTAAGAGCGAATCAACAATTTGATGCATCTTCATTGGTTGTCCTGTATGCCAATAAAGATTGGACCTCAAATAAAAAATAAACTTCCCTTTTCTTTGCTCCCAGTGGTAAGCCAAATCCCCTTTACCATGTTCATCAACTAATCTGCTAAATAGATGCGAGACAATCCAAGCTGATTCTGTATCAATGACTGAAAGTGGATTTATGGTTAGTTGTGTATTATAAATTGGTATCGTTAATTTATTTGGCATATGAATTTGTTTGAAAAACAGTGATGAAAAGATGGTTGTAACGAGCGCTTCAGGCAACGGTTCAACATCTAAACTTTTTAAGATTGCACGTGATAATTTCGGGTCATTTAAAATTTCCTCTACAATTTCTTCACCGTCTTTATGCCAAATTATTTTTGATTTATTTCCTCTCCCTCTACCAGGTGTATATGTTAGCCAACCTTGCTGCTCATACTTTTTTAAATTTCGAGCCGTTTGTTTCACACTTAAATGTAAATACTCAGCAATGTCATGAATGGCTAATGTTTCTGAATTTAAAGCCCATAATTTCAATAAATTGATCATTTGCATCACCACTTAAAAGCGGACATATTCAGTAAAATTGTCCATTTTTAATCCCTTATGTCTACTTTATAGTTTCATTATAAAGAAAAGGCTGGTGAATGGGATGCCCTATGTTAAAAAAATATTTTGTATTCAATTTTCGCTTGATTTAATAAGCGGTGCATTTTTAGTGTTAAGCTCTTGGACAATTTTTGCAACGACCGGAAGTTTGCTATTAACTGGGCTTTACGTTAGCTTAGGATTTGTTCCAAGCTTAATTGCCAATCTATATATCGGAGCAATTGTTGACCGACGAGATAGCAAAAGGATGATTCAAATCGCCATTATTGTTATCACAATCGCACTATTCAATATGCTAATAAGCTTTCAATTGGATTCCATCTATATGCTATTCTTATCACACATGCTTTTACAACTAGGTGGTAGTATTTTTAGACCATCTGTACAAGTGTATATGACACAATTGTTTGAACACGAGCGATTACCTTATCTATTTACAAAGTCCGCCTCTATTTCAATTTTTGGCGGAGTAATTGGTTCATTTATCGCTAGTCAACTTGTAGATTACTCGAATCTATCTGTTTTACTACTCATGCTTTTTTCCGTAGCAATTACTTTTACGATTTCTTACACATTACCTAATACTATTCAAGTAAAGACAAAGATTCATACTACGATTCATCAAGATTTAAAGGATGGCTTTCGTTACATAAAAACGAACTCGCTATTTTGGAAACTCTTCGTTATACTTGGCTCTGGTCAAGTAATTACACATTGCACAACAGGATTTTTAGCTGCCTTTACGTATGAAACGTTCGCAAATAATGCGGCTGTTTATGGCTATCTACAAATAATATTAACGGTAGGCGGTATCTCTATCGGATTATGTTCAAAGCAATTCTTAACAAAATTAAACCGTATTTTCTCACACACTGCATTTTTGCTTCTTAGCCTCGCTTTGATACTTTGTGTATTTAGTAAAAGTCATCTTATTATTGGCATTAGCTTATTTTTAATAGGATTGTTAACAACCTGGATTCGAAGCCACTTTCAAGCAGTTCAACAAATGCATACTGCTGCGGGTTTTAATGGGAAAATGGCGAGCTTTCGAATGATTATTAATCAAGGCAGTGTTGTTTGTATTAGCCCGCTTTTAGGTGTCATTGCCTCTATAATGGGAATGAACTTTATTTTTTTACTATTAGCGATTATTTCAATGGCGTCGTACTTATTAATTCGAAATATGTATTCTATTAATTCAGAAAGTTTGAGATAGAAATCAAAAAAACGTCTTCATAGGAATTCCGAAGACGTTTTCATCCTTTCTTCAATTCTTACTCCCAACACCAAAAATCACCTTAAACATATTACGATTTTTCCTTTTAAGCTTTATGCCTTCCTTTAAATCAAGAATAAGCACCGTCTTCCAAATCCATACTCGTATATAGGCTGACCGAAATTGAATTGGACCAATAATCCCCTTCTCTTCGTATTCTGTGCCATCCGTTAATTCCGTTTCTGTTCGTACAAGCCATCTATTGCCGATGCCAAATTCGATAAATTTCATACTTTAGTTCCTCAATATTTTCGAAAATCCCGTACTCTTCGCAACGTAACCTAAACGTTCATAAAATAGATGTGCTGCCTTTCGTTCTTCCCGATTTCCACTATTTAATGTAACTCTCATGCAATCATTATTTCGCGCCCAATTTTCAACTTCCTGCATTAAGCACTGACCGATATTCTTTCGACGTTGCTTTTCATTTACAACAAAAGCTAAAACCCTTACATATGGTCCATCATATTCAAACGCCCATTGTTTCATAAACCCCGTAAATCCAACTACTTCCCCTTCAAGCTCCGCAATAAAGACATGATAGTTTGGTAATTTAATAAGCTTTTCAAAACGATCTTGTAGTTGAGTAAAGTTTGTAGGATAGCCGAGCTGTTTCATTAAACTTGTTAGTGTAATAACGTCTTCCTTTTTAAAGCTACGTATTTGCATAAAAGATACTCCTTTCATTTTCCTACGATTGTAATATTCGTAATAAATGTAACATTCCAGATTTCATAAGGCTCTGTGAAAGCCTCCTATTTCTACCCTATACAACTTTAAATAGTTCACGTACAATTCCCCTCAACTATTAAATAAAAACTTTGCAACTATAAAAAGAGCACTCTTAAAATACATTTTCACAGCATTCTATACAATAAATTAACAATTAATTTAACATATTTATAAACTCAATGTAACATCCCCCATCCTCCATTATATTACAATTTTTACTATAAAGGAGGGATTTTATGTTAGTAAAAGATGAGCAGGATGTATATGATCTCTTAGACACTTTATTAAGAGAGCCAACTCAATTTTGGGATTCATTCTATAAGGAGCATAAAGATAAGGACATTCCATTTTTTTGTGACCGCGTTGATGAGCATTTGAAGAAATATGTTGAGAACAAAATGATTGAACGTGGACGTGTGCTTGAAATTGGCTGTGGCAATGGACGAAATGCGATTTATTTAGCGAAACAAGGCTTCACGGTAACGGCTGTTGATTTATCAGAGGAGGCTATACGTTGGGCAACTCAACAAGCTAGCTTACAAAATGTGGAGATTGAATTTTACTGCGATAATATGTTCAACTTAAAATTGCCACATGAGTCATTTGATTTTATTTACGATTCTGGCTGTTTTCATCACTTAGCCCCACATCAAAGAATAACTTATTTACAGTTTCTCCATCAGCATTTAAAACGTGATGGCTATTTTTCCATTAGTGCCTTTAAAGAACATGGCAAATACGGCGGCTCCGCACTTGCAGATGAACAATATTATATTGATCGAAGCTTACATGGCGGTATCGGCTATTCTAAAGAAAAATTCCAAGCCATCTTTCATCATTTTAAAGAGATGGAAATACGTGATATGTTGCACACCCACTTAGCGGATGATGAGTTTGGTCTTGAGGATTTTATTATTTGCTTATTTAAAAAGGAATACTAAAAACGCTAAAAAACCATCACGCCACCTACTGAAATAAATTCTTTTATCATTCAGCACCAAAATGCACGACTTTTTAATTACGCTCGAATCACTATATTTCCCGCTTCACCTCGATGTAAATGTAAAGTACACAATGAAACACATCACAACCACATATAAAAATCTACAAAAAACCTCCAAACATACGCAGCTACACATACGTTTGGAGGCCCTATTATTTTTAAAGCTTAAACTGTTGCATTTTTGTATTAATTTCTTCAGCTACTGTCGCTAAACGTTCGGAGCTAGTTACGATTTCTTCCATTGTACCTACTGTTTCCTCTATCGTCGCCGTTGTTTGTTCTACACCAGCGGCCGATTCTTGAGTAATCGCTGCAATTTCGTCAATAGAGCGATTAATTTGCTCAGTTGTGTTCGAGATTCCCTGAAGATTTTCTGTGATACTTTGAATATTCGTTGACATGCGATTGACTGCTTTCGAAATTGTGCCAAATGTTTCGCCCGTTTCCGTTATTTGCTCGGTACCTTTTTTCACTTCGTCATAGCCTGTTTGCAGTGACATTGTGACATTCGTCGTTTCGCTTTGAATACGTGTTACGATTGAGGAAATATCTGTAACGGATAACGATACTTGCTCTGCTAGTTTACGAACTTCATCCGCCACAACTGCGAAGCCTTTCCCCTGTTCACCCGCTCTTGCTGCTTCAATAGCTGCGTTTAAAGCGAGTAAATTCGTTTGATTGGCAATGCCATCAATTACCTCAACTAATTTTGTAATTTCTTGTGATTGGTTATTTAATCCTTCAACTTTTGACACGGCTTCTTGTACAATGCGGTCTATTGTAGCCATTTGCTCTGTCGATGCATTCATCAACCCTTGACCTGATGCCGTTAATTGTAGTACTGCTTGGGAATCATTGGCCATTGTCGCACCTTGGTCGGTTGCTTGCTGTACATTCCCTTTAAAGTTTTCCATCATATTGGCTAAATCACCTGCACTATTTGCTTGTGATTCTGAGCCTTCCGCCAGGTCTGTCATGGTCAAGGCGATTTGCTGTGAACCATCTTTGACACCGACCGCTGATTGCGCCAGCTCTTCACTGCTTGCTGCTAAATTTTCAGATATATCTTGAATCGATCCAAGCACATTCTGAAGCATGCTATTCACAGTATTCGTCGACTCAATCAGTAATCCAATTTCATCCTTTTCTTTATGTACTAAAGGTGGCTGACTTAAATCACCTTCTGCAATCGCTTTTAATTTTTGAATCGCCGCTTTAATAGGATCAGCAATAATTTTTGACATAACAAATGCCGTTATAATGGCAAGCGCTACAATAACAAGACCAACAATGATTCCAATAATTGTACTTCTCTTCAATTGTGAAACCATGTCATGACCCATTTCATTTATGGATTCTTCTTTCACTTGTACTAAGGTAGCATAGCCTTCTTTTATTTCATCAGCCAAATAATCGTTAGCCATCATATTTTGATAGGCCTGTTCAGAATTTCCTTTGTCATACTCAGCAAATACTTTTGTTTGGACAATGTTTTCCCATTCTTGAGCCTTTTCATTGAGTTCCAATAAATTATCATCAGCACCCAAATTCACGAGAAGATTACCATTAGCCTTTGCCAATTCACTATAGCTCTCAAACTCTTCGATATATTCTTTATTCCCTGATAATACGTAGTTTTTCTGAGCCAAATTTCGACTATTAATCGATTCCATCATTTTTTCACTAGCTATAAGTACTTGTAATTCTTCATTTACCAAACTTTCACTCATCGAAACTAAACGCTCATTTGCAAAATAATTATAAACCGTAAAACAAACAATATAAAAAGATACAAATAAGAATGCTGTTAATAATCTTTTTTTAATAGATTGAAGTCTTTTATTGCCCTTCATATTAAGCAGTCCTTTCTATTTTATGTAGTTTATTACATTTTATTTTCTATAAACCAATATAGCACAACACTCCTATATCTCCTATTAACTATTTGCACATTTCTTATATAAAAATACTACTAATAAAAAAAGATTATAGTTAAATATACCCTGTTGAGTAGTTGAAATTTACTATAGTCTAACTTATTTCACAACAATATATTATTAAAAATGAAAAATTTCACACGATTTTATGAATGAGTTAATTTCATAATTCCAACCCCTTGTCTCCCATGGGTTTCAAAACAATAAAAAAAGGGCACCTCCCCAATTTGGTATAATTTAAGTGACCAAACCAAAATTATCCCTGAGGTGAATGCCCTATGACTATTGTAAAGCAAATGCGTCTATTTGACATCCATGAATTAATGGAAATGGAAAGTTCTCATCGTTTTGATGCGATTTTGGCTACTTTTGATTTACAGCCGATTTTTCAACTGTTTAGTAAAAAGACAATGCGTGGCGCTCCAAGAGAATTAAACTATAGTGCGATGATTCAATCGCTCGTGATTCGTATTATTGAGCGTATTCCAACGGTAAAAGATTTAATCAAGCGTCTGAAAAATGATCTTATCTTTCGTTTAGATTGCGGCTTTTTACTTTCTGATTCAGTACCTTCTGACTCTTCTTATTCACGTATGGTCGATGTGATTAGCCAATCAGAAGTCTTTGATAAAATGCAAGATGAACTCATCCAAAATGCCTTTACAGAAGGATTTCTAGAGGAAGAACATCTCGCTTTTGACGCGACACATTTTGAAGCGCGCGATGCATCAAAACCATCTGAGAAAAAGGAAAAAATCCCGAAAAAGCGTGGTCGCAAATCGAAAGAAGAGCATGAAGCCTGGCTCGCTGAACAAGCAGAAATCGAGGCAAATCTTACAACCTATGAAAAGAAATTAGAAGCTCAATTAACGATTCCAACATCGACACTTTGGCGAGACATCCCAATCGAACCCAAGTGGGGTGTCAAGAAAAATAGTGACGGTAAAAACACGTTCTGGTTCGGCTTTAAAGGGCATTTAGCTGTCTTGACAAAAAGTCAGTACATTGTGGCACGCTTGATGTCGTCTGGTAATTTAAGTGATAGTAAAGCAGCCATTCCACTGTTAAAAAAGGTAGCTGAAGTCGTGCCAAATCAATTTACAACAACGATATTTGATGCAGGGTATGATTACAAAGCGATCTATCGACAAATTTTAAATCAAGACATGAAAGCAGTCATTCCATACGTTAAACGTCGTGAATCCGAAATCTTGGGTTTCGATGAAAATTTCCGTCCAACGTGCGTACGTGAACATAGCTACTGTTACGACAGCTATGACGAGAAATATCAGTGTTTAAAATTTACACGTCCAAAAGAATGTGCAACGTGTCCATTACGTGAGGATTCACTGTGTCAAAAAGTTTTTAAAATCAAGTGTGAAACGGATATTCGCAAGTATACGTATCCAGCAAGAGGCTCCGCATTATGGGAGAAACTGTACAAAGAACGTACAGCTGTTGAACGTGTGAATGCCTACTTAAAAGAATATTTTCAATTAAATAATGTCCGTCATCGAACAGGTAGAAAAGCCAAGCTCCATTTCAATCTGGTGACGTTTATTTATAATGCCTGCAAATTAGCCGTTGATCGTTTGAATGCACAATTAAATGAACAAAACACAGCTGCATAATTTTTAAAAATGAAAATCAAAAAATTGTATTCGTCTAAATTCTTGAAAAAATCGATTTATGAAATTGATTCGAATATAAAATTATTTCATAAACATTTTTTCGACGTCATTCTGTTAAAAATAAACTGAATTTCACTATAAAAATTCCATTACATATTAATATCTTCTACTTTATAAAAAAAGCCTTCATTGAGTGCACAGATACACCCCAATGAAGACTTCATTTTCTATAATTTAAACTGTTGTACTTGGTTATTTAAATTTTCAGCAAGAATTGCTAATTGATCTGTATTATTCACGATTTCTTCCATTGTACTTACTGTTTCCTCAATCGTCGCTGTTGTTTCTTCTACGCCAGCAGCTGATTCCTGAGTAATCGCTGCAATTTCGTCAATAGAGCGATTAATTTGCTCAGTTGTCGTAGAAATTCCCTGAAGATTTTCTGTAATGCTTTGAATATTTGTTGACATGTGAGTGACAGCAGTCGAAATCGTGCCAAATGTTTCGCCCGTTTCCGTTATTTGTTCGGTACCTTTTTTCACTTCGTCATACCCTGTTTGCAGTGAGATTGTGACATTCGTCGTTTCGCTTTGAATACGTGTTACGATTGAGGAAATATCTGTAACGGATAACGATACTTGCTCTGCTAGCTTACGAACTTCATCTGCAACAACCGCAAAGCCTTTTCCTTGCTCACCCGCTCTTGCCGCTTCAATGGCCGCATTTAATGCGAGTAAATTCGTTTGATTGGCAATGTCATCAATTACTTCTACTAATTTTGAAATTTCTTGTGATTGACTATTTAACCCTTCAACTTTTGACACAGCTTCTTGTACAATGCGGTCTATTGTAGCCATTTGCTCTGTCGATGCATTCATTAACCCCTGACCTGTTGCCGTTAATTGTAAAACTGCTTGAGAATCATTGGCCATTGCTGTTCCTTGATCGGTTGCTTGCTGTACATTTCCTTTAAAGTTTTCTATCATATTGGCTAAATCGCCTGCACTACTTGCCTGTGATTCCGAACCTTCTGCAAGGTCTGTCATAGTCATAGCAATTTGCTGTGAGCCGTCCTTTACACCGATTGCTGATTGAGCTAGCTCTTCACTACTTGCTGCTACATTTCCAGAAACTTCATGAATCGTGCTTAACAAACCATGAAGTTTCTCATTCATTATATTCGTAGATTGGACAAGTACGCCAACCTCATCTTGCGTTTTTTGTTTTAATGGTGGTTGGCTCATATCCCCATCTGCCATCGCTGTTATTTTCTTCACTACTTCTTTAATCGGTGTAGTAATAATACGCGCTGTAAGTAAGGCAACCGCCACTGATAGAATAGTGATAATCACACCAATGGCTGAACCTAGGTTCTTTGTTGCCTTTGAAAGAGAAATCATCTCTGCACCTAGTTTATCAATAGACTCTTTTTTTGCATTTGCGAAATCCTGATAGCCGGTCATTACTTCCAATGCAAGTAAATCCGTTTCGGCTAAGTTTCGAATGGCTTGCTCTTTATCACCCTTATCATATACATCGAATACTTGTGTTCGGACATTCTCTCGCCATGTTCTTGACTTATCTGCAAGCTCTGATAATTCTTCACTGGATTCTAGTTCATTAATAATAGCGAAGTTTTCCTCTGCTATTTTTACATACTCCTCAAATGAATCTTTCGCAGCAACATTTCCATCCAGTATATAGCTTTTCGATGCTGATGTCCGAAGACTGACTGTAGATGCCAACTTTTCACTCGCCGATAGTAGTTTTAGCTCCTTTTCGACAATATTTTCAGCAGTCGAAATAATTCGAGCATTTGCAAAATAACTGTATGTACTAAATCCGAATATGAAAACTGTTACGACTAAAAAGGCACTTAGTATTTTTGCCTTAACTGATTTGAAACTAAATTGTTTCATCATAAATCAATACCCCTCTCCATTATAAAAACCTATATTACCTCGATTTATTAATCATTTTTCTAATATAACATACTACCTTTGTTCAGACATCAAACTAAATGCACATTTCTATTAAACAATTTATTAAAAACCAACAAAATTGAGCAAAATATTTATTCCTACAATAAAATTTCACTAAAATAATTCTCTTTCAAGGTACTATTTATACAAAAGCACCTCTACAGGCTTTTTCTTATGATTCTTTTTATACTAACACTCCTACTATAATGACATTTTTGTAAAAGCAATCCACCTTCATTAAATAAGCCTTACTATCATCTTTTTAATAAATCTATTTCATACCGGAAACTTTACCCAAAATGAAAAGCAAGAAAATAAGTATTGAACTTTTGCTAGTAAAATGTTTCAGAATCCGCTAAAATAGCATTTACATAATTTTACTACAAAAAACACGAGGTGATGAGGATGCTAAAGAAGCCAATGAGATTAAAGTGTGGTGATACCGTTGCCACAATCAGTCCGTCTTGGGGTGGTGCTGGCGAGTCCGATTTACGCTGGCGCTATGAACAAGGGGTACAAAGACTAGAAGAAGTATTTGGCCTACATGTCGTTGCGATGCCGAATAGCTTGAAGGGGGCTCAGTATTTATACGAACATCCGGAAGCACGCGCCCAAGATTTTATGGCAGCGTTTCAAGATCCCACTATTAAGGCCATCATCGCAAACATTGGTGGTGAGGATAGTGTTCGACTACTTCCATATATCGATTTTGATGTGATTCATAATAATCCAAAGATTTTTATGGGCTATTCTGACACAACCGTTCCCCATTTATTTTGCTTGAAGGCAGGGGTTTCATCCTTTTATGGACCTGCTATTTTAACAGATTTTGCGGAAAATGTGGCAATGGACCCTTATACAATTGAATCCATTGAGCGTACCTTATTTTCAAATGAGGTCATCGGTACTATTGAACCTGCTGAAAAATGGACGAGTGAGTTTTTGGCATGGAGTCAGGCGTACAAAGATACACGCCGCACGATGCGTAACAACAAAGGCTATGAGGTACTACAAGGATCAGGCGTTGTTCAAGGACGCTTAATCGGTGGCTGCATTGAGGTGTTAGATTTCGTGAATGGTACGGAGCTTTGGCCTGATAAAGAAATGTGGAAGGACAGCATTCTGTTTTTCGAAACGTCCGAAGAAAAGCCAAAGCCAAACAATGTACGTTATTGGCTGCGTAACTATGCCCTACAAGGGATTTTACAGCAAGCAAATGGCATTATTTTTGGTAAACCGCAAGACGAAAAATACTACGAAGAATACAAGGCAGAAATTTTAAAAGTATTAAAGGAATATCAGCTCGAGCATTTGCCTGTACTTTATAACTTAAATTTTGGGCATACAGAGCCGAAGTTTATTTTACCGTACGGGGCACTTGCTGAAATTGATTGTGACAATAGTACATTCTCCATTTTAGAAAACGCTGTCGAATAACATAACGTGTCAAAAGCCTGCTTCCCACTTCGAAGCAGGCTTTTATTAGTTGTTGACTTATTTCGTTAAATCGACAATTACTTTAATGGAATCTTTGGCTGCAATTGCCGTTTCAAAAGCTGTTTGAATTTCGCTTAAGGGGTATACTTGCATAATCACACATCATTCGGCCCAACTTCTGGCATCGAACGCTCCTCTACCGCTACTAAATTAGCCCCTTTATAAATTCCAGCTTGATAATTTGTCATCTACTCGCCTCCCAGTTTGATTGCTTTCAGTATAAGACAAAGCAAAAAGTGTAGCCAAACTAATCCGCATGAGGTGCTTGCCGAACAATATCATCTGCTAATTGGGCAGTGCTATAAGTAAAATCCGTCTGTGCCTATATTATGATGGTGCCAAATAATGCCGATACCTCGTACCAAGCCACAAAGAACTGATCGACCCCTGTTCCAGGAAAATCAAATAGCGCAAGTTCTGTCTTATGTTTTGCAATGCGCTGCTGGAAGTGCGCTAATAGCTTTTTATTGAAGTCCGTGATATTTGGTGATGTCAATAAAACTTTATAGGTTTATGATTTTCCTGAATATGCTCTAGCAATTGCAGCAGCACACCATATTCAAAGCCTATTGAATATGGTTTATAGTGGAACGGGCTCATTACTTCATACAATTCTAAAATATAGTGCGTTACAAACTGATCATGGAAGTCCGCTAAATTTTGAAAATACTTGTAAAAGGTTACACGATTAATCTTTGCTTGTGCACTCAATGCTTGAATCGTTAGTTGTTCTAATTTTTGCTGTTCAAGCAACGTTAAATAGGCGTCATACAGCTTCTACCTTGTTTTGAACACATGTGCATCCATTTTTTGTCCGATTCTACTCACCTGCTAATCTTTTTCTCATAATTTTAACATCAAACAAAAAACACCGCGCTCCTTAGTGGATTGCGCGGTGTTATTAATTATTCTGAAATTACTTTACCATCTTTTGAGTAAAAGCGTAGTAAATCTCCATTGACTACTTTATCTGAATAATTCAGTTTTTGTTCTACATTCGCTTTCATCTGATCGGCTAATTCGAATTGCGATGCATCTAAAAGCTCACCTGTTGAACGGTCATAATATTTGCCATCTAGCGAATAAATCGTAGGGCTAACAAAATCTCCTTTTCTAAAAGGAACGACTTCATTATGCTCCGCTGACAATAAATCAGTACCGAAGTGAATATTGTTTTGTGTTTCCACGCCTAATAAATGGAGCACAGTTGGTAGAAGGTCTATTTGTCCACCATATGTGTGGTTAACGCCACCCTCCATACCTGGTACATAAATTAATAATGGCACACGCTGTAAATCCGCATTCACAACTGGCGTCACTTCTTCACCGATAATTTGCGCCATCGCTTTATTATGATTATCCGAAATTCCGTAATGGTCACCATACATCACGACCATTGTGTTCTCAAATAGACCTGTTTCTTTTAAATACGTAAAGAATTCTTCAATAGCCTCATCCGCATAGCGCGCAGTTTGGAAGTAATTATCAACACTTTCATCGCCTGTTGTCGCCTTATCAATTGTGACCAACTCTTGATCCATTTTGTATGGGAAGTGATGTGCCACTGTAATAAATTTTGTGTAAAACGGCTGTGGTAATGTCTCTAACAAGCTTTTAGACTGCTCGAAAAATGGCTTATCAAGTAATCCATATTCCGCCATATTTTTAGGGTCCGTTGTGTCATAGCTACTTGCATCGAAAAACTTATCATAGCCAAACTGATTATAAACCACATTTCGATTCCAGAACGTCCCCCCGTTACCATGGAATACAGCCGATGTATAGCCGTAATCCTTTAAAATCGACGGTGCTGCTTGGTACGTATTTTGCCCCTTCGTAATAAAGGCCGAACCTTGTGGCAAGCCGTATAATGAATTCTCTAGCATAAACTCTGCATCAGATGTTTTTCCCTGTGCCGTTTGATGGTAGAAATTATCAAAGAATAATGTATTTTCATTTTTCACTAATGAATTTAAAAATGGTGTGACTTGCTGACCATGTAATTCATAGTCAATTAAAAATGTTTGCATGGATTCTAAATGTAAATAAATTACGTTCATATCTTTTGCTAAGCCAAAGTATTCAGGGTTTGGTTCAGCATAATTTGATTTTGTGTAGTTAATAATTTCCGTGATGTCACTACTATCCGCAAGTGCACGTTCTGAAGATGCCTCTGCAGTTTTTACTGTATCGTAAATCGCATAATTGTACATGCCTAAATATTTAACAATATAGCTACGGTCAAAGCCGCGCACAAGTAAATCTGGACGATCCTTTTCTGCTAAAAATAAGTTCGTCGAAGAAATCATCAACGCAAAGGCCACCGCAATGACTGGCATTACAAAGCCTGTTTTAACTTGCTTAAACTGTTCCTTTTTCGCAACACGTAAATAAATAAGAAAAGCAACGTCTACGAAATAAAGTAAATCCGATGGACGGAACAGCGCAAACACACCGCCGCTTAAATCACCAAAGTTTTGCGTTTGGAAAATCGTCGGTAATGTAATAAAATCGCTAAAGAAGCGGTAATACATGACATTTGAATATAATAAAATCGTCATTAATGTATAGACGATGACTAGCATACTCATTTTACTTTTGCCTCTAAATAGAAAGGCCACCGATAAAAATAGCAATGCTGAGCCTAACGGATTAATAAATAATAAAAATTGTTGAAGCGTTCCCTCAACACCTAAATTAAATTGCGTCAATTGCGTTATATAGGTTTTTAGCCAAATCATCAACACAGCTAATAGATAGATTCCTAAAAAACCTTTTATTTGTATTCCTTTTTTCTCCACTAAATCTTTCACCTTATCTCACTCTTTCTTCATTCAAAAGCTTTTCAAATAGATCAGAAAAACATTATTCACTATATCAAAAAATCTTTGTTGTATGCAACTATTAAACGATTCGCAGGAGAAAAGGTTGCATTTTAATCACCGATTTATGCGTATTAGCATTAAAAATGAAAAGAATTTAAGCTACATCCGTGTAAGCGCATCGAAAAGTTGTACATTATTTCGGATAGACTTTTTCAAACCGATCGCAAACCGTCAGCATATCCTCTGTAAATTGTAGATTGTACTCAGGTAATAGCCGACCAAAGAACGCGATATGCGCCTCTTTCCACTCTTCGTAAGTCCCCTCTCCCTCTGCCAACGCAAAATCAACGGGCACCTCATTAAACGGATAAATTTCTATTGAAGTGGATTTTATAATGGCAACAGGCTCATCATGACTGTTTAAGACAATTTGATAATCACCTACTGCGGGTAAAGCATCTCCCTCGATTTCATACAAAGGATGGCTTGAGCAAGTGGCTGTCTTTGTTCCACCAACAACGAGACTTGCCAACCAATCTGCCTTTTCGCCAAATTGAAAAGCTTCTGTAAAACGGATATTTTGTAATCCTTCTAACGCACAAAATTGTTGCCAATACTGTTCAATTTTATTCATTTTTCTAACTCCCTTTGCTTTGTTTGTGCCCACTCGAATGGACCTTCATGGATTGTGAGCTGCTGATTTTCTAACCATGCCGTTCTCGTAAATAATTTTTGTAAAAAATAGCGATCATGGCTAATCGTAATAATCGTACCTTCAAAATGTTCAAGCGCTTCTTCTAAGGCTTCTCTTGATTCAATATCTAAATGATTCGTTGGTTCATCCAGCACAAGGACATTGCATTTTTGTACCATTAATTGTGCTAAACAAAGGCGCATCTTTTCACCACCGCTGAGCTGCTCGACTTTTTTAAATACATCATGACCGTAAAATAAAAACTGGGCCAACATATGCCGCGCATCATATTCCGTTAATGACACTTGCTCACGAAAGGCATCGATTAATCGTTGCTTCGGATTAAATTGGTCGAACTGCTGCGCGAGATAGCCAATTTTCAAATTACTACCTTGCTTTACCTGCCCGTCAAGCGGCTGCAATTGGCCAAGTAGAATTTTCATTAGCGTCGATTTTCCGGTTCCATTATTTCCGACAATTGCTAAACGGTCCTGAAAATAGACAGATAGCTGAATATCCATAAATAAAAAATCCTGGTCAAAGCCATGCGAAATATCGCGTAGCATAAACACTTCTTTCCCTGTTCGATCCTCTGCCTTTAGTTGCAAATTCATTTGGCGCTCTGTTTTTGGCTTTTTTACTAATTCCATACGAGCAAGCATTTTCTCCATGACCTTTGCTTTTCGGAATAAATCCGGATTCGGTGGAGACGCTTCATTCGCCCATTGACGAAGACGACGAATGGCCTCTTTTATTTTTTGAATCTTTTTCTGTTGCTCTTGATAGTCCGCAAATTGCTGCGCGATCTTTGCCTCTTTATTTTGAAGGTATTGATCGTAATTGCCCTTGCTCATCCAAATTTCTCCGTCTTCAATTTCGGCAACATACTGCACAATGTTGTTTAAAAACATGCGGTCATGCGAAATGACAATAACCGTCCCTTTGAAATAATGTAAATAGTTTTCTAGCCATTCCGTTGCGGCTAAATCTAAATGATTCGTTGGTTCATCTAACAAAAGGATATCTGGCTGTTGCAATAAAATTTGCGCTAGCATGACCTTCGTTTTTTCTCCACCACTTAACGCGTCAAACGGTTGCTCTAATAACTTAGTAATCTTTAATCCACTCGCAATGGAAGCAATTTTCGCCTCAATTTCATAGCCGACATTGGCAAGATATTGCTCCTGTATTTCACCATATTGATTTAGAATCTTCTCCGACATATCCGTCTGCATACGCTGCTCTAAATCCGTTAGTCTTGCTTTCATTGCATGTAACTCAGTAAACGCTTCAGATAATACATCAAAAACGGTTGTATTTGTGTAGCTCGGAATTTGATGCAAATAGCCCATTGTTTGTCCCTTTGCTTTAATAACACGACCTTGATCCGGTTGTTCGATTCCTGCTAGTACCTTAAATAGCGTCGTTTTCCCGCTTCCATTACGACCGACTATCGCCACGCGCGCTCCCGTATTGACTTCCAATGAAAGTTCTTTAAAAATGGTGTTACCACCCATAGTTTTTGTTATATTTTCTGCTTTTAACTGCATATTCCTACGCCTCCATAGCGTAGCTTACAATCAAATTTCTTATTTTCTCCATGAAAAAAAGACTGCTCCTTAACGAGACAGCCTTTCCATTAGTATGGTGAAAAGAATGAAGTTAATTAGCTACGCATTATTTTTAAATTGTCTAAAAAAGGACAGACCTATCCCGTTAGACGCAAATTTAAAAGTAATGACACGTGCAAAATACATAGCGGTATCTACTTGTACACCTGTCCCCATAGCTAACTTATTCATTCTGTTCACCTCCGTTCATTTAAATTATTTCAATATTACCATATTTCCGCCAAAAAAGCTAGATTACGATTAAAGAAATGCATTCGAATTCATACTAATCTTATTTAACGCCTCATGCACCTTTACTATTTCCTCGTGCTTCGTCTTACTTCCAAAAGAAATGCGGAAAAATTGTCTTGCTTCCGTCAATGATTTTCCCATCGCGAGAATTGCCTTTGTTCCTGATGCGCTGTTCACATCACAGGCACTCCCTGTCGAAATGGCAATCCCCTCCTCATTTAATTTGAGCATGACATATTGCCCTTCTACCCCTCGCATACAAATTCCGCAAATATTCGGTAGCTGGTTTTCGGGAGAAGCTCCGATTACTTGAAATATTTTCTTATCAAGTGATGTGATGAGGTCTTGGCGAAGCTGCCATTGATCGGTGATATCATACATAAACTCTTCAACAGCTACTGCCATTGCAACAATACTTGGTGTATCCAGTGTTCCACCTCGTAAGCCCCTTTCATGTGTGACTCCCGGAAATACCGGTGTCGCTCGCACATGCGGATTGATATAGATAGCCCCACAGCCTTTAGGTCCACCCACTTTATGTGCTGAGACAGTGATAGCATCTACCTGCCCCGAAAAATCCGTTATATCTAACTTACAAAATGACTGAACACAATCTATATGAATAGGAATTCCGAATTTGTTTGCTAGCTCAGCAATTGCTTTGACGGGCTGGATGCTGCCGATTTCTGAATTCACATGCTGAATCGTAATAAGCGTCGTCTCTGGGCGAATAGCCAACTCTATACTCGCTAAATCGATTATTCCTTCTTTTGTTAGCGGTAGCTTTGTTACTTCAAAACCTTCCCGTTCTACTGTATTTAATGCTGCATGAACGGACGTATGCTCTGCCATGCAAGAAATAATATGTTTTCCACGATGGACTCCCCTCGCTAGAGACAAAATTGCTAGTATATTTCCTTCCGTACCACTACCAGTAAAAATAATTCCATCCTCATGTACATCAAGCTTATCGGCAATAACCTTTCTTGCCCACTTAATAGCAGTCGCTGCACCACCTCCCATATCATGCAGGCTTGATGGATTGCCTGCGAGTTTTCGTGCGACTTCGCTATAAGCTTCTATTGCGCCTTCAGTCATTGGTGTTGTTGCTGCATAGTCTAAATAAATCATTTCCTGCGCCTCTTTTCTAACGAAGTAATAAATACTTGTTTATTTTATTATTCTATGTAAAGATATGTGTCAAGACAACTGTAAAAAGGAGTTAATATGATTATTCATACAGATATTGTCATTATCGGCGGAGGCATCGCTGCACTTGAAGCTGCGCGAAATTTAAGTAGCCGATTTGATGTCCATATCATTACAAAAGCAGATTTAAAAAATAGTAGTTCTTACAAAGCACAAGGTGGTATCGCAGCGGTTATCACTACTCACGACCATACTTCGCTTCATATACAAGACACACTTGAGGCTGGTGAATTTCATCATCATGAGGAAAATGTAAAAGCACTAATTGAAAACGGCTCTTCTATAGTAAAAGAGCTTTTGCAAGAAGGATTTAAGGTAGATTTCGATAAAGATGGGGAAATTTCTCTTGGCTTAGAGGGCGCGCATAGCAAGCACCGAATCGTTCATGCAGGGGGAGATGCTACAGGTAAAAATCTTGTCAATTATCTAGCTGGAGGATTACCACCAAATGTTCATATCCACACATTTGAATTTGCTTATGAACTGCTCTTAAATTCAGCCGGGGAATGCTGCGGTGTTCGCGTAAAAACGAATGAAGGGGAAAAATCTTACTACGCCTCGTACATTATTCTAGCAACTGGTGGGGCCGGTGCACTCTATGAATGTACTTCTAATTGTGAGAATAGCTATGGAGATGGGATTGCATTAGCTTATTTAGCCGGAGCAGCCATTACCGATATGGAATTTGTCCAATTTCATCCGAGCTTACTCTATGTAAATGGAGCAAGAGGTCTCGTTTCGGAGGCTGTTCGAGGAGCTGGAGGAAGGTTTGTTGACCAGAACGGAAAACCGATCATGGACGGTAAGCATCCTTTGGGTGATTTGGCACCACGTCATATTACAGCCCATGAAATGTACAAAATGCGAGCAAGTGGACAAGAAACTTTTATTGATATTTCGAGGATCGACCACTTTGATAAAAAATTTCCCACAATCCACGCCCTTTGTCATCAAAATGGGGTTAATTTATCGAATGGAAAAATCCCCATTGCACCTGGCAGCCATTTTTTAATGGGCGGTGTCATTACGAATCGTTACGGACAAACCTCTATCCCGCGATTATTTGCCATTGGTGAAGTTGCTTGTACGGGTGTGCACGGGGCAAATCGACTTGCAAGTAACTCATTATTAGAAGGCATTACGTTTGGGAAAATGATGGCAACCCATTTGCTGAATAACGGAAATAAGCAAAGTAATTTTATAAGTAAAAATGAAACCGGCTCTTCGTTACCTAATAATCTATACGCTAAAGAGTCTTTACAGGAAGCGATGCTAAATTGTGCCGGTATTGTTCGCTCAAATGAGGGCTTACAAAAATTAATCCAACAATTACCGAGCATCTCAAGCCAAAAAGGACGTCTACAGGGATATTCTAAGAAGCTCATAGAATTATATTTTATGAATATAACCGCTTCTTTAATCGCTCATGCTGCACAAGCAAGAACCGAATCAAGAGGCGCACATATACGCAGTGACTATCCTTCGAAAGACGAACTTTGGCAAAAAAAGTGGATTGTCTTTGAACAAGGAAAAATGAATGTGAGGAACGATTTATATGAATGTAATCAAACTGAAAGCTATGTTAACGAGCTTTTTTAATGAAGATATTGGCGATGGTGATTTATCGAGTGAAGCGATTTTTTCTCCTGAAGAACAGGGCTCCTTTACGTTTTATGCAAAGGAAGACGGCATTTTTTGTGGTGCCCAAATTATTGAAATCGGCTTTCCTCTATTAGATTCAACTTTAAATGTACAAGTATTAAAGAAAGACGGCGAATCCATTTCAAAAGGAGATCAGCTTGCCATTATTAAAGGTTCTCTTCGAAGCCTATTAACTGGTGAGCGTGTCATATTAAATTTAGTGCAGCGCATGAGTGGAATTGCGACAAAGGCAAATAAGGCAGTTGCTCAAACGATTGGTACGAAGGCGCATATTTGTGACACACGTAAAACAATCCCAGGTCTTCGTATGCTTGATAAATACGCTGTCCGTATAGGTGGCGCCTATAATCATCGGAACGGTCTATATGATGCCATTATGTTAAAGGACAATCATATTGCTTTTGCCGGCAGTATCACAAAAGCTGTTGAAGCCGCGCGTAGTAAAATCGGGCACACTGTCAAAATTGAGGTAGAAATCGAAACGAAGGAGCAACTAATAGAAGCCATCGATGCAGGAGCCGACATTATTATGTTCGATAACCGGACGCCGGCAGAAATTCGTGACTGGATTTCACTCGTGCCACCTCATATTGCAACGGAGGCTTCAGGCAATATAACACTCGACAATTTAAGAGCCTATGCAGAAAGTGGTGTACAGTGGATTTCCCTTGGTGCCCTCACCCATTCCGTCCCTGCATTTGATATTAGTGCACTCGTACAGCAGAAAGGAGAAATGAGCTATGGTACTCGCTAAATTTATGGACATCTCGATGCTTCCAGAAAAATATAAATCCTTAACCCAAGAGCAAATGGAAACACGCATCCGTGAAATAAAAGACAAGCTAGGTGAGGAGCTATTCATTCCTGGGCATCATTACCAGCGTGATGAGGTTATTCAATTCGCTGATGTAACAGGAGATTCCCTCCAACTTGCCCAAGTAGCTGCCGCCAATAAAAAAGCGAAACATATTGTGTTTTGTGGTGTACATTTCATGGCGGAAACAGCGGATATGCTAACAGAGGATGACCAAATCGTCTACTTACCAGATATGCGTGCTGGCTGCTCTATGGCCGATATGGCGAATATTTACCAAACAGAGGAGGCCTGGTTAGAGCTTACAAAAACATTTGGCGATACAATCATCCCCTTAACCTATGTGAATTCAACTGCCGCTATTAAAGCATTTACAGGGCGTAACGGTGGGGCTTGTGTTACCTCCTCGAATGCAAAATCAATGGTACAATGGGCATTTACACAAAAATCCCGTCTATTCTTCCTACCTGATCAGCATTTAGGACGTAATACTGCCTTTGAGCTTGGTATTCCATTGGAGCATATGGCTGTGTGGAATCCGATTTCAGGCAAGCTCGAGTATGAGGGCGCACTTGAAGATGTGAAGGTCATTTTATGGAAGGGGCATTGCTCTGTACATGAGGGCTTTACGGTATATAACATTCAAGAAGTACGTAAAAAATATCCAAACATGAACATTCTCGTGCATCCCGAATGTAGTCGTGAAGTAGTGGCCCTATCAGATGACAACGGCTCAACGAAGTATATTTGCGATGTCATTGAAGCTGCGCCTGCGGGTTCAAGTTGGGCCATTGGGACAGAAATGAATTTAGTGAAACGATTAATCGCCACTTACCCTGATAAGCATATTATTTCATTAAATGAAAATATGTGCCCATGCTTAACGATGAACCGCATCGATTTGCCCCACTTATTATGGGCACTTGAAATAATCGAGCAAGGTGGACAAGGCAATGTGATTGCTGTTGATAAAGAAGTTACGGCGCAGGCATTATTATCACTAGAGCGTATGTTGGCACGTGCGTAATAAATCTCAGTATTAACTTATGTGTTTTAAATAGATAGAAAAATAAAAGTCGATCCACACTATTCATTTAAGTGTGAGTCGACTTTTTCAATGTCTCCTATAGAAGTAGAAGAAGCATGCTAAAACAAGTAAAAAATCACGATTCCATTGGATTTACGATGGTTACCGGCTCGCCCCATTGCATAAATGTGTCGCTCGAGGTTGCTGACATGCCCATCATCTTCGCAGTCGATGTGTAATAGGCACCTAAATAGTCATCGGTAATCCACAGCTCGACATCCGTAAATTCCGTACCTTCCATAACAACCGGTTCATTCGGAACAAGCTGCCATGCAGTGTCGACAAAGGCATCTTCTGCGGGTACTTTCGATTCTTCTACAACCTTCCAACTAGGCGTTAAAGCCAAAAATTGGGTGATGGTATTTGGATGTGCAAATACACGTGTTAACTTAATTGTATTGGATGCAAGTAATACATCTGGATCATCGGATACATCCGTTTCACTAAACCATTTACCACTCGGCATCTTCATCCAGCCCTCACTGTCATTGACGATAATAATCGTGTCCCCATTGTCCGCACTTAATGAAAATTCGGGTGTAAATTGAAAGTCTACGATTGTGCTGGTCCCATCATCTGTTGCCACCTTATGCGTTCCTGTTTCCACTTCCAACATGGCAGCCATTATACATGGGGCTAATTGATTGCCATCAATAATCGCATCTTTTTCAAAACGAATCCCTTCACATTCAGCCAAATTAGAAGTCCCGTATTTATCTGATGAAGTTGGTACTGCTGTTTCTGTTTTTTCTTTTCCCACTTCATCTTGACCGACATTTTCCTGTTCAGATGTAATCGAATCTTTTGTTTCATCCTCTGTATCCGCTTCATTTTTTTCATTACATGCCGAAAGTATAAGCAATAACACCGATAAAACTAACCCAAATCGAATAACTTTACTACCAAATGCACTATTCAAGCAATCTTCAGCTCCTCAAATGTTTTTTTAATATGTTCACTAAAAGATATTCATCAGTAACCATACACCCATAATTGTAAGACAATTCATACAATTAAGATTGAGGCATTAGTTGTTTTTTGAAATTGTAGGATATTTTTACCTTTATATAAAAATCATTAAGGTTGATTGCAACTTTACAGCTAGAAAAATGAATTGTGAAAAAGTAGTGAATAAGGATCATTTAGTTTTAGAGATGTTTTTTGTGGTACGAAAAGTATGGGAACGCCATAGTACCAATGTTTCCGATTTAAAATCCTAAAATAATTTCTTATTATGAATTTTCAGAAAATCTTTTTCACACTAATCATTTTTACATTAGCGTTTTTTTCCCCGAAAAAGTATACTGGTGAAAATTTGAATAATATGTCACTTTGGCATATTTTAATGCACACAATGATTTACTAAGGAAGGGATAATTTAATGAAAAAACTATCTAATGTATTTCTATTTATAGATATATTGCAGCATAATCTTGATGAAATCCTTCAAAATAATTTTATAGGAACCTATATTCATGGTTCGCTCGCTTTAGGCGGGTTCAATGATCAAACGAGTGATATTGATTTAATTGTTGTGACGAAAACCACTCTTTCCAATAAAGATAAAAATCAATTAGCAAAGTTTTTATTAGTTATTTCAGGCAAGCCCTTTCCAATTGAAATTTCCTTTTTACATATCGAACAATTAAAGACATGGCGACACCCATGCCCGTATGATTTTCATTATAGTGAATATTGGAGAGAGCGTACTATGCAGGATTTATTAAATCATACTTCTGAAGTAATTAATGAAGATATTAAAACTGATGTTGATTTAGCCGCACATCTTACAATTATTCACTACAAGGGTATCTGCTATAAAGGGCAACCGATTTGCGATGTGTTTCCACAAATCCCTCAGTCTGATTATATCGATGCGATTATGAATGACTTTAATGATTGTTTGGAGAACATAAATGAAACTCCTATGTACAGCATTTTAAATATGCTGCGAGTCTACATTTATTTAAAACACAATTTGATTTTTTCTAAGCAGGAAGCTGGAACTTGGGGACTAATACACTTATCAGAGCCGAATCGTAACACCATTTCTAAAGCGCTAAACGGCTATTGCAACAAAGCAAACTCCCTTGAATTTACTCCAGAAGAGTTAGCATCATATAAACAATATATTTTAAATGCAATTGAGGATAGAATTGGATACTTCGATTGAGTAATTTGATTGAATTAAGGAATTGGAGCTGATTAAAATGCTTAAAGAAAAATCCGAAATCCTAGCCCATCAACAGGATTTTCTTCGTTTCATACAAAGCTTGACACATATAAATGAACATGTTTTACTAACACCGATTCGTGATGGAAAATGGTCGACCATCGAAATCATTGGTCATTTTTATACTTGGGATGAATTTGTCTTGCAAAATAGAATTCCATATTTATTGACGAACAGCAGTTTGCCATCAAGTCCGAATGCTGACGATTTAAATTTATATTCAGCTCACCTTGCAAGAAATGAACCGATTCAACACACATTTGAAAAGTGCATACGTATTCGTAAGGAATTAATTGAAACATTAAGTGACCTACCTGAAGAAAATTGGTTAGCCGAGTTAACAATTAACTACTCTTCATTATCCCTGTATTCCTATTTCAAAGGTTTGATGGAGCATGATATTCACCATATGAGGCAAATTCACACCTTTTTAAAAGATATTCAGGAAATAAAAAAGACGGAAACGCTGTAGTATCAACGTTTCCACCTTAGTATTTTAGTAACATCTATGAACCCTTACACAATCATTACTTCAAACAATCTGTCTCATGAAGCCAATTTTCTCATCTTCCATAAAAAGAACACTGTAGGAATTATTAAAAGTGCAGACATCATAAGCCCACCTTGAATCGATGTATAAAGCGCAACCATCCCTACTAATGGCCCGCCAGCTACTTGTCCAAATGCATCAAGCTGACCATACATGGATAGCGCCGTTGCACGCCCTTGTGATTGTAATTGTTGGTTTGTTAAAACCGTTATTAATGGCGAATTTACTGCTCGTAGCGAAGCAATTACCCAGTATAGTACTATTGCCAGTAAAAAAGTCTCACTCATTGCGAACAGCAACATAGTCAAAACAAGCAAGCCATTCAGTGCGAGTAAAACATGAGTAAATCGTTTTTTCACATATGTTTCAACAACTTTTAAAATGCCTATATTTAATAAAAAAGCAATTGCGTAAAAAGCACCAAACCAATAAACGGCTTCTTCAGCATCCAATTGAAAGCCTTCTATAAAATGAGCACCCCAAAGTCTATCAAAACCTTCGCTAGCTAATCCCACAAATAACGTAATCGCAGCAAGACCTAGTAAAATGGAATTCCCTTTTATTTGAGTAATGCCACTCTTCAGCGCTCGTAGCATTTGTTGAAAACCTGTCGCCTCTTCACTAGCCATACGCACAAATTTTGTTTCGGGTACAATTCTTATAGAAACCAAGGCAATAACAACGAGCAACCCCCCCCGCTATTAAGATCGCCATTTGCACCGAAAAAGCAGTAGCTAAAAGAACGCTAACAATAATCCCTAAGAAACTACCAACTGAGCCATACCGAGCGCCTTTTAGAAAAATCAAATCCAATTCATTATTTTCTAATTCGTCCGCAATCCATGCTGTTTCTGCCCCACTTATGAAAGTCCATCCAATGCCCCATAATGCAGCACCAATGGCAATTGCCCAAAATTCCGGGAAACTTCCTTCTAATAGATGCGCAACACCTATAATGAACGTCCCAATGATAAATGATTTTTTCCGTCCCCAAAAATCAGCTACTAATCCAGTCGGTATTTCAAAGAATAAGATAGCCAATTCCATAATCGTTCCTACTAACACTAACTGTAGTGGGTTCAAGTCAGCCTGAGAAACGTAATAAATCGCATTTAGCGTAAATACGATATGAATACAAAATGAACGTGAACTCGATAAAAAATAATAAATGTTTTTAATATCCAATTTTTTGCCCTCCGAATTTTTGAGTCAATTATGAAACTCAAATCGGAGAATAAGTGACAGTATTAAATTAGTTCAACATACCCTCCGATTCGTTTGTGATCGTTAATGTAATGGCTAACATATTCCTCTCTCCTTTTAGTTTGATTAGTAAAATATACAACATAATTACATAAATTGTAATACCTATTTACGTTAATTTGGAAACTATTTCCCAATCGATATGTCAAATTATAAATAACAAGGGGAGATAACTTATGTCACTTCTGTTTATATTTGGGTTTTTATAAGTATTTGTATCGTGGTCGCGCTTTATTTTATAGAAGATGATTCAATAATGGCATCTCAATTAAGTTATATTTTTCTAGGTTCAACCGTTGTCATTTGGACTTGCTTTTTAGCGGGGGGTACACACTTTTTCCCGATAAATTAGCAAATATCTTGTGGGAAAGTAGCTAGATTGGTTTATTAACTTTCGGCGTAATCACCTTTATTTACGAATTTAAAAACAGTAAACCCTATGCATTTTCAGCATTAATCATATGCTTTATCAATGATAGTTTTTATCTGTTTTTAAAAATGATTGCGAGTATGTGAAATTAATAAAAACTAATCTTTGTTTTGCTCCATCAACTTTGCAATTGCTATACTTTCCGGATCATTTGTATTTTTCAATTGTTCAATAACAAGCTGTTGGCGCTCGTTCGAATGATTTTGACTTAATTTTGCCTTCCCATCGAGCGATTCGATGTCAATTTTAAACGCGACAATCCCCTTTTTTAAGCTCGCGATATACTTTGAATCCACCGCATCATATCGATACGAGCTATTTGGTGCTTCATATTTATCGATTAATTCACGTAAACAGTCGTCAATTAGTGCCTCATCCTGTAGTAATTGAAGCGTTCCTTTCACATGCACCGCTGTATAATTCCACGTTGGGACGGCATCCTTTGTCTCATACCAAGATGACGAAATATAGCTATGTGGCCCATGAAAAATAACGAGTACCCGCTGCCCATCCAGCCCCTGCCACTGCGAATTTGCCTTTGCAAAATGCCCGTACAAAACGCGGTCATCTACCTTAACTGTTAATGGTAAATGACTCGCAACCAGTCCGCTACTAGACTGAGAAACAAGCGTTGCAAAGCTATGATGCACCATAAAACGAAACATCTCATGCTCGTCTTTCATTTGAAAATACTTTGGAATGTACATGTCAGTCCCCCCAAAAAATCATTTAGTATAATTACTCCCAAATCATAGGCTCCTATCAAACGTTTTTCCGCTATAATCTCCTTCGAAACTAAAAGCCTCTTAATGCGTCTATATTGTAACAAACTATGGAAATGAGGTGGTAAAAATGTATAAATATGTGTTCCTGTTGATCCTAGGTATATTTACATTAGTTTTCTCAACATTTTTTGCTTGGTACGAGGGAAGTGCAATCATAGATATACCTTGGGAATGGAACTATTCTACCCCTTTTTCTAAGCTTTTTAATATTGAAATTGTGAGTGGTTATGAGATTAGCCAGCTTGATTATTTTGTTTATGCCGCTAAATATCAGCCGCTCTTTCCGATAATTATGCTACTAAGTATGTGCTATATTTTGTCTATAATTGGCTACTACTTAGTAAAGCATCATATTAAACAGGGGCTTATCTTTTTAGGGGTAATAAGTTGTACAATTCTCTTATTTGGTAGTGTTGCTTTTAATTCGTTAACAATTGGAGGAAGAATCTTTTTCTCCGTTACATTAATTATTGGATTTATTAGTGCTATTATCACAGTCTTCGCTTATTTAAAAAGCGCTAAAATAAGGACCTCTAATAATACAAATTAAAAGTGAATGAGCTAGTTGAACACTACTCAAACATAATTACAAAAACAGGCATATCCATTGTAACCTCAAAAAGATATGCCTGTTTCAATCATTCGCTGCTTATTTTATACCTTAACGTTGCTATTAATGTTCCATTAGGATTCGTCTCAAATATAATTTGCTGATTGCTTGCCTTACTATAAAAACTTGACACATAAGCAGAGTCTGGATTTTCTTCAACAAAACCCCTCTTCAAAAACGCTTCATAGATATCATCAAAATCCACACTATAAAAATGTTGATTTTCTATTGCCACAATTAGATCATCACGCAGATATACCTCAATCGTGCCATAATCATAAATGGTATCTGCATTATAAAAACCTTCTTCATTTTGCCGTTCTGTATAATGATAACCATATTGACCAATCATTGCGGACTTAGAATCCCCTAAAGTGAGCACATCGAAATAAAACATACCTCCTTTTTCTGTAATTGGCTGCGAATTTAAACTTTCATCAATAAACTTTTGGTTCTGAAAAAGTTCTTTTATCATTTTATATTGCGCATCGGTTATCGAAGCAACCATCGACAAATAAAACATCTGGTTTTTCGTGACATAAACATGTCCTCTGGGGTAAAAGCCTCGTTCATTTATTTGAAGAGAATAATGGTAATCGTCCGTTTGAAGCTGACCGTTGACTGAGTGCTGTAAAACAAAAGAAATAATCTCATATAATGATTGAAGCTGAGACTCTTCCATTATTACCACAGAATCACCTGTGCCTTTTTTCCATATTTCTATCGATTCAATATCTTTCAATAGCGGTATACCTTCAATCTGCATATCAATTTGTGAGTTGTTTGGTGAATCAATAAATGACCATGATAGCAAAACAACTAGTGTAATACTCGCAACACTGACAAGAGCGACTTTCAACGAATTCGATTGCTTTTTACGCTTAGGTTGCCTCACTTTACGCCATGTGCTTTCGATAATTTGCTTTTTGTCATTTTCAATATTTTCTAGTCGTTTCAATTTATATGGACGCATTTATTAACACCTCCCACTCAACATTGGCAAGTTTTTCTTTTAAAATTTTTTTACCACTCCGAAGTCTTGATTTCACTGTGTTTTCTGGAATCTCAAGTAGCACAGCAATTTCTCGAATTGTCATTTGCTCTAAATAAAAATAGACAATCGCCTCACGTTGCTTTAATGGCAAGCTTAAAATCGCCTCATCCAATAAATCCCGCTCATCTTTTAATAGTAAAGCATCCTCTTGTTCAACTGTCCGTTGCGGTAATAACTTTTCTTGAACAATCATTTTACGATACGTCCAACTTTTCAAATAATCTTTACATAAATTGATCGTAATACGAGAAAGGAAAGCCTTTAATTCTCTACGATGTTCATAAGTCTTCGTCGTATAATATTTGACGAATGTATCTTGCACAATATCCTGTGAAACATGGACATTTTTCGTATAATAATACGCGATGCGAAACAAATGCTCTGTATGTTGATCCATCACGAGCTGAAATTGCTCATTAGAAACCACAGCATTCCCTCCCTTCGTAAGTATAAACGAGATGCTTCGCGCAAAAGTTTATTTTATCGGTAAATAGATTGCAATTTAATGGTAAGATTTAAGTAATCATTTTTATGGGGGGGAGGCTATGAAATTCAAAATGTTCCTTTGGTTCATTATCATTTTCATCTTGTGTTGCCTTGCATTAACTCTTTTTTTATTTGTAAAGTATCAACAATAATTAATGAAAACGCATTCAACTAAAACGAATGCGCAATTTTTTCTATTAAGTTATTCGGACAATCTTCCCCTCATCCGCTTAAACGTATAATAGTTCCCGTAATACTGAATGCCCTTCGCCTGATTCGTCGCTTGTTTTGAAAGGGATTCAAAGGCTACTAAATCTTTAAGCATAAACGCTTTATGTGCTTCAATGCTTGCATTCATCCAGCTTTGCTTAAATACGGGAACATCCTCGATTTCTTTTCCAGCCATAATTTCGATCAAATAATGCGTATATTTCCCGACTTCCTTATGTAACTGTGGCTTATTGTAACGGTGTGCTTGCTCAAAATTCCCTTGCATCATCGTAAGCAATGCACCATATGTGGCCTCATATTTTGTATTTTTATACTTCTTCACAATCGCCTCTAAGCTATTCATAAATTCTTCGTCAGTACCTTGTGCTAATAACTGTAAACTTTTGTAAATCGGATTTTTACTGTTTTGCTGAATGTATTTTTCAAGCTTCTTTAAATTTTGCGAATACATGATTATGTAAAATAAATTTGCAAGACTAATTATCATTCCCATACCAAAGAATACGGCTATCGTATAGGGCGGTAAATTCATCAAAGCAACAAATACCCCGCCAACAGCCCCAAAAATAATGTAATACAATAGTTTCAACTTCATCACTCCTTCCTTCTATATTACATTAAAACTTACTATAAATAACAATGACATTCCAAATAATTCAAAAAACCTGTGTTCAAATGCATAAATTAACGTCCACTTTACTAATGCAAAAACGTAACAGAACTTTTATTTTCACTTTTTGTCAATTTACGATACGATAAGAGATGGATGCAATAGATATTGGAGGATGCTTCGTATGACAATCAAACAATTACAAAAAGATGCGATGCGCGTGTTAAAAGACACGAGCCGTACATTTTATATCCCAATTACCTTTTTAGATAAAGAATTAAAGCTAACGGTCGCAGCTGCTTATTTGGCCATGCGTGCGATCGATGAAATTGAAGACCACGAAGATGTTTCAAATGAATTGAAACATGCAACACTTTTAAAAGTAGCTAATATTTTAAAAGCACCAGCCTTTGATAACACAGCTTACACCGAAGCATTAGCACCGGTAGCAGACAAAATGCCTGAAGTGACAACACGTTTAGCAGACTGGCTGGAAGTATGTCCACAAGATGCACGCACAATTGTGACGTCTGCAACAAGTGAGATGGCAGAAGGAATGGCAAAATGGGCGCTCGCAAACTGGCAAGTGCATACGAAGGAAGATTTAGATGACTATACATACTATGTTGCTGGCTTAGTAGGTGTCATGCTTTCCGACCTTTGGGAATGGAGCGCCGGCACAAAAACAGACCGTGAGCTTGCAATTGGCTATGGACGCGGCTTACAAGCGGTAAATATTTTACGTAATGAGCAGGAAGATTTAGACGAGCGCGGTGTCAGCTTCGTACCTGATGACTGGACACGTGCGGAGCTATTTGCTTATGCGGAGGAAAACTTAGCAAAGGCCGACCTTTATATGAAGGATTTAGACAAGCGTACCATCAAGCTATTTTGTAAGCTGCCACTTGCACTAGCTCATAAAACGCTACAAGCAATGCGCGATGGCCGTGAAAAAATGTCACGTGCCGAAGTGGAAGCAACTGTAGAAGAAGTTCAACAAGATTAAAATAGGGTGTGCCGCCTACGTGATCATCGTAAGCAGCACACCCTCATTTTATTTCATAAACAACGCAATCGCCACACTACATACCGCACAAAGCGCAACATATGTAAAGGAGATAATATGACGACGCATCTCACGTCTAAATAAAAATTCAAGGAATCCACGAATCATAAACAGCACCATAATAAAGGCCATTAGCAATGCGTAAACCGTTTTCTGATCAAATACATTGACCGTCACAAACGATAAGAACATAAAGCATAAGAACACCTCTAAAAACAAATGCCAAATGCCTACATATTGATCCATAAATTTTTGGTTTTTTTCGATATTAAATTTCTTGCGTAGCTTTAAATCCAGCATCCCTGCCGCAAATAACGCTACAATGACGATAAAAATTAACACAGCTGTCTTCCCCTCTAAATCTCTGTCTGTAAATACTGCTGGCGTAATTCTTCAGGCACCAAGTCACCACCAGTAGACCAAATAATATGCGTCGCTTGAGGTAGCTTTTGTTGTAAATTATGCTTCTCTAAATACCCGACACCTTGCATCATTAATTCGATTGGTCCATAAACCCCTGCATGCGCAGATGGCTCCATAAAAATATTTTCCGTTTCGAACATACCCTTTAAACTTCTAAATAAAAAGCTATCGTCCACAGTATAGCATCCGCTCAGCACGGATTCCATTAACGTCCCTACAAAACGGGATGGACGCCCAACAGCTAAGCCATCCGCCTCTGTTTGGTTTGTTAATCCAATATCACCCACGCTAATTTCATCGTGTAAGCCGGTCATCATCCCAAGTAGCATACAAGGCGACTGCATTGGCTCTCCGAAGAAAATATGCACATTTTCACCGTAAATTTGCTTTAAGCTATAGGCAATCCCACCTGGCCCACCACCAACACCACATGGTAAATACACAAATAATGGATGTTCTGCATCAACCTTTACTTTCGCCTGCTTTAACTGCTCCTGTAAACGCAAGCCGGCAACCGCATACCCTAAAAATAAATCAACTGAATTTTCGTCATCAATAAAATGACATGTAGCATCTTGTTCTGCTGCAATTCGACCTTGGCGCACTGCCTCTGTATAATCCGTTTGATGTTCAATCACTTCTACACCGTTTTTACGCAATAATTCTTTTTTCCATTGTTTAGCCTCCACACTCATATGCACCGTTACTTGAAAGCCTAATTTAGCCCCCATCATTCCGATACTTAACCCCAAATTGCCTGTTGACCCAACCGCAATTTTGTATTGGCTGAAAAATACGCGCATTTCATCGGATGCGAATTTGGCATAATCATCTGTTTTTGAGATAAGTCCTGCATCTAGGGCTAGCTTTTCAGCGTGACTCAACACTTCATAAATGCCCCCTCGTGCTTTAATCGAGCCTGCGATTGGTAACGCATGGTCGCATTTCAGCATCAGTGTCCCTGGAATTGCAAAGCCACGGCGTCCTTCGATTAATTTTTTCATATAAGGGATTTCCTTTAAATCGGATTCAATCAGGCCGCCAGAAAATTTTGTCATCGGAAATACTTCCTTTATATATGAAGAAAAACGTTGTAATTTTTGTTCGGCATTCCGAATCATTTCCATAGAAATAGACGAAATTGTTTGCTTTTGAATAAATAATGGCTCATTAACCCAAAATACATATTGTTGTGTTTGCAGCTTTTCAATTAATGGAAAGCCTGCTATTAAAGCGTTTACATCGATTTTTTGCTCACTCATGCCGTTTCTCCTCCTTCAGTAAAATCGCACGTTCACAAATTTGTCGAAATTTCACTTCAAACGCCAAATTGTTTTCTTCCGTACGTTTTTTAGGCCCCTTTGTGCGACCTCCTGCACGTCTTATTTTCGCACTTTCATAGCGAAATGCCAACAGTTGATCTATGTTGTCAGACGTCAGTTCTTTACCGTTATGTGTGAGGACTATTCCACCTTTTGCCAAACACATAGCTGCAAGGCCATAGTCGCCTGTAATAACGATATCACCGCGTTTTAGTTCACTCAAGAGCTTAAAGTCGACCGAATCTGGTCCTTTGTCGACAATAATAGTTTTTACATTTTCACGCTCTACACGATGAGACGTATCGCAGAACAAGATAGGTATTATCTCAAATTGAGATGAAACAAACAGCGCCAAATAAACAACTGGGCAGGCATCTGCATCAATTAATAGCTTTAAAATAAATATCCACCCTTCCTAATATTGACTATTTTTTATTATTTTAATATAGCTTTATGAAAGCGTTTTCCCTTTCTCACATCAATTTTACAAGCCCATGTCACATAAAATTAAATTGAATTGCGAGATAATTCGTACTAATGTAGAGCTAACAATAAATTTGGGGGTTACAAAATGACAACAGCCTTGATTAATAATGCAAAACAATACGTTGATAACGTATTCTCTAAACTACAATCAAAGAACGCACATCAACCAGAATTCTTACAAGCAGCGGAAGAAATATTCCTATCATTAGTTCCTGTATTCGAACAGCATCCTGAATACATCAAACATAATATTTTAGAGCGTATCGTAGAACCTGATCGCATCGTTTCATTCCGAGTTGCTTGGCAAGATGATAATCACGACGTACAAGTAAATCGTGGTTACCGTGTACAATACAACAATGTCATCGGACCATATAAAGGCGGCTTACGTTTCCATCCAACAGTAAACGAATCCATTATGAAGTTTTTAGCATTCGAGCAAATTTTTAAAAATGCTTTAACAGGTCAACCTATTGGCGGTGGTAAAGGTGGCTCTGACTTTGATCCAAAAGGGAAATCAGATGCAGAAATTATGCGCTTCTGCCAAGCATTTATGACAGAATTATACCGTTATGTTGGTCCAGATGTCGATGTTCCTGCAGGCGATATTGGTGTAGGTGCGCGTGAGGTTGGCTATTTATGGGGCCAATACAAGCGTATCCGTGGTGCCTATGAATCGGGCGTATTAACTGGTAAAAAGCCTGGTTATGGTGGTTCATTAGCACGTACAGAGGCAACTGGCTATGGTTTAGTATACTTCGTAAGCGAAATGCTACGTGAGGCAAATAGCACATTCTTAAACAAAACGGTTGTTGTATCTGGTTCAGGTAATGTTGCCATTTACGCAATTGAAAAAGCTCAGCATTTTGGCGCTAAGGTTGTTGCTTGCTCTGATTCTTCAGGCTATATTTACGACGCAGAAGGCATCGATTTAAAAATTGTGAAGCGATTAAAAGAAGTAGAAGGCAAACGTATTAGCGAATATGTAACATACCGTCCGAATGCTGTATTTACAGCAGGCTGCGAAGGAATTTGGACAATTCCATGTGATATTGCCCTACCTTGTGCAACTCAAAATGAAATTAATGGCGATCAAGCACGTACATTAATCGCAAACGGTGTAAAAGTTGTTGCAGAAGGTGCCAACATGCCTTCGAACTTAGAAGCAATCAATGAATTTTTAGATAGCGGTGTATTATTCGGACCTGCCAAAGCAGCAAATGCTGGAGGTGTGGCAGTATCCGCATTAGAAATGGCACAAAATTCCAGCCGTACGTACTGGACATTCCAGGAAGTAGATGCCAAATTACATGATATTATGAAATCTATTTTCAACGAAAGCTCAGAAGCAGCGAAGAAATATGGCTATGAGGGGAACTTAGTAGTAGGTTCTAATATTGCAGGCTTTGTTAGAGTAGCGAACGGTATGCTCGTTGAAGGCGTGTACTAATAGTCAATGAAAAACCGCAATCTCCTCTTCGGGGTTGCGGTTTTCAAATTCGTTTAACGTACGACTAATACATCACATTTCGCATTGCGTACAACATTTTCTGACACAGAGCCAAGTAAGAAGCGTTCAGCGCGGTTTAACCCTGTTGCACCAACAATGATTAAATCCGATTCAGTTAAACTCGTTAAAATAACCTTTGGCGAGCCTTCTTCCACGATTGTTCGGATATTCTCAACACCCGCTTCAACCGCTATTTTTTTGTATTCGTCTAAATGTACAGCTGCTTTTTCTTTTAGTTCTTTTGCATATTTTAAATCATATGCTTCCACAGAACCAAACGAATGTGTATCAATTACACAAACAAGGTGAAGTGTAGCACCTGTTAACTTTGCAATGCGGACACCGCGTTCAAATGCAATTTTTGCTTTTTCTGAAAAGTCTACTGCTACGACAACATTATGATATGTTTCTACCATGATTACCACTCCTTTTCTTAGTTGTAGTATAGCAAATGTACGCCTTAATGTGCACTGTATTTCCACTTCCGGCAATAGTTGTTAGACGTCTTTCTTACAAAAACGAACGATTTTATATACTCAACACAATAACATTCGTGTTATAATAAAAAAGAATTCAAATTGGAGGTTTTTTAGCGTGGAATTAATTTATACTGGTAAAACAAAAGATGTATTTAAATTAGAAAATGAACTTTATTTATTAAAATTCAAAGATGATGTTACAGGTGAAAACGGTGTGTTCGATCCAGGTGCTAACACAGTAGGATTAACAATCGACGGCGCTGGCTTAGCTGGCTTAAAATTAACATCATTCTTCTACTCTAAATTAAACGAGCTTAACGTACCTACTCATTATGTAGATGCTAACTTCGAAGAGCAAACGATGACTGTAAAGCCTGCAACAGTGTTCGGAAAAGGCTTAGAAGTTATTTGCCGCTTTAAAGCTGTTGGTTCATTCTTACGTCGTTACGGTGCCTATGCTACGGAAGGGCAAGATTTAGACGCGTTTGTAGAAGTAACAATTAAAGACGATGACCGTCAAGATCCTCCAATTTCAGAAGATGCATTAGCGATGTTAAACCTGTTAACACGCGAAGAATATGCCATCTTAAAACAACGTACGATTGAAATTTCAAAATTCGTTGGTGCAGAGCTAGCGAAAAAAGGCTTAACACTGTATGATATTAAATTAGAATTTGGCCGCGATGCGAAAACAAACGAAATTTTATTAATTGATGAAATTTCAGGCGGTAATATGCGCGCATACAAAGGCGATACGTATATCGAGCCATTACAATTAGAGCAAATTATGTTAGCGGATTAATAGATAATAGTAGTGCAAATTGGATTTCAGTTTGCGCTACTTTTTATTTTCCTCTTCCCTTTTCCCCGATAAAGTGCTACACTAGCTTTCGTACTTCGACGCGTTGAAGCGCGAAAATAATTTCTCGAAAGGTTTTGACTTCATGAATCAAACTCAGCACGTAAAACCTCATTTCATCGAGGCATTACTTCTTATGCTTAGCATTATTGCAATGATTTCCTATTCCATTATCAAGCTCGAAAGTGTGCCTCATGTGCCTATATTAATTTCGATTACGTTATTGATCGTCTACGGTATTGTTAAAAAAGTGCCTTTTAAAACAATGGAGAAAAGTATGATACAATCCGTTGCTACAAGCATTGGCGCGATTTATATTTTTCTGTTAATTGGTATTTTAATTAGTAGCTGGCTTATTGGTGGTACCATTCCAACCTTATTATTTATGGGGCTGTCAATTGTATCGGCGACCTTCTTTTACGCAATTGTTTTTATTATTACGAGTATTATCGGTACGGCGATTGGTAGCTCCCTTACGACCGTAGCTACGATTGGTGTGGCAATGCTGGGTGTCGCCAGCTCTATTGATGCTTTACTTTCCATTACTGCTGGCGCAATTGTATCAGGGGCTTTTTTCGGGGATAAAATGTCACCGTTATCAGATACAACTAATCTTGCAGCAACTGTCGTAGGTATTGACCTTTTTGCACATATCAAAAATATGATGTATACAACGTTTCCAGCATTCGTCCTAACACTTATTGGCTATGCGGTGCTATCTCCAAATGCGGATGAAATTGATACCACGCTCATTAATAGCTACAAGGAAACACTCCTTGCGACAAACTTAATCCATTGGTATTCTGTGTTGCCATTAGTCGTGCTGATTGTTTGTACCATATTGAAGGTTCCAAGCCTTGCTACACTTGCGATTAGTGCCATCAGCGGCATTGTGATTGCGTATTTCCATAGCACCATTCCATTAAATGAACTGTTTTCGATTTTATATAACGGCTATTCTATGGAAACAGGTGTAGCTGCAATTGATTCGCTACTATCCCGTGGTGGCATGAATAGTATGCTGTTTACGATCATTTTAATTGTGCTTTCCCTCTCGATGGGCGGTCTTTTATTTGCACTGGGCATTATTCAAACACTTTTAGAAACATTGCAAAGCCAATTAAAATCAGTGGGCTCTGTCATTACTGGTGCAGCATTTACAGCAATTGGCATTAACTTCACGATTGGTGAACAATATTTATCACTGCTTTTAACAGGAGAGGCCTTTAAAGAAAAGTTCAAGCAGTTAAAGCTTCATCCGAAAAACTTAGCACGCACCATTGAAGATGCAGGGACTGTCATTAACCCGCTTGTTCCATGGAGTGTATGTGGTTTATTTATTGTATCGACGTTGAATGTTCCTGTACTCGATTACTTACCATTTGCATTTTTCTGCTTACTTAGCCCAGTCATCACAATTTTGTTTGGCTGGTTGAATATCACGATTACAAAAGAAACGCACTAGTGTATATAGATAGCTGTTTCGAGCAAATCCTTTTTTAAGGCAAGCAATATACACTACGTAATTGTTTGCCTATTTTTTTGTATATTACCCCTATCTAATATATGGTAATATTTATTAAATTGATAGTTTAGAAAGAGGGTTAAAATGGTGATAATATTTTGGATACTTGTTTTATATATCGTGATTTTTTTAGCAGTAAAACACGGCATTAATTACTCAGAAGTGGGACTATATTTTAAAAATAAACAACAACCAGCTAAACCTCCAGAACTTAGTAATGAAGAAATAGAGCAAGAACTTGAGCAACAAAATAATCCACCCTCTTAAAAAATTTATACAACATAGCAATGTGGATTTGCACATAAAAAAGACATGTAAAAATCCATTACGATTTTCCATGCCTTTTCGTTTAAAACATTATTATAATACAGCCGACCTTGCATCTACACCCCTAAAAACAGCTTCAACTCCGCCATTTGCTTTGTTGCTTGCTCGTAGCCCATATAATAGTTCGCCTTCATTTGATCCACCTTATTTTCAAAGCTTTTTAGCGCGCGGTCTGGTTTGAATATGAATGCATTGCCCTTCTGTTCCAGTTCGCTAATAAACTGCATCGTTTCATTGTAGTGTTCAGGGCGCTGATTCATTGCAGCTGCCAAACGTGGATAACGCTTTTTGAATAGCTTCGTTACCCAAGTAGATGATTTCGATGCCTCTTTTAAATAGCCCGGCTCGCGTGTTAAGATGAGCAAATGCTTCTCAAAACCCTTTTCAATAGCGCGCTTTACTGGAATCGAATCGGTTAGTCCCCCGTCATAATAGGGTGCATTGCCGATTTTAATTTCGGGAAACAATACCGGAATGGCACATGTGGCTTGTAAAATGTCGCATGTTTTGTTCATCGTATGTGCCTGCTTGTACTCCACTTTTCCGGTATACGCATTCGTTACCCCAAATTCCACTTCACCAGGGTAATTATAATACGCCTCCCAATCAAATAAATCGAGCTCATTCGGCACGACATTATACGCAAAATCCAGTCCGAAAATACTTTTTTCCTTTAAAATATTGCGTGGTCCCATATAGCGCGGGTCATTGCGATATGTCGTTAATACACGCATTGTACGCTCCGGCTGATTCGACATATACGAAACCGCATTAATTGCGCCCGCTGATATCGCAGCAATATACGGCATCACAATTTCTTCCTCCATTAATGCATCCAGCACACCCGCAGTATACACCGTACGGAAAGTGCCCCCTTCTAAAATCAAACTACAATCCTTTACTTCATTCACCCTTATCACACTCTTTCATCCATATGAAAATCCTTAATTCCATTATAAGGTTTTCTCGAATTGACAACAAAGAATTTATTATCGCCATTTACTTCCTAAATATTCTGAAATATGTTATTATTTATTTCGAAATTCGTAACAAATAGGAGGGCATATGATGTCAACAATAAAACGTAGCGAAGTACCTGTGCAAGAAACATGGAATTTAGAAGATTTATTCGCAACCGAAACAGATTATACAGCCGCAATCGAGGATTTAAAAGCATTTGTAGATGATGCGGCAACTAGCTTAGAAGGCAGCATTGCGGATGTGAATAGTGCTATAAAAGCAATCGAGGTAACAGAAAAAATCCAAGAAAAAATGGTACCCATCGGAACGTTTGCGAATCTTGCAAGCAGTGTCGATCAAACAAATACAGAAAATCAAATGCGTTCGGCAAACTTTGGCGCATTAGCTGCAACAATCGCAACGAAGCTTTCATTTGTTACAAGTGATTTACTAGCATTAGATGAAGCCGTATTAAAAGAGGCGCAAAACGTAAAGCCAGAATACAAAAACTTTATTGATAAATTATTAGTACAAAAGCCGCATCAATTACATCCACAGGCTGAAAAAGCATTAGCTGCATTTGGTGCGACATTTAACGCACCATACGAACTTTATAACACAACGAAATTAGTTGATATGCAATTCCCTGATTTTGAGGTGGATGGTCAATCGTATCCAATGAGCTATAATTTATTTGAAGGCGACTGGGAGCTCGAAACGGATACAGTAAAACGCCGCGCTGCCTTTGATGCATTTTCTAAGAAACTACGTGACTACCAGCATACAACAGCAAAGACGTATAACACGCATATTCAAATGGAAAAAACAGAAGCTGACTTACGAGGCTATGATTCGATTTTCGATTCATTATTACAACCGCAGCGCGTAGACCGCTCTATGTACGATCGTCAAATTGATTTAATTACTACCGAGTTGGCACCACATATGCGCCGCTATGCAAAGCTTATTCAAAAAGCACATCAATTAGACCGTATGACATTTGCCGATTTGAAAATTTCATTAGACCCAACTTATGAGCCTACAATTACTATCGAAGAATCGCGCAAATACATGAAGGACGGCCTAGCGATTATGGGCGAGGATTATGCGCATATGCTGGATCGTTCATTTGATGAGCGCTGGATTGATTTCGCACAAAATGTAGGAAAATCAACAGGGGCATTCTGTTCTAGCCCATACGGTGTACACCCATATATTTTAATTTCTTGGACAAGCCGTATGAATGAAGTATTCGTTCTTGCACATGAACTTGGTCACGCGGGACACTTCTATTTAGCAAATGATGCGCAAAATGTGTTTAATGCGCGTCCATCACTTTATTTTATTGAAGCACCATCCACAATGAACGAAATGTTAATGGCCAACTATTTATTGAAAAACTCAACAGACGCACGCTTCAAACGTTGGGTCATTTCAACAATTATTAGCCGTACGTACTACCACAACTTTGTTACACATTTACTAGAAGCGGCCTACCAACGCAAAGTGTACGAAATCGTAGACGCAGGTGGTACAGTCAATGCACCGAAGCTGAACGAAATCAAACGCAAAGTATTAGAAAACTTCTGGGGCGATGCAATAGAAGTAAATGAAGGTGCGGAGCTAACTTGGATGCGCCAGCCACACTACTATATGGGCTTATATCCATATACGTATTCTGCTGGTTTAACGATTTCTACACAGGTGTATCGTCGCATTTCGAACGGGGACGAATCAGCCGTTGCAGATTGGATAGACGTATTAAAAGCTGGTGGTACAAAATCACCGCTAGAATTAGCACAAATGGCAGGTGTAGATCTTTCAACCGAGCAGCCATTACGCGAAACGATTGCATTTATCGGTGAGTTAATTACACAGCTTGAAGAGCTAACAGCAGAAATCGCCGCACACTAAGGAAGAAACGCGATGGCGTCCAATATACGGAACGCCATCGCTTATTTTTATATCGCAATCGTAGTTGTTTCTTGTACAACAGCTGTTTGCTGGAACAAATCCGACACGCCAGATTCAATCGCGGCAGAACCTACAGCTTTTGCGACTACCCCCGCTACACGCTCATCCATAGAGCTTGGTACAATAAAGTCTTCATTTAACTCTTCATCCGTCACCAATGAGGCAATAGCTTCAACCGCAGCCAACTTCATGTCCTCGTTAATATCTGTTGCTCGTACATCTAATGCACCACGGAAAATACCCGGGAATGCAAGCATATTGTTAATTTGATTTGCATAATCTGAGCGCCCTGTACCGATAATTTTTACGCCCCATTTTTTAGCATTATCCGGTGTTACTTCTGGATTTGGATTAGCTAAGGCAAAAACTATTGGTTCTGCTGCCATTGATTTAATATGATGCTCCTTCAGCAAATCAGCCGCAGAAACACCGATAAATACATCCGCATCCACAAGCGCTTCATCTAATGTTCCTCGTAATTGATAAGGATTCGTTATATTTGCGACTTGTTCTTTAATCGGGTTCATCCCCTCTTGTCGCCCTTCATAAATGATTCCTTTTGTATCACACATTAATACGTTTACATAGCCCATCTGAATTAAAATACGTAAGATGGCAATACCCGCTGCACCCGCGCCATTAATGACAACCTTCATATTTTTCGGCTGCTTTTTCACAATTTTTAATGCATTGATTAACGCAGCACCTACAACAATCGCTGTCCCGTGCTGATCGTCATGAAAGACAGGAATATTACATTCAGCACGCAAACGGTCTTCAATTTCAAAGCAGCGTGGCGCTGAAATATCTTCTAAATTAATCCCCCCATATGTAGGAGAAATCGCTTTGACAACTTGCACAATCTCATCGACATCCTTTGTATTTAAGCAAACTGGGACCGCATCCACATTGGCAAAGCGTTTTAATAATAGCGCCTTCCCTTCCATTACTGGTAACGCTGCCTCTGGACCAATATCTCCAAGTCCTAACACTGCCGTCCCATCTGTGATAACTGCTACTAAATTGCCCTTCATTGTGTAGTCATACACCTTTGATGGATTTTTTTCAATTTCTAAACATGGAGCTGCCACACCTGGTGAATACGCTAAGCTTAAATCATATTTGTCCTGAACAGGTACCTTTGAGCGAATCTCCATCTTACCACCAAAATTTTCATGCATTTCTAACGACTTCTTCATTAAATCCATTCTCATCATCCTTTTCTAATTGTTTGAATTTTCTTTATATTTACGTATATTATGGGTTTCTCACCCTTATGTCAACAATAATATTTGAATTATAAACATTACTCATAAAATTCGTTAAAAATCCTTTGGCATCAACGCTTCAAGCGTCATTTTCGTTTCCTTTTGGATTGCTCATCTTTACACAATCAATTATATTAAGAAAATAAATGTAAGGGCTGTCATTTTCAAACTAGCGCTTTAAAGGGCGAAATTGTGTGATTATTTGCACGAAGTATTTTCGCTCGTGTAATATGAAGAAATTCACATACTTCAAAAATAAAAATATTTGTTCAAAAAGATGTCGTCACAAATTTCTCACAATTTGTTACACTTATACATATCGGAGGGAATTACATGACTGAACATAAATCGACCGAAGAGCTCACAGAAGAAGAATTTTTAGAACTTGTATTAGACGAACAACAAAAAGCGCTCGCTGAGGAACGCGAACGCCGTTTAAATCCTACCCCTATGAAGCCAAAACGCCAAAAGCCTGTTGTACGAATCGTCGTTTGGCTCATGGCGTTTACATTAATTTTCAATACCTTTGCGATTATATTTAATATCTACTCTATTCCGGCCATTGAATTTTTAAAAGTATCGGCCAAGCTTTCTAGCCAAGAAAACATTCAAACATACAAGCAGGCCGTTGTAACAATTAACACCGATTCCGGAAAAGGGACAGGTTTCGCTATTTCAGAGGATGGCTTTATTTTAACGAACGAGCATGTCATTGATGATGCTTTAACGATTACAGTTGTCTTTCCAGATGACTCCTTATACGAAGCACAGGTTGTTGAGGCTTATGAGGAATATGATGTAGCCTTATTAAAGATAGATGGCCGTGAGTTGCCACATTTAACCTTAGCGGAAGACAGTACATTCACTAAAAATGAGCATGTTTATTTCATCGGTAATCCCCTCGCCTTTAGTGGCATTGCGAATGAAGGAAAGCTGCTCGGCTATACAAATGCTACGGATATAAAAACTGATATTGTAATGATGAATGCTCCTGTATACCGAGGCAATAGTGGTAGCCCCGTCATTAATGAAGCTGGGCGGGTCATCGGCGTTGTTTTTGCAACCGGATCACGTGAACCTTATGGCAAGGTTGGGTTATTTATCCCGATTGAAGCCGTCCACCAACAATTTCAGCAGACTTTACAGTAAAACAACTGTCTAGTTGAATGGTAAAATTATTTTTGCTAGGGAAGATAGGTGAAATGAGTCTATCTTTCCTAGTTTTAGTTTCTAGAAGTTTCTTAAAAAAAAATAATTCAGCAAATCACGCTCGAAATACAAACAACCATCATTTCATCCAATTCTTAAATAAGATACCTTGTAAATTAACATAAATATGTTGAGATCTTAAGCCTTCATCTCCAAAAACACTCAAAATCCCTCATCTAATACCCATTTGCAATACTATTTTCTATCAAAAACTACCTTTAAGTGTGAATTAAAACCCATTTTATCTCCATCACTACATATATTTAAATAGATTCTTCCAAATGAATCCCTATTATGCTGAAATAATGCACAATAAATATAAAGAATGTATAAAGTTTTCAATATTCACCGTATCAATTGTTATATTTTTTTCAGGAGGCGTAAGCATGAACCAAATACTACTCATAGAAGATGATCAAGAAATTGCGAAAATCATTCAGCATACATTAACGAATGATGGCTACAATGTCACGTGGGCAACAACAGGATTAGAAGGGTTAGCAGATTTTAAAGCAGCTCGCTTTGATTTAGTGCTCGTTGATTGGATGCTACCTGAAATGGATGGTTTACAGGTAATCGAACATATTCGACTTGAAAGTGATATTCCTGTCATTATGATTAGTGCACGAAATACGGAAGTCGATAAAGTGACGGGACTTGCGGATGCGGATGATTATTTAGCGAAGCCTTTTTCTTTAGAAGAATTAAAGGCACGAGTACGCGCGCAGTTAAAACGTTGGTATCGCTACAATCACCTAACCCTTCCACAAAACATTCAACATTTTTCAAATGGATTGACGATTCATTGGCAAGAACAGCTTGTTTATTTGAACGAAGCCGAAGTCAATGTGACACAAAAAGAATATGACTTATTAAAGCTATTCGCCCAGCATCCACTTGAACTCTTTACAAAAGAAGCACTTTATCAGCATATTTGGCAGCAAGCAGATATGGATCAGCTACATACCGTTACCGTACATATTAAAGCACTACGAGAAAAGCTAGGCGACCCTGTGAAAAATCCACATTTTATTCAAACCGTTTGGGGCAAGGGTTATCGCTTTATCGGTGAGCCATTATGAAAATCAAAACATGGTTACTCCTTACCTACTTACTCGTTATGCTTATCCCGCTTGCCGCTTTTTATGGGCTTTATGTTTCAATTAACAACTACTATCAGGACAAGCATGTTGAGGAGTATTTTGACAAGTGGAATACGGTAACAGATGTAAAGAAGCTGCTTACAGATCCTTCTCTTTATTCAACGTCTGCGAATTATGCAGCGCTCGAACAGACAACAAATAATTACCTCATGATAACGCTTTATAACGCGAGTGGTCGTGTGTTATATGCCTCCAACCCATTTGTTAGTCAGGCAAATTTTGAGAATAAAAAGAAGCTTTATCAGCATTTATATGAGCTTGAACAAACGTACGATGCGTTTGTCTATAAAGAGCCTGTCTATCAAGAAAAGCAAATCATCGGTATTTATAAAATCTCACTCGCTCGTACGGAATGGGTAGACCATGTGGAATCTAAAATGACCCTTGTATTGATTGGTTTAGCTGCAATTTTACTGATTCTGTATAGTTTGGTCATTTGGTTTTTACATCGTCGTTTAAACAAGCCACTTCGGCAGCTACAACAACAGATGCAGCACTTTGCGAAAGGACTCCTAATCGAGCCTTTACCTAGTAGAAAAGATGAAATCGGTGAACTTAGCACTAGCTTTGAAGCAATGCAACAAGAAATTTTAGCAGCACGCGCACATTTACAGCAGGAGCAACAGCAAAAACACTATATGCTGGCGAGTCTTTCGCATGATTTAAAGACACCGCTCACATCTATTCAAGCTTATACCGAGAGCCTTTTATCTGAAGGTGATGCAAACAAAGAGGAATATTTATCGATTATTACAGCGAAAACCGTATATATGAAACAGCTACTTGATGAGTTAACGATGTTTTCACTATTGCAGTCACCTACTTATGAAATGGAGCTTGTAGCAGTGGATGGCGAAGAATTTTTTGACATGCTCCTTGCAGATTATGAGGATATTAGTCGGGAAAAAGGATTTATTTGTACAATAAGCTGTCATGTGACAGGGACCTTTTACGTACAGCCAAAACAGCTCATGCGTGTGTTAGATAATTTATTATCGAATGCTTGGCGCTATGCAAACACAAGTGGAACAATTCGCATTGCAGCATTCAATCCACATTTGGCGCCTAACTGGTGCTCTATGCATTTAACTAAAACGACTGGCGTCTACATCATTGTGACAAATACAGGCACAGAAATTCCAGCTGAGCAATTAAACCAGATTTTTGAACCACTTTATCAGGTTGACCAAGCACGAACAAAAACAGGTAATCGAGGTACGGGATTAGGACTAACGATTGCCAAAGATATTATTGAGAAGCATCACGGCACAATTAAAGTCGTATCGAAACAAAACGAAACAGCCTTTATCATTTGGCTACCACAGGAGGAAAAGGAATGAAAAAAGTAGTTTATGCAGCAGCACTAACATTAACGCTTGCACTAGGAGCTTGCAGCGAAACCGAACAATATTCACCACAGGAAATTTTAAATCAAGCGATGGAGGAAACAACAGAACTTTCTTCTTACTATGCGGAATATAAGATGAACGTTGATGGTGAAGGAAGCTATACGGCAAAACAATGGGAGCATAACGGAAAGATTCGTATTGAAATGCTAGATGCTACAGGTGAGGAAACACTTACAGTTAATGACGGCAAAACAGTTACACTTTACAATCCAACACTTAATTCTGGTTCAACCTATACCGTAACCGATGATATGGAGGGCTTTGTCCGTCCAACATTAAAGGAACAAGCGATGCAAACATTGGAATTAATTAAAGACACACATGATATTTCTGTTGGGGATAGTGAAAAAATCGCAGGACGTGAAACGTATCATTTAATCGCCAAGGCAAAGGAAAAAGGTTCTTTAATTGGTGATATCGAAATTTGGGTAGACAAGAAAACGTGGATGACCTTAAAAACTGTATCAATTACAGAGGATATGAAGCTAACAATGGAATTCACAAAATTTGAGCCTGACGCAAAAATTTCAGCGGATCAATTTGTATTAGACCTCCCTGCCGATGCAGCAATGGAAACAATAGACGTTACGATGCCAACACAAATTACGGCGTCAGAGGCTCAAAAAATGCTTGGTGACTTCCTAGCCTTCCCAGCATCTACAGGCTATGAGCTATTAACGATTGAAGATATGGAAGTACCTGAAACGAAGGAAATTGCGCTTACGTATTTAAAGGACGGTGAGCCTGCCTTTACGCTATCGGTTTTCATCCCAACAGATACAGAACCGTTTTCGACTGATAGCGCTGTAAAAGTCCATGGTCAACCTGCTGAAATAACAGATGAACAATTTTTCAAACTCCTACAATGGGATGAAGATGGCCTACGTTACGGCATTATATTAGAAGATGAAGAGCTTACATTTGAAGAGGTACTTGCGTTAACGGAGCAAATGGAAGTGATTCAATAAGGAGCAAAACATGCAGAAAGAAACCTCAGATGATTCAACGCATATTTTAAGTATTTGCGTTTTCATTATAATTTTAATCATCATAAAAATTATGAATGAACAACCCGCCACAGATTTATTAGCTGTGTTAACGGCTTCCTTGAGGATTCGTTCGTTTGCACTATATCAAAATCAAAAACAGCATTTTGGTCAGCGATATCTTATGGACTGACGAAGATTGCCTTAATCATCCACTATCTTTATAAAATAATTTAATACATCATTTGGCGGAGTAAACTATCAACGCTTACTTCGCTAAATTATATGTAGATGCAAATTTGAAAAGGGGTAACTTATGAAGAAAAACATTTTTACTAGTATAAAGTGGGTTGCAGCCATCTATGCTATCGGTTACATCATTTTTGGATACCCTAATGATACCTATTTAATGCGCGCAATCAATGGCATCATGTTGACAATTTTTTCTGTTAATCTCTTAATTTATTTGTTTATATTTATTGAAAAGAAAAAATGAGCATTAGTATTTACTAGCATGTACATAACTAGTTAGGGAAAAATATCTATCCATGAAAATGACTGGAGGCATCACAAATAAAGAACTTAAAAATAATCGTTATATGTACATCTATCCTAGGCATAGCTTTATTAGGATTTGCTATTTTTGAATACATATTTCTAAAGATTTTCGGGCTACAATACAATTCAATTGGTGCTTTATTATTATTCTTTGTGCTGTATGTATTTCTTGAAATGCCCCTTTCACTCATTGCAAATGCGCTACCAAAAGCTTTAAAATCGCTGGACATTATCCAATCAAGTAAAGGTTGGTTATCAATCATACTTAATACCTGCCTCACATTTGGGCTAATTAAAGTAATCGATACCTTTATGGATACGATTTCGATTACTTGGCAAGGCGCACTTTTATTCGCACTTATTACCGCACTAATCAATTGGAAATTAGGCGAGCAAGATGATGAACCACCAATGAGAGATAGCGAGGAATTTAAGCAAATAGAACAGAGATTGAGCTCTAAAAAATAACCTCATCTAGCGGTTGCTATAAAGTTGGAAACTAGCATTTTTATGCGACCCAGTTATTGGCGGTTAAATGTGTTCTATGTGGTATTATTATGGCGCATTAAAATCGCTCTTCCTTTTGGTGTTGTTGTCTTAACTCCATAAAAAAGGAAAGCGATTTTTTTATTCTGCTTAATACCTTAGATTTCGCTATGTCTTTTCGCAAAGGTTGATGGCGAAAATACGACTTCATATTGTCCCTCTAGCTCTTGTTTAACCTGTTCAGTCAGCTCTGCCCCACGCACATTATGCTGTGCCTCCATTGCAACACCACCCGCCACAATGCCGTCTGTCTCCCACTCAATCCATGTACCGTATGCAGCCACCCACTCTAACAGCTCGGTCTTTAATGTTTTTGATAATGGAAATTCGTCTAGCTCTAAATTGCCATAGCATTTATTACACCATAACGGATCCGCGCTGAAATCAGCTTCTACTTTTAAACATTTTGTTCGTTCCTTACACATTTAGTTTAGCTCCTTTGAATATCACTTTCAGCTTTTGCTGGGCGCGCTCAATCATTTCATCTGTCACATCAAAGAGTCGGTAGTTATCAAAATAATGACCTGTAAATAGCATCTCCTAATCCTCCCAGTAAAAAATCGCATCCCATACAAGATACTTCCCTTTCCTGCGCGACAGTGTCGGAATGGCTACATCAAAAGCTAGTAGCGACTCGATGTCTTCCTTACGTAGCACGGTAAAATGGTATTTCATAAAAATTCGCTCGAGCGTTTGAAATAGCTGTTCAAACCGAGGCTCAATTACAAGCTGGTAAGGTTCATCCAACATGCTCTTTCCCCCACCCAAATACTCGCCTGACAATGAATAGGCATTACTTTCATCTGCATTGCCTATTAGAATTACAGGGGCTAATCGGCTAATGAGGACGTGCAAGCCTTGAATATGTTCTTCACGCTTATTCGCATCCTCCTTCACCTCTATATGTTGTGCTTCATAGCAAAACCATTGCATATAAGAAGCATAGCCACTACCAAAATGCTCCCTTTCAACCTTGCAATGAATTTGGGCACGCTCTAGCTCAGCTAAAATCGATTTCAAATAATTTTTTAGCTCCTGCTCATCCTGTGTCGAATATGGGTACTGCTCGCTCACGACCTCTTGGCGAATCATCGCTTGTAGCTGTTCGTTCGTAAACACGGCTCTACACCTCCATCTTATTGCTTAATTTTTTTACGCATCACGTTCATAAATTTCTTTCATCGTATCAAACACCGACTTATTCTGAAAATCTGCTCGGTCAAACTGTAGCCTTTCACATACCACATATAAAAACCAAAGCCACTCCTCATCTCGTTCAATAATAGCTCGCTTGCCTCCTGCTTCTATATAGGGCATAACAATCGCTTTCTCTAAGGTTTGAAAATAAAGCACGGCCTCCTCAGCACCAGGCCAATTACAATCCTGAAATAGCTCCACCATCCGTGGGAATGCCGCTTTGTTAGCTGGATAACCGATTGCCTCAATCACTTTCATGCTGTTTTGCCAGCAACTTTTCGCATACGGTGGAAAAACAAGTGCGAGCTGATCGCGTGGTGTGTTTTCTGTGAGCCATTCCATTGCCTCTTTTTGTATTGCTTCTGGCAAATGCCAATGTAATTCATACGTATAAAGTCGAATTAATTCGATATCCATAATTAAGCTCCTTCATACTCCAAATTTCCATGCTGCACACAGCCAAATAGCTGGCAGCCGCTCATAGGATACATATCATATTCAAACGCAGGCACGGAGCCATTTTCGAGGCGTTGCCATAAAGCTTCTAGCGTATGTTGTCGCTCGGTTAATTCTACAATACGCTCATCACGATCCTGCGCTGTCCAATGTTCATCGAGTTCAGCCTGCTGTTCATCTTTTATTTCCTCTTTATTTTGCTGGATTGCTTGGTGAATCAACGAATGACAAGCATCTTTGTCCTGTAATCGCCATAATGTATAGGCAAAACGACTGACGATATACGGCGAAGTGTAATAGCTGCTCCACTCTTTTTCAAACTGCTCACGAGCCTCCACAAATTGACCTAGTTCCACGTAAACGTCTGCTATTTCTATCGCACCTGTGTAGTCATCCGCTTCATCATTCCAGCCCTCTAACAATGCCTTTGCCTTATCATGCACCCCTGCGTATACCCAAGAAACAACCTCATGCAGCTGTGTCAGCCCTGAATCACCCACACAAAGTGCAAACGTTTGTGCCGCTTGCTCGTACGCACCAAGCTGAAAATGGGCAAGTGCTAAATTGTAGGTTGCTTCTTCTGTTTCGCTAAATGTAAGAGCCTGCTGTAAATAGCTTTTCGCTTCCTCAAACTGCTGTTTATGTATCGCAATTTCACCGAGCATCATATAGGGAAAGGATGACTGTGGCTCAAATGCCAGTACTTGCTGCAGTAGTCTTTCCGCCTCGTCACGGTCTTCTTCCTCTCGCAAAAACATCCAGGCATAATTGTTTAAGCTTTGAACAGAAGGTGCTTCCTCAGCAAGCTTTTTAAACAACGCCAATGACTCCTCATATTCATTCTGCTCAAGCAGCAGTATAGCCTTCGTATTTTCCGTTACAACACCCGTCAAAAAACGGTCCAACTTCTCGATATAATCGATTTTGTGAAGCTGTTCATTCAAAGCAACTAAAAAACGAAGGACCGCATATTTCACTGTTTCAACTGGTAATGCTGGCGGCTCAAATTGTTCAATGGGTGAATGCAGCTTCATACGATTTTGCTGTATATCAAACAGTAGTATCGGCTCATCTCGATCAATCAAATGATAGATAAAATTGCATCGTAAATCATGTCGCATTGCAGCTAGCCATTTCCCAAGCTCCTTTGCGAGCCCTACTATAGTTATATGTGTTTCGGTAAAATACAGCTGTCCATCCACATAAATTTGTAAGTCTCCAACTAAATGGCAATTGTCACTTGCCCACTCATTAGGATTAAATTGCTCGCCTTTAAGCTCAAATTGAAATTTCACGTTCGCTCTCACCTTTCTAAATAATCAATAATTGTTTAGTCATACCATACTTCTTAGATTTATATTAATATAACATATGTAAGAGGAAAATAATGGTTTCAATTACACATCAAACAAAGCATACAGCACTCCAAACTATTTCCGTTGAACTAACAGCTTATCTAGTTGAAGCCGTATGTAATTGCTTTTACAGAAATAATAATAAACCTATTCATAGTAAGTATAAATGTTCCTAATACTACATTTGGTAACTATCTAAAAAAGAAAAAGCTCGTCAAGCCAGATTAAGGTTTGACGAGCTTTCTCTATGCAACCCCCTCTCAATAAGGAGGCTGGGGATTATTGAACTTTGTATCATTTTATTTTCCTAGCATCATTGTCATGTATTAATTTTGTTGGGCTCGTCTATATATAAGTTGTTTTAAACTGCTCCACTCTTTGTTTAGTTGCTCCGTTGATAAAAGTTTCCAAGGATTAAATATCGTTTGACCATGCTTATTAAAAAAAAGATTTTCTTCAATACAATATGCCGCATGCTGGATGTTATCATTTTCATCTTGCCAAATAACCACATCGCCTTTATTTGGTCTGTTCGTTTTCACAATTTGATACTGACATTGCTTCAATTTCTCTAAAAAGGTTTGTTGATGTACCCATTCATGAATGAGCCATGGATTTTTTCCTTCCGTAATTGCATATAATACCGCCGCTAAGCAATTGGCCCCTTGTTTTTTCCCAAATGTATTGGCAAACAAATGTATATGATTCGGCAAATTGACGGGGACTTCTTGACATTCTCCCTTATCCCACCATTCATAAACCATCCTTAATAATAATTTCTCCTTTGTATATGGATTCAGATTTTCCCACATTGTACGTTGCAATACCACATGGCCGTTTTGAATATAATCTACTGGGATATCTTTGATGTTATGTATAAATGAAATCGGTACAGTCATTCCTCTTTTGCATTGTACTTGAGCAGTTAAGATGAATTTCTTTTCCTCTTTCGACAGTTGTTCAATCCAGTTACTTTCAGCCACAATGACGTATTTTGCATATTTTATATTCCAATACTCATAACTATTCATATAGTGGATCTGACTATATGTACTATGACTAAAAAACTCGTCTATAGGTATAGCAAGTATATCCAAATGATTCATTACCTTGCTATATTGCTCTTCTGTTAAAAAAAAAGAAGTCTTTATCAGGGATATAACTCGTCATCCATGAAGCTAATACATTTGTTGTCGGTTGAATCTGCATTCTCTTTTCTCCTCACTATATTGATTCATTCCAATCATAGACTACTTTTCCTAGTACAAATAGGGACAAAACTATTCGGAATTGTTTTCTACTTAAATCTCATTAATAAAAAACGAAAAGCCATCTAGCGCAATGTCTAGATAGCTTAATCGTTGTATGTAATAAAGTTTTCGCTTCCATTTACTTCTTTGAATAAACAATTTTTTTAATTGTTTCAGCAGACAAAAAATATTGTTTGGCTAGTTGCTCAATATTTTTTCCATTCTTAAATAAATGTTGGATTTCTAAATTGCGCTCGTCAATCAATAATCGACCATCACTTTTAGAACCCCATTTTTCACGTGAGTGTTGCTGCTTCGGTATATATATCATTTCACCTTGTACATATTTTTGGATTTCATTTAATAAATGCTCAGGTAAAATTTGATTTGCATTTACATAGTTCATTATGCTAGCTCCCCTATTTTCATATAAAAATAAATAAGGTGCAAAGCCATACTATTAGAAAATGCTCTAGCGATTTGTTTGATTTTTTTTACCCCATGCAAAGTATCGCTTTCCTAATAATAAGCTTTGCATGAGTTTGAACATTAGTGCACATCAAATAACTTGATTGCCTCATATCCATCAACCTCCTAGTATGCTTTTGATATGCGTAAATACACAATATAAGCTATCTCATTTATATAATATCTTAATTATCATATTATTCACACTTAATATACGTAGAAAAATAATTTTCATACTAAACTCATTTTAGCAAATGAAAATATTTAATTTTAATTTAAGAACATTACCCCTCAAAAATCCCATTAATAATTGGATTAAATTGGTCCGCACAGCATCATTTAGATGAAAAAAGCAATAAAAATAGCCTATCAAATCTTTGTTGATTTGATAGACTCGTTCATGCTCTATTTCATATATTTTAATTAGGAGCCGTACCGCTTTATTTTAGAAAATCATGCTGTATACGAAGTAAAATGCCCCTGCCATTACAGCTGAAATTGGTAATGTGATAAACCACGTAATGACAATCTTACGTGCCATCCCCCATTTTACACCTTTTACACGCTGTGCAGCACCTACACCCATAATAGCCGAAGAAATGACATGTGTTGTCGATACCGGTAACGCGATTACTGTTGCACCAAAAATAATTGATGCAGACGTTAAGTCAGCTGCTACCCCGTTAACAGGACGGATTTTCATAATTTTGCCGCCAACTGTTTTGATGATTTTGTAGCCACCTACTGATGTACCAAGACCCATTGCTAATGCACAGGCAAAGCGTACCCAATCTTGTACTTCATCTGTTGATTGCCAATTCGCAGCGATTAATGCCATTGTAATAATACCCATCGCCTTTTGCGCATCATTCGTACCATGTGTGAAGGATTGCAATGCCGCTGTACCGATTTGTGTTAATCGGAAGGCTTTTGTTGTTGTATATAATGGTGAACGTTGGAAGATGAATTTGAAAATCTTCATCACGATGAAACCAAGACCTAATGCAAGAATAGGCGAAATAATTAATGCCTGTAAAATCTTTATGAAGCCTTCATAGTTTAAAATACCAAAGCCTGCTGATGCCACTGCCGCACCCGCAATTGAACCAATTAACGTATGCGAAGAACTCGATGGAATTCCGAAATACCATGTTAATAAGTTCCAAGTAATGGCAGAGCTCAGTGCTGCTAAAATAACAACCGAACCTGTGACATCCCCTTCAAATGCGTTTAGCGAGAATGGATCAACAATGCCTGATGCTACCGCTTTTGCTACACCTACGAATGTCATCGCACCGATAAAGTTCATCGTCGCTGCCATTAGAATTGCCACACGCGGCTTTAGCGCACGCGTTGATACAGAAGTGGCAATCGCATTTGCTGTGTCATGAAAGCCGTTAATAAAATCGAATGCGAGCGCAAAGATGACGACAAGGACGGTAATAATTAATAACGTATCCATAGTTTACTCCTTTTCTTTACGCGTTTCGCATAATGATCGATTCAATTGTATTTGCTACATTTTGGCAGTAATCTGCAATTTCTTCTAACTGTTCATATAAATCCTTAAAAATAATTAAACGGATTGGATCTTTTTCCACTTGGAATAGCTCTGTAATGGATTCACGGAAAATTTCATCACATTGACGTTCATAATCCTTTATTAAAATCGCATGTTGACGCATGCCGATTAAATCCTTTTTGTTTAATAATTCCATGGCCTTCACTGCTTCATCTGAAGATTTTGCAATGTAGTCTAAGAAATTATGCATATGCTGGTTTAAATCTGTAAAAGCATACATTTCAAAATGCGCAATTGTGTTTTCAATGCCATCTAAAATATCGTCTAATTTAATGGCTAGCGCTAAAATGTCTTCACGCTCGATTGGTGTCATGAACGAATCATTTAATTTGACGATTAATTCGTGAATTAATTTGTCACCCGCTGTTTCGTAAGATTTCATTTTAATTTGAATTTGCTTTAAGTCTGCAATATTTGAGATGGTACATTCTTTTGCGAAGTTGGCACCTTGCTGTACATTTTTAGCAATATTTAATAATCCTTCGAAAAATGGATCTGGTTTTTTTGAATTAAACACGGGTGTAAATCCTCCTAAAATTAAGTTTGTAAATCAAAACCTACGTTATCATAACATCTACTTTTCAATTTCTTCAATACTTCTATTTGTTCTTAACAAAACCTTTACAAAACATACGATGAAAATCACACTACTTTCCCTATTGAAATTATCATTTTCTATCAAAATATTCTGAATCCTATTAAAAAGCACCGATTTTATGCCGAAATTCGACAAATTCGATATTTATTTCGAAATAAAAAGTCGCCATTACGAATATATCCAGTTCATATCCTTCTCAATTGTAAAGGAATTGTAAAGGTTATATTACGTTATAATAAAAATCAAAAAAAGAGAATTTCCTTTACCTTCCAAAGAAATTCTCTCCATTTTCTAGCCTTTACGTAGTATTGAGGACACAATATGCGTGGAATCCCATTCACCTAAAGAAAACTTACTAATTGGGTATTTTCTCTCGAATAGTTGCCCAGTGATTTCCTTTACAGATAGCCCTTCGTCATTCATATGCTTAATTTTACCGCTCAGCTCTTGTAAATAATCTAGCTTCATACGTAGCTTTCTTTTACCATCCTTTACATAGCCTGCATGATTGCAAAATACTTCTTCAAAATCATAAGTAAGCACCCGCTCTATTGACGAGATGATTTGTGGTATGCTTTCGTCACGCATTACGACCTTTGTTTTTGGTGTTACAAATAAATCACCCGAAAAGAGCTGGCCGGTTTGTTCATTTAAAAACACTAAATGATCATTGGAATGCCCCGGTGTTTGAATGACCTGCCAATTTGCTGTGCGCGAGGAAAAGCGTTCGCCAATCACATTTGCTTCGAACGGCTCACGACTCCCCCAAAATAGCTTGCGGTATAAAGGGTACTTCGCTTTATATGTACACTCTTGCCGACGAACATCACTCATATAAATAGGTACATTTAATTTTGTTTGCACATAGTGCGCCCCACCCGAATGATCTTCATGAAAATGTGTCAATACCGTTTGATCAATATCAAGCTGCGAGAAGAACGGCTTAAATTCCTTTAAGAGTGAAGCCGAACCTGTATCGATTAACACGCCGTCCACCTCAAAGCAATGCACATTCAGCTTGATTGCCTGAAATGTGACAATGCCATTGACCATATTCACGCCCGACTGTGTCAGCTGTTCCGTTTTTTTCTTCAATAACACAATAATTCACTCCCTCATTCGCTAATTTTTGTAATTTTACTGTAGCATAATTTATGAATGAACGCTCATTTTTTAAGATTAAAAAACATGATTTTCCCATTTGTCGGAAAAATCATGTTATTTAGCTGAATTCAGTTAAAGGTTTTCACCAATTTCGATTGGTTCGTGTTTTACCCAATCGCTATAGCCAGCCATATAAATCTTTACCTGCTCATAGCCAGCCTGTTTTAAAATCGAATAAACAGGTGTTGCGGTTACACCTGAACCACAGTACACAATAATCTCCTCGTCTTTTTTTACTTTTTCTAATAACGAGGAGGTAATAACTAAATTGGCACCTTCTCGGAGCTGTTCCCAATCATAATTTTTCGCAGTTGGAATATGGCCAGCAACGGCATCCATTGGCTCTTCTTCCCCACGGTAACGCACATTGGCACGCGCATCGAGTAATGTTACGTTTGCTTTCTCGTCTACTACACGCACAATATCCGAGCGTTTTAATAAAATTTCATCATTCCATTGTAAATTCAACGTTGTCGGAGCAAATGTAGGAACTTCCTCCGATATGGCAAAACCTGCAGCCTTCATCGCTTGATAGCCCCCGTTGACAATATACGCGTGTTGAAAGCCTGCATAATGTAAAATCCACCAGGCACGCGTAGCAAATGGCGATGCACCTTGGTCATAAATATAAATGGCATCATTGACATGTAAACCACTTCGTTCGAAAAGCTGTTGCAGCTGCTCCTTACTTGGAAGTGGATGGCGTCCTTCATTACGTGTCATATCAGAAAGATCATCATTTAAATCCCAAAAGATGGCCCCTTCAATATGCCCTTCCTCATATAGTTGCTTGCCTAATTGCTCATTTGTTAAATCGTAACGGGCATCAATGATTCGTCCGTTACGTTCCATTTTATTGGCTGATACAAAAATCGTTGTTTGCATGTCGTTTCCCCCTTACGCTTTTAATTGTGCGTAGATATCTTTCCAAACTGCTAAACGGCTTTCTTCTTGTAATAACAAGCGCTCTGTCTCAATTTGCTCGACGGCTTGTTCTAGCATATGTTGACGTAACCCTTCTGCTTCGATTGCAATGAAACGATTCGCCCATTCGATTAATTTGACCTTTTCTGTATCCAAATAGTTTTGTGCATCTGGCTTTGTTAATTGCTCTAACGCATCACGTAAAAGTTCTTTTTCGTTTTTCTCGAAAAACGCCTTAACGTTTTTGAAGTTTGATTTTACCCCTGCATATGGAGTTGGATCATTAAATGGACCTGTGTAATCTAAAATTTCTGGCTCGCTTGTTTCATAGGCCATAAAGCCAAAGCTTGGATTTAATTCCTTTAAATCACGTGCCTCATCTTTGTAGCGTTCCTTCATTTTCTTATCAACAAATTGTGCTAAACGGAAGTTCGTTACACGTAACTCCTGCGCAAAGTCAAAGCTTAATGCTTGCAGTACTTCTTTTAATGCAGTTTCTAATGCTTGCTGTACCGGCATTTGTGCAAATGTCGACGGGTTATAGCTTTCGCGGAAGAAATCTGGGTAACGATAGTACACACGCTGCAATACATAGTACAGTAACTCATCTAGCTCTTGCTTTGATTCGCTTTCTACCATGGACGTTTGTGTTGTTTGGTACTTGCCACGCACATGCTGCTCTAAGTGTGCCAGTTCACCTAAGCGCTCATCTTTACGCTTTAAGTTTTCTTCCGTTTGTGTGATTAAATCATGCAGACGGTCCTCGGTTTTCTCGATTTCCTCTTGTAGAGCTTGTACCGCAATGCCCATCAGCTCATCATTTAAGAAGTGATGGAACGCATCTTCAAACGGTGCCATACCCGAATCATGCTCTTTTTGTTCTTGCTTTTCTTTTAATGCCAGTAAGCTGGATACGCCGTAAAGTCTTGGGAAGCGGATTCCGAAGCGTTGTAGCTCTGTACGAACGTAGCCCTTTACTTCTTCCTCTTCCTCCATTGTTGATGCTAAGTCAATCGCATTGACGATGAAGAACATTTTATCTAATTCAAATGCATCCTTAACACGACCTAATTGAATTAAGAATTCACGGTCCGCTTTTGCGAAGGCATGATTGTAATACGTAATGAATAAAATCGCATCGGCATTACGAATATAATCAAATGCAACCCCTGTATGGCGTGCGTTAATTGAGTCTGCACCTGGCGTATCGACTAATGTAACCCCCATACGCGTAAGTGGTGAATCAAAATAGAAATCAATATTATCAACGAAGCATGAACGATTTTCCTGCGCGACATACTTTTCAAAATCATGTCGGTTGACACGTAATGTCGTACCTAATTTTGGTAAGAAGGATTCAAAGCCTTCCGAATAGGCGCGAATAAATGATTTATGGACATTTAAACGCTCATCCGATAATTGCACGGCTAATCCTTCCGCCGCACGATCATATGCCTCTTGTAATGAGCTGACCGTTAAGCCAATTGCTGCATACGAGCCTTGAATATCCTCCAATAATTGTGCTTCTGTTTTCAAATGTACATCCGCTGTTTCATGAGGATGCTCTGGCGTAACTGGGCGGATTTTATTAATCGCTGCTGTAGTTGGGTTTGGTGATACGGGTAATACTCTGTCCCCCATTAACGCATTTGAAAAGCTGGATTTACCAGCAGAGAACGCACCAAATAAGGCAATCGTGAAGTCACGCTTTTGCAGACGTTCGACCTTTTTCGTCAAGAAGTTCGCTACTTCCTTAAATCCTTGTACATCCGATAAAATATGTGCGGTCTTTAACGCACGCGCAGTCACTTGATCAATATTTAAGCCTGAACCGATTTTTTCTAGCTGCTGTTGTTCCACGATTTCTTCTGTCGCTTCTTTTGCTTGTAACATCGATTCATCAAACGGGCGGATATCCTTTAATGCCTGCTCATGCTCACGCGTCCATTTTTCTAAATGAACTTTAGATTCCGCGCGAATTTCATTTGACACTTGCTTCATTAGTGTATTGCTAAACGCCTGGAACTTTTCAATTTTAATAATTTGGTTTAATGCCTCCACTTTTTCGGTCATGGCATTTATTTTTAATTTAACTGGCGCGGCTGCTTCGATTGCCACTTGCTCTAGCGTCGACTGTTGCTCAATCTTCCAAGCATCTGTCATTTGAATAAAATAACGTTTTACCGCTTCAGACACACGGTTCGCAAAGTTCAGTACCGCATCCCCTGTAATGACCGCGCTTTTTTGGACTTGCTCTTCAATAATGGAGAATGGGAAGTTAAATTCCTTTGCATCAATGGCTGCTGCACGTTCATCATTTAGGGCACCTACATCTTTTAATGCATTTTTCATTAATGCCTTCATATGACCCGTAATTTGCGATTGTACGACATGGTTAAATGCTGCATACGCATCTTCTTGGCGCTGCACCTTTGCTTCTGCTGTTTTCTTTTTCGCTGTGAACAACCCTCCCACTTTAAAGTCCTCTTGCTGACTTTCTAAATATTCGCGAAGCTTTTCACGTACATCTGCCGGCATAATGGCAGCGTTTGCAAGCAGCTCTTTTCGATTTTCATCGAATTGCTTGTCAAATACATCAAACGAGAATAATTCAGTTTGACGCGTTAGTTTATCGAATTGTTCTAAAATATCATCACGGTGCTGCCAATCATCCTCTGACACCACTTCGGCATAGGTTGTGAAACGGTCTTGCTTTTCTTCTTCTAAATAGGCTTCGTGCTCATGCTGTAATTTTGTCAGCGTGTTTTCTGCCGTTAAAATTAATTGCTCCTGCCAATCATTCATGGAATCCATCACGATTTTCTTCACTTGATTAAAATCATTATTTGGCAATTCTTTTTCACGTAAAGATGTGAAGAAAATATCTTTTGGATACACACCCCAAGCAGCGAATGAATTGTGCACCGATTGCTTGAAATCATCAAACGTTAGCTCTGTATCCCGATGCTTGTCAATTTGGTTTACGATTAAATAGACGTTCGGATTGTATTTCATCAATTGCTTCGTAAATTGGAAGTTTAGCTCGGATTGAACATGGTTGTAGTCCATTGTATAGAACACCATATCCGCAATATGCAGCGCTGATTCTGTACTCATCGCGTGCGCATCATCTGTTGAGTCAACACCCGGTGTATCCATTACCGTTACACCCTCTGGTAAGCTTGATGTGCTATGGCCGATTTCGATTTGCGAAACAAGCTCCCCATTTTTACTAAGCTCTTTTACTTGTTTAATATCATAGCCAGCTTCGAATTTGACTGGCTTTTCATTGTGTAAATAAAGAATCGCAAAATCCTCATCCGATTTATGCACTTTTACGATGTTGGCACTTGTTGGAATTGGGCTTGTCGCTAAAATATTTTCACCTGATAGCGCATTGATCATACTTGATTTACCCGCAGAGAAGTGCCCCGCAAAGCCGATTACAAATTCTTTTTGTAATAATTTACGCGCGAAAAGATTAAGTTTTTCAATTCGCTCTGTGTCTTCATTCTCTTTATAAATTATGTATTGTAATGCAGATTGCTGTAACAATCCTTGAATTTTATCATCAAACAATGTCATGCTTGTTTCCCCTTTTTTATATCGTTTTGCCTTCGTTTCGTCACAAATCTATAGTACCATGATTTTTAAAGAAAATCGGCACGTTTTCACAAAAATTATTGCCACTATCATTTTTTTCCATAATCATTGTAGATTTACTCCATTTTAGGCTACCAAAATGCTATTTTCGGATAATTGACTGCTATGAAAAAAAGCCATTTTCATGTTGAAAATGACTCTTTACTATTAGATATTCTCATCGCTTCATACTGAGTAATACAATTTCGACCATTACGCTTCGATTCGTAAAGGGCTTCATCGGCATGCTCAAATACGCTACTTTCGGTATCACTTGCTTTAAAAGTTGTGCAGCCAATACTTACTGTCACATGACCGACTGTTGGCCAAATCGTTTGTTCGACCGTTTCTTTTAGCTGGTCGGCAATTTTCAATACTTCAGCTTCATTTGTCGAGCCAAGTAACATTACAAATTCTTCTCCACCAAAACGTGCTACGGTATCTTGTTCACGTGCCAGCTCTTTTAAAATTAATCCAAGTTGTGCCAGCACTAGATCACCTACAGGATGACCGAATTTATCATTGACTTGTTTAAAATTATCGATATCTAATAGAAGAAGTGAAAATGCAATTCCCTGAATATGAAATTGTTCGGTTCGCTTTGTCAGTTGCTGCTGGAAATAACGCCGATTTGCAATACCCGTTAAATTATCAGTGTTCGATATTTTCGTTAGCTGCTTATTCATTTCTACTAATTGCGCTTGCTTTAATTCAATTTTTTCATAAATATGTTGCAAATGCTTGTACGCTTTTTCCTTTTCTTCATAGGCCCGCTCCAAAAGACTTTTCGTTTGGCGCACTTCATGTTCATATTTAATCCGCTTTTTCATTGGCATCAATACAAGGTCAACATAATTTTCCTGCTCAATTTGTAACTCCTTTGCATTAACTATACAAGGGATGGAATGTCCATCTTTTCCCGAAATATGAATAAACAATTCATCAATTTGCTTGTATAACATCATATTTGGATAAAAATAGGAATGGAAAATCAGCTTATTACTTGATTGAAATAATATTTCGATATGCTGCCCTACTAGTTCACTTTTTGAATAGAGTGTCCAATGTAAAAAAGTTTCATTCACATCCACGATTAGATAGTGATTATTGACTACGATATATCCACAAGGTAATCGGTCCAATCGACTTTCCATAATCTCACCTCTAAATCTTCTGTAAATACTGTTGTATGATGTCAGCAGTTAATTTTGGTTCACTGACATGAGGGTAGTGCCCACGCGTATTTAAAACGACTAATTCACTCTCTGAAATTTTCTCATGTAAATAATGTCCGACTTCGACCGGTACAATGCTATCATTCGCACATTGCATAATTAACGTTGGTATTTGTAGCTCCGATAAATAGGGACGTGTATCGCTAAAAAACGTTACTTCAGCAAATTGACGTGCAATTTTTGAGTTGGTCGATACAAAGCATTGCTCAAGCCCTTTTGACAAATCAGAATCACTTGGCTCATCTATTGCCACTGGGGCCATATAGCTTGCCCAACCAGCAAAATTCATTTCCATTGTCGTAAGCAGCTCTTCAATTTCATTCCGTTCGAAGCCACCATGATAATTCACTTCATTTATATAATATGGTGATGGTCCTATCATTATGATTTTTTCAAAAAACTCTGGCTTTATAAGCGCTGCATGTAAACCAATCATCGAACTAACGGAATGTCCAATAAAAATGACTTTTTGAAGTTGCATGGATTCAATGACTTCTAATACATCCTGCGCATAACCTTGCAGACAATCATATTTACTTGAATTATAGGCTGTTAAGTCCGATTGTCCAGCTCCTACATAATCAAACAGAATGATTTTATATTGTGTTTCGAAATGTTTTACAAGGGGCCACCACAATGTTTGGTCACAACCAAAACCATGCGCCATCACAATAACCTGTGAACCTTGACCATGAATGGTTACATGATTTCTAAGTGTAATTAGATTCATATCAATAAGCCTCACTTAATTCTTTTTATCTATTATTTTAAGGGATTATACAAAAATAGCTACATAAAAAATCGTATTATCATAGTGATAATACGATGAAACGTTTATATATAAGATTATAGGACGAGATATTACTTTACTGTGTTATTTAATACATATTTGCCAATCGCAAAATACGCTAGCATCGTTGCTCCAATAAATGTATAAAGCATTTGTTACACCGTCCTTAAATTATTGATAATAATTATCAATTTCATTATAAGCGTTATTGTTTTATTCGTCAATATCCTTTTATTTTGAAGAGCCTATTTGGTGGAAATTTAGGTTCGATATCAGATTTGAAACCCTTTCATCTAGTAAAGTTTCATTTTATTCGACAAATTACCTATACAAGTTGTCGAAAAACATGGTAAAATGTTGTAAAGATTTAGGAGAGGACGTGTTATTTTTTGAATGCTTCGAAACATATTCAAACGATTTTAAATGGGACTATCCATTCATTAAAGACAATTTTACCTATGAATATCGATGTAAAATCACCCACCATTGCCACTGAGCCTTATGAGCAAAAGGAAATGGGTGTTTTAATTGGTCTTGTTGGCGATTTAAAAGGACGTATTATTATTGATGGTTCGCCTGAAATTTTTGGTGCGATCGGTTCTGGCATGTTCGGTATGCCTCTAGAGGGTGCCATGCTTGAATCATTTACTGGAGAATTCGGAAATATGATTGCTGGTAATTTATGTACATTTACGGGACAGCATGATTTAGAGCTTGATATTACCCCTCCAACTGTCATGGTTGGCAACACCAAGCTTTATGGCTTCCAACAAGCATTTAAGCTTCCTGCTACACTTGAAGGCATTGGTGACATTTTTATTTTATATACGATTGATGATGAAGAAGAATAAAAAAATCGTTCGCATAAAAGCATGCGAGCGATTTTTTTATTAGACCAATACTATGAATAGAAATAAACAAATGAAGGCAATTTGCAAAAACAGCTTCTTCCATGTAAGCTGTGTTCGCTTGAATTTTCTTTCAAGTGCAGATACTAAAATAAACGTACAAGTCATCATCAACAAAAATACTGCAATATTTCCAACACCATACCAAGCTGTAAATTGTTTCAAACCATAGATAAAACTAATTAATATAATAAAAGTTAGAAATAGTAATCGTAAATCCATTTTTTCTTGTTTCCAATTATGCTTTGGTAAAATAATGAATGCCACGATAGAAATTCCAATGAGCAAAAGGATTTTCCACATCGGAAATCCTTTGTTTTCTAAATATAATTCCATCCAAAATTGTTCGAGTGCTCTTGCCGTATCATCAGAAAAAGCAATGGCTTGATTTGTTTTCACATCTATCAGTAGAGAGCCTTGTTGTCGGTATACACTTTTTAAATACAGTGTATCACCATTTGTTTGCTCGAGTACATAATTCGTTGCACCTTCCTCTTTCGTTAAACTCTCGGTAAATGGTACTTTCTCCAACCCATTTAATAATTGTTCAAGTTGTTTTAGCTTAGCTACATTATCCGTCGTCATTTCACCTGTTATAAATAACGATGGAAATTGATAGTTACGTTCCGCATTTGTTGAATATAAGTAGGTTGCCTTTTTTAAAGTTCCCACCTTTAGTACATCGGCTTGCTGCTGCTCATTAGGGGGTGTATAGTGCAATGTTTGGATAAAAAATAATGTGAGGATTGCAAAGGAAATAAGTATTACTATATAGTTCTTTGTCTGTCTTTGCTTTCCCTGTTGTTGCTTCGTTTGTAAAGTCGCAAGTTGGCTCGCCTTTGTGTTAGCGTCAAGTTTTGGTCGCGCGATATTCTTTAATTTTGAATCAAGCATCCTCATCCCCTCCTAACAGCTGCTGCAATTTTTTCATTCCGCGCTCCGTGGCATTCCGTACTTTCGCGCCATTCCATCCTAAAATTTTTGCGCTTTCTTTAATGGAAAAGCCCTCAATTTTCCGCAATACAATGACTTCTCGGTATTGATATGGCAATTGTCCCAATGCCTTATATAGCTTATATTGACTATCCTTTGATTCCAACCATCTCTCCGGTACATATGTAGGCTCCAGTTGCTCATGCTTTTGTAAAAATGGAATAAACTTCAACACTTTCTTACGCCTGAAATGGTCATACACGAGATTGCGCGCGATTTTCATGAGCCATGTTTTCTCACTTGCATCACGGCGAAAACCGGAGAAATGATTCATCGCCTTTAAGAATGTTTCTTGCGTTAAATCTTTGGCAAGCTCCTCCTCACCAACTAAAAAATAAATAAATTGGTACACTGCTTCGCTATATTCTTCATACAATCGGGCAATCGACACCGCTTTTCCACCTCCTTACTTATATAGACGGATAACTTACCTATTTTACTCACCTCATTTTACATAAATTTCCCCAAAACAAAAACCCGCTCGAATGACTCGAACGGGCTTCGTATTATTGCGGCGTGACTGCTAAAATGTCGATAAATTTATCCTTTGACTGTGCTTCATGCTCATTTAATAAAATATGAATATCGCCATGGTCATTCGAAGTACGAATTAAGCGCCCCATTCCCTGCTGTAAGCGTAATAGCATGAATGGTAGCTCCACCTCTTCAAATGGATTCGTCGCAAAGGAACGCTTCGCATCAAATAGCGGATCCTGTGGTGGGAACGGTAAGTCAAAAATAACGACACGCGTTAACGCTTCCTCAGGTAAGTCCAACCCTTCCCATAAATGATACGAGCATAATGTTTGAATAGCGCCATTTTGGAAATCACGGACAATGGCAGAAAGTTCGCGATCCCCTTCAAATGCAACATTCAAACGCGTCATTAAGCTCAGTTTGGATTTAAATTCATTCATCGCTTGTTTTGATTTAAATAAAATTAATGTCTTTTCGCCATCTTTCAGCAAGGTTTCCACTTGCGTCACTTTTTCATCCTGCGTTAGTTCATGTAAGTAAATTTTCATGACTTCCTCATAGTCAAACGGTGACGGCACGCTGAAGCTTTGGTATTGATCAATACCTAGGCTTGATGCAATATAGCTGAAATCCTTTTTAACTGATAGTGTCGCCGACGAGAAAACAATCGGCATTTTTTTCGAGAATAATGTTTCCGATAAAACATCGGTAATTAAGCGAGGCATAATGACTAATGTTTCTTCGCCATCTGTATCCTCTAACCAATCGACCGCATCACCTTGTGCGACAAAAATGCGAATCGCCGCCGCATAATGCTCTAAAAATTCCTCCGCCATATTTAATTCATATTCTGGAATCATATATAACTCAGATTCAAAGACAAACTCCTCTAATAGCTGCTCCACATCTGCAACCACGCGCTGGCCTAATTGAATAAGGCGCTCTGATTTGCTGATGCGCTTGCGATCTTCCTCTGAAGGCAAGACATCGTCACGTAATTGATCGAAAAATAACTCATGATGGTCTTGTAAATGCTCCATCGCATATAGCGTGCGCTCACGAACACCATCTACCATTAAACGTTCTAGCAGCTCTACAATTGTATACGCTTGTACTTTGTAGGTTAATGCTTTTTGGGCTGCATACTCTAATAAGTGTCCTTCATCTAGGACAATCATTGACACTTCTGGCAGTAGCGGCAATTGACCTTCTCGTTCACGCGATTCCTTTGTCGCTAAATGCTCCATTAAAAAGTCCTGAGAACAGATAATTAAGTCCGTTGATTTACGATAATGCGCGCGGTGCAATGTTTGCCCACAGCGGTTGCGTAAATCACATACCGCACATTGCATAATCGAGTTGTAATTGACCTTTTGCCAATCCTCATCACTTACACCTGAATAATCTGAACGATCACCATAAGGCTGCACCGCAATCATACTTCCCTGTGCGTACACACCATCAGGAATAGAAAAGGCAATATCATCAATCCATTCTTCCGTTTCTGTTTTTTCGGCTTCTTCAAAACGCTTTAAACATAAGTATTGGTCACGTGATTTTGCTAAACGGACGTCAATATCTAATCCGAGCACATCACGTAATTTATGAATATCGCCACCTTCTTTTACAAGCTGGTCGATTAATGTTTCATCTGCACATGCGATTAACGCGGGCTTTCCCGTATAGCGCGCATAGGATACAGCAGGCAATAAATAGGCAATCGTTTTCCCTGTACCTACCCCTGCTTCTGCGAATAAGACGTTCTTTTCCTTTAATGCTTGCTCGATTTGGTAGGCCATGAAAATTTGCTCATCACGACATTCAAAGCCACGCTCTGGCAGCTCATCATATAGAACATCTCCAAGCCAATCGCCAAGCGAATCAAAGAACGTTTTTTCACGTGATAATTCAAACGGTAATGATTTTCTCAAACCAAAGTTCCCCCTCAAGTATGAAGCGGAAGGAACGCTCACTCATCCCTTCCGCATAAAGTCATTTTAACTATATCTAAAAAATCCGTACTGATTATTATACTATGAATCAAAAAGAAATCCTACTCATAACATCCTAAAATTAATCAAAAAAACTCCATTTGCCATGTAACAGACAAATGGAGTTCAATCATCAACTGTAGTTTAATAACGATGGCGCTATTATTGCTCGCGCTTTGATTTTTGACCCCAGAATTGATAGTAATCAGTGCGGATGAATCCATTGAATAGCTTACGTTTTTTGGTAGCCTTTTTGCCGTAATGCACTTCTAAATCTTCCATTGAAGACAGCATATACACAGACCATGTTGGATAGTTTTTCATGACATCTCCAAATTGTCGTAGCATTTTTTCAATTTCTTCAAGTTCACCGATACGTTCTCCATATGGTGGGTTCGTTACGATGACACCGTCCGTTAATTTTGTAGTAAAATCGATGGCCTGCATTTGCTTAAAGGTAATCATATCCCCAAAGCCCGCTTCCACTGCGTTTTCCTGTGCAATCGAAATCATGCGATGATCAATATCCGACCCGATTATCGTTAACTCCTGATCATAATCTGCTTTTTCATCTGCCTCGTCACGCGCTTGATCCCAAATTGCTTGTTTCATCCATGGCCAAGTTTCTGACACGAACTCACGGTTGTAGCCGGGTGCGATATTTTGACCAATCATTGCGGCTTCCAGTGCAATTGTACCTGAGCCACAGAATGGGTCAACAAATGGACGACTTGGAGACCATTTTGATATTTTCACAAGTGCTGCTGCTAATGTTTCTTTTAAAGGCGCTTCCCCTTGGCTTGTACGGTAGCCGCGTTTATGAAGACCAGCTCCTGATGTATCAATCGTTAATGTTGCCTCATCCTTTAAAATGGAAATCTCGATTTTAAATAATGGACCGGATTCATCTAAAAATCCTAAGCGTTTATACGCCAACTTCATGCGCTCGACAATTGCTTTTTTTGTAATCGCTTGGCAGTCTGGCACACTGTATAATTTTGATTTTACCGATTTACCGGATACCGGAAAATTCGCATCGACTGGTAAATATTTTTCCCACTGAATGGCTTTGACACCTTCGAATAATTGATCGAATGTTTTGGCTGGAAATTTTGCCACTACGATTTTCACGCGGTCTGCTACACGTAACCATAAATTCGTCCGAGCAATCGCTAATTCGTCGCCCTCAAAATACACTTTGCCATTGTCGACACGTGTTTCATAGCCTAATTCACGTACCTCTTCTGCAACGATTGCCTCTAGCCCCATGGCTGCCGTTGCAACTAATTGAAATTTTGTCATAAATTAAATCCTTCCTTGATGCTCAACTTCCCAAAAGTGAAAGAAGTCGATTAATTCGTCCATCGGGAGCGGCTTACTATAATAATAGCCTTGAATAAAATCACAGCCCATCAACTTTAATAGCTCTACTTGTCGCTCATTTTCAACGCCCTCTGCTACCACTTTCATTTGTAAACGATGTGCCATTTGAATAATCGCATCGACAATGGCCTGCTTATCATCTAGCGAGCAAATATGCTGTATAAAGCTGCGGTCAATTTTTAATACATCTAGTGGGAATCGCACTAAATAGCTTAATGAAGAATAGCCTGTCCCAAAGTCATCAATGGATAATTTAAAGCCAAGCTGCTTTAGCTTCACAAGCTTGCTAATTGTTTCTTGAGCAGTATTCATGACCGTACGCTCCGTTACTTCTATTTCAAAATTTTGTGCCGATGTATTATTATGCTCTAATACTGTTTGGATCGATTCTAAAAAACTTTGCTGCTGGAAGTGAATGCTCGATACATTAATCGCAATCGGTATATTTGGATAGCCTGCCGCTACGAGCTTATGATAGCCCTGACATGCCAAATCAAAAATAATTTCACTTAATGGAATGATTAGACCTGATTCTTCGGCATGCTCAATAAATTCAGCTGGTGATACAAAGCCCAATTTTTCACTCTTCCAACGAACAAGAGCTTCAACGCCAACAATATTTTGTGTCTCTACACATATTTTCGGCTGAAAGGCTAGTGTAAATTCACGATTTTCTATCGCCTTTCGTAGCTCACTATCTAACGCTAACACACGATTCGAATCCGTTTTTAATTCCTCAAAGTAAAATGAGAAGCAATTACGCCCATTTTCCTTTGAGAAAGTCATTGCCTTATCTGCACGATTTAATAACATTTCCGTTGACGTGCCATCCTCTGGATAAATACTAATCCCAATACTTGTTGACACATAAATATCTTGATCATGAATTCGAATTGGTTGTTCAAAAGCACGAATGACACGTTCGGCAAATTGCGCTGCTTCTCGAGGATGATGAATATTCGATAGCGTAATTACAAATTCATCGCCACCAAAACGAGCTAAAATATCTTTATTTTTTAGAAGGCTTTTTACACGCTTTGATACTTCTACGAGTAAAAGGTCCCCAATCGCATGTCCAAGTGTATCATTCACTTGCTTGAATCGATCCAAATCCATAAAAAATACAGCATGTTGAATCTTTTGGGCTTTGCTTTCGGAAACTTCTAATAATGTTTTCATACGTTCGATAAAGGCAAATCGATTACAAACATCCGTTAATGAATCATATAACGAGCGTTTCGCTAATTCATCCTCTACGATTTTACGCTCCGATAAATCCGTAAAAATCGCGCAGTAATTCGTAATTTCGCCTTCTTCAGACTTAATGGCTAATATCGTCAGCCATTCTGGGTAAAGCTCCCCTGTTTTGCGTCGGTTCCAAATTTCACCTTGCCACATACCCTCTTTATCAATTTGGCTCCACATATTCACGTAAAATTCACGCTCATGGATACCGGATTGGATAACGGAAGGGTTTTTCCCTCGAACTTCTTCTATTTTATATCCTGTCACAATTTCAAATGCTGCATTCGTTGTGACGATTTTTTTATGCCGATCCGTAATCATGATGCCTTCCGCAATATTAGCAAATACTTGATCAATAAGACTTTTTGGATATTGCGATAATGATAGCTCTTGTACGGCTGATAAATCTGACATGATTCCGTTCACATAAATATCCCCTTATAGTTGATTCGCAAATTACTTTTATTCTATTAAGAAAGGCTCTCCACAAAAAATAATGGAGAGCCCTTTTAATGTTAAAAAAAGCATCAATAATCAATAAGCCATGTTTTGTTCCTAAGTACTCAAACAGCTTGCGCCTCGTACGAATAGGTAGTAATCATCTATCTACGCAAGAATAGTCTTACGTCCCTCCATCCGTTCATTTCCTTCAGGAGAGTGCCCCTACCATAATTTGGGTTTCTCACTCATGGGGTTTACCTCGTTCCACCTTATTAGTTTCCTAATAAGCTCCGTCACTGTGGCACTTTCAGGAAGTGTCATCCATATCAAAAGACTTAGGATTTCCTTCCGCCGTCAGAGAGACATCTCCCTGCCTTACCTTATTTTTTCAGTAAGCACGAACACTACGCGCATCGCAGCAGCGTGTGAGCATGGACTTTCCTCTACGTTTTCAAGAAACGCAGCGATTACTCGATAATTGATGTATGAATAAAGTATACTGCACTTACATCAAAAATTCAATGCTTCCCTTAATAGTCTAACTATTCGTATAGTTTACTACCAAATACATGCTTTTCTAAATTTGATAGACGTTTTAAAATGTCGAAGTTTGTATTATTTGCTCCTGCTGGCTGAGCTGGCACTACCGTTTTACGGCTTGTGCTCGTCATTTCCTGTTTTAGGCGCTCATTTTCTTCTGTAAGTGCTGCTATTTTTGCTGTAAAGGCATCATAATCTTCACGAATAATGTCTAAAAATTGATCCACTTCATCGATATTATAGCCCTTCATGCTCTTTTTAAATTCTTTTTCTAATATATAGTCAGCTGTTAATTTAATTTCCATCATGCATCGTCCTTCCGTCACGCAACTTTCTTGATTGTATTATAGCATAGGTCCATCATTTCGTACCTATTACATAAGTCGCCATTCCAAAAATTTTGTCATGATTGCTGATTTTGTTTTCTGACTAAACGTAAAATCCGTTTTTGCCAATTTTGTCGCTGTTTTTCAAGCTGTGTTCTTTTTGCAAATGATAGAAGCTCAATTAATTCGGCCCCTTTTTTTGTATAATGGAGTGCCTGTTTGTAATCCTTTATTTGATGCTCGAATAATATGGCAAGTTGCTCATAAGCTTGCAATTGTTTTTTATCTGGAATTGTAGACAAAGCGGATTGAAACGCTTCAATCGCCAGTTCGAATTCGCCTTCTCGCTTTAATTCATATGCTAAATAAAAATGGGCATGGCCTGTTTCACTTGCATCAAAATGTGTTGTGACAGCCTTTAAAATATCGGCGCTCGTTTGACGTTGCTTTAAATCGCCAAACCATTTCCCAATATTGGTATACGTAGTTGCCGATTCAGTCGTGATGGCATCGTGCAATAAATTGGTCGAATGAATATACAGTGTAATTAAAGAAAGTAAATCCCACTCATTATGCAGCAGTACTTTCATTAAGGTTTCTGCGTTGCCACTTTTTACCGCGTCAAAATAAATAATTGGCGCCAAATGACCGGGAATATCCCCCCTCCGGTAAAAGCCAAGCTTATCCTGCTCTACTTGCGTTAGCTTCATACGAGATAAATCGTCCTTCCACAGACGCTTCGAGCTATGCAGTAAATCGACTTGGCGTTGCTCTTTTAGCTTGGGGATATGTTGTTGATTCAGTGTCCAGCGCACATGTAGCTGGGGCCAGTCAAAGCTTTTGCCATTGTACGACACAATCGTCACATTGCGCTGCCACATTTTTGATTCGAAAAGCAGTGCCGCCTCGTTTGATGGATCGGCCAATACATATTGCGTCAGTGTAAAGCCTTCATCATCGGCCTCTAAAAAGCCTAATAGAAAAATATGCGTGCCAGTTCCCTTTAACCCTGTCGTTTCGGTATCAAAGAACACAATTTTTTCATCCTCAGTAATAGCAAATGGATGATCCTCACCATGTACACGCCAACGCTTGAGAGCAGTAAATAGCTCCCCAAGACGATAATCGCCATGCTGGTACATAAATGGATAATGTACCTCGCGCTTAAATAGCACACCAAATTCGTTTTCAATTAGCTCTAGCCCTGCCTGCTGCCAGGATGCTGTATAGCTTGGCGCTTCTGGCTTGATAAACTTCGGCTTTTCCTGTTTGGTCTCGTTTTTTTTACCAAGCATTTTTTTCATTTGTAAAATTTTATTTTCATATGACATGTATTCACATCATTTCACTCATTAGTATAGTTAACACTTTGATGACTTGTTTTTTACTTTCTCCTAATGTATCCTGTGCGCCGATACATGCCGGACAGCCATGCTCACAAGGACAAAGAAGGACATGCTGCTTTGTCTTTTCTAATAATGGTAGCAATACATCATACACACGTTCACTTAAGCCGATCCCCCCCGGATAGCTATCATAGATAAACAGCGTCGGCTTTTCATTATGAATGGCCTTTACTTGTGGGACAACGGAAATATCCGAACGGTCACAATGAATAAATAGCGGCACAAAGCTACTGATTGCATAGGCAGCACCAGTTAAAGCATCTGTTAGCTGTTCTTCTGTCCAATTTTCAGGTAAGTCAAAGCTCATCCAAGTCGCATTCGTATGCATTTCCATTGGTGGAATAGAAATAGGACCAGAGCCAATATTATCGTGAGAATGGAAACGGATTTTTTTGAAAATAGTGGGAATCGCAAGCAGACTGACATCACCGTAGCTTACTGTTGCACCACTAAAGCTTGCAGATTTGTCTTCACTTAATACTTTTAATTCTACTGCTAAGTTAGCATCCGTGAAGTAATCGACATTGACTTCTCGTACAAATGCTTTCTTTTCCTCCCAATCGAGCTTTTCCACCTGGTATTGCGTTCCTTGATGAATATAAATGGCTTCCTCATGTAATAATGTCATGGCGCTGTACGTATCCATTTCTCCGATGACCTTTGTATTGGCAGGCGTCGAAATATCAATAATGACGACATTTTCCTGAGCAGCCGAACGCAATGAAATTTCATGCGCAGGGAAACGGTCACTCATCCAATGCCACTTGGTCGACGTTTTGACAAGAACGCCCTCCTCCTCCAAATAAGCAAGCAGCTCCTGTACCTCATATTCACCATAGGCATCATCCATCGTAAACGGCAATTCAAAAGCCGCACATTTCAAATGTTCCATTAAAATTAGCATGTTTTCTGGATTAATACGGGCTTCCTCAGGTGAGCTACCTAGCATAAAGCTCGGGTGCTGTACGACATACTGATCAAGCGCTGTAGATTGTGCCACATATACAATCAGCGCCTCATCCTGACGTCTGCCCGCGCGCCCTGCTTGTTGCCATGCACTCGCGATATTCCCTGGGTAGCCCGTCATAATGCATGCTTGTAGCTGACCAATATCTACCCCTAGCTCCAGCGCATTTGTACTGATAACCATTTGAATTTTGCCCTCGCGCAGACCTTTTTCGATTTCTCTACGCTCGCTCGGTAAATAGCCACCTCGATAGCCTTGAATCGATTCATCGCCAATTTTCTTCGTTGTCAATGATTTCAAATACGTTACAAGCATTTCTACGCGCACACGAGATTTCGCAAAAATAATCGTTTGAATGCCCGCTTCAAACAGACGCCTCGAAATGTCTCGTACTTCTAACACCGCACTTCGACGCACCCCAAAAGTTGGATGAATAATTGGTGGATTGTAAAAGACAAATGTTTTCTTCCCAACTGGTGCACCTGATTTGGCAATGAGCTCATGCTGCACGTTCGTTAAAGTTTCAGCAAGCTCTTTTGGATTTTTAATGGTCGCACTTGTACAAATGAATACAGGATTACTTCCGTAAAATTCACAAATACGCTGTAATCGGCGAATGACATGGGCCACATGTGAGCCAAATACCCCTTTATACGAATGTAACTCATCGATCACAATGTACTTTAAGTTTTCAAATAACGAAACCCATTTCGTATGGTGTGGCAAGATGCCTGAATGGAGCATATCTGGATTGGTCATCACAATATGACCGGCCTTACGAATCTTTTGACGAATACCAGGCGCTGTATCGCCGTCATATGTATAACTTAAAATATCCTCGTCCATTAATTCAATTAATTCATTTAAATCCGATTTTTGATCTTGTGCCAATGCTTTTGTTGGAAATAAATAAATGGCGCGGCTTGATTTATCCTCTAAAATTTTTTGGAGCACCGGCAAATGATAGCAATAGGATTTTCCTGATGCCGTTGGGGTAATCGCCGTAAAGTGCTTCCCTTGCTGTGCATAGTCAAACGCTTGACGCTGGTGCGTATAAAGCTGCTTGATTCCTCGCGCATGTAGCGCCTTTTGAATCGAGGGATGCATCGCAGCAGGAAAATCAGCATAATGTGCTGGTGTCGCTTCGATTGAATGTGTGCTTATAATATTTTGTTGCAGTTCCTCATCGAATCGCCATTCTGCTAAGAGTTCGCTCACCGTACGCTTTTTACTTAACATGCACATCACCTTCTTCTAATTTTCGTACGACTAAACGGAGCGTATACATCGTAGATTGAATCGATTGGATGAAGCGCTTTTTACTCGTTCCTTTATAAAAAGACTGCACAACAAATTGCTCCATCGCATCAGCCGCATGGTCAATTTGTTGTACATATAAATTTTTGGGCGCTGTTTTTGTAATCCAAATATGCGCGATTTGTTGCCAGTTTTTGATTTGGGCATGTAGTGAATCTGCATGCGGCTTTACCTCATTAAAAAAATCCGGCTCTCGGTCCTCATCACGCATTTTTTGAAAACGTGTTAAACACGCCTCGCATTCTTGTATTAATAATATGGTTTCAGTCATTAATTGCATTGTCTACACCTCAACGTGAAAAGCTCATTTTCGTTTAGTGTATCAAATTCTAATCATTTGTACTACTCATATGCGAACGTGCATTCTTTACTTGCTCTCTATTTTCTGCTAAGCTAACCTTTTGATAAACGGCAAGGGTACGCAATAAATAGTGTTGTGAAAGATGTAGGCGCTGCTGCTCAAATTGTAGTGTAAGCAAATTTTGTGCTAAGTCGATTTGCCGAATGATAGATGCAATTTTACTCAATCGGTTCCCCCCTTTTTTGAATAGATTCGCTAAGGGCTCAGCTGTTCCTTCACCCAAGACAAAACTAGTGACTATTCGCCAAAAGTAGTGTTATTTTGCAAGATTTTTAAAAATGTAGCTTGTTCGTTAACGGAATGGACAAAGCTTACTACTGGTGAATTACTATTTTTGTAGTCGTTTTCTATGGTAAAATATTGACGGATGATTTCTTTATTAGAAGGAAGGTGATTCCATGGTCATACGGTATCCGAATGGTAAACTTTATGCAGGCACGAAACGAGACGAGCCAAAACAAGCCAAAGCAAAGAAAACTAAAGGAACAAACAACAAAGAAATTTCGTATAGTAACCGTGGAAAAAGCTTAGAAGATGATTTAAATGATACAAATGTGTTTTATTCACAGCAAAAATTGGCAAATATACACAAGAAACCTGTTCCCATCCAAATCGTCAAAGTAGATTATCCGGCGAGAAGTGCTGCAGTAATTCGTGAGGCATATTTCCGCACGCCTTCAACGACGGATTATAATGGTGTGTATAATGGCTACTATATCGATTTTGAAGCAAAGGAAACGGATAGTAAAACATCCTTTCCACTAAAAAACATCCACCCACACCAAATGGAACATATGAATTCGGTTCTGCATCAACGGGGTATTGCCTTTTTTATCGTGCGTTTTAGTACGCTTTCCCGCAATTTTGTCGTACGATATGACGTTGTGGCCCGATTCTACGATAATATGAAGAACGGCGGCAGAAAATCGATTCCATTCACTGTGTTCGAAACTGAGGCTATCGAAATTCACGAAGGCTATTTACCTCGGTTAGACTATTTACAAGCAGTGGATGTATTAATCGCAGACAAATCAGTTTGTGAAAGTGAGGAGAAATAACGTGACGGAAAAAAGAAGAACACGTGAAGAAATTAAACGTGAACGTCAATTACAACAAAAAGCTAAAAAAACTAAAAATAAACCTTCCACTGGGAAATGGATTAAACGCATTGTCCTAACCATTGTCTTATTGGGCGTAATTGGCTTTGCGAGTGGGGCTGCATTATTTGGCTACTACGTCAGCAAAGCACCTGATTTAGACGAGGAATTATTAAAAGATCCTTTGTCTTCAGAGTTTTATGACATAAATGGGGAGTTATTTGCGACAATCGGGGCAGAAACACGTCAATATGTCAAATATGAAGATATTCCACAACAAATGATTGATGCCATCATTGCAACGGAAGATTCTCGTTTCTTTGATCATTTCGGTATTGATATTTGGCGTTTAGGAGGGGCTGTTATCGCCAACTTCCGAGACGGCTTTGGTGCCCAAGGTGCGAGTACCATTACACAACAAGTAGTAAAAAATTCATTCTTTACAAATGAAAAAAAATTAGAGCGTAAAGCACAGGAGGCATGGCTGGCTGTACAGCTAGAACGCCAATATTCTAAAGAAGAAATTTTTGAAATGTACTTTAACAAAGTATTAATGTCTGGTCGTGTTTACGGCTTTGGTACAGCAGCAAAAGAATTTTATGGGAAAGAATTAAACGAATTAACATTAGCAGAAGCGGCTCAATTAGCGGGTATGCCACAAAGTCCAAATAACTTTAACCCCTACAAAAAGCCGGAAAATGCAGAAAAACGTCGTAATATTGTTCTTTCTTTAATGGTGCAGCATGATAAAATTTCACAAGCTCAAGCGGATGAAGCCAAAACAGTCGATATTGCAGCTGGTTTAATCCCAGAAGAACAACGCGTTGCGAATAGCGAAACAAAATATCCAGCGTTTTTGGATGTTGTCGTATCAGAGCTTGAAGCAGCAGGCGATGGTGAATTAATCGCAGAGGGTATTAAAGTGTACACTACACTGGACCCAAAAGCACAAGAAATTGTCGAAAATGTGATGAATAACGACAGCAACTTCCCTACCGAAAAAATCGAAGCAGGTGTTGCAGTGGTCGATACACAAACGGGTGAACTTCGCGCTATTGGTGGTGGTCGTAATTATTCAGGCTTTAACTATAACTTTGCCTACGACAATCAATCTCGCTCACCTGGTTCGACAATTAAGCCTTTAATTGATTACGGTCCAGCCATTGAGTATTTAAAATGGTCAACTGGGCAAACATTAGTAGATGAGCCAATGACCTATACCGGCTCAAAACAAGTGATTACAAACTGGGATAGCAAATATTTAGGTGCAATGACAGCACGTGAAGCATTATTCGCGTCTCGAAATATTCCAGCTGTTAAAGCATTCAAAGAGGTTGGCGCAGATCGAGCACAGCAATTTATCGAAAACTTAGGGATTAAAACGGATAGCCTAGTAGAGTCAGATGCAATCGGTGGCGGTCATGTCACGATGTCACCAATTCAAATGGCGGCTTCTTATGCAGCATTTGGTAATAACGGAACATACAATGACGCGCATTCTATTTCAAAAATTGTATATCGTGATGGGAAAACATCGAAATCCTATAAACCAAAACCAAAAATTGCGATGAGTGATTACACAGCCTATATGGTGACAGATATTTTACGTGATGTTGTCAGTAACAAGCGTAATGCCTCTGCTCCACGTGCGGCAGTATCAGGTGTCGATATCGCAGGTAAAACAGGTACAACAAACTATTCAAAAGATGAATTTAGTAAATATAATTTGAAGAGTGGATCAGTTCCAGATTCTTGGTTTGCTGGCTATTCAACGAACTATTCTATCGCGATTTGGGGCGGTTATTCGAAGCGTAAAGACGCCATTACTTCATGGGATGAGCGCTGGATGCCTCAATATTTATTTAAATCAATTATGACGGATTTAGATCGTCACAATCCTTCATCTTCATTTAAACAGCCAAGCTCGGTTGTTGCAGCTGATATTGTGATTGGTTCAAATCCATTACAATTAGCAAGCAGCTACACACCATCGAATTTACGTAGCACAGAGCTATTTGTAAAAGGCACACAGCCAACTGAGTATTCAGAAGAGCATGTACCACAAACACTGGATGCGCCATCAGGTCTAACGGCAACATTCAATGAAGTAGCACAGCTTGCAGACTTAGCCTGGACTCATTCTTCACTGACAGAAGGAACGAATGAGAGCGGTGAGGTTTTAGACCCAATCACCTATGAAGTAACGATGTCAGTAGATGGTGGCCCATCAAGTGTAGTCGCAACTTCAAGTGCAACAACCGCTCAAATTTCAGGTATTGAAAAAGGAAAGACCTATACCTTTACCGTAACGGCGATTTCAGGGGATCTGCGAAGTGATCCAGCTTCCGTAACCTTATTTGTTGAAGGCGATCCAGTCGAAGAAGAGCCGATTGAGCCGGAAGACCCAACCGATAATAACGAAGAACCGGAACAGCCAGAAAATCCAGGTGATTCAACGGAAAATGGCAATAATGGAAATGGAAATGGGAATAACGGCAATAACAGCAACAATGGGAATAACGGGAACAATGGAAACAACGGCAATAATAACGGTGGGAATGGCAACAATAATAATGGTAACACAGAAGATCCAGGAATAACGCCACCACCAACACAACCAACAGAGCCAACATCACCAGGCACAGGTGATGGCACTACAGATGATGGTGAATCCTAAATAAATTTAAAAACACAAATCGCACTTAGTTGGCGCGATTTGTGTTTTTTTATGTAAAAATTTTTGAATAACTCCTACCATCTAATAAGGCTAGGCGAAGAATGTTCTGTTCTCCACCTAGCCCCTTGTTTATTTTAAGCGCAATCTCGCACAACGCTTTTTCGTTTCCTTATACAGCTCATCCAACTGACGATAGCAAGCATATTGTGTCGGACGCATTTTAATAAATTGGAAGCGTTCCATACCATTAATCGGCATCAGCTCATAGTCCGCTTGCACTGAAAAGACTGCATCCGATTCCGCACTATCGATTAAAAATTGTTCGAAATGGGCAATCCCCTTTAGCATCGCGTCAAGAGCCGAGCCATCACGGCGGTCATGTGCAGCATGAATATCCTCACGTAGTAATTCCCACTTGCTAAACCATGCATCCACAAGCTCCTTGGCGATCATTTCTTTTTTTACAGCAATCATACATTCACCAAACCCTTTTTCAAACGCTTTTGACCTTCACGGCAATCTACAAGCAACGGGCATTTCGCACAGCCTGGATTTTGTGCCTTACAATGGTAACGGCCAAAGAAGATAATTTGGTGATGTGCGCGACTCCATCGATCAATTGGCGTTTTCTTCATAATCGTTTCTTCGACTTCAAGTACACTATCCTTCCAGCGACATAGACCTAAGCGTTTTGTTACACGCTCTACATGCGTGTCCACGGCCATTGCTGGCACATCAAACGCTACGGATAACACAACATTCGCCGTTTTTCGTCCGACACCAGGTAATGTCACTAATTCTTCACGTGATGCCGGTACCTCACCGCCATATTCCGTCAGTAGTCGCTCACATAATAGTTGAATGTTTTTCGCCTTATTGCGGTAAAGGCCGATTGAACGAATATCGGTTTGCAGTTCTTCAAGTGATACATTTAAATAGTCTTGCGGTGTTTTATATTTTTGAAATAAATCCTTCGTCACTTTGTTTACTAAAACGTCTGTACACTGCGCTGAAAGAAGTGTCGCAATCGTTAATTCAAACGGATTGTCGTGCACGAGCTCACAGTGTGCGTCTGGATACATTTCGTCCATCGTATCTAAAAATTCTAGCCATTTCGCTTTTGTTAACATGCGCGCTTCTCCTCTCTATTCGCGTTCTTCTAACCAGTTATAGAACGGTGCTTTTTTCGTCTTTGGTGCTTGTTGCTGATTATAGGGCTTTTGAGTAGATGGCTGCATCGTATGTTTCCGATATTGCTCACTATGTTGCTCGATTTGAGAAAGCGTTTTAATATTTTTCTTTTTCCACTCAATTAAAATCCGGTCGATATAGCGTAAGCTCACCTTCCCCGCAAGCACCGCCTCTTTTAGCGCCGCTTTAATAATTTCAGGTGTATGCTGGTCAATATCCATCCACATGCCGATTGTTTCAATTTCAATTGGCGATAGTAAGCGGCCTAATTCTTGCTCAAACAATTGGAAAATCTTGGCCTCGTCGATTTTTTGCGTTTTCACTTGGCTTTGCATTTCCTTGGACTGCAATAAATCAAGCAGACGCTCCCAAAGTGGATACAATGAATACTTTTCAACGATACGCCCTGATTCGTCGGTGCTTTGTGAAATTTCTACATAGCCCTTTTGCATAAGGCGCTGTAAGAGTTGGCTAATCGTGATCATTTGAAAGCTTGTCCGCGCTAATATGTCGTTTGGCGTTGGAAAGTCAATCCCCTCTTGTGCAAAGCTCATTAAATGTAGGACGATGAGCGCTTCATCATCTTGAATATTCATTTCACTGTAATGCTTAAAAAACAGTTGTGGCACTGTAATTTGCTTTTGCTCTGTCCAAATGCGGATTCGATTAAATTGATTGTCCATTGCTAGAATCCCCTTTGTCACTAATATAATTAGAAAAACATATTTCGCGCTAAATAGCGAGAAAGGTTGTCTTTACTTATGTGGATATCCTAAAAAAAGCTATACTTGCCTATCCACTAATAAAGCGCCCGGTAAATTGGCCGGACGCTCTTTAAAAAATGCAATTTATAAATTATGGGTACAAGCGGTTTAATAAACGTGGGAATGGAATTGTTTCACGGATGTGCTCCGTTCCTGAAATCCATGCTACTGTACGCTCTAAACCAAGACCGAAGCCAGAGTGCGGTACTGAGCCTTGTTTACGAAGCTCTAAGTACCAAGCGTATGCGTCCATTGATAAGTTGTGCTCTTCTAAGCGAGATTTTAATAAATCATAATCATGAATACGCTCAGAACCACCGATAATTTCCCCGTAGCCTTCTGGTGCAATTAAGTCTGCACATAATACAACGTCATCGCGCTCTGGATGGGGTTGCATATAGAATGGCTTAATGCCTACTGGGTAGCAAGTGATGAATACTGGCTTGTCGTACGCATTGGCGATTGCTGTTTCGTGTGGTGCACCGAAATCATCACCCCACTGAATATCATCAAAGCCTTGTTCATGTAAGAATTTGATCGCATCATCATAAGAAATACGTGGGAATGGTGCTTTGATATTTTCTAATTTAGAAGTGTCACGACCTAGACGCTCTAAATCCATTTTACAGTTTTTCAGCACAGACTGAACGATATGAGTAACATATTGTTCTTGTACTTCTAAGTTTTCTTCAAACTCTACGAAGGCCATTTCCGGCTCAATCATCCAGAACTCGATTAAATGACGACGAGTTTTCGACTTTTCTGCACGGAATGTCGGACCGAATGAGAATACGCGACCTTGTGCCATTGCCGCAGCTTCCATATAAAGCTGACCTGATTGAGATAGGTAGGCATCCTCATCGAAGTATTTCGTAGCGAATAGCTCTGAAGTACCTTCTGGCGCTGAACCTGTTAAAATTGGTGGGTCCATTTTTGTGAATCCATTGTCATTGAAGAACTCATACGTTGCGCGAATAATTTCGTTACGCACTTTCATAACAGCATGTTGTTTACGAGAACGTAACCATAAGTGACGGTTGTCCATTAAGAATTCTGTACCGTGCTCTTTTGGTGTGATTGGGAAGTCCACTGCAGCGTGAATCACTTCGATACCAGTTACATTTAACTCTGCACCAAAAGTAGAACGTTCGTCTGCTTTTACTTCACCGATGATGTACATAGACGTTTCTTGCGTCATGCCTTTTGCTACTGCAAAAAGCTCTTCGCCTACTTCTTCTTTTACAACAACGCCTTGTGCGAAGCCTGAGCCATCACGCAATTGTAAGAATGCTAATTTACCGCTAGCACGTTTGTTCGCTAACCAAGCACCGATTTTGACAGTTTCGCCGATATGTTGTGGCATATCTTTAATCATAATTTTTTTCATAAAGTCCTCCAAAACTCAGATGCAGTCCTACTATTCTTGCCACTTTGCTTTCACAAAAGCATCAATACGACGAACTGCTTCTTCTAGTAATTCTAAAGATGTTGCATACGATAAGCGCATTGTGGCAGGTGCTCCAAAGCCTGAGCCCGGGATTACTGCTACATTTGCTTCTGTTAATAATGCACTTGCAAAATCATCCACCGATGCGTAGCCTGTTTTTGTTGCTGCTTCTGATACGTCTGGTAATAAGTAGAAGGCACCTTGTGGCTTTAATACTTTAAAACCAGGAATCGCCTCTAATTTCGGGAAAATCGCCTCTAAACGCGATTCAAACGCTTGACGCATCATTTCAACTGTTTCTTGAGAACCGTTGTACGCTTCTACAGTTGCATATTGTGCAGTCGTAGTTGCATTTGAAGTCGAATGTGACGCTAAGTCCGTCATCGCTTTGATAATTGTTGCATCCCCAGCAGCATAACCAATACGCCAGCCTGTCATTGAGTGTGATTTTGCTACACCGTTTACAACGATTGTACGCGCTTTAATTGCATCCGAAAGCTGTGCAATTGAAAAATGCTCTACTCCATTGTAAACAAGCTTTTCATAAATTTCATCTGAAACGATTAAAATATCTTTTTCTTCTGCCACTTTTGCAAGCTCTGCTAATTCTTCTTTTGAATAAATCATGCCAGAAGGATTTGAAGGCGAGTTAATAATAACCGCTTTTGTCTTATTAGTAATCGCTTCACGTAATTGAGAAGGTGTAATTTTGTAGCCTTGCGCCGCTGTTCCTTCTACGTATACAGGCACACCCCCTGCTAACTTTACTTGCTCTGGATATGAAACCCAATATGGAATTGGGATAATTACTTCATCGCCCTCATCTAAAATCACTTGGAACAATGTATACAGTACATGCTTTGCACCAACACCAACTAAAATTTCATTCGCTTGATATGTAAGCTCGTTATCGCGCTGTAATTTGTCAATGATTGCTTTCTTTAATACCGGTAAACCACCAGCTGGCGTATACTTTGTTAATCCTGCATCCATTGACGCCTTTGCAGCATTTAAAATGTTTTCTGGTGTGTTGAAGTCAGGCTCCCCTGCTCCCAATCCGATTACGTCAATCCCTTGCTCTTTTAGTTCCTTCGCCTTCGCAGTAATCGCTAAAGTTGAAGAAGGTGTTAATGTTTTTACACGGTTTGCTAACAATTGTTTCATGGTCATTTCTCCTCTACAAATTCAATATGCGTTTCCACCATTGCCCATCTTCATGTATTAAATAGACGTAATTTAAGCTACCCGACTCTGAAATATAGGTAATTTCCCATACTGGACCCGGTTGCTCAAAGCCTAATTTTGTATGAAGAATTTCTTTTGCAGCCGTTTCATTACGGAAGCGCTTTAATGCCTCATCTTTTGTAATGCCATCTGCTAAAAATACTTCTTGCATTGAATTTTCATCTAAACTCATCGGGACGAAGATTGCCTTTTCTTTCCCATATTCGTCTACACCAAATACGGTTACATACGGCTTATTTCCGTTGTATACATATGAATCTTCAACAACAGCAAGTGCCTTCGTATCCATTGCAAACTGCTCTGCCTTTTGCTCTATATCAGAAAACGGCGCATCTGCTTTCCAAAATACGAACACTGAAATAACAAGTGACAAAGATAAAATAAAGACAACCGAAAAGATGATCCAGTTTTTCATGGCTGCACCTTACATTTCAATTGATTTTTTTGTACAGTGACAATTGCTGTACGGTATGGATTGTTTTGTTTCATAGTTGTCGACCTGCTTTCCTTCCTCATCGTTTTTCATTATACCAATTTCCAAGCTGTTGTACCATACTATGAAGTGGCAGTTTTTGTATTGATATTGGCGGTAATGACTCGATAAATTCACGCCCATACGATTTCGTTTCAATTCGGCGATCTAAAACGACCAATGCCCCTTTGTCATGACTTGAACGAATTAATCGACCGAAACCTTGTTTAAATCTTAGCACCGCTTCTGGTAATGCCAATTCCGTAAAGGCATTTATCCCCTGCCTTTGTAAATGCTCTGCGCGTGCTTTAAAGGATGGCTCTTCTGGTGCAGAAAACGGCAGGCGTACCACAATAACCGTAGCAAGCCCGTCCCCTGGCACATCCACACCCTCCCAGAAGCTATTCGTGCCAAATAACACGGAATGATTGAACTTCTGGAATGATTTTAATAAGCGCATTCGACTCCCCGCAGTAACACCTTGCGCAAATAGCATATAGTCACTTAGCAATTCACTTTCATGAATTAAATCCACCGTTTGTCGTAGCATTTCTTGTGATGTAAATAACACAAACGAACGTCCCTCTGTCATACGTACCACATTGGTAATGGCATGTGCTACTTCTTCGATATAATCCGATTGTGACACCGCCTGAATATCCGGCATATCCTCGACAATATAGACGTGCGCCCCATCATAGTAGCTTGGATCAGCATGTAATTTTTCAATTTGTATAGACGTATCAATACCCAATTGGTTCGTGATGAAGCGTTCATTATTTGGCACGGTCAATGTTCCAGATGTCCAAATTACCGCACTTTGCTCACGAATTGGCGCAAATAGCTTTTGAATTTTCTCTGTTACAGCTACGGGTTTTTTATAAATTTGAATACTCCCCGGTAGGCTCCGTTTATCCAGCTCAATCCAGCTAGTATAATTAGCTTCCTGACGTAAAAAGACATCATCCCACTCAGATAATTTAATCGTAAATTCATCCAGCCAATATTGCCATTGCTCAAGTAAATATAGATGCTCTGGCGCAAGCTCATTTACGTCCGTCATAAACTGTCGATGAAGTGATGCTGCACTATCTAACCATTGCTGAATAAGTGATGCTACTTTTTCAAAGGCTGCTTGTGGTAAATCTAACTCATTAAAAAATAAAGAAATCTTTTGCTGTTTTAGCGAGCTTTTAGGATGCGTTTTCATGGCAGTTATCAACGTTGTAATCGCATCATCAAAGCTTCGTACCATTTGCATATAGCGTTTTTCTAATTGCTGCAAAGTTTGTTGGTTTGAAACATGCTTTTTATACGCCAATTTGGACAATTTAAAAGAGAGCGCTTCATCTTCATACGCCCCAATTTGACCAAATAAATACTTCCAATTCATATAGGAGAAAATTTTTTCGTCCTGACTAATGGCAGCTTGTATAAACTGATGTGCTTCGTCAATGATCCAGCCTCCAAATTCATTAAAAATTTGGTCATGGCGCACTAAATCGCTGAGTAGCATCGCATGGTTTGTAATAATCAGGTCTGCCTGTTTGCTCATCTGAATGGCACGCGAATAAAAATCATAGAGTGGCATGGTCGTTTTTGGCAACGCCGTTTTACGAATTTTATCGAGCAATAATTGCCCACCACCCGAAACATTGAGCTCATTTAAATCACCTGTTTCGGTTTTAGCTAGCCAAATAAGCGTTTGTAGTAAGGTAAACGTCTCATCATATGAATCGTCTAATGACTTTAATTGTTTTTCAAATTTCTCGACATCGACATAATGATTCATCCCCTTTAGTAATGCGACTTTAATCGGCTGACCGAGCATTTTTTCAATAACGGGGATTTCATTTTGCAAAAGCTGGTCAAGTAAATGGGAGGTATACGAACTAATACCAACCTTTTGATTCGTTTGCTTCGCATAAAAAATAGATGGTACTAAATAGCCCATCGTTTTACCAATACCGGTTGAGGCTTCAATCACATGCTCTTGCTGTGCCGTTAGCTTTTCAAAAATCCGGTCCATCATAGCAAATTGCTGTGGGCGCTGTTCGAAATTCGGAATGGCCCTTTGCAGCAAGGCTACCTTTTCTTCTACTGTTTGCGGGTATTGCTGAAGCGGTTCAAAGCCTTTTGGCGTTGGTGCCATTTTACGAACCGCAATTTTATTGAAAAACACATGCTCACGGTCATCAGAAACTTTTGCACGCTTTATAACAAGTGCATCAAAAAATAACTGTGCTAAATGGGATCGCAAACGGAACGAACGCTTATGTAGCTGCTCTAACGTCACTAATGGTAGCGTTAGGAGCTCTTCCCAGCAGCGTTTTAGTAAATACGCCGTCGCTAGCGCATCATCATCCGCACGGTGGGCACTTTCAAGCGGAATGTTCAAATCGCTTGCTAAATCCCCTAATTTATAGCTTAACGACATAGGGAATAATATTTTCGAAAGCTCGACTGTATCCATCTTTTTCCCATGCCATTTTGGTAAACCCGCGCGTGTAAATTCTGCCTGCAAAAACGATAAATCAAAATCAGTGTTATGCGCAACAAATACAGTATCCTGTAACAGCTCGTAAATCTTATCGGCATACGCTTCAAACGGTAGCGCATCTTTAACATCCTCATCTGTAATATTTGTCAAATCCTGAATAAACATAGGGATCGACTTTCCTGGATGGATAAATTTTGTATAGGTTTTGACAACTTGCCACTGTTGCATAATGACAATCGCAATTTGTATCATACGGTCACCATTTGCTGGCGAATGACCGGTCGTTTCAATATCGACAATGGCATATTTTTGACTTTCATTCATTATCATTCAACTCACAGTTCAAGTATTATAACGGCATTTTATCATAATGAGCGAGGTAAGGTCATGTAAATACAAAAAAACCTAGTACTGCAAGAACGCAAGCACTAGGTTAATTATCATATGTAAGGTGTGCAGGGGCTCATCTCCCTGCACGAACAAAAGTCTCCCAGCAAGTCCGTGCTGTTTAGGTGGAGCTTTTGTGTGTGAAGACTAAATCTTCACTGAGGTTTTGGCACCTGTTTACTAGAATAATCGTTTTGTATCCAATTAGCAAGCATAAATTTTATGAATGATAATGTTCACGAACACCGAATACTCCTTTTAACATTGGTGGTGTCACAATTGTTGTAATAATAATGACAATGACCATTGGCGTGTAATCCTCTGCTGGTAATAGCCCGCTTGATAAGCCCATTGCCGCTAAAATAAGCGCAACCTCACCACGCGAAACCATCCCTGAACCAATCCCTGTAGATGAACGCCAGCTGAATCCTGCAAGCTTTGCACCTAAACCAGAACCAATTAATTTCGATAAAATCGCTACAATTGAGAAGACAACTAAGAACCAAATATTTTCCGTAATTCCATCAAACGTTACCGATAATCCGATGCTCACGAAGAAAAATGGCACAAATAAACTACTTGCAATTGACTCTACTTTATGTTCAACTTTATCTTTAAATTCCGTACGCCCAATCGCAATACCCATAAAGAATGCACCGATAATTGTCGCGATTCCGAAATAATGCTCTCCAATATATGCGAAAGCAAAACAAGCTACAAGTGCTCCACTAACAAGCGCCTCTGTTACCTTTAAACGACTAAACGCCTTTAAGAATGGTGGAATGACCCACTTCGCAACAACAAATAACAACACAAAGAAGAACACTTTGCCGCCAAGTAATGCCGGGATCGATACATCATCCCCAACTAGGAAGCTCATCGCAATGGCTAATAAAATGACAACAATGATATCATCTAATACAGCTGCACCTAGTAAAGTTGAACCCTCTTTACTTTTTAACCATCCGATTTCATTTAATGTTTGTACCGAAATACTCACTGATGTTGCCGCTAATGTTAAACCAATGAAAATGGCCTGCCCTTGCGTTAAGCCAAATGCGAGCGCTAACGGATAACTCATCGCAATCGGGATAATAATACCACCAATCGCAACATATACAGCGCCCTTCATATTGGCATTTAATTCTTCTAAATCTGTCTCAAGCCCTGCTAAAAACATTAATAAAATAACACCAATTTGACTAAATGCTTGCATAACATCATTATCTGTCACCCAGCCTAACATTGCTGGACCAATGAGGATACCAACTAAAATCTTCCCAAGCACAGATGGCTGCCCAAGTCGAACTGAAAAATGACCAGCAATTTTCGTTGCTAATAAAACGATCACAATTTGAAAAATAAACATACAACGACTCCCTTCTAGATGTAACAAAGCACTAAAACATTTGAATAATCGCCCTTGATTAAGGGTGACTATGCTCAAAACTAGTTATTCAAAAAAGTGGCGCAACTAGCTCTAAGAACGTTACGTTTTAGTTAAGTTGTACAAGAAAGACTTTATATATTTTGAATATATAGTATATTTAGACTTCCTAGAACAACAAAAAGGCATGGCGGTGCCAGAATTGACTGACTCCACCATGCCTTACTTTTCTATTGAATAGTTCTATTATATATAAATAATGTTAGAGACGCAACGATTTTCTGCTATTTTCTAAAATTTCCTTATTGTCAAAAGAGATTATTAGAAGAACCCCGGTAAAATTTCACGCTGATAATGCGCGTTTTTACGAAGCCAAACATTTAATATTTGACGATGTGTTAATAGCTTGCCCCGCGATGTATGTCTGCGCTGCGCTTCTTGCAAGCTCTCGAGCAATAGACGCGTCTCTGTTAAGCAGCTCTCGGGTGTGACTATTACCTTTAATGTTGGGCTAATGAAATTATGCTTTTGTAGCTGTGCGAGTACTTTTGCAAAAACTTGTCCCATCACCAGATAATTTTCTTCCATTTTTAAATCGATGCAGGTAAATAGCGCTTGTTCGACTTCTTTTTCGACCTTTTCCATTATTTCTTGTTCCATCATGCACCTCATGTAGTAATTAGTACCATTAGTATAACGAACAATAATTGAAGCTTAAAGAAAAATGCATGCTCAAGTGTTTTGAACATGCATTAACTATTATGCGTGAATCGCTTTGCCAAATACCGAACGTGCAGCATCGCCTACATGTTCACTAACTGTTGGATGTGGGAAAATTAAGCGAGCCAAATCTTTCACCGAGCCACCCAATACTTTCGCTGCTAGCATTGAGTTGATCATTTCTGTTGCACCGTCCCCAACAACACATGCCCCATAAATATCCCCCTCAGGACTAGCGACAAACTTCATAAAGCCTTGTGTATTACCTTCAAGTAAAGCTTTGGGATTTGTCGGTAAATACATTTTCGTAACAATCGAATCGGCTGGTGCCTCATGCTCAAGCATACCGAATGTCGCAATTTCTGGATGCGTATACACACAGCGCGGAATTTCCTGCTGATTAATGACCTTTGGATGCTTCCCTAAAATATAATCCACCGCATGCACCCCTTCTGCACTAGCAGAGTGAGCAAGCTGGAAACCTCCGACTAAATCACCAATCGCAAAAATCCCCGGAATACTCGTTTCATAATGATTATTCACCTTAATCAAACGACCATCCATATCCATTTCTAGCGCATCCGCAATTTGCGTATTCGGACGACGCCCCGTTGCAAACAATAAATTTTCGAAAGAGAAATCACCAATTGATGTTTGAATTTTATCAGGATGAATTTCTTCAAACGTAAAATCTGTTATCAGCTCAATACCGAGTTGTTTCATTTTTTCTTTAATAATCGGACGCGCATCCGGCTCTTCGGTTTGTAAAATGTCTTTACTATGATTTAACACCGTAACCTTCGTGCCCATTGGTGCTAATGCAAAGGCCATCTCTATTGCAATGACCCCTCCACCGATTATCGTTAACTCCTTCGGTAATTCCTGAATACTAAAGAATGTATCCGTTGTATAATAATTTGCTGTTTCAATCCCTTTAAATGGAGGAACAAATGGACGACTACCCGTAGCTAAAATAACGTGCTTAGCAAAAAAAGCTTCATTATCTACAATGACTTTGCGCTCTGCCGTTACCGTTGCTTCCCCGCGAAACATTGTAATTTGCGCGTTTTCAATAAAGGTTTCGATATTTGTTAGTAATTCCTCCACAACTTGATCCTTACGCTGCATTAATTTTGGGAAATCAATATGAATTGTCGGAACCGTTACGCCCCAATCTGTCCCACGGCGAATTTCCTGCACTAATTTACTGTGCTCTAACATTATTTTCGATGGGATACACCCTACGTTATAGCAAGCCCCACCTACTTTATCGCGTTCTACTAGCGCGACCTTTAAACCACTTTTTGCAGCATGGATGGCCGCTACATAACCACCCGGACCCGCACCTATTACTGCTAAATCAAAGTTTTCCATATTTTCCACCTCGTTTTTCACCTTAACATCACGATATTTGGATTGCAACTGAAGTTGGAGGTTTTACATGTGTAAAGTAGATTTCATGTGAATCTTTATAAAAGGACAAACTAAAATAAGGCATTCTAATTAGGACAATAACCGTTATAGAATACCTACCGCAAGACAAATCCACCCCGCAATAAAACATAGACCTCCAATCGGCGTAATAGCACCAAGCTTGCGAATTCCTGTAACTGAAAGTGCATATAAGCTCCCTGAAAATAGGAGAATACCAGCTAGCATTAAATATGCAGCAACTTCTAGAATTGGTAATTCCCCAACGACATGCATCACTAAACCAATAATTAAAATGGCTAAGCTATGGTACATCTGATAACGAACCCCCGTCTCAAAGATCTGCTCATAGCGTTCCTCAGCAAATTTGCCCTTTAACGCATGCGCGCCAAATGCACCAAGCGCTACAGTTAACGCACCTAAAATTGCACCCATTGCTAAAATAATTTCCATAATAAGCCTCCTTTCATACATATGTATCGATTTAATTATCCCCTATAATCCATAGCAAAAAAAGAAAAAACGCAAAAACCAGAAATCTCCGTGGTTTTTGCGTTTGTATTCATTTCAAAATCTTAATCTCAACCTTTTTACGTCCCCAGCTATATGCTTCTTTCTTTGTTTTCATAAAGACATCGATTTTACCGCCTTTAATCGAACCACCCGTATCACCAGCGATGGCAATCCCGTAGCCCTTCACCCATACTTTTGTGCCAAGCGGAATCATATTTGGGTCAACCGCAATTAATTTAATATCTGGATTTTTGCGTAAATCAATTCCGTAGGCCGTTTTGCCAGAGCAGCCGCTACAGCCTGCTGTAAAAGCACTTGCTTCTACTGTTAATGTTTTAACAACTTCATAATCCTCAATCGTTTCTTTTTTTGCTTCCGCATTTTTTGGCTGTTCCTTAGGTGTTTCTTTTGGTTTCGGTTCAGGTAATCGTAATACTAAATGCGCTACGATATCGCTTGCCTTTTCAATTCGGTTTAGCTCTAATATTTCTTCCACTGTTGTATCGTAACGCTTTGCAATCTCTTCTATATTTTCATCGGTCTTTACTGTGTGTGTTGCTGCACTAGTTGTATTTACATAGAAAATCGAACTGAACAAGACTAAAGATAGGCTTAAAATTATTTTACACTGATTCATTATAGCCATTTCCTCCTGTTACATTTGAAATAATTAGTATTTATAAACTAACCCTAGTCTACACATTTAATATTTCAAATATATTACAGGGGTATAATATAATTATTACAAAATTATTCAAAACATAATATTTTGTAACAAAAAAGGGGGCTACATAGAAGTCCTTCTATGTAACACCCTATTCCACTTACATTACCGTTGCTTCTGGCTCGTAGCTAATTAGTTCTTTAATGGTATTGTTATCCCCCATGATTGCCACAGTTGGTTGATGGTCGGCAATTTCATTGTTGTCTACATACACATACGAAATAATTATAACGACATCCCCTTTTTGCACAAGGCGAGCTGCTGCGCCGTTCACACAAATCACGCCTGATCCACGCTCGCCAGCAATAATATATGTTTCAAAGCGTGCACCATTATTATTATTGACAATATGCACCTTTTCATTTGGCAGCATCCCAACTGCGTCTAAAAGATTTTGGTCGATTGTAATGGAACCAACATAATTTAAGTCTGCCTGTGTTACCTGTGCGCGGTGAATTTTACTATTCATCATCATTCTAAACATGTGCGATTTCCCCTTTTAACGAAAAGATTACATTATCAATTAAACGTGTTGTTCCAATATAAACAGCGGCGGCTAGCAGAATTTGCTCTGTTTCTGGCGTCACCTCTGTTAAATCTGGATACGCTAAAATGGCTAAATAATCAATTTTTCCATCCGTATTTTTTTCAATCAGTTTCGTTGCTAATGCGAGTGCCTTTTTAACGTCTTGCGTTTCCTGTAATTCGCGTTTTGCCAGCTGCAATGCTTGTTGGATGGCAGGTGCTTGTGAGCGGTCTAATGGCGATAAATAAATATTACGGCTGGATTTTGCTAAGCCGTCTTCTTCTCGTACAACCGGTACAATGCGCAGTTCGACTGGGAAGTTATAATCACGCACCATCGTCTGAATAATCGCTACTTGCTGTGCATCCTTTTGACCAAAATAAGCACGATCCGGCTGAACTAAATGAAATAACTTGGCCACAACCTGAAGCACGCCATCAAAATGCCCCGGACGGCTAGCCCCACATAATAGTTCCGCTTGACGACCTGCTCGAATTCGGATGCCTCCATCATGAGGGTACATTTCTTCCACCGATGGCGCGAAAATAATATCCACACCAGCCGATTGTGCCAACTTCGTATCACGCGCTAAATCACGTGGATACGACTCAAAATCCTCATTCGGTCCAAACTGTGTTGGATTGACGAAAATACTCATGACAACAAGTTCATTTTCCTGTCGTGCATTAGCAGCTAGCGTCAAATGCCCATCGTGTAAATAGCCCATCGTTGGGACGAGTCCGATTGTTTGCTGTTGCTTTTTTGCATGTAACACCACTTCTCTTAATTGTGCAATCGTTGAAATGACGTTCATGATCTTACGCCTCCATATAGCTCGTTCAATTCCTCTTCCTTCATCGTAAAGCTATGGGCTAATGTTGGGAAAGTCCCAGCCTTCACTGCATCGGTGTAGCCTTTAATACCGCGCTCAATTTCATCGCCCACCTGCGCAAAACCGTGTACGAACTTTGGCATATGATGTTTACCAAATCGCAGTAAATCATGGAATACCAGTACCTGCCCATCTGCTTCGACCCCCGCACCAATCCCAATTGTCGGGACCGTTAGCTTGTCAGAAACAACCGCCGTCAATTGATGGGGAATGCATTCTAGTACAACCGCACAGGCTCCTGCTTGCTCCACTTCTAAGGCATCTTGAATTAACTTTTCTGCCTGCTCCGCTGTTTTCCCTTGCACTTTATAGCCACCTAAAACCCCTGCAGATTGTGGTAATAGCCCTAAATGCGCCACGACCGGAATGCCTGCATCTGTCAGCTTTTTAATGACGGGCACCACGTCTCCTGCACCTTCTACTTTTAGCGCGTTGGCGTTCGTTTCTTGCATCATGCGCACCGCCGTTTTCAATGTGTCATTGACATCACCATGATACGAACCAAAAGGCATATCCACTACGACAAACGTATTGGGTGCACCACGTCGAACCGCTTTACTATGATGAATCATGTCCTCCACCGTTACGCGCATCGTCGACTCATACCCAAGGACAACCATCCCTAAAGAATCCCCCACCAAAATCATATCTACGCCCGCAGCTTCTGAAAAAGTTGCGCCCGGATAATCATAGGCAGTCACCATGACGATTTTTTCTTGTTGCTGCTTCATTGTTATAAACTGAGCTGTCGTTTTCATTTTGTCCTCCTTTGTTTTGAGGAAGAAAACAAAAAAGCTCTCCTATCTAAAAGTAGACAGAAGAGCCCTATTGCGTAATTGAAACAAATAGGTTTTTTATGCGTCAAAAACAAATGCTGCAATCATTGCAACATAGCTATGTTTTCCTAAAATAGCAGCTACCTGCGTAGCCTGTAATTGAACGCACGTTTTCTTCCGTCCCTGTCACTATGGATCAAGGCAGATTTTTTATAGTAGTGTAATAAAAAGTTGGCTAGGTACAGTTCCAGCTAGCTAGATACTGTCCTAGAGCTACTATAACAATTTCAGAAGAAAACGTACAGAAAAATTAATTACACCGCAGCGTACAGTAAAGAAAGCATTTATCAACACGGTTTAGATTAGTTCGATATCTGCTGAATACACCCCTTTTACAACTCCATTTGCCTGGCGAATCTCCAGAACACCTGTATCCGAAATCGCAATTGCTTCGCCTTCAACGACTTCACGTAAAGTGGTCGCACGTACTTGGCTACCAATTGTACAAGAGGATTGCTCCCATAGTTTTTTAATTAGTGGGAAGCCATTTTTGATATATTCGTCACTATATCGCTCTAAATATTCGAGCACCTTAGCTACTAAATGAACGCGCTCAATCGTTTCCTTCCCTTCGATCGCTAAGGAAGTTGCTTTGTCATGCAATTCTTCTGGGAAATCCTCCAGCTGGTGATTGACATTAATTCCTATTCCGATTAATAGTGCTTGGATACAATTTTCTTCGGCAATCATTTCCGTTAAAATCCCCGTTGTTTTTTTCCCATTCACTAAAACATCATTCGGCCATTTAATTTGCGGGGTAATACTTTTATACAGAGCCTTCATCGCATCCACTACGGCAACCGCTGTTACAAGTGTAAATTGCGGGGCTTGATGTGGCGCGATTTCCGGTCGAATAATAATCGTCATCCAAATCCCTTTCCCCTGTGACGAATCCCATTCTCGCATCATGCGACCACGACCAGCCGTTTGGTGCTCTGTAATGACAAGTGTTCCATCTGGCGCGCCTTGACGTACTAAATCATGTGCAACAATTTGCGTGGAGTCAACACTATCAAAATAATGCACCCGCTGACCATAGCGCTCTGTTGTAAGAAACTGCTTAAGCTGACCGAAATCAACTTTATCTGGCACTGCCACTAACTGATAGCCACGCTTTTTAATTGTTTCAAATGTATAGCCTTCTTGCTGCAAACTTTGCATATGCTTCCAAATGGCTGTACGTGACACTTGAAAATCATCAGCTAGTTGCTGACCTGAGATTGGCTCACCGTTTGCCTGTAAAAATCGTTGCAATATTTCATCCTTCATCGTTAGTTGCATGAAACCATTCCTTTATCTGTTGTTTGTCATTTACTACATCCCCATTGACTACCGCTTGTAATGCAGCATCCAACATGTCTTTAATCCATGGCCCGCGTTTTTTATGTGACCAGGCCATCAAATCCTGTCCAGTAATGGCTAGCTGTTTGGCAGATTGGATTGGCAAAGCTAATTTTTGCTGCTGTAGCTGCTCCCACGTGATATTGATCGGTTGCTTTTGCCACAGGGTAAACTGATAGGCCGTGCGCAAAATCTCGCCTTCAAAATATAGGAGCTGCCGTTTTTCGATTCCTTTTACAAGACATTCATAGGCTGCAAGTACTTGCTTTACAAATTGCTTATCCTTATTTGAACAGCGATAATGCGTTAACAGCGTGACGTCTTGATTCACTAAACAAAAATACGCCCAGCCGACCTGACGATTATCCGACTGAAACAACTGCCAAGCTGCTTCGTCAAAATCACCCGCTAAATACTTGGCAAGCTGCGATTCCTGCATATACTGAATGCCTTGTGCTGGAAATGGTGACATAAAAATCTTCGATAGCTCCACTTGAATACGCTCCATCGCAATCAGCGTAATCGATGCCGCCTGCTTTTGAATCGCTGCAAAGGTTTGTTCCTCAATCTTAAAATTTAACTGCGCAGCAAAACGCACAGCCCGCAGCATGCGTAAGGCATCCTCTGTAAAGCGCTCCTCTGCATTGCCAACCGCACAAATTAATCGCTCGTCAATATGCTTGCGACCATCATAAAGGTCAATAAATTCACCCGTTCGGCTAAGTGCCATTGCATTCATCGTAAAATCGCGACGCTTCAAATCCTCCGCTAAATCACGGACAAAATGCACGGCATCCGGTCTACGATGGTCCGTATACGTAGATTCTGTACGATATGTCGTCACCTCTATGGGCTCCTCTTGATGCAGGACAAGCACCGTGCCATGCGCAATACCGACATCAATTGTATGTGGAAAAATCGCCTGTATTTCCTCTGGTAACGCGCTCGTCGTAATATCGACATCATTATTTTCTTTCTTTAGATAATAATCTCGTACAGCGCCACCTACAATAAATGCTTCAAAACCGGCTTGCTCAATGTGGTTAATGACGTCAATTGCGTTTTGCCATTGCTTTGGAATCATTTTTCTTTGTGACCACTCTTTCATATAAATCTTCGTATTGCTTAATAATTTTGTGCTGATGGAAATGCTCGGTTACCGCTTGCAATGCCGCTTGACGGAATGCCGCATGCTGCTGTTCATCCTGTAATAGCTGCACGGCGTACTCTGCTACTGCTTGTGTATCTCCTAGCTCTACGATATAACCATTGACACCGTGCTCAATAACTTCAGGTATACCACCAATTGCCGTACCAATTCCTGGCACACCGCAAGCCATTGCTTCTAGTAATACAAGTCCAAAAGATTCTTTTTCAGATAATAGCAGCTTCAAATCACTGATAGCAAAAAGCTCGGTAATATTTTCTTGCTTCCCTAAAAACAGTACATCTTTTTTATAGTCGGAAGCCTTTACTTGCTCCATGACGCGATGTTTTTCAGGACCATCTCCTACAAGTAATAATTTCGCTGGCATTTGTGCACGAATTTTCATAAACGATTCAACGATATCAGGTAAATTTTTAATTTTACGGAAGTTTGAAATGTGGATGATAACCTTTTCATCCTCTGCAATACCAAACTGCTGCTTTAAATTCCCTGGATTCACTGGCTTAAAGACTTGCTCATCAACAAAATTATAAATCGTATCAATCGGAGCCTTTGTATCGATTAAATCATAGGTCTGTTGCTTTAACGATTCTGAAACAGCCGTCACCGCGTCTGATTGATTAATTCCATATTTAATCGCCTGAGCTAATGTTGAGTCCTCGCCAAGCACTGAAATATCTGTACCGTGGAGCGTCGTCACAATCCCAAAATCTTGCCCACTCATATCACGTGCTAAAACGGCACACACCGCATGTGGAATGGCATAGTGCACATGTAAAATATCTAACTGTTCTTCTTTAATCACGTCTGCCATTTTACTTGCAAGTGCAATATCATATGGCGGATATTGAAATACTGAATAATTATTTACTTCAACTTCGTGGAAAAAGACGTTTGGATAAATTTTATTTAACCGAAATGGTACGCTCGATGTGATGAAATGAATTTCATGCCCACGTTCTGCTAACATTTTGCCTAGCTCTGTTGCAATGACACCAGAGCCCCCAACTGTAGGGTAACATGTAATACCAATTTTTAATTTTTTCATTCGTCTTCCCATCCCTTCAAAGGTACGTATCCTTTCTAACACTTGCTTCTTTATTGTCTACGTTCTTCTAAGGTGCGCCAATCAACAAAGCCTTCTTGTAAACCTTTTAATAAAATTTCAGCTGTGCCCATATTTGTTGCTAACGGAATATGATATAAATCACATAAACGCACTAACGCCATGACATCGGGCTCATGCGGCTGCGCTGTTAATGGGTCACGGAAGAAAAACACCATATCCATATCATTATTGGCAATCATGGCGCCAATTTGCTGATCTCCCCCAAGTGGACCCGATCGAAATTTCGTAATCGGTAGACCTGTTTCAGCCTCAATCATTGTCCCTGTAGTACCTGTTGCATATAAATCATGCTCCGCTAAGATTGCTTGGTAAGCAATGGCAAATTGAATTAAATTGTCCTTTTTCCGATCATGTGCGATTAATGCAATCTTCATAAAGATCATCTCGTTTCTAAATAATATTCTCTAGTCCATAAATTAACGATTCACGCTTCATCACTTCTTGTACGCAAAACGCGATACCACCCATAAAGCTTCCACGATTTAACGAATCATGACGAATCGTTAATAATTCGCCCGCTCCACCAAATAATACTTGTTGATGCGCTACTAAACCAGGAAGACGTACTGAATGAATGCGCATACCTTCGTAATCTGCACCGCGCGCGCCCTCATGCGTTTCTTTTTCATCTGGATGACCTTGCTGCTTGGCGTTGCGCACCTCACTAATCATCTGCGCTGTTTTAATACCTGTTCCTGATGGTGCATCCAGCTTTTGATCATGATGCATTTCAATAATTTCAACATCTGGGAAGTATTTAGATGCTTCCTTCGCAAATTTCATCATTAAAATCGCACCAATCGCAAAATTTGGCGCAATGATGCAGCCTATTTTCTTGCCTTTCGCTAAATCCGTTAATTCTTGTAATTGTTCATCTGTAAAACCTGTTGTACCAACAACTGGACGAACATTATGTAAAAGAGCCTGCTTCGTGCGTTCATACACACAATGCGGATTCGTTAAATCAACGATCACATCCGGCTTGGTTTCAGCTACTAGCTGTGCAAAATCAGTATATACAGGTACTTCATAAGACGCTGGGAAAAGCTCTAAATCAGCCAATGTTGCGCCGACTTCCTTATAATCTAATACAGCTACTAATTCCATCTCTTGATGCTTCATAACGGTATGTACCGCTTCTGTTCCCATTTTGCCACGTGCACCGGCAATTGCTACTTTAATCATCGACATTACAAAAAACTCCTTTTTCTAATACAGTTAGTTAATACGACACCGAAATACGTAATAATTTACATGATTATTATGCAATGTTTGTTGTCAAAAGTACAAAAATCAAACATAATAACAAATGTAGCTTTTTTCTACTTTAATTACAAAATTTCATTCATTCGCATAGGAGGATGACAATGCAAGGCATTAAAATACAAAATATCATCGGGATCCTCTTTGGAACGGCCCTTTTCAGTTTTGGTTTTGTCCATTTCAATATGCAAAACCAACTTGGCGAAGGCGGCTTTAGTGGTATTACACTTATTTTATATTTTACACTAAATTTGGACCCAGCATTAATGAATTTGCTATTAAATATACCGATGTTCATTTTAGGCTGGCGTTTATTAGGGAAACGAACATTTATTTATACGATTATCGGTACCATTGGTGTATCAGTATTCTTAAAAATTTTCCAGCATTATGAGTTCAATATGAATTTGCAGGATGATTTATTTCTCGTATCCTTATTTGCAGGGGTATTTGTCGGAATTGGCTTAGGCATTGTGTTCCGTTTCGGTGGGACAACTGGTGGCGTGGATATTTTAGCGCGATTAGCGAATAAATATTTAGGCTGGAGTATGGGGAAAACAATGTTTGGCTTTGATTTTATCGTCATTATTTTATCATGGGCAACATTCTTAGATGCACGCTCGATGATGTACACATTAGTCGCTGTCTATGTTGGTGGCAGGGTAATCGATTTTGTTCAAGAAGGTGCCTATTCGGCAAAGGGTGCATTTATTATTTCGGCAAAGTCGGGCGATATCGCTACATTAATTTCGGAAAAAATGGAGCGCGGTGTGACCGTATTCGATGGTCATGGTCATTTTACAAAAGAACACCGAGATGTCTTATATTGCGTTGTTGCACGTAATGAAATAGTTCGTCTGAAAAATATCATTCACAGCATTGACCCACACGCTTTTGTCACGATTATGGACGTGCGTGATGTCGCTGGTGAAGGCTTTACATTAGACGACAAAAAACAACCGATTCACTAACAAAAGGAGCTAGGCAAATAAATGCCTAGCTCCTTTTTTTTTAATCTTCGTTATTCATCCCTGTGTAAATTAACACTAAACGTAATAACTCCATGATCGCAACAGATGCTGCTGCCACATAAGTCATTGCCGCTGCATTTAATACTTTTTTCGCTGATCGTTCTTCATTGTTGTTAATGATACCTAATGCAACAACTTCATTCATTGCACGCTTCGACGCATCAAACTCTACTGGTAATGTAACAACTTGGAATAATACACCCGCAAGAAGTAAAACGATACCTAGTAAAAGGAACCCTGAAGATGATGCAAAAATACCAATCATGACAAAAATCCAAGACATATTCGATGAAATATTTGCCACTGGCACTAATTTTGCACGTAATGTTAAGAATGAGTAAGCTTCTGCATGTTGAATTGCGTGACCTACTTCGTGCGCTGCTACGGCTGTTCCTGCAATGGAAGAATTATAGTAATTATCCTCTGATAAAGCTACTGTTTTCGTTGCTGGATTATAGTGATCCGCTAAATAACCTTGTGTCGGTACAACACGTACATCTGTCAAACCATGTTGGTCTAAAATGTAACGTGCTACTTGTGCACCTGTCATCCCTTTTTCTGCAGGTACTTGCGCAAACTTTTTATACGTGCTTTTGACTTTCATTTGTGCGTATATCGGTAACAGCATAATGATGATAAAGTATACAATATACATTCCCATTTTTTAACTTCCCTTCTCTATCTTACAATCTCCTTTAATTTTAAAGGCTTTCTACTGCCGATGCAAATATTCACGCTTGTAACTTTCTGCAAATGCAAGCATAATACAAGCAATTGATAGCCAAAATGTAAAGTAGCCAATTTGACTTGGATAGTCATTAATCACGCGATAAAATGGCATTTGTCCAAATAAATAATCGATCACATCATTATGCAATGTCCAAATCGCCGCAACTAGTACGTGCCACTTTGTAAAACGATAGTTCGGCAAATACATAACAGCTTGTACGGCCATTAAAAAATGTGACGCCACTAACATCCAGCCTGTTGCCCCTAATTCTCCTGTTTCAGCAAATGTTAATAAGTTCATAACAACTGCCCATAATCCATACTTAATAAGTGTTACAAGAGCCAACACTTCCATTAATTTAAAATGCTTTCCTAATAACCAACCGAGCACTGCAAAACAGAAAAATAAACTCGCTGTCGGTGAATCAGGCACAAAAAGATAATAAATCGGTTCCGTCACCGCAAGTTGCCCTTTGTACCAATAATAGCCATAAATCGTACCAAGCGCGTTAACAACTAACAACAGCGTTAAAAAAGCACGATGATTAATTAAATACCATGCCTGCATAACATATGCTTTCATAATTTCACCTTCGATTTCCGTCATTTTTTCGTCATTATGTATTTTGTGCAACTTTTGATTGCATGTTACGTCTTTTATTATATACCGAAAGCACTGTTACGCAAATGTTCACGATTTTTGATAGATTGAAAAAAAAGAGAGCCGCAATGGACCCTCTTTTTCTGAAACTACTATTGTTCTTTTAAGCCTGCGATGAACTCAGATAAAACTTGTAGCTCTTCTTCAGTGCCTGTAAATGTACCAGCTGGCATCCCGCCACGGCCATTTGTAATTACATCAGATACTTCTTCAGCAGTTAATTCATTTCCTAATAGCATTGGACCAGATACACCGGCTAAATCGCCACCGTGACATCCGATACATGATGCTTGTGCTTGGAAAATTTCATAACCTTCTGATGTTTCATCTACTTCAACATCTGGCAATAAGCCTAAATGTTTATCTGTAATTTCACCTTGTGCTTTAACAGCTTCCCAGTTAGTAGCTTGTACAGATTCCCAAGTCGTATAAATAAGTGCAGCTACAGCTAATAACATAAATGCTGTTGGTAACGGACGTTTTGATGGACGACGTTCCGGTGTTGTATCTAAGAATGGTGCTAATGCTAATGCACCAAATGCGATACCAGGAATAATCATTGCTCCGATTACGTTATATGGACCAGAAGCATATGAATATTTTAATAATTGGTACATTGATAAGAAGTACCAGTCTGGTAACGGAATATAAGATGAGTTTGTTGGATCTGCCGGGCCTTCAAGTGGTGAAGGGTGAGCGACAGTTAATAGTAAATAACCAATTAAGAAAACGGCACCAACCATCCATTCTTTTAATAAGAAATCTGGCCAGAAAGCTTCTGTTTTCCCAGGATACTCGGAATAATCTTTTGGCACGTTCGGCATACGATTATTTGCTTTAATACGTGAATCGCCTACGAATTTCATACCTTTTCCGCGTTGCATAGTGTCCCCTCCTTTAGAAATTCATACAAATTGCTTCAGATCATAGAGGACCTGAAATACCTTGTCGGCGGATCATAATAAAGTGAACTGCCAATAAAGCGAATAACACTGCTGGTAAGAAGAATACATGGATTGCGAAGAAACGTGTTAACGTTTGTGCACCAAGAATTGTGGCATCTCCAGCTAATAAAATTTTAATTGCTTCACCAATAAATGGAACAGATGCGGCAATTTCAATACCTACTTTTGTTGCGAATAATGCCTTCATGTCCCAAGGTAATAAGTAACCTGTGAAACCTAAACCTAACATAACTGCAAAGATACCTACACCAACTAACCAGTTTAATTCACGAGGTTTCTTATATGAACCTGTGAAGAATACACGAAGCGTATGTAAGAACATCATTACGATTACGAGTGAAGCTCCCCAGTGGTGCATACCACGAACGATTTCACCGAACGCTACTTCGTTTTGTAAGTAATAAACTGATTTCCAAGCATTTTCTACGTCTGGTACATAATACATTGTTAAGAACATACCTGATAGAATTTGGATTACTGTAATGAAGAATGTTAATCCACCAAAACAGTATACAAATGCTGAAAAGTGATGGGCAGGGTTAACGTGCTCTGGCACTTCATGGTCGGCAATATCACGCCAAATAGGAGTAATATCTAAACGTTCATCGACCCAATCATAAATTTTATTTAGCACTGTGTCGTACCCCCTAACTTAATTAACTGTGTGTGTTTGCGATTTTTTTCCCAAGTAATAAGAAACCATCTTTTTCATCGACTTCATATTGATCAAGTGGTCCAAGTGGTGGTGTACCTTTAACGTTTACACCCGTTTTTTCATAACGTCCTGCGTGACATGCACAGAAGAACTGATCTGGGTGAGCTGAGTCACCAGCCCAGTTTACCGTACACCCTAAGTGTTTACATACAGGTGATAATGCAATGATTTGGTCGCCTTCCTTGTAAACCCAAGCTGCATCTGCAACTTCTGATTTGTACCAACCATCCGTTTGCTCATACGAGAAGTCAACTTTAACTGGCGCATCTGTAATTTCCGCAACTTTTTGTGCAGTTTGTACAAAATCACCTTCTTCTTTCGTTTGAAGAAGTGGGTCAACCGCAAAGCGCACCATTGGCATTAACATACCAGCAGCCATGAATCCGCCTACTCCTGTAATTGAGTATGTTAAAAATTGACGTCTTGTAACACGATTATTACTCATTCTTTTCCCCCCTCTTACTAAAAGGTCAGTCCAACGGACATACTTTTAAAAATAGTAAATAACTAGGACATATCTATGATATATCAACTGAATAAGTTGGTCAATATAGCATTCATTTCCATTTGTGTAGTTTGTGAACATTTAATGAAGGAATGACGTCTACTGTGCCCATACGGATGTTAATACTGGTAGTACTTGTTTTAATTGATCCTCTAAAATGCGTTGCTTCACTGTCTTATCCATTGATTCTAAAGGGATTGCTGGTAACCATAAGATATTAAGCTGTTCTTTTAAATCTGACCACTCATGATCACATGTCACAAATAAAACCGATTTAAATCCTGCCTCTTTTAATTCTTTTTCGATAGAAATTGCCGTTTCCGAAGATTTTGTCAATTTTGTATACGAAAAAGGCGGTAATAACATAAGGCGACCATGCAGCTGCTGTTCGATGAATGTTGTCAAAGACATTAAGTATTCAGAAGCAGAACTTGTTTGTTTCATACCAATTTCGGAAAAATCTAATTGTACTAATGGGACAATTGCTGTGTCGATAAATTGTTTTTGAGTTTGAAATTGTTCAACATCACTTACTTTATAAATCATTATTTATTTCCCCCTAATTGCACTTTTAAACTACCATTCTTAAAAAGATATTCTTTACCACTAATTGCAAATAAAATTTACTTTGAATATTTCAAAGCTTGTAATAAATTAGAGAGTTCAAAGAAGCGCTCCTTATCACCTGTGTCGAGCGCCTGATCAATTTGCTTTAACAATAAATTTTCTTGAAACGCTAAAACACTATTTTCCAATAATTGTTGAGCTGCCACTCGATCCTTTTCATGAATGAAAACATCCGGTGCATACGGATTTTCTTCAAGCACCGCCAAATAAAGTGGATCTGGCGGGATGCTTGGAAAATTTAATTGAAAAAAAATATCATCAGTTGTATTCAGGCGTAAATCATGGAAAGCCTTTTCTGCATCTGAAGTCATAATATTATCTTTATAAAAACGGAATGGAATGCTCGTTGTATCGACTGTTGACATCACAATCGCACGTGGACAATAATGGGCTTCATCCACAAAATGCACATGTTCAAGCAATTCTTCATTACTTAATAAATAATTTAGAATCCATACACCTTCGCGTCGTTTTAATTGAAAATTTTTTAAAAACCATCGAATGAAAATTCTTTTTTCATTGAGTGGTACGGAATAAGCCAACATGTGATCCTCCCTTTACTCAAAGCGCTCTAATAGGTCAATCCATTGCTGCTCAGAAGGCTGGAGCTGTACTAAACGCTCAGCAATTTGCTTCGCTTCCTCACGTTTTCCATCTTCTACTAGGAATAGGCAGTATTTTTCTAAAAATTCAACATCCTCGTTAAACTCATTATATGCCTCTTTGTAAATTTCGTATGCTTTATCGAACAGTTCTTCTTCATTAAATGCATTTGCAACAAATGGATATATTGACACCCATTCGAAATCATATTGCTGAAGCTGTTCATATAGTGAAATAATTTCTTCATAGTTTTCTTGTTGGCTATACACAGACATAAGTACCATAATGGCTTCCATATATTCTGGGTCTAACGCGATTGCCTCTGTTAAATAGCCAATCGCTTCTGTTGGCATACTGTTTTTTAACGCCATCTTACCTGCAAATAAATAGAGTGATTTGTCATATTCATCTCGCTTTAAGCCTTCTTGAATGACTTTCAATGCGCGTTTGTTGTCCTCTTGCATGGCATAGCTTTCTGCCAATAATAAATAGGCTGAAAAATAATCAGGATCCAGTTCCTTTAAATCTTCAAGCTGTTTAATGGCTAAATCAAATTTTTCTGTTTGGAAGGCTGCATATCCTGACCCAAATAATAAATCAGCTGTGACTTCCTCCTCTAGCGCTTCCATATAAAAATCCAATGCTGATTCATATGCTGCACCTGCACGGTATACTTCTGCCAAACGTTGCGCTAAAATCGTACCTGCAAATTTTTTGTCCATTTCATACAGCTCTTCATAAATGCGGGCTGCTTCAGAAAAACGACCTGTTTCAAATAGTAGCTCAGCTTTTGCAAATTGTAGCAATGGCTCGTTCGGTAATAATTGTAATGCTTCATTAATTCGTTGCTCCGCGACTTCAAATAGCCCCTGCATTTGATAATAATCAGCTAATACTAATAATGCCTGTGGATATTCTGGCGCTTCCTCTGATACGGCCATTAATAAATCGAGTGCCTCATCTTCTTCGCCTAATTCGATTAAAACTCCTGCACGATCAATGGCAATTTGCGCTTCCTCTGGAAATAAAAATTGTAAGTGTTCAAATACACGGTCTGCCTCATTTAAAAATCCGTAGTGCAAGAGTGCTTCTGCCACTTCGTACTGTGCAGCTGGTTCTGCATCTACTAAAAATGATTCTAGGAGTTGATTTACTAACTGAATATCGCCCTCTTGAATCGCCTGTAATAATTGTTCCATACATCGTTCACCTTTTCCTTTTGTCTCAATATCATGCTACATGACAAAGTCGGGTATCTCAAGAAAAACCGCCTTTTTGCATGATTATTTTTATGTGAATTTATTTTTATCATTCAAATTTCCTGAAGTCTGAAGCAAAAAAATACGTCCATGCTACTTTGCACGGACGCCTGTTGCTTAAATTAATTTTTCGATATGTTCAAAGAATGTTGGATAACTGACAGCGATACAATCGGCATCATCTAACTCTACTTGACCTTGCGTAATTAATGCAGCGACTGCACCCATCATACCAATACGATGATCTCCATACGTTGTTAACGAGCCGCCTGTAAGTGGTGTCGGCCCTTCGATAATCATCCCATCCGCTGTTGCCTCAATATTCGCTCCTAGCTTTTTCAGCTCATTGACAACAGCATCAATACGATTTGTTTCTTTTACCTTTAGTTCTTCTGCATCTTTAATAACAGTTTTTCCGTTTGCCTGTGTTGCCAGCAATGCGATAATCGGAATTTCGTCGATTAGGCGTGGAATGATCGCTCCTTCAATCGCTGTTCCCGTTAGTTCTGATGTTTCGACCGTAATCGTCGCTGTTGGTTCAGCAGCGTTTTCATCATTAATGGCGATATCCATCTGTGCACCCATATTTTGCAGTACCTCAAGTATGCCATCACGTGTTTCGTTCACACCGACATTTTCAAGTACAATACGGCTTCCTTTCGTAATGGCACCTGCTACTAAGAAAAATGCAGCAGATGAAATATCGCCTGGTACATTGACATGCGTACCTGTCAGCGATTGACCACCCTTAAACGTAACGACGCCATCAGTAACATCAATTTCTGCTCCAAATTGGCGAAGCATACGCTCTGTGTGATCTCGTGATACTTCACTTTCTCGAACAATCGTTGTCCCCTTTGCTCGAAGTCCAGCAAGCAAAATAGCAGACTTCACTTGAGCGCTCGCTACTGGCATCTTATAATCAATCCCTTGAAGCTCCCCACCTTGAATGGCAAGCGGTGTAAATTGTCCATTTTTACGACCAGCAATTTGCGCACCCATTAAACGCAACGGATCGGCAACACGACGCATCGGACGTTTACCAATCGAAGCATCTCCTGTCATGACGGTATGTAGCTTTGCCCCCGATAAAATGCCAAGCATTAAACGCGTTGTCGTACCTGAGTTTCCTGTGTATAGCACTTCCTTAGGTTCTTCCCAATGGTCCATCCCTGGGCTATCAATCGACACATTCGTACCATCTACTTCAATCTTAACACCAAGCTTTTTAAAGCATTCAATCGTGCTTAAGCAATCTTCTCCTAATAAAAAGCCACTAACTGTCGTTTTCCCTTTTGCAATGGAACCGAACATCACCGAACGATGTGAAACCGATTTATCCCCTGGAACGGTAATGTCACCTACTAACGATGGTTGATTATATTGTAAAATCTTTGAACTCATAGCGATTCCCCCTAGAAAAATACATCTCGCCTTATAAAAGCGAGATGTTTACTTTACTTATGAAATATACGTTTCAAATTTTGCTTTGTGTTCAATACACTTCGCCGCCCGTTCTCGGTCATCATTCGTTTGGAAGCTAATAACTAAAATCCCGAAGACGTCCACACGGGTTTCGACAATGCGAATATTGGTAATGCTAATATTATCCTCTGCTAAATAGCCTGTTACCTCTGAAATAACACCAGGATAGTCCGGAATATCCACGTATAAATCATACGGCATATACAATGCACCATTCGCAACAGGCAAGCTATCACGCACATTACGCGCTTCACTAAAGTAGGATTCAACTGCTTCTGCGTCACCTGCATCTAAAAGATCACGGACACGACCCATTTCGTTCAACCACGTATCCAACTGACCGACAAGCTCTTTACGGTTTTGTAATGTAATATCACGCCATAATGCCGGATTGGATGAAGCAATACGCGTAATATCACGGAACCCTCCTGCCGCTAGCGAAGACGTCATCGGATACGTTTTCTTTTCAAAATTTAACTGATGCACAAGTGATGCCGCAATAATATGCGGAAAATGGCTGACTACAGCGGTCATATGATCATGTGCTTTTGCATCTACAACAACCATTTTCCCTAATGTAAATTTCAGCAAGCTATCGAGTGCTGCAAGTTTTTCGATTTCTTCACCTTCATTTGGTGTTAACATATAATAAGCATTTTCAAGCAAGTAAGGCTTTGCTGCGCTAATCCCGCTTTTGTGGGAGCCTGCCATTGGGTGACCACCAATAAATGTTATGCCCAAGTCACGTAATTCAAGTGCCTTTTCCATAATTTGCGCCTTCGTACTACCTGTGTCGGTAATAATAACACCCTTTTTTAATTCCCATGTTTTTAATTGTTCCATAAAATCGAGTGTACTATTTACCGGCGTTCCAAAAATAATGACATCGGCCTCTTTGGCAAATTCAGCTGGATCTTCTACAACTTCATGTACCACCTGTAATGTGCTAGCTAATTGTCTTGTCTGTTCGTGAAAGTCGTAGCCAAACACTTTCGTATGCGGCGCTTTTTGTAGAGCTAATGCAACAGATCCTCCAATTAGCCCAAGTCCGATTACGAAAACATTACGTGTCATGCAAATACTCCTTGTTCCGTTAATACTTCTTCAAGCTGTTGTAAAAACTTCGCATTTTGTGCTTCTGTTCCGATTGTGACACGGATATAGCCATCCAGACCAAGTGCCGCACCACTACGAATAATAAAGCCGCGCTTCATCAATTCTTGGAACACCACTTCGCTATCTGCTTTGATTTCAAACATGACAAAGTTCGTTTGAGATGGGAAGTAATTTAAACCATGCTTTTCGCAAAACGCCACGTATTGTTTTTTTCCACTTTCATTTTGCTCACGACAGCTTGCGATATAGTCTTGGTCTGCTAACGCAATTTGTGCGACCTTTTGGCTTAAAATAGTATTGTTAAACGGTGCACGCACTGGGTCAAGCTTTGCAATCACTTCTGCTTGTGCAATCCCATAACCAACACGGAATGAAGCTAGGCCATATGCTTTTGAGAATGTACGCAATAAAATTAAGTTGTTATAGTCGCGGAAATAATGAAGTGTATCTTGATAAGACGGATCGTTCACATATTCAATGTACGCCTCATCTAGCACAACCAAGACATCGTTTGGCACCTTTGCTAAAAAGGCACTTAATGCTTCATCTGTTACAAGCGTTCCAGTAGGGTTATTTGGATTACATACCCATACCACTGACGTTTGATCATCAATTGCTTCAAGCATGGCATCTAAATCATGCACGCCATCTTTCATTGGCACTTTACGTACTTCTGCCCCTTCTATATCTGCATTATGCCAATATTGAGAGAATGAAAGGTCTGCCATGACGGTATTAACACCTGGGTATAGTAGCGCACGTGTAATAATGGCGATTAAATCGTCCGAACCATTTCCTAAAATCAATTCATTTTCAGCAACTCCATAGAAGTGTGCTAAATCTGTTCGTAAATTTTGCGCATAACCATCGGGATAAATGGCATGATTCGATTCATCGCTTTGTAAAAAGGCTTTTACTTTTGGGGAACTGCCGAATGGGTTTTCATTTGATGCTAGTTTAATGACTTCTTCTAGCCCGAATTCTTTTTTTACTTCATCAATCGGCTTGCCTGGTTTATAGGCTTGCATACCGAATAATTGTTGTTTCCACTTCATTGTCAACGTCTCCTCTAACTGACCCTATTTCACTAAATCTGGTCGTAGTTTCACAGCCTCTTCTAAATAGACATGATGGATGTCTTTTTGCGCTGTTTCAGTATTTACATGTAATAATACTCGAATGCATAATGGAAGCGCTCCTGGTACATCCATTTCATGCATGCACATAATCGGTACATACTGCCAGCCTTCCATCGTGCGTACAGATTTTGCTGGGAAAGCTGAATGAATGTCCGGGGTCGTCGAAATCGTTACCGATGCAATATCTTCAGGTTCGATTTTATTTCTTTGTGCGACCTCTTGGACAAGTCTTGCTGTCTCGTTCCATACGTATTCTGCCTTGTCTTCTGGTATGGTAATCGCACCGCGTACTCCTCGAATCATGCTTGCACCTCCGCTAGTAACTGTCTAAGTTCTTCATCTATTTCTTTGCACTCCGCAAGTTCTACCTTCTGAACAAACGGCTTGCCAATTGTCTCTAATAATACGAATTGTAATTGTCCGTAATCCGCTTTTTTGTCTTTCATTAAGTATTCGGTTAACTGCTCAAATTTAAAGTCATGCACCGCTGCAAATGGATAGCCATTTTCCTCAGCAAAATGTAAGAAGCGCTTTGTAAACGCATGATTGATTTTGCCATAGCGCTCACTTAATAATAAGCAGTAAACTAGGCCAATCATCACCGCTTCACCATGCGCCACTCGACCATAGCCAGCTGCCGCTTCAATCGCATGACCATACGTATGACCTAAATTTAAAAATTTTCGCACAGATTGCTCGGTTTCATCTTGCTCAACAATGCTGGCTTTCACTTGCACACCATGCGCTAAATAATTTGCTAATAGCTCTTCAGGAAGCTCGGTGACATGCTCGCCTTCCAGCAGTTCTTCAACCCATTGTGAATCTGAAATTAAGGCGTGCTTAATGACCTCTGCCATACCTGAGCGCACTTCTTTTTCACTCAATGTTTGTAAAAAGTTCGTATCATAAACAACCGCTTCTGGCTGATAGAATGCACCAATCATATTTTTTCCAAGCGCGTGGTTGATTGCTGTTTTGCCACCAACCGCCGAATCATGCGCTAAAATAGTTGTCGGTACTTGAATGAACGGAATTCCGCGCATATACGTTGCAGCAACAAAGCCCGCTAAATCACCAACCGCACCACCACCAAGGGCAATAACGAGTGATTTACGCGTACATTTTTGCTCTAGTAAAAACGTTTGTACCGCATTGTAATTATCAAAGGTTTTACAAGCCTCACCCGCAGGCATTACCTTTACTTGAAACGCATGTGGGAAATTTGCTTCAAAATAGCTTTGCTGCGCTGCCCATACGTTTTCGTCTGTTAATACAATGATTTTATCTGCCTTTGCAAACACCTCTTGCAAAGACATGATCGCTTCATTTAATATGCCTTTCCCAATCGTAACAGCATAAGAATGGGATGCAGCACGAACTGGAATTTTCATATTAATACTCCTTCGTGTACGCACGCATTGCATCTAATTGCGCCTTTAATTGTGGTAATTGGTCGCTATGGAACTGTTCCATGATCGCATTCGCGATTTCCCAGGCAATAACATGCTCTGCAACAATCGATGCTGCTGGAACCGCACAGCTGTCTGAACGCTCTACACTTGCCTTAAAGGGCTCTTTTGTTTCGATATCGACACTTTGTAGTGGTTTATACAATGTTGGAATTGGTTTCATCACCCCACGTACAACGATTGGCATACCTGTTGTCATACCGCCCTCTAAGCCACCTAAGCGATTAGTTGCACGTGTATAGCCATTTTCTTCATCCCATAAAATTTCATCATGCACTTCCGATCCTTTTTTGCGTGCCATTTCAAAGCCAATACCAAATTCCACACCTTTGAAGGCATTAATGCTTAACATCGCTGCGGCAAGCTTAGCATCTAATTTACGGTCATAATGCACGTATGAGCCAATTCCAGCTGGTAAGCCCTCTACGATCACCTCAACAACCCCACCAATTGAATCGCCTGCTTTTTTCGCATCGTCAATTGCTTCTACCATTTTTGCAGAAGCATCTGGGTCTACACAGTAGCACGGATCCTCTTCTACAATGTCACGAATTTCATCTGCTGATTTGCCTTCTAATAAGGCTGCATCTGCTTTAATACCAACGATTTCGGTTACATGGGCAACGATGGAGATGCCTAACTCATTTAATAAGGCTTTAGCAACCGAACCCACGGCTACACGTACTGTTGTTTCACGCGCGCTTGAACGTTCTAGCACATTACGTAAATCGCGGTGACCATACTTCATGCCCCCTACTAAATCGGCATGTCCTGGACGCGGACGTGAAATTTGTCTCTTAATTTCGTTTGGGTCGATGTCTTCAGGTAGCTCCTCAGCGCCCATAATTTTCGTCCAGTGCTTCCAGTCGTCGTTTGTTACCACTAAAGCGACTGGCGAACCCAACGTTTTCCCGTGGCGAACACCTGACACGATTTCAACTGTATCTGTTTCAATTTGCATACGTCGACCACGGCCATGTCCTCCCTGACGGCGTTTTAAATCATAATTAATTTTCTCTGCTGTAACCGGTAAAAGCGACGGCAACCCCTCAATAATTGTCGTTAATTGTGGTCCATGTGACTCACCTGCTGTTAAATAACGCATAAAAACACTTTCTCCCTTCAACTCGCTAAAGTATGTATTTTTCACTATAACACATTTCATTTCAAATAGCAGTAGCCTTTCGTTCAATCCTTTTGCTATTTTAGAATATTCTGAACGTTTTACCTAAAAAATATTGCATGGAAAAGCAAATCATTGAATTATTATTGACTGAAAACAAAAATGCGCCCTTCGTGATTGTACGAAAAGCGCATTCTGTCGAGCCTCAAAATTCATTTGACGTTCTGCTTTCACGACATACAAAAATAGTTAACATTATTTTTTTCGATAAAAGAATGTATCCTCTACTTCAAAGCCATAACGCGCTGGGTTGAAAATTTGCTCGGTTGATCCTACAAATAAAATCCCACCTGGACGTAGCGCTTTACTGAAGTTTTCATAAATTTGATCTTTCGCTTCCTCTGTAAAGTAAATCATGACATTACGGCAAACGATTAAATCCAAATTGGATTCGTAATTATCTTTTAATAAATTATGCTTTTTAAACGTAACCGTACGTTTAATTTCATCTTTCACTTTATAAAATTGGCCTTCTTTATCAAAGTACTTAGCTTGTACATCCTTTGGAACCTCTGCCAAAGAACGTTCTGGATAAAGACCTAGCTTTGCCTTTTGAATGACATTTTCGTCTAAATCTGTTGCTAATATACCTACTTGTGATAGTGGTAAATGATATGATAACACCATCGCTAAGCTGTACGGCTCTTCACCTGTCGAACAAGCAGCACTCCAGATTTTAGGTCGTTTATTTGTTTGTAATAGCAGTGGGAAAATTTTATTTTGTAACACTTCCCAACGCTTCCCATTACGATAAAACTCAGATACGTTAATGGTCATGCGGTCTAAAAACTCATTCATTAAATCACGATCTTTATCTAGTGCGTTTAAAAATTCAACAAAGTTTTTAAAGCCTTTTTTTTCATAAAGCGAAGTTAATCGGCGTTTCATTTGCGCTTCCTTGTAAAGCGCTAAATCGATACCCGTTTTACGCTTAATGCCATCTATAAATTGTTCGTAATCTGACATTGTATCATCTTTCCCCTCATGTTTCGTAAGCCTATTATAGCCGATTAATCCAAATTCTGAAATAGGAATTGTCTATTTAACTGGATTCATCCACTTCTTCTAGAAGTAGGAGATGAATCCAGTCAAACTTTTGACTAATATCACAAAATTGTTACAGGCTCTTTTAAGTGCTTTAAGAATTTTAGATGCATGATAGCATAGGTTTAAAATGATTTAGTCCTTACGCGTTTCGAGTAGAAGTTGCTTGGAATGTTCTAGCTCCATACGCATTTTTTCGGTTTCGAGTTGGTAGCTCTCCAAACGAATTTGCTCTAACTGTGCTTCCTTTTCCAACATTTCGATTTGAAGCTTTAGTCGTTCCTTTTTGTGGTCCGTTAAAATCGCTGTTAATGCAATAGCCACGCCCGTTCCACAAACAATGGAGATGATTATAATGATTTCAAACATTCCCTCTCGCCCCATTCTTCTAATCGCTTGTATATTATTTTATTTCATTTCAATTCGATGTTGTTTTGCATGCTCTAATTCTAATTTCATTTTTTCTGTTTCTTTATCATAATTTTTGAGTCGCAATTTTTCTAATTCGATTTCTTTATCAAAGCGTTTCAGTTCGATTTTTTTGTTTTTCGTATACGTATCCGTCAAAATCCCTACTACGGCAATTACCATGATCATTACCCAAAACATTGCTATTCACCCCTTTTATACTTTTACGGTGATTACACTCAATATGTTTCATTATTTAAATATATTATAGCATTAATACACTATTTAGATGATTATTTTTCAAGATTTCTAGTAGATTGCATCAAAAAAAGCTACCACATAAAGTGATAGCTTTTGAATCGATTCAATTATTCAGCTAAGCCTTCTGGGAACCATAAACCGATTTCACGCTCAGCAGAAGCTAAAGAGTCAGAACCGTGGATTACGTTGTGAGATAAAGTTACAGCGTAGTCACCGCGGATTGTACCTGGAGCTGAATCTTCAGGTTTAGTTGCACCCATCATGATACGAGCTAATTGGATTACGTTTTCGCCTTCCCAAACCATACCGAATACTGGACCAGAAGTGATGAAGTCTACTAACTCACCGAAGAATGGACGCTCAGCATGTTCAGCATAATGTGCTTCTGCTAATTCACGAGAAGCTACCATTAATTTTGCTCCACGTAATTCGAAGCCACGACGCTCAAAGCGGTCTACGATATCTCCAACTACTTGACGTTCAACGCCATCAGGTTTAACCATTAAAAAAGTTTTTTCGATTGCCATTATTAAACACTCCTTAAATTTGAGTAAAGGATTTTACACCTACCGATAAATATTACCAAAATCGCACGCAATCTGCAACAAATATTCAAGTAATACGAGAATTTGCTCAATTATTTTATGATTTTCTTTTGCCCATGTATAGTGCGATATCACGTAATTTTTTCTTCATCGGGTGATTTGGTAATGCCTCTACTTCTTTTAATGCTTTTTGTAAATATAGATTGCTAATTTTCGTTGCCTCTTTGATGGCATCCGATTTTCGAACAAGTGCCAGCATTTCTTGGCGTTCTTGTTCAGTTAATCCTTGTGCGGCTACCTTTTCTAAATACTGTGCCAGCTGCGGATCATCCTTCATCAATAAAATCGGTAATGTTATATTGCCCTGTAGCAAATCGCTTCCGGCAGGCTTTCCTAGCTGCTTATCGGTTGCCGTAAAATCCAAAATATCATCAACAATTTGGAAGCTCATGCCTACGAAATAGCCATAGCGCTTTAAGTGACGAATGGTTTCTTCATCTGCCCCACTTACGACTGCCCCAAGCTCGCAACTAGATTCTATTAATAACGCTGTTTTACGCTTAATACGGCGGAAATAATCTTTCAAATGTTGATCTAAACGAAACTTATCCTCGATTTGAATGACCTCTCCATTTACTAACTCTACCATTGTTTCTGCTAAAATTTGGTGCACACGTGGGTTTTCAATATCTGTCACGTATTGCAATGCTTTCCCAAAAATAAAATTACCTGTATACATCGCCACACGGTTGTTGTACTGGGATTTCACCGTTTCACGCCCGCGACGCATATCAGAATCATCAATGACATCATCATGTACTAATGACCCCATATGAATCAATTCTAATGGTACGGCAATATTTTTCATTCGCTCAATATTATAGTCGCCAAATTTTGCACTTAGTAACACAAATACAGGGCGAATGCGCTTCCCGCCGCCTTGTAGTAAATAAATAGAGGCATCATTCAATATGTGTGAAGATGAATTCAACGCTTGTTCTAATTCGTTTTCGATGATTTCTATATCTGATTTAATATCCGCATATAGCATTTTTAGTTTCATCTTTTCCACGCGTCAAAACCTACTCCCACTATTATTTCTTTTTAAAGCCCATATGCATCGCAGCTGCCCCACCGCTATATGGTTTGTATGTTACATTTTGTAAGCCCGCATCTTTAAACATTTGTGCCAGCTTTTTCATACCTGGGAAATCATTTGCGGATTCTTGTAACCAAGAATACTCATTGTAGCTTTTAGCAAATAGTTTTCCGAAAATCGGCATAATGTATTTAAAGTAAAAGCGGAATAATTGACGATACCCTGGAATTTCTGATTGAGATGTCTCTAAACAGACAACCATACCACCTGGTTTTACGACACGATTCATTTCGCGTAATACTTGTAGATAATCTGGAACATTTCTTAAACCAAAGCCGATTGTCACATAGTCGAATGTATTATCCTCAAACGGTAATTCCATTGCATTACCATGAATAAGCTCTACATTTTTCATGTTGGCTGTTTTATCTTTACCGACCTTTAGCATGTTTTCACTGAAATCGAGACCTTTTACTGTCCCTTCTTCACCAACTGCTTTTGCTAGGGCAATGGTCCAGTCTGCAGTGCCACAGCATACATCTAGGCATGTAGACCCTTTTTTGACGTCCATACGCTTCATCGTATCATCGCGCCAGCCAATATGCATTTGGAAACTAATAACGGAATTCATTTTATCGTAGCTGTCTGAAATATTTTCAAACACTTCATGAACACGCTGTTCTTTCGATTTCGCCATTTTTTCAAAACCTTCCTTGTCTCTCTAAATCGCACATAGTTGCACGATTGCTTGCTTAAGCTCTTCATCCATTTTTGTTCTATTTAGCAGCTCTTGCAGCTGTTCCTTGCGCTGTTGCAAGAGCTGTTGAATTACCTCGATTATCTCATCGCGTGAAAACGCTTGTTCTTCTAGCAAAAAAGCTTTATACAAAAAGCCAGACTGCCCTTGTTGCAATGCCCTCAACTCTTTTTGCAATCGAATAATTGTTAACGATTGTTTCATAAGCTCAATATAATCTGTAAAGTTGAACACTTTATAAAATTGCTCAATCAATTTGCTTTCAATCACCGTTAGACTTTCAATCCAGTCCTCCAATGTGTGCGCTTGTTCATAAATACGGACTTGGTGCTCACATCGCTCCACAATTCCTTGCGATAGTTTTTGAATTAAGGCGATATTGCCGGTATGCGCTAAAATTTGATAATAGCGTCCACTATAATAATCCCCAGAAAGGACGGTTAGCTGCTGCTGCTTGCTTGTGCTTTCTGTTTCTTTTACGTTTTCATGCTCTAAAAGCGATGCATGTACAACACCTACAGCAACTGCACTTTTCATTTGTTCATCATTCATTGGCGCTGTGTCTAGAAAGGGCAATTGGATGAAAAATAGCTGCTCTTGTTGCAATGTAGGCTGTCCAACATTTTGTAGTAAAGCTCTATGATGAACATGCTGTAAAATATTTGATTGTAACGTATGGATGGCTTGTGTAATAGATGTTGCACTCATAGAAATTACTCCATTTCACTGTTTTCAAGCTTCAAATACTCGCATGTATTTGATTATTTTTTACTTTGTACGACACCATGTGCTGAATGAATAGTTGCTTTTCCGCGGATTTTCATTGCTGACGTATGCTCAGTAAATTGCGCAATCATCACTTCACCTGCGTCTAATTTTTCAGAATGGTGAAACTTAGTATCCGTGCCACGAGTTAAACCAATTACATGTACGCCATCTTCTTCAGCTTCGATAATAATATAATCTGGTTGTGCCATTATTTCGTTCTCCCCACATGTTAAATTCTCTTTTTGTGGATAGAAAAATATTAACTTTCCATGAATCCACTTAAGAATTGACTTCATTTTGCACTATTTTGTACGAAATGTGTTTTTCTAATCATACCATATATATTTATTTCATTTGAATAAACGTCATCACTTCATTGCGTTTTACATCGTCCGTTTCATAGACACCGCGCGCAACCGCTGTTACTGTTTTGGCACCTGGCTTTTTTAATCCACGCATCGTCATGCACATATGCTCTGCTTCTACGACAACATATACCCCTTTAGGATCAAGCATCTCCATGATCGTATCCGCTACAGTAGACGTAATACGTTCCTGCAATTGAGGGCGGCGCGCAACAGACTCTACGCAGCGACCAAGCTTACTTAAGCCCGCCACTTTGCCATCTTTAGGAATATAGGCCACATGGGCTTTTCCGTAAAACGGGACTAAATGATGCTCGCACATTGAATGAAAGGCGATATCTTTTACTAATACAAACTCTTCGTGGTCTTCATGAAATACCGTGCTAAAAAACTCTCTCGGGTCTTCGTTCAAACCACTGAACATCTCTGCATACATTTTTGAAACTCGTTTTGGCGTATCAAGTAACCCTTCACGATCAACATCTTCACCAACTGCTTCTAAAATCATTTTTACCGCTTCTTCAATCTTCTTTAAATCGACATTTGCCATGAAAAAAGTTCCTCCTACAAACCAAAACGTATTATGTATTATTGAATACGAAAATTGACATTTCTTTTTCGTGATTATTTACTAGTTAACTTAAAACATACCCTTGAATCGTAGCACATCTGGCGCTTAAGTTCAAAACAGTTCTTCTATTTTTATTATAGTTCTTGCAGAAAAAAGCTTTTCGTGTAAAATCGAGCGACTAATTAACAGCAATCTCCAGGTATTTCTGTAATAAAAAAGAGTAGTCCTCAGCTAAACTGAAGACTACTCTATGTAACTCAAGAGCTAAAATTATTTTACAGCGTCTTTAAGTGCTTTACCTGGCTTGAAAGCAGGTACTTTTGAAGCAGCGATTTCGATTTCTTTACCTGTTTGTGGGTTACGACCTTTACGAGCCGCACGTTCACGTACTTCGAAGTTACCAAAACCGATTAATTGTACTTTGTCACCCTTTGCAAGAGCATCTTGAATTGCATCAAATACAGATTCAACTGCTTTAGAAGCGTCTTTTTTAGAAAGACCTGCCGCTTCAGCAACAGAGTTTACTAATTCTGTTTTATTCACACCATTCACCTCCTCTCAAAGGGTCATGAATCAAATCCTGTAAAAAGAGTAACACACTGAAAACCGCTACGCAACTGAATTCATCCATGTTTCACTGATAATTTAACTTTTTTTACAAAAAAACAGAAATTACAGGACAAATCACCTAGAAAGTGAGCTATCCTGCACAGGTATTACTATTCTTTTCATTCCCTCATTATTAGATGATAAACGTAATCAAGCCACGTTCACCTTCATTAATCATTCGTTCCAACATTAAACGCATACGATCTTTTGCATGTTCTGGCACGCCCTTCATCTTATAGCGAATGCTTTCTGTCAGTACCTCATGTAATGGCGTTCCAAATAATTGCGTTTGCCAAAGTGCATTGCGGTCATAGGAATAGGCATGCTGCAGATCCTTCAGCAAATGCTGGCTATGGAATTCTGAGCCAATTAATGGTGCAAACTCCGCCTCCATATCAATTCGAATAATGTGATAAGATGGCGCAACAGCTTTCATGCGCACCCCATAAAAATTATTTTGAGAAATCAATTCTGGCTCACTCGGTTCAAATTCGTCCATCATCGGTAATGTCACACCGTAGCCACTACCTTTAGCCTCTTCAATAGCATTACGAAAACGTTGCTGCGCACTTTTTGCCTCAGATGCTTCTTTAATAAATAAGAGCCAATCCTTTTTTGAATCTACTGGTTTTTCAAGCCATTTTTTACATACTTCCTTATAAATATCGTTGTAGAGCGTTACACGCAGCGTCGCAACCCCTAAACCTGGGTCAATTGATTCTACTGTGCAATTTTCAACAAAATCAATTTGCTGTAAAATCGCACTCGCTTCTTCCACGTCACGAATCTTCATAAAATCATCTTGCAGCTGCGTGCTTGCAAAGGAAAGTGTTTCATTCAGTTCGTGATCATGCCCTAGTACATCTAACCAATCTGGCTTTTCCACTCGAATTTCATTAACTGGAAATTCAAATAAGGCTTCTTGCAGGACATACATAATATCCTCTAGTTGCATATTCGTAATCGATGTCGCAATGACCGGCACTTCATAAGTCTCTGCTAGTTGCTTACGGATCGTTTGTGCTTCCATACTATTTGGCGTTGTACTATTTAAAACAATAACAAACGGCTTGCCAATATCAGTTAGCTGCTCGATAATTTCTTGCTCTGCCTTTTGAGCAGCCCCACGACTCATGCCATTGACTGTGCCGTCCGCCGTAATAACAATACCGATATTCGCATGATCTCGAATGACTTTATCGGTGCCAATTTTGGCCGCCTCTTGAAATGCAATCGCCTCATTATGCCATGGTGTTTGGACATATTTAGGGCCAGACTCATCTTCATAACCTTTTGCACCGTCAATTACATAGCCTACACAATCTACAAGTCGTACACGCATCGGGATGCCACTTTGACCAAATGAAACCGTCGTCCCCTGTGCAGGGACAAATTTCGGCTCGGACGTCATTATAACAGGTCCTGGCGAACTTTGAGGTAATTCATCCATTGCGCGCATTCGGTCTTCCGCATTATCAATATTCGGTAAAATAACATTTTCCATTACCTTTTTCACAAATGTCGATTTTCCTACTCGAACAGGTCCCACTACCCCAATATACAAATCACCGTTTGTACGCTGTGCCAACTGTTGAAAAATTTGTTCGCTAATCACATTGCCTCCTCTTTAAGCGAAATCAAAAACTGCAAAAATGCTCACTAACACCATATGAATTAAATAACCATCCTATGAAAAAAATCCCGCACGTACAGCGCGAGATTTTAAAAAATTATTTTTTGAGTGGATCATAGACAATAACGGGTTCATTATTTTCATCCACTGTATATGGTAATGAATAGGCAGGCACTACTGGGAAATTATCTACTAATAGCTCACGAATGTCATCACCCGGTTGTGCAGTAATATTTTGATCTTTCATATAATTATATAAATCCATTGAATAGTCTACATAGATATCCCCTTCAGCAGTTACAATGAAGGGCAGTTGATTATTGGAATAAGGACTATTTACTGTTATGTCTTCCTTATAGCCAATATTTTTAAAGTTGATTGTGTACACATGTTCTTGTACTTTATCTTTAAACTGTGGATACTGAGATGCATTAAAACGAATATTAATCTCACGTATACGCTCTGGTGTACGTAAATCGACTAATTTCACCGTTGGATTATTTTCCGCATCCCAAATCATATATTGGAAAATACCGCCCTTCTCATAGGAATTGGCAGGAGGAGAACCAATATACTTCGGCACAAGTTTTTCAAAATCAATTAAATATTTTATGAAAATATCCGTATCTTCATCTTTTGTCTTAATAGGCAGTACACCCGTATCTTTTTGATACTCTTCCACCGCGCGTTGTACGCCAGCTAACATATCAACATCTGGACGTAAGCTCGATTGATCAAAATTCGTCGCTGAGCCACAACCCGCTAACATGACAAAGACAAACGATAAAACAGCAAACCACTTCATAAACTTTTTCATATGTATCCCTCTTTCATTAGTTTGGCCATGTTAATATGACGAGCACCATTAATAATGTTCCGATGAAAAATAGAACATACGCCACTAATTTCAAAAGAAAAGATAAAAAAGCATTATGTACCCATTTACGAACGGCCGAGATGATTAATAACGAAACAAGCAATAAGCCAATTGAATAAAACGAAACCCACATAACATCCAGTGCATGCATGCTAGCTAACGGACCGCGCGCAGAGGCGAAGATCAATGTCGATGGGTTGAATTGCATAAGGTGTTGCAATATTAAAACCGCCTTTCTATTAAATTCATGTCTATCCCGCAAATAATTATAGCCTTTTTAGGCAAAAAAATACAGGAGGCACCGATTGTTACCTCCTGATTTGTGACAAATTATTAAAATTTCGAACTTTACTTACAAGCTATTTTTCATTAGCTCATTTCATCAATTTCTCTTTTTTTCGTACGATGCATTAACGAAGCAACCAGTACTTTTGGCTCCATATCATTAAATAATACATCATACAGCGCAGAGGTAATCGGCATTGACACCTCATATTTCAACGCTAATTGATGCGCGGCTTTTGTCGTGCGTACCCCTTCGACCACCATGCCCATTTCTTCAAGCACTTGGTCAAGCTTCATGCCTTTTCCGAGCATATTGCCTGCACGCCAGTTACGTGAGTGCACGCTTGTACAAGTAACGATTAAGTCCCCCATACCTGTCAGCCCTGCAAATGTAAACGGATTCCCGCCCATTTTGACGCCAAGACGAGTAATTTCCGCCAAGCCACGTGTAATTAATGCCGCCTTTGCATTGTCACCAAAGTTCAAGCCGTCTGTCATACCTGCAGCTAATGCAATGACATTTTTTAGTGCGCCACCAATCTCCACGCCAACAACATCATCATTGGTATAGACACGGAAATAATGGTTCATAAACAAATCCTGTACTTTTTCGGCAGCAGCTAAATTAGTGCATGCCGCGGTTACCGTCGTTGGATGCTGCAATACAACCTCTTCTGCATGAGATGGCCCTGATAATACGACAATATCACTGACAGCATGTGCCGCTAAGCTTTGTTCCATTAATTCTGAAATGCGCATAAGTGTATCAGGTTCGATACCTTTTGATACATGTACAAATAGCGCTGATTGCTCCAAATAGCGCGAAATATTCACACAAACTTCACGAATCCCCTTAGTAGGTACAGCCATGACAATTGTCGAGCCATGTTGAGCCGCCACCTGTAAATCGCTTGTAGCCCGCAATGATTCTGGCAATACGGTATTGGGCAAATATTTTTTATTTGTATGCATTGTATTAATTTCGTTTGCCTGCTCCTCACGATGCGACCAAATCAACGTATTATGACCATTTTCGGCTAACACAATTGCCAATGCAGTTCCCCAAGAGCCTGCCCCTAAAACTACTACATTTTCCATTATAAAACCCCCAATTTCACTCAAAGTTTTAGTTCCACCGTTTCCTTTAAGTCAAATTCTGTAAAACAAATACGCTAGTTCATTTGCATAAACTAGCGCTATTCTTTCATTTTGCCTCAACGAACTCTTGTCCAAATTTTTGGACTTACACTTAGTTTTCATCCTTCTCTAATTTAAGATGAAGGCTGAAAAAAGAAAAAAGCTAGTCGCGTGCACGTGTAATTAAACGAATTGGTGTTCCTTCGAAGTCGAAAGTTTCACGGATTCGATTTTCTAAGAAGCGTTCATAAGAGAAGTGCATCATTTCTGGTTCATTTACGAAGACAACAAATGTTGGTGGTTTAATCGCCACTTGTGTTGCATAGTAAATACGTAAACGCTTGCCTTTGTCTGTTGGCGCAGGGTTACGTGCAACGGAGTCCTCAATCACTTCATTTAAGATGGATGATTGAATACGCATTGCGTGGTTTTCACTCACACGTTTAATGATTGGTAAAATATTGCGTACACGCTGTTTTGTTTTCGCGGATACGAATACAATTGGTGCGTAATCTAAGAATAAGAAATGCTCCCGAATTTGTTCTGTATAGAAATTCATCGTTTTCTCATCTTTTTCGATTGCATCCCATTTATTCACTACGATAATGACTGCTTTACCTGCTTCATGCGCGTAACCAGCGATTTTTTTGTCTTGTTCTTGAATCCCTTCATCGGCATTCAGAACAACTAACACAACGTCTGAGCGTTCGATCGCACGTAATGCGCGTAAAACAGAATACTTTTCAGTCGATTCGTATACTTTTCCTTTTTTACGCATACCCGCAGTATCAATGATGACATAATCCTGTCCTTCAAATGAATACGGTGAGTCAATCGCGTCACGAGTTGTCCCTTGAATATCACTTACAATAACGCGCTCTTGACCTAAAAAGGCATTTACTAATGAAGATTTCCCAACATTCGGTCGACCAATTAATGAAAATTTAATCGTATCATCCCCATATTGTTCTTCATCTGGCTGTGGGAAGTGTTTCGCACATTCGTCCAATAAATCCCCTAAACCTAAGCCGTGTGAACCTGAAATCGGCCAAGGCTCACCAAAACCTAATGAATAGAAATCATAAATCATATGACGCATATCTGGGTTATCGATTTTATTGACTCCTAAGACAATCGGTTTTTTTGTTTTATATAAAATTTTTGCTACTTGCTCATCTGCAGCGGTTACGCCTTCGCGACCATTTGTCATGAAAATAATAACGTCTGCTTCTTCAATCGCGATTTCTGCTTGTTGACGAATTTGCTCTAAAAACGGCTCGTCCCCAATTTCAATTCCGCCTGTATCAATAATGTTGAATTCATGTGCTAGCCAATCAGCCGAACTATAAATACGGTCACGTGTTACACCTGGAATATCTTCCACGATGGATACACGCTCGCCAACGATTCGGTTAAAAATTGTCGACTTCCCTACGTTCGGACGTCCTACGATGGCGATTACTGGTTTTGTCATCTGTACTTCATCCTTCCAAACTCTTGTCTTTACGTATTATACACGAATTCATCTATTATATCATTTTTTCATACTATTCGAAATGTATTCTGTTTTGCAGCAAAATGTTGTTGTCCATAAAAAATACAACCTCCCTCAAAACATGAGAAAGGTTGTATCGTTATTTGTTTCTTTTATTCTTTATTTAAAACCCTTTAATTGATCGCCAATGACATCGCTAAACGAGAAGCCTGTGTTTTCTTCTGGTAGCTCGTAGTCGAAGTCCTCTTCGCTTTCTGATGCATCTTGCAGCGCTTTAATGCTTAATGCTAAGCGTTTCTCTGCTTCGTTCACTTCCAGCACTTTTACTTCAACCTCTTGGCCCTCTTTTAAAGCTTCATGCGGTGTATTAATATGCTTATGCGCTATTTGCGAAATGTGTACAAGACCTTCCACACCTGGGAATACTTCTACAAATGCACCAAATGTCACTAAGCGCTTCACCGTCCCTGAAATTACTGAGCCCTTTGCAGCCTTATATTCGATATCTGTCCATGGCCCTGGTAATGTGTCTTTAATCGACAGCGAAATACGCTCATTAGCAGGGTCCACTGATAGTACCTTTACTTTTACCGCTTGCCCTTCTGAAAGTACAGCAGCTACATTATCGACATGCTCATGTGCCACTTGCGAAATATGGACTAAGCCATCCACACCACCTAAATCGATAAACGCACCAAAGTTCGCCAGGCGTTGAACAGTACCTTCTAAAATGTCGCCTTCTTTAATCGTATCAATGACTTGCTGTTTTTTTGAAGCCTTTTGAGCCTCTACAACCGCACGATGCGATAAAATTAAACGACCTTTCTCTTTATCTAATTCTGTAATTTTAAAGCTTAATGTCTTTCCTTTGTAATCATCAAAGTTTTCAACAAAATAATCTTCAACAAGTGAAGCTGGAACGAAGCCGCGCACGCCTAAATCTACAACAAGCCCGCCTTTTACAACATCTTTTACTTCTGCATCGAAAACTTCACCAGATTGAAACTTCACTTCTAGCTGATCCCACGCTTGAATTGCGTCGACCTTACGCTTTGATAACACAAAATTTTCTTCTTCCACTTTTGTAATCATTAATTCCAGCTGATCGCCAACTGAAATTAAATCAGAAGCCTTTTCAATGTGTAAGCTTGAAAGTTCGCTAATTGGTATAATCCCATCGAAAGGTGCTCCCTCAATTGAAACTGTTACAGATTTTTCATCTACCTGCTCAGCAACACCTTTTACAATATCTCCTTCTTGAAACTGCTGGTTTGACCCTAAATTCATTTCCTCAGACATATGTAACCCTCCTTCGCATATTCCACTTTTTATTTTATTCGAAAAGTTCTACAAAAACAAAAAATATCCCTTTATTTTCAGAAATTTCATGCTTCTACATTTGTTTTACACGAAAATTTTTACATTTTCGCTTGTGCTAACTTTAAAATTTCTTGTGCGGCTTCATCGATCGTTAAATGCGTTGTATCTAAAAATAACGCATCTTCAGCTTGGATTAACGGAGAAGCCTCCCGTTCGCTATCTAGCTTATCGCGCAATGCGATTTCCTGCTGTAATGACTCAATGGTCGACTCAATTCCACGACGCTCATTGTCTAGATAGCGACGACGTGCACGTTCTTCCACAGTAGCTGACATGAAAATTTTAAGCTCTGCCTCTTTTAATACATGTGTTGCAATATCTCGACCATCCATGACAACACCGCCATTCGCTGCTAATTTTTGCTGCATCGCAACTAAAATTTCACGGATATTCGCATGTGCTGCCACTTCCGAAACATTAGCCGTCACCTCATTTGAGCGAATCTCCTGTGATACATCTTTTCCATCTACAAAAACTAATTGTCCTTGCTCTGAAGGCTGTAATGCAATCGTAGTATGTTTGAGCATTGTTTCGATTGCCTTAGCGTCATGTAATTGTATGTTTTCGTTCAATGCTTTATACGTTACCGCGCGATACATTGCACCTGTGTCAATATAGGTAAATTGAAGTGCTTCCGCTACGATTTTTGCGATTGTGCTTTTCCCTGCCCCTGCTGGACCATCAATTGCAATTTGAATTTTTTTTGCCATAAATTAATCCCTACTTTCAGTTGATATTGTAACATAACAGGAAATAGATATTCGCTTTTTACGTTCGAATTCGTAAAAAAACGCACTTTGAAAAATGATTTCAAAGTGCGCTTTTAACTAATTTACAGTTCGTTTAACTCTTTTTTACGAATTAATACTTGGCGTTCAAAACAGAAACGCACAATATGCTGCTGATCTACTTCATCGGTATCGGTAAAACGGATAGATGCTATTTGTACTCCGTCACGTTCAAAAATTCGAACAATGACTGCCTCCGTTTCAACATAGCGAATTTCTCCATTTGTAAATGGCAGCACGACCAATACCTGAACTTCATCACCATCTTTAAATTCAACAGGTGTTTTAATATGAACTGCTACACCACCAGCACTAATATCTTCCGCTACTAATTGATACTTATGCCCATCAAATAGAAGCGCGATATCAACCGGTGTCTCCACACGGACATATTCACGGCGTTGAATTTTAAGAAAATCCTCTTTTGGAGGGCACGCTAGCATAATCATATGCACATTGCCCGCCTTGCGCCCTAAAACTTCCGTATTAAACGTATAACTTTCTTTTGATTCCGTATTAAAAATAGCCCGAAATTGTGCGCCGTCAATTAAGAAAGCTGTTTTTTTTGTTTCAACATTAATTGGATAATCAATATAAATAATATTGTCTTTTGTTTCCACAACGCGACAACGAAATTTTTCATTACGCTCTGTGTATGTTGGTTCTAATGTAAGTTGAGTACCAATTTTCAGTTCCATTTGCCTCTCCCTGCCCATTCCATAATGAATACTATTATCTCATGGGATTAGGATTTTCGCCATAGATTGTAAGTGGTTTTCTCAACTTTCTTAATGGACTTTTTCTATTTTGATGACTTCATGGGTTTCGGTATCGATGACCATTCGATAGGTGTCATTTTGCGCATTTTTCAAGCGTGCAATGACTTCATAGCCTTTGCGAAGATCCAAAGTTGCATTGGCTGTATAAATCTTCTTCGTTTCTTCAACGATAACATTATCCGCAAAGAAGGCATCCCATTGAATTGGTACTTCTCCTTGAGATGGAATCTTTTCCTCCTGAATATATTCCATTGCATTGACACCGAATATTTCACCTGTATCTTTGGCAACCTTTACTTGAATACTATCTGGATAGACAAGCGAACCATCTTCTAGCGTACGTGTAAAGACAAAATGCCAGGCTTCATGATTTTCACGAGACTCACTTAACGTGACATCTTCATAGCCAACATGCTTCATGAATTTTTTCGCGGCATCAATAATTTCCTCATGTGATTTTGGATTTTTCATAACAGGGCGTTCCATTAAAAAGGATAATAAATGCCCACCCTTTTCTGTAATATCTGCATAGCCAATCCGTGAGCCACGTACAAATTGGATATGATAGAACGGATAAGGTGCATCGTCCTTGCTTTTCGAAATGGTAACAATCGCATCATCAATATGTGGGAAATATTTTTTAAATACTTCGATGGCTTGATCCTTTGTAATATTTTGATCCTTCAAATGTTTGAGGTCTCGCTTTTTTTCATAATCCGATTCACTCGCGGTAAGCGGAAAATCCGTTTCATTATAGGACTTTAGCTGCTTAGAAACATTAACAAATGGCGAGTCCGCTAGCGCGAGGCTTTGGTTTTTCGTCCATTGTTGTAAATCACCATCATTATTATAAAAGGCAACAGTCGCAATATTCCATTCCTCTGCAAATGCATGCAAATTCGTCGCCACATTCGTCATTTTTTGTTGCCATTCCTCATAATTGCCTTGATTTGACGCTTGCTTAGCACTATCTCCTATTTTCCCTAAATAACGCATCCATTCGTTTTGAACATCGGGTTGTAAGGGCAAGTTCGCAACTGATTTTCGAAGATCACTGCTCATTCGCCAAATAGAGTCAAGCTCAGTCGCTAATGCTTTTTCATCTTGAAACAATAGTGATTGCTCAACAGCCGTATGAAGATGCGATAACTTTTCCGTAGCTGCCGAAAAATCACGCGATTGTGTCGCATATACGGCGCGCTCTAACTGTTTATTTTGATTGTAAAAATCCACTGCTACGAAGGCTAGAATAATGACAAATAACCCTAATAAGTACGTTAAATTTTTCATATGATCACCTAGCTACACACAAAAGATGTGCTCGCCTATTTGTTTTATTTGTTGTCTAGTCCAAATCCATTTACTCGTCGCGGTTTTTGGATTGAAATAATACAGCGCATTTTCCGATGGATCCCAGCCATTAATCGCATCCAATACCGCTTGTTTAGCCCGTTCATTAGGTGTGAGCCATATCTGTCCATCGGCGACCGCTGTAAATGCTAACGGTTGAAAAATAATTTCAGAAATCGTATCTGGAAATTCGGGCGACTCTAAGCGATTTAAAATAACGGCAGCTACCGCAACTTGTCCCTCATATGGCTCACCACGTGCCTCGCCATATACTGCGTTCGCTAATATTTGCAAATCTTGCTCCGTATAGCCAGGTGGTAGCTGCATGGATGAGGTTGAATTTGAATTTGAACCACCGCCATCCTTAACTTGCTGATCAAGAGGGATGCCACCATAATACGTAAAGCGGTTCCCAGCATTAATTTGCTTTTTTACATAGGCCTCATCATAATCTGAATTATTTACAAGCTTATCCTTTGTTGCCTTTCCTGCAATGCCATCAATCGGCAAACCGTACCGCTCCTGGAAATTACGCAATGCCCAATACGTACCATAGCCAAACTTACCATCCAGTTGACCATGGTAAAAGCCGATATATTGCAATCTTGCCTGCAATTCAATGACATCATCCCCAAATGCACCGCGCTGTATTTCTTGACTGGTAAATGCAGAACTCGTTGGTGCACAGATTACAACGAAAAGTATGCCTAATAACGCAATTTTTTTCACATCTTCCACTCCTTTTTACTTAGGATGGAATAATATTTATAGATTATACATACGTGAAAACACAATTCACATGAAGTAAAAAGCATTTTTTAAATGTAAAAGAGACTATGCGAAAAATTCACTTCACATAGTCTCTTCATTTCTTTTCGGTTAAACTCTTTTGGACAAATGCTCGATTAAATGCTCATGCGCCAATTTTACTTTACGTAATGCAAACCACCATAAAAACAACATGAACGGCAGCATCGCATAAATAAAATTATCTTCTAGCATTAAAATCGAATTATACATAATATGTAAACCTAATGGTGCAAGCAAGGCAAGACCTATATATTTCTTTTGAATTTCATCGCTCGAAAATTTGCCCTTGCCGTAGTAATACCCCATCACCACACCAAATAACGCATGGCTCGATACGGGTAACAAGGCTCGCATAAAGGCCTGGTCTAACCCAAACGATAATAAATAAATGACGTTTTCCACCGTAGCAAATCCAAGAGAAATGGCTGCCCCAAACAATATACCATCATAGGGATCATCAAATTCGACATGGCGCAAAATGACCGCAAAAATGATAAGCCATTTCACCAATTCCTCTAAAGTACTCGTAAAAATGACATGAATAAAAAATGGATTACTAAACGCTTGCTCTTCTTCTAAAACAAATTGAATGAACAATACCGGGAATGTAATAATTGCGCCATAGATAAACGCATGCAGCAAAGCACGCCTCGGTTCCGTCTCCATTTGGTTTCGTAAATAAAAATAACTTAATAGGGCCAGACCCGGCGCAATCGCTGCAGATAAAAGTATGAACATGTTGCCGGCCCCTTTCTTCAAAATCAACTATTCCAATTATAACACTATTTAGTTCAGTACAGTGAAGTGTGGTCATAATTTATCAAGTATCCATGTAAAAAAACTCGGCTACGTTAAACTGTATGCCGAGTTTTTTTCATTAGTGCATGAATGAGTCAAAATTTGTGTTGCCATTTGCTAGCATTAACAATAATTTTAAGCGTGCCTTTTTCGGGTCGAAATCGCCGCCCATGAATACACCCTTATCTTTCAAATTATTAGCACTGCTGTAGTAATCATATGTTGGGAATACGCGTCCTTCCTCCGTTGACGTAGTAAGCACCACTTTTATTCCCTTTTGACAAAGCTTTTCAATCGCATTGGTCATATCTGGTGTTACTTGCCCGCGCCCTGCCCCAACGAGGATAATCCCTTCAACATCCGCGTGATAAAGGGCATCTAATACAATAGAGCTCGCCCCTAAATAGGCTAGGACAATTTCTACTTTTGGATAGTTTGCTTGAACGGGATATACCTCTTTATACGTCGGCTTTTGATAGATGACCACTTCATCATTGTCAATAAAGCCTAGCATCCCATAGCCAATTGCGCCAAAACCGTTAATACTTGAAGAATGGACCTTTTTCACATATTTAGCATGAATAATTTTCTCATTAAAAACAACACATGTCCCGATATGCTTTGCCTCATCACTAGAAGCGACTAATAAGGAGTCACGCAAGTTCGAATAAACATCCGTCCCAATATCACCAGGTGATTTTTGCGAGCCTGTCACAATAATCGGACGCGCATCATCAATCGTTAGCTCTAAAAAATACGCGGTTTCTTCTAAACTATCTGTACCATGCGTGACCACAATACCATTCAATGTTTGATCTAGAAATAATTTTTGAATTGTTGCGTTTAAATGATTTAAATGGTCAAAGGTCATATGCATTGATGGAATTTGAAACAAATCGATTAACTCGATATCAATTTCATCTTCTAGCTGACACATTGCTAAAATCGCATTGCCATCAAGCTTTCCTGACTCTAGCTTGTTTTTATCATTTCGAGTACTGGCAATCGTCCCACCTGTCGTAATTAATGCCACTTTTTTCTTCAAAGCATCCACCTCTTATTTCATTTGCTGTGCAATTTTTTGAGCAATCTGGCCACCATGGAAGCGACCATTTTCAATGAAAATTTCATTGGCATTATTTCCAGCTGCAATTACCCCAGCAATAAATAAATTTTCCACATTCGTTTCCATCGTTTCTACATCAAACGTTGGTCTTCCCGTCTCTTCATCAATTTCTACACCCATCGCACGAATAAAGCTGTGGTCAGGGTGATAGCCTGTCATAGCAAAGACGATATCATTAGCTAACGTTTGCTCCACACCATTGATTTCAAGGACAACTTGCTGCTCCTGTATTTCCTTTACATTTGTATTAAAATGCATGGTAATTTCGCCATCACGTACAAGCCCTAAAAATTCCGGTAATACCCACGGCTTAATACTTGGTGAATAGTCTTCTCCGCGGTAAACAACTGTTACATGTGCACCAGCCTTATTTAGCTCTAATGCTGCATCAATCGCCGAGTTTTTACCACCTACTACTAATACATTTAAATCAAAAAATTCATGTGCTTCTTTGAAATAATGATGCACTTTCGGTAAGTTTTCCCCAGCAATGTTTAAATAATTTGGGTGATCATAATAGCCCGTTGCAATGATGACGAAAGGTGTTTCATAGGTTTCTTTATCCGTCATCACCGTAAAAATTTCCCCTTGTTTTTCAACTTGCTTCACCATTTCAAAACGATTGATTTGAATTTTTTTTGCTTTTACCACTTCACGATAATAGACAAGCGCTTGGTTACGTTTTGGCTTTCGCTGCTCGATAATAAACGGCACATCGCCAATGGCTAGCTTTTCACTTGTACTAAAAAATGTTTGGTGTGTTGGGTAATTATAAATCGCATTGACAACATTCCCTTTTTCAATAACGATTGGTGTTAAACCTATCTTTTGTAGTTCAATCGCAGCAGATAAACCACAAGGGCCTCCACCTACTATGATTGCCTCTACTTTTTGCATACTAACATCTCCTTAAAATTGTTGCATACGTCTATTATACTGCTAATTTTCGACATTCGTTTGATTTTGCTCAAATCTTATTTTAATGACATGACACTCTGGTTTCGCCCCTAATCGAATAGGGAGTAATGTTGTGCCATAGCCATTGCTTACTAACTCAAAAGAACGACCCTTTTGCTTAAAATAACCATGTGGCTGTAGACCCCAGCCAAAAATACGAATTTGCCCACCATGTAAATGACCACCGATGCTCAGCAGTGGTTTGAAATGTTTGTGTACTTTTGAAAACAGCTCCGGGTTATGCGCAACAAAAGCTGTTTTGTTTAAATCACACGAATGAAATGCCGCTTTCACCTGTTGCAAATTAGGGCTAAAGGTCACTCCGCATAGCGAAAAACTTTGCTCTTTTCCAATTTTCACTGCCTCATTTTCCAGCACGGTAACATTATGTTTCAAAAATAATGCGCGTAATCTTGACTCTTCAAATTCAATATCATTATTGCCCCAAATAAAATAAAGAGGTCCTAGCTTTTTTAAACGTTGAATATTTGCCAACACGGTATGCTCCGTAGTGCGATGATCGACAAAATCACCACCGATGATTACAGCATCCACTTGCCCTTTGATCTTGCGCAGCATCTTGTCATTAATTTTGCGAGCATGTGTATCTGAAATAAAAAAGAGCTGCACAGGCTCTCCAGTTCCTACAGATGTTACCTCATGTACTCGAACGTTATTTTCATTGGCTTGCTTCCACATATGCAAAGCGAGCACTATGCAGGCGAGCGCAATGATGGTAATCACACCCATATACCAACCTCCAATCAAAAGAAAAAGACGAGCGTTAGTCACGATTCGTCTTTTGCCATCTTGCTATACAGCTATAAAGAATGTAAACATTACGGAATAATTACTAATACCTGACCTGTTGAAATACTGTCCGATGATAAATTATTGGCCGCTTTAATTTTTTCGATATTTGCTGGGCTACCGTCTCCATAGTATTTTATGGCGATACGATATAAATTATCCGTAGATTGAACAGTATGAGTTTTTTGCTGTGCTTTTGCTGCTTCTTCAGCTTTTTTCTTTTCTTCTAGCTCTTTCGCTTTTTGTGCCGCAACTTTTTGAGCCTCTTCTGCTTTTTTCGCTTCCTCTGCTTCTTTCTCTTCAGCTTTTTTTGCTGCTTCAGCGGCTAAGCGCTCTTTTTCTAAATCTGCATTTTTATCAGCATCTGTGGATTTATCTTTAACATCATCCACTTTTTCTTCTTCATCTTTGTCATCAGCAGCGCCCTTTGTTGAATCCTGATCTGGTTTTACAAATTCTACGACAACATCATCATTTTTTTCATTCGCATCTACCTCTTCTGGTTTTGAAGCACTTGGCTCATAAACAAACCATACATATCCTAAAATGCTCAATGGAATAAAAATTAAAACAACAACTAATAGTGTCATAATTGGATTCGATTGTTTCTTCTTACCTTTTTTTTGATGTCGGCTAGCTCGTGACAATTTCGCATCCGGCTCGTTATGTAAATCAATCTCTTGACGATGCTCCTCAACCTTCTCACGATAATCTTCTTTTGTCATGGTCTATCAACCCTCCAACTACTAAAACATTTACATATATTATGACGAATTTCTACAAAAAAGTAAACGGTTCGTGCTAAGATTACTAGTTTCGTAGCAAGATTTGCTGTAAACGTTGTTGCCAAGTAGTCATTTGTGTTTGCTGTTGCTCCGCGCGAGGCTTCATAAATGGGGTAATATCAAGCCCACAATTGCTACAACAGTTTTGTTGCTTTTGCGCTAATTGCTGTCCAAAATAGCGCACCACTTGCTCACGCATACAATCTGTCTGTTCGATTAGCTTTAAAACAAGATTCACTTCCGCAAACTTTTTCAATTGCATCTCCTGCATACGCTTTTTTACTTGTTCCGGTGACTCCTGCTGTAGCCAGTAATTTAAAACACGAAACGACACCTCCGTTAACTCTCCGCGTGTCAGTAGTGCATTAGGCTGCTCCCCATTTGCGATGACTTGCATGAATCGGTCGATATGTACTTCCTTTGGTAAATCCTCCGTTGCAATAAATTTCGCAAACTTCTCATCCCCCTCTGCATATAGTAAAAACGCAACTGCGTCCAGCCCATCTCGACCAGCACGACCAATTTCCTGCATATAGTTTGATAAAGTAGCTGGCATCGTTTCATGAATAATTTGTCGAACATTGTCTTTATGCACACCCATTCCAAACGCATTAGTCGCGACAATCCACTCTAGCTTATCTGTTAAAAATTGCTGTTGAATAAATTGACGATCCTGTGCATCCTTCCCGGCATGGTACGCTGCTGCCGCAATATTTTTTTCAAGTAACTGTAAGCTGATAGCCTCACTTTTGGCACGAGATTGTGTATAGATAATCCCTGGTCCCGCTGTGTTCGAAACATGGTCTACAATCCACTCGATTTTTTGCTCCTTATTCGTAAATCCCTTTTTCATCAAGTATATATTTTCACGATTGACCGAATGCATATAGCATAATGGCCCACGCATATTTAGATAACGCTGTATATCTTCCATAACGGTATCTGTCGCCGTTGCAGACAATGCTAAAATCGGTGGACGATTCGTTTGCGCGAACACCTCACCGATGCGCAAATAATCAGGACGAAAATCAAAGCCCCATTGCGAAATACAATGCGCCTCATCTGCGACCATTAAGGATAATTCCATTTGCTCAATCCGCGCTTTCACCTGTGGCTGAAGCAGCATCTCAGGTGATACAAAAATAAAGCGATACTCATGTAAAAAATGCAAGGCATATTGTTTTTGCTCCGGTGACAAAAACGAATTCAGCGCTACCACTCGCTTTTCTCCGCGCTGCTTGAGCTGGTCCACTTGATCTTGCATTAATGATAAAAGTGGTGAAATAATCAGCACAGGTTTCGAAAACAAATAGCCTGGTAGCTGATAGCACAGCGATTTCCCCATGCCCGTCGGTAAAATGGCTAGCACATCCTGTCCTTCAACAAGTGCCTCAATAATTTCTCGTTGCCCTGGTCGAAAGGTTTCATATCCAAAAAGCTGATGTAAAGTAGCCTCTAATTTCAAGTTGTTGTCACTCCTTTCGCCAATGTTAAACGCAATTGAAAATAACTAACATGCGGTAATAGTTCCTTTAACGTTTTTAAACGCTTCGTTCCATAATCTTCCACTATCAATAAGATTTGCTGCTGGTCCTCTATCGTAACGAATTCATCGATAGAAAAGTTCGGTTCATTCATTGCCATTTCGACAAGATGATCCTCAATCGTATTGGTTTTCAAGCGACGTATTTGACTAATTGCTTCAATAGAATGCCCTTTTTTAAAGAGCTGAGCCGTTTCATGAGCGGACATCGTTAACAAGGCCTCCACACGAATTCCACTTGCTATTTGTGCAAGGAGTGGATAATTCACTTGTTGCTCGATTTCATTTAACCACGCATGCAATCCACTAATATAATAGAGTTGGGCATCCATTTCCTGCATATGGTAACCAAATGCAAGCTGCTGCCAAGTAAAGCCTGGTTCGTTGTAGCCCGTCAACCGATAGATTAGTAGCTCCTTTATACGATCTTCCACGGGTAATTTAGTTAAAGATCGATTCATTTCATCATAGAAAGGTTGCTGTAATGTCCGTTGTAAAAAATGATTGGCCATTAAAAATTGACGCACCCACCCTTGAATTTGCTCATTTCGCTCAATCGGAATAAATGCTTTTTGGCCATTAGCTTGATGTGACAAGCTCTGAACAACAAGGGAAAGTCGTCCAAAAAATAGATGCTCATTTCCACGATAATGCCAGCCATCAAATGTTACCTTTAATGACTCTGTTGCAAGTTCTCTACCTGTTTCAGACAAAGTGTAATAACCGTTTTCATCGATATCAATATAATTTTTGGCAAATAATAAATCAATTTGCTGCTCAAATTTTTGACGTGATAATTTTGGTAATATGCCAAAAAACTGATACAATTTGTAGAGACCAACATCTTGAATGGTTTGTCCAGAACGTTTGCCCTTTAATAGATGAAAAGCAGCGGAAACTGTACGTTCTTGTTGAAATGTATGTAAGATTTTTAAAAGAATCTGTTGAATTAGCAAATCAAATCCCTCATTTTCGTAGTATTAGGTTGAAATGTATGAAGAACACATTTAGAATAATAAAGAGCTTTATGGAAGCGAACGGACAAAGGAGAGGTAATAATGCCAAAATATACAATCGTAGATAAAGATACATGTATCGCTTGTGGCGCTTGTGGCGCTGCTGCACCAGACATTTATGATTATGATGATGAAGGGATTGCAATCGTTATTTTAGATGATAACATGGGTACTGCTGAAGTTCCAGAGGATCTACTAGAAGACATGCAAGATGCATTTGAAGGCTGCCCTACAGATTCCATCAAGGTTGCAGATGAGTCGTTCGACGGCGATGCATTAAAATTTGAATAATACAGTACAAACGATCTCTTAATTTTTTAATTAAGAGATTGTTTTTTTATGGCGATTTTTGGACACTCGCAAATATCCGAGCATACAAGCTAAGATGGACATTTTTCCTTTTGAGCTAGAAAATGATTTACACAAAACACGCATAATGTTATAGTTATTGTTAGTAGCTGGTACTAATAATAACTAATATACAGGGGTGTCGTTATGGATTTACTACAATTAGAAGGAAAAAATATTGTCGTGATGGGCGTTGCCAATGAGCGTAGTATCGCTTGGGGCATAGCAAAACGACTTTTTGATGTAGGAGCAAATGTTATTTTCACTTATCGAAAGGAACGCTCAAAGGGCAAAATCGAAAAGCTTTTAGCGGATCGAGAAGCAACGATTGTTGAATGTGATGTTAATAATAATGACAGTATTGCCAAAGCTTTCACAGAAATCGGAGAAAAATTTGGTGTCATTCACGGTATTGTACACTCGGTTGCCTTTGCTCACGCGGAGGACTTACACAATCGCTTCGTAGAAACAACGCGCGATGGATATGCCTTTGCTCAAGATACAAGTGCCTATTCACTAATTGCCGTCACAAAAGCTGCCAAGCCATTTATGACAGAGGGTGGTTCCATCGTGACGATGTCTTATTTAGGCGCGGAACGTGTATTACCTGGCTACAATGTAATGGGGGTTGCGAAGGCTGCACTGGAGGCGTCAATGCGTTATTTAGCTGCAGATGTTGGCGCAGAAAATATTCGTGTCAATGCGATTTCAGCTGGTGCAATTCGAACATTGGCTGCAAAAGGTGTCCCTAGCTTCAATGACATTTTGAAAAAAATCGAAGAAAATGCGCCACTAAAGCGCAATACCAATCAAGAAGAAGTTGCTGATATGACGATGGTGATGTTAAGTCATCTATCGCGCGGTGTGACAGGCGAAACAATTTACATCGATAGCGGCTATCATATTATGGGGTAGTTATTTAGCGAATTCACATCCTCCCTTGTGAATTCGCTTCTTATATTGCTAAAATATTGAAAAATACAGTTTGAGGAGGCTTATATTTTATCGATGAAAATATTAGCGCATCGTGGACTTAGTGCTAGCTTTCCAGAAAATACAGCGATTGCTTTTCAACAAGCCGCAAAACTTGATTGCTGGGGAGTAGAATTTGACGTCCACTTAACATCGGATCAGCAGTTAGTCGTAATTCACGACGAATCGATTGACCGTACATCTAATGGTACTGGCTTTGTAAAAGACCTAACATTAGCGCAGTTAAAAACCTATGATTTTGGTTCATGGTTTGACGTAAAGTTTGCTGGTCAAAAAATTTGCACCTTATCAGAGGTACTTGCTATTTTCAAAGATACAAAACACCAAATTAACATTGAAATTAAGTCCGATGTTTTCGAATACCCCGGCATTGAACTGCTTATTGCCAATGCTCTTGAAGCATTTCAACAAAAGGAACGAATCATAATCTCATCGTTTAATCACGAAACGATTGCCCGTTTTCAGCAAATACAGCCACAGATTCACTGTGCCCTATTATTTGCTTCACTCATTACAAATCTAGATGACTATGTACGAAACTTCGACTGTGACGCCATCCATATACCGTATTATTACGGTATGCGCTCGATCATTCAGCGGGCGATTCAGCAAGGCATCGTTGTGCGAGCATACACCGTTAATAAAAAAGAAATCGCCGAGCAAATGGAACAGCTCCATATTGATACTATTTTCTCTGATAAAGGAACACTTTAAATGCTTTTTCTTTCATTACAATCTATTCAAGCAGAAGGAATCACATTATTTAGAAATTAAAGGCTGTCCTAATATCGAAATAAGCTGCTCGTATTGCTCTTGACCAATTGAGGCACGTACTCTTTCTGAAATTTCGTAATCTAGTGCCAAGCTTTTTTGCATTACCTCTTGACCTTTATCCGTTAATGAAGCGACTTTTTGTAGCTTTGCTCCTTTTACAAGCTCTGTTTGAATAAGCCCCTTATCCTGCAGTGCTTGTAAAAACTTGTGTACCCCCTGCTTTGTAATATCAAGCTGTACAACAAGCTCTGGCACAGTCATTTTGCCATCCGAAATACTCTTCAAAACATACCATTCCGAACTCGTTAAATGTAAATCATAATGGCTGTTCCACATTGTATCGGCCACATGACGTAGCTGCTTATGTTGTCTATATAATAATTCGATTAAATCATTCATCACATGCACTCCTTACCATCCGTTCATTAACTTCTCAAGCATCATACTAAACCCTTTTTATTTTTTCAAATGTATTACACCAAAAGTCAACTTAGTTGACGCAAAACTCTTTTTCATTTATAATAGAATTAACAAAACATTGGAGGGCTAAAAACATGTACAAAATTGGTGATCTTACTTTTTATAAATCACACGGTATTTGCCGAATCGATAGCATTGTAGAACAAAACTTCACCGGGACACCGATGCAGTATTATGTTTTACAGTCAAAATTGCGACCAGGCGTCACATTATATCATCCGGTAGAAAGCGATAACTGTCAGCTTGAAAAATTACTTAGCTATGATGAAGCTAGTAAAATACTCGACATATTCTCCAATGAAGCAAGTGATTGGGACGAACGCAATACGAATCGCCAACGCCATCATGCTGATATTTTAAGCAAGAATAATCATGTAGAAATTGCACAGCTGATGAATACATTGCTTCGTAAAGAGCAAGAATTACAACAACAAGAAAAGAAGCTAACATCTCAAGATACACAAATGCTACAGCAAATTTCCATGATGATGTTCGATACTTTAGAGCTTGCATTAAATCAAACAAAAGCTCAATTGGAAAAACAAATTCAAGAAAAAATCCAAGCCACTATCACTACACATGCTTAAACATATATACGTAAAACAAGCGCTACTTCGAATGGTTGAAGTGGCGCTTGTTTTTAATAGAGGGGCTCTACATATTCTTCTAATAGGGCTTCATCTAACGGACCTAATATTTCGTGAACAATATTACCTTCACGATCAAGAATAATCGTCGTCGGTAAGGTAAAGGCCCCATACATAATGCTCGTTTCCCCTGTTTCATCTAACAATATCGGAAATGTTAGTTTGTATTGCTCCACAAAGCTTTTCACCTGAGCCACTTGGTCTTTTTTCGTATAGTTAATTGCCAAAATTTCAAGGTCTTCGCTATGCTGTACATAATAGGTTTGAAAATGTGGCATTTCTGACTTACACGGCTCACACCAGGATGCCCAAAAATTCAAAATAACAACCTTCCCACGGGTTTGGGCCAATGTTTGCTTTTGGTCATCTAATGTAGGCAGCGTAAAATCTGTTGCCTGCACCGTACGAATGACTTCACGCTTTTGCGCTTGCTGAAACGTTGAAACTAACTCAAATGCGACAAATCCTAATACGAATACAATTCCGAACCCTATTGCCCATTTCTTCAATGCTGATCACCTTGCTTTGTCAGCTGGAGCCAAAGCTGCTCAAGCGATTGGCATGAATAGTGGGCTAATAATATGTCTATCGGTCCTGTTGCTAAAATTTTGCCATGATGGATTAATACAACCTCATCGGCAATTTCCTCAGCTAAGCTCAGTAAATGTGTTGAAAATAATACGATTTGATTATTTTCGCGCTGCTGTTGGAGCATTGCCTTTAATTGCGCAATCCAATAGGGATCAAGCCCATTTGTTGGCTCATCTAATATAAATAGTGGGCTATCTCCCATTAAGCTTTGCGCTAAATTTAAGCGCTGTCGCATTCCCTTTGAAAATTGTCCCACCTTCATTGTTTTTGCATCGTCTAGCCCAACTTGCTGTAAGAGCTCTGCTTGTTTTTGAGCAGGTACATTTTTTAAACCCGCTAAAAACTTAATGATTTCTTGTGCGGTCAATGTATCCGGAAAACTAATATCATCAGGCATATAGCGGACATCATGAACAGCACGCGTAATCGTTCCTTCGTCTGGCTGCAGTAAATTCGTTAATAAGTTAATAATGGTACTTTTTCCCGCACCATTTGAGCCGACAAGTGCCGTAATATGACCTGGCTTCAATGAAAAGCTGACATCAAATATCCCACGCTCACCTTTAAATACCTTTGTTACATGCTGTAATTCAATCGTCATAGTCGTTTTCCTCTCACCTTCAATAATAATGTGGCCATCATTAATGACAATGCAACCCACAATAATGAAACGACACCGAAAATAACAAAGCCTGGTGGTGAAGAATAAAACATCGACATTCCGTAAAAGGCTGGCCCAAGTACAGCCGTTTGCTCTGAAAATACAAAGTAGCCATAGCGAATCCATTCTAACGGATTGAGGTGAATCATTACGATGACAAGCTGTTTTAATAATGCCTCAGACGACACGGTACCAATTGCCATCATCATATACGAAATTAATAAACTAACAACCGACCATACACCAAGCCCAATCGCGAGTGCGTGTAAACGCGTTTTGGCGATTGCCCCAAGCAGTACACTGATTGCATTGAAAATCAATATAATAAGCATCGTAATGATCACCGCAAACCACGGTAACTTTAGTCCACCAAAAAAGCTCCCCGCAAACAGTGCAACCGCAAAAACAAATACACTAATGCCCGTAAATACGAGGCAAAGTGCAATATACTTCGTCAGTACAAAACGACCCATTGATAATGGATACGTCGATAATAGCCCAAGCCATCCCGTCTCTTTATCACTTGCAATATTCATACTACCAATGGTTAGCATAAATAACGGCAATAAAAATAATAAAATATTAAGTAAAGATGCTGTCTGGCGTGTGAAGCTAGTCGTGCTTGGCAGCGCTAAATGTTGAATCATTAAAATGGCGCTAAATACAATCGCAAAAAGAAGCGTAACAATTTGAATCCAGCGGCTACGTAAAAGCTGTTTACATTCAAGTACAATCATTTGGGCATTCATCAGTGTTCATGTACACCCCAGTTTAGCGTCAATAAATCCTCATATTGCAATAGCTTGCCGGGCTCCTCATTCATATAGTTTTCAGCTTCAGTCTGTGCACTAAACGCAAGCACGCCATAATTCATTGGTGTCCAATAATCCTTTGAGTATACATACACAGCTTCCTTGATATTTAGCCATTCCGACGAATTTTCTGCACGAATATAGCTCGCTCCAATATCGTCCTCACCATTTTGTAAAATATAGTCTATTAAGCAGCCTAAATCATCAAATACGATTTGGTCGCCATTTTTCAATACGGTTTGTGCCGCATAATCAACATGGGTAATACTCATATTGCAAATTTGGCACACATCTGTTTCTTGGTTTACCTCACGTGGTTCATACGTTTGTTCGCTACATGCTGCTAAAAAAATAATACTCACTGCTACAATTAATATTTGGTGAAGTTTCATATCAATTTTCTCCTTATTACAAGCATTCCAGCTAATACAATGGTACTCATCATGAGCTGGATCATATCAATATCCCATTTCCATTTATATGGCTGCTTCTGACTATGTGGCGTTTCGTCTGTCACAACGAGCTGATGGTCCCCCGTTACTTCGGTGTCCATCATATTGAGCACAACAACACCCGGTGATTCGATAAAATATTGGTACACCGGCTTTTTCACCATCCATTGCCCAAACGAATTGGTCGCGATGTAAGGTGTATCTCCAATACCATCCCCGTCATAATCATGTCCGCTATAATCATCATAAAAATTATTTGCAAGCTGCAATCGCTCTTTGTCCGAACGAACCGTTAAAATATTGCCATAAAATTGATTGTCCGTCACAGCAAAATCTGGTGAATGTTTAACCTGCAACACCGTTCCGTTCGTTTGGAATTCATTATGTTGGGCAATTACTTTTTTTGTATTTTGTATATCCATCGAAATGGTATTTTCACTTAGTTTGTTCTTTTGAAATACTACATTTTCAACATCATAAAAATATACACCTAAGCTATTTAATGTGTTATTTTTTGCAATGCGATTGTCTGACAGCATTAAGTTTTTCGCAATCATAATCATAAAGCCCGTCATATTATGAGTAAGCTCATTACCTGTTATATTCATATTGTCACTATACATAAAATGCGTTGCATAGCGACTATTTGTAATCGTATTTTCGTGCAGCTCAATGCCCTTAACACGCTCAAAATAAAAGCCATCTAATACATTCGATATCGTACTTTGCGTTGCGGTAACGTCCTGTGAATTATAAATAGCGACACCATGATTTTTCGTTTTAAAATGCCCTTCTCGACCCTCAATTGTCAGGTTGTGCAGCTTAATCTGTTGACTATCCGTAATTAGTAGCCCTGCATTTGAATTCAGAAACTGTATATTACTCAAAGTAAGATTCGTTATATTGTTTGCAACAATCGCATTTTCCTCTACATTAAATACAAGGTTTTCTAACGTAATATTTTCACTATCCGTGATTGTGAGCGCATTTGATAAAGAATGAATTTCTGTCCCTTCTACGCCCTGAATTTTAATAGGTTTTGTAATGGATACCGAACCACGATAAACACGCCCCTCTAAAAGAAGCGTGTCACCTGGTTTTGTGGCATCAATTAATTTCTGTAAGGTACTTTTTTCGCCTGTGTTAATAATGGGCTTCTTAAATTCTACTGGTGCGTGATGATCATGAGTCGCTGCGACCCCTAATGATGCGCCACTAGTCAAGCTTACTAAAAGCACGATTGAAATTACGATGTTTTTCCACATAGGCTACTCTTTTGAATCGTCCATTGAATGACCTTCATCGTCGTGATTATGACCGTCATCCTGTCCGTGACCTTCCATTTCCATATGGCCGCCATCTTTATTTGCCTCTTGCTTTTTCTTGAATCGCTCAATTGCCTCTTCACGCACCTGTTGTAGCTCCGTTAATGCAGCACCATCATTTTGCGCAATATAGTCATTTGCTTGTTCTTCATTTTTAAAGAAAATATAGCCCCAGTTCATCGGTGATTTTAAGTCGGTTTTCACAACATGAGCCTCTTCCACATCAAACCAGTTTAACGTTTTATAATCACGGACAAATTTCTCATTCGATACATTATTAACATATTCATCGTTTAATAAGCAGCCAATGTCGTCATAGAAAACAAGCTCCCCATCTTCACGAATCGCTTGTGCCGAGAATACACCTTGTTCATGATCACGCATATACACCTTCATATTACACATATAGCATGTCGTATCCTCTGTAGGTTCTTGTAAGCGTTCATCAATTTCCCACTCTGTCTTTTCTGCACCTGCTACGACTTCATTTTCTTCTGTCTCAGCTTGTTGCGTTACATTTTCTTTTTCTGGTGGATTTTCTTCTGCTGCATCCCCACATGCATATAAACCTAAAATTAATGGTACAACTAAGATCATTTTTTTCATTATTTTGCCTCCAGTTTTTCTTATCTTCTCCAAGTTAATACTATCAATGATTTGTGAAATTAATTTGAAGTTCACGTGGCAAATTCATATCAATAAAGTGAAAATTACTTCACAATTTATTATAGCAGGATATCAACCCAAATTTTAATAGCCGTTGCACCAATCAGAATAGCAAGTAAAGCTTGTAAAATTTTGATGTTCATTTTTTGTCCAGCTTTAGCGCCAAGTGGAGCCGCGATGACGCTCGCAATAATCATTAAGAAGGCTGGCCAGTATTCCACTTGACCTGTCACTAACTTCCCGATACTACCACCAATGGACGAAATAAAGGTAATGGCTAAACTCGTTGCAATCGTCACGCGTGTTGGGACTTTTAAGACTGTTAACATAATCGGTACAAGTAAAAAGCCTCCTGCTGCTCCGACAATACCAGATCCAATCCCGACGATTAATGCTAATGAACTTGCTAATACTTTATTAAAGGTAATCACATTTGCATCTTCAACCGTTTTACGTGGAATAAACATCATCACGGCTGCAATGGCTGCGAGTATCCCGTAGACGACATTCACTGCATCCTCTGATAAAAATCCAGATCCGTAACTACCAATAAAGCTACCAATTAATATCGATGTCCCCATGTAAATAATTAAATCTTTGTTTAATAAACCGCTTTTACGGTATGCCCAAACTCCGGCAATTGATGCGAAAAATACTTGCACAGCACTAATACCGGATACTTCGTGTGCACTAAAAGCCACTAAACCAAATAGCGGTGGAATATACAGTAACATCGGGTATTTAATAATCGAGCCCCCGACCCCGAGCATCCCTGATATAAATGAACCAATAAAACCAATGGCGAAAATGACGGTAATATATGTGATGGATAAATCGATTTCCATTGCTTTTTCCTTCTTTCTTTTTCTTCTTTTAGAATATTAAAGCGAGTAGAACAATGCTCTACTCGCCCTAAACACTGTTATGCTTTTTGAATGTAGAAGTAGTGTACGCCATCTACTTCTTTTGTTTCTAAAATCGTGTGACCGCTTGCTTTTGACCATGCTGGGAAGTCATTTAAAGCGCCTTTGTCTGTTACTAAAACTTCTAATACTTCACCTGTGTTAATTGTATCAATTGCCTTTTTTGTACGTACGATTGGCATTGGGCATGCGATCCCTTTTGCATCTAAAGTTTGTGTAATATTCATGTTCATTTCCTCTATTCTTAACGTTTTATTTTGTAAGCGATTTTCTAATTTTCCGTACAAGACGGTTGCTTGCCTCTTGAGCGTGAGGCAAGCGTATGTGTAGCATTTCAATTTTACTTAATTAGCGTATTGCGCAACGGTTTGAGGCATGCACGATGCATGTCACAAAAGCATTGCCACACGATGTGGCGTTCTTTGCTTTTGTTCCTCTTAGTTGGGCCGAATCGTTAGCGCACTGCGCAACGATTTGGGCCAATCTCCATCTCCGTTTGCTCATCGTTATCTGGAGTAATTTTACCCATGTTTACGTGACGGATTTCTTGGTATGCGTTTGGTTGTGGCGGTAAGTTGTCTGTTACCATTGAACGGAATACTTCCTCATCTTCCACATTTAAGCCGTGGTTTTCAGCGAATAAATCACCTAAACGTTTGGCTACAGTTCCGTCTTCATTTAATTCTTCAATGATCATGAAGTGTGCCGGTAATACGATTAAATCTTCTGCTAACGTACGGTAGCGAGAATATAATGTTTCGCGTAAATCGCCTACCCAATCCTCTGCTAAGCCAGCTAAATCTGGACGACCGATTGAATCGATGAATAAAATGTCACCTGTTAATAAATACTTGCCATCGATCACGAATGAAGTGGAACCGATTGTGTGACCTGGTGAATAAAGTGCGCCTACTTCAATCTTAGATGAACCAAGCTGTACTGTTAAACCATCTTCAAGTGGTGCATAGTCGAATACTACTTCTTCTGCATCTTTTGGTGGTAAGTAGTATGTTGCCCCTGTTGCAGCTGCAATCTGACGACCACCAGAAATATGGTCTGCGTGTAAGTGTGTGTCAAAGACATGCTTAATTTTTACGCCTTTTTCTTCAGCGAACTTCGTGAAGACTTCTGTGAAGCGTACTGCGTCGATGATTGCTGCTTCGCCTTCAGAAATTGCCATGTAAGAAAGACAGCCTTTCCCTAAGCGTACGAATTGGTAGAGCTCGCCGCCGTTTGCAAGGTCGCCTACTTTAATGGGCTCTAGGTACATTGACCAAGATTTCATACCACCTTGTAAGTAGCCAACTTCACGACCTGCTTCAGATAACATTTCCGCTACCATGATCGATGAGCCTTCTTTTGCACATACGACAAGTACTTCTTTGTCTGTTGGAATTTGTGGTAAAATTTCTTCTACGCCATCAAGTAACTCGAAGTATGGAATATTTAAATACTCGAACTTATGACCGTCGATTTTCCAATCTTCAAATGCATCTGCATTACGAACATCTAAAATGAATAATTCTTTATTGTCGATTACTTTGCGTGCTACTTGTGCCGCTGTCCATGCTGTTACTGTCATTTTTTAGTACCCCCATAGGTATAATTTAGTGTAAATTTTTTTGGTCTAGGTAGACAGAGCTACCTAGTACCGATTCAATCAAATTGTGGAATAGTTGAAGAGCAAATGCCCGTTATTAGAATGTAAGTGTTGGTGCTGCGTCTTTTGCGAATTCTAAGAATGTTACAGCCCCACCTACGTCGATGCCATCCACAAAGTTTTCTTTTGTTAAGCCCATTACGTCCATCGTCATTTGGCAAGCGATGAATTTCACGCCTAATTCTTGTGCCATTTCCACTAATTGTGGAATCGCTGGAACTTGTGCGTTTTTAAAGCCTTCTGCGAAATGTTCTTTTCCTGCTGGCATTGCTAAAGCGTGCATGCCTTCTTTATGAATTAAGTTTAAGCCTTCAAATGTGAAGAAAATTTCTACTTCTTTATCTGAAGCCGCTGCTGCTGTTGCGATATTGAATACTTTATACGCGTCGAAAAGACCACCGTTTGATGCGATAATTGCTACTTTGTTTGACATATTATTGTACCTCTTTCTCTAATTCGCCTTCATAGCCAGTCATACCTGGTAAGACGTTATATACTTTTGTAAATCCTGCTTGTGCTAATTGCTGAGCCGCTAAATCGGAGCGTGTGCCTGTACGGCAAATGACATAAATTGCTTCATCTTTGTTTAACTCACCAATACGCTCTGCCAATTCACCCATTGGAATCGATTTTGCGCCTGGAATATGACCGAATGCGTATTCTGCTGCTTCACGTACGTCTAAAATTAAGCCGTTAGCTGCGACTGCTTCTTCGTTTGTTGCTGTTTGTTCAAATGTTTTCTCGACAGCATCGCTTACCTCTGGATTACATTTGCGGATGTAGTGGTATAGTACATCGCCCTCTTCAGTTGTCCCGATATATTGGTGACCAACTGTTTTCGCCCAAGCCGCTAAATCTGCTTTTGAGCCTTTGTCTGTTGCTACTACTTCTAAAACTTGCCCGTCCTCTAAGCCTTGAATCGCTTTTTTCGTTTTCACGATTGGCATTGGACATGCTAAGCCTTTTGCGTCTAATTTTACGTCTGCTTTAATCATGTGAAACCTCCGTCTTTTTTATTACTCGACGTCGCCAGTCCAATCCAGCATACCGCCAGTCATATTTGTTACATCATAGCCTTGTGACTCTAAAAATGCTGTTGCTTGGCCACTGCGACCACCTGATCGGCAAACCATAATATATGCTTTCTTTTTATCGAGCTCATTCATTTTAAATTCTAATAAGCCAAGTGGAATATTTGTAATGCCCGGAATATGACCCGCAGCTACTTCATCCACTTCGCGAACGTCGATTAAATTTAACGCTTCGCCTGCTTGTAATTTTGCTTGCACTTCTTCTGGTAAAATTGTTTTCACTTTTTGTTCCTCCTAAGGAATCATTCGTTTATGAACATTCATTGCGCTTATAACAGACGCGACCGAATGATAAATTAATATGCACTCATACCGCCACGAATATTCGTTACTTTTTCATAGCCTAATTTTTTTAATTGCTTGCACGCTTGCATTGAACGCATGCCGCTCTGACAAATGACAACAATTTCTTTATCCTTAGGTAGCTTCGAATAATCTGTACCAAGTGGCATATTTTTAAACTGTTTGACATTGCGTGCCTTATATTCTGCTGGTGTTCGAACATCGATAAACACTTTATCTTTATCATTAATAATTTCTTTTGCTTTTGCTGTCGTTATCGTTTGAATACCTTTCGCTGGCTTCATACGCCAAGCGAAAAACGCCACAATAACTGCAATGATAATAATTGTTTCCATTTCGCACCTCTTATATGAATAAGTTGACCGTTCCTTCTTCAGCGTCTGCTAAATAAGCTGCGACTCCTGCATATTGAATCCCGTCAAGTAACTCTTCTTCTTGAAGTCCTAGTAAATCCATTGTCATCGTACAAGTAACAAGTTTAATATCTTGCTCCTGTGCCATATCAATCAGTTGCGTTAATGTTAGTGCGTTGTGCTTATTAACGACATGCTTGATCATTTTTGGCCCCATACCAAGCATTTGCATTTTTGAAAGACCTAGCTTTTCAGCACCTTGTGGCATCATTTTGGCAAACATTTTTTCTAGGAAACCTTTTTTCACTTGAACAGGCTCTTGTTTTCGTAATGCGTTAATACCCCAGAACGTATGGAAGATTGTTACCTCATGATCGTACGCTGCTGCACCATTGGCAATAATATATGCTGCCATTGCCTTGTCATAATCTCCACTAAATAAAACGATGGTTGTTCTTTTCTTTTCCATACTATCTCCTTACCCCTATAGGTATATTATTTTTGAAAAATAAAAAGCCTTATCGACTTTTTACTAATAATTCTACTGCTTGTTTGACCAATTCGTTTTTATCTAATTCTTTTTCATCTTCTTTAGATAAACATTCCACTAAATTGTCTGAAACAATTACTCCGATTGTTCGGTCGACTGCAGAACGAATTGCGCTGAGCTGTGTGATGACTTCTTTGCAATCCTTTTCTTCTTCCATCATGCGAAGTACGCCACGAAGCTGACCTTCAATTCGTTTCATACGTGCTGTTACCTTTGCATCGTATTGCATAAGCTCACCTCTTTTTTCGTTTTGCTTACTCTTATATTAATACCCCTAGAGGTATATGTCAACTAAAAAATTTTGTGGGAGAAAAATTAATTTCTCCCGCCAAAATTCTATTTAAAATTATACTCCGTCACAATTGGCTCGCGACCTTGTTGTTGGTCATTGAAATACTCATATAAGTTAATCCCTAAATAAGAACCCGAAATATTATACACATTGTCATAACCACTGTTTTCTAATGCCATTACAGCATTATAGCTACGCTGAGACGAACGGCAATGTACGTATACCGGTACATCTTTAGGAATTTCGTTCATGCGTGTACGGATTTCGCCTAATGGAATATTGATTGCACCTTTTAATGCACCATTTGCAAATTCATTTGGCTCGCGCACGTCAATAATTACCGCGCCAGATTCGACTAAGCCGCGTACTTCGTCAACACGTACTTGCTTGAAGCGACCCGCCATAAGGTTCGATGCGACTAGAGCTGCCATATTCGCAACGTCCTTAGCTGTTGAGAACATAGGTGAATACGTTAATTCTAAATCCTTTAAGTCCTCTACCGTACCATTCATCGAAATCAATGTAGCGATGACATCAATTCGTTTGTCCGCATTTCCTTTACCAATTGCTTGTGCACCTAAAATACGACCCGTAGGCATTTCATAAATTAATTTAAAATGCAATGGATTACTTGATGGCATTAAGCCCACTTTATCCGGTGCAATGACATATACGGCATCTGTCGGAATCCCTAATTGCTTCGCCGTACGCTCGTTTAAGCCTGTTGAAGCAGCCGCTAGATCAAACACTTGAATACTTGATGAACCAATGACACCACGGTTCTGATTTGGTATACCATAAATATGGTCCGCAATGGCGCGTGCTTGTTTTTGTGCTGGACCTGCTAATGCAAGGCGTGTTTTTTTGTTCATTAGGCGGTGGTACACTTCAATCGCATCACCTACCGCATAAATATTCGGATCGTTCGTTTGATAATTTTGGTTAACGGCAATCGCACCTGTTTCACCAATTTCAAGATTTGCATTGACTGCTAAAGACGTTTCAGGACGTACACCAATCGCTAATACAACGATATCTGCTTCAATGACTTTCCCTGAATTTAACGTAATCGCCTGTTCATTGATCGCTGCTAAGCCATCTCCAACGACTAAATCAACACCATGATCCGTCATTTCCTTATGCAAAATTTGCACCATGTCTTCATCAAATGGTGTTAAAATTTGTGGTGCGAATTCGACTAATGACACATTACGACCAGCTAGACGTAAATTTTCTGCCACTTCTACACCGATAAAGCCACCACCGATTACCGCAATACTTTTTGCATCTTTTTCAACAATCGCATTATGTAGCTTTTCAATATCCACTACATTACGTACTGTAAATACATGCGGTAGGTCCACACCTTCAAGCTTCGGTACAATCGGACTTGCACCTGGTGATAAAATTAATACATCATATGCTTCTTCATAGCTTTCGCCAGTTACACCATTTTTAACAGTTACTAGTTTTTGCTCACGGTTAATCGCAACGACTTCACTATTTACACGTGCATCAATATTATATTTTGCTTCAAATGAGTTTGGGTTCATCATGACTAATTTTTTTGAATCTGCTACAACACCGCTTAAGTAAAATGGTAAAGAACAGTTTGAAAACGATACATGGGGACCTTTTTCAAACATTACAATTTGTGCTTCTTCATCTAAACGACGAATTCGTGCTGCTGCAGATGCACCACCTGCAACGCCACCAACGATTACAATTTTCTTCATTTAAATACCCCTCTCTGACATGACCACTTTTTTATTTTTTACTATTTACAAGTTTTATAATATACCCCCACAGGTATATTGTCAACCATTAAAAAAGAAAAAAATACCTTTAGGAACTAAACATGAGAAATGCGTTTGCTCTAAAGGTATCTCTTCCTATTATTTATACAACTTCATGATAATACAGTGCGTATAAATCATTTAGCGTTACTTTGCCAAACGCAAAGTCCATCACTTGATGCTCAACTAAAAAGGTCGTTAAATCACTTAATAAGTGTGGCTCTGAGCTTGGTAAATGTAATAATGTCATTTCACTAACAAGCGTTTGCTGCTCAATGGATGGGTATTGCATTTTCATCCTTTTCTTTACTTGCTCATCCATATTTTTTACACGAATGGTTTTTATTGTTGCTTTACTAAAACCTTCGACAATCTCGTTGGCATCGATAAGCTTTCCTTCATTAAATAAGAAAATGCGATCTGCATACTTCTCTAAATTATCGAGCAAATGTGAGGCAATAATAATCAATTTGCCCTCTGCTTTTTTCTGCATTAAAATTTTCGAAATAATTTCCACATTATTTGGATCCAGTCCATTCATTACTTCGTCCATCATCATAATTTTAGTGTTTGCAACGATTTGCATCGCAAAGCAGAGACGCTGACGCATGCCAAGCGAGTAGGTGCCTGTTTTTTTATTCACATAATGCCCCATATTGAGAGCGGCAATCGTTTCATCGATGAGCTTTATATCTGATTCCCACATCATCGCATACATTTTTAAATGCTCGCGCCCACTTAAATGGTTATATAAATCACTTTGATCTGGCATCATCGACACGAATTGATGGATTTTCACTTCATTTGATTTACTAGAATAGCTTAAATTATTGTCAAAAAGTACTTTTCCCTTTGTCGGCTGCAAATAGTTCATTAAGACATTCATTAATGTTGATTTACCCGTACCATTTGGCGCTACAAGTCCGATGAGCTCTCCTTGTTCAAACGTAATCGAAATATCATCAAGTACTTTTTTGTCGGTAAAATGCACGGATATATTTTGAATCGTAATCATCTGTTTTCCTCCTATTTTATGAGCTTGAATCGTTTATTTAAAGAAATGACTAATGTTAAAATGAGTACAATTCCAGCTACGATCGCTAATAATTGGATTCCTAAGAGGTAATTTAACGGGTCGCTTGCTAAGTAAAAGTTTTGGTATTTCGAAACGATTTTCCCTATTTGTATATAAGAGGTTGGGTAGTGTTCGATATCCCAAAAATAACCGACACCACGACTTAAATAGAATTTTTCTCCAAAAATTAAAAGAAGACCAATTGCTAAATTCACCATTTCTTGACGGAATAATACGCTACATAATAAGACAACTCCGATGACAACGATGAACCATAGCAATAGTAGTGACACTGATTGAGCAAAAAACGTACCGAGCGTCATCATATCAAAGCTACCATTTTGCTGCCATTGAACGGTCGTTGTAAATACCGGTGAGGGTAACTGAAAATGACCAAAGCCGGCTTGCATGCCGATGATAATAAATCCAATGAATAACGGAATGAAGAGTGCGATACTCCCAATAAAGGCAACGAACATTTTTACAAGAAGCCTCTTCCAATCGGCTATCGGAAAGCCCTTTAAAACAGACGGATGCAGTCGATCTTTCGTTACAATATCGATTGCCAATAGCAACGTACAAATGATGAGTATCACGGGCAGCGGACCGATTAATAAGCGCTCAACAGTTTGCAGTGCTGTACGCTGTTCAAATTGATTAATCGACAGCTCATAATCCGCATCAGCATATGCCCCATAACGTACATATTGCTCTAACGAATTATAAAAGCCCTTCGCATCTGCCATTTCTCGGTCTTTCACATAATAACGTGCGTTGTATGAAATATGCTCATTATAATACGTCATATAATTTGTGAGAAAGTACCAGTCGCTCGTAACCTGTGCGTAGTTTTTCAAATCACCTGCATCAAGGGTTTCAAGCCTTTTCTTGTCTAATGGATTGACATCACTAAACATATAAAAAGCTTCCACCGTCATAGGATGAACATCTCGAAGATCTCGCCCCTCCATGCCATCAATAAATTCCTGCCTCGTTAAATAACGTGCTTCGATTTCCTCACGATCCACTTTTTCAATCGGATCATAGGCAGGTGCTATTTTAATCGCATAAAAAATCGCTGCGAACGCTAATAAAAAATAGATAGCCAAGTTTTTCTTATTCGTAAAAAATTGCTTGAATTCGAATTTTAAATATCCCCACATAACATTTCCCCCCTATGCCCGTTTCATTTTTCCTGTTGAGAAAAATGTTTTAATGACAAATAGCATGGCAATTATACAAATTAACATAATGAGTAGCCCTGCATTCATCGTAATATCAACAGGCTTTGCAAGATCTAGCGGCATGCCGTTAAGTATTTCATTGAAGTTCATGAAATTAAAAGGATTAAACGGGAAAACGCTAATGAACGATGGGAAAATAACCGGTAAAAAGTACAGGATAAAGTGAACGAATAACGTTAAATACATATTTTTTAACAGTACATTCAAAATAATGGATAATAGCATGACAAATAATGAAATAACGACCATATAGCCAATACAACGCGCAATATAGCCAACACTTGAAATGAGCGCTGCTTCACCTAAATAAACTTTCACCGGCTCAGCTGGATCACCTAATCCGTTAAATAAGAGCGGTATCGCACTAATAAAAATGAGGGCAATAAATGCAAGCACATATAAAAAGGCAATGATACATTTTGAAAGTATATAATGATCAAATCGCACTGGATAGCCTCTAATAATACTCGAATGTTCAAAGTCATCCAATAAAATCGAGCTTGTATAAAAGCTCATAAATATGTACCAACCTACACCTACTAAGCTAAAGAAAAACAATAAAAACGGTATGTAATGAGATAAATTGCTCACAGTGTCCTTATTGGATTGATGCATCGTTTTAAAATATAAATAGTTCATGTCATTTTGCAATTGAGATGGCAGTAATTCTGCTACCTTTTCATAGCCCTCCATACCAAAAGCTTGTTGACGTAGTTTTGCGATTCTTAGAGATGCTTCATAATAGAGTGGGTAATTTTCCATCGTTAAAGAAGCAATTTGTAAAGCAATGGCGCTTTGCTGTTGTGTTAAGTTTTTAAACAAATCGCTTCCATCACCATCGATCGAAGCGTCCTGTACCTGAAACTTAGACAGGATTGCGCGCGCGTGATAATAATCGCCCTTTCGATCATTTAGTTGATCCCCAACGGACTGTGCTTTAATGAAAAACATACAGCCAAATACAATGACCACTACCGCTAGCAAAGCCACTAGATTTTTACGGTTCGTACGCTCAATTAATAAACCTACTTTTAATGCTTGAAACACGCTCATCCCCCTTTCTATTCGATTTTTGTAAATTAGTTCCACTTATAGAATAACTGAACTTTTTGTACCTTTCAAATTTATGTAAGCTATGCCGTAATTTAATAATAAACCTCACGTAATTGAGAGTGCATTCAATTTGCTTAGATATCATCATTCAACTGAATCAAGATTTTCCCTTGATGCTTACGACTTTCCATTAATCGATGGGCTTGTTGAATGTCCTTTAATGCAAAAACGCGTTCGATTGGCACGTGCAGCATCCCCTTTTCAATATAGGACAGGATTACTTTTACAACAGGCTTTAATCGTGAAGGGTCTTCTTTTCTCGTCGTCCCTAAACTAAAGCCTTTGACATTGCGGCAGCTATTGTGGACATCATTCGTTGAAAATGTTCCAGGCTTTCCGCTACTATTGCCGAACTGGACAAGTGTTCCGTAATTTGCCAAGCAGTTCATACTTCGTGACGTTACTTCCCCCGCTACCGAATCAAAAATGACATTTGCTCCCTTGCCATTTGTCTGTTCCTTTACTCCCTCCACAAAATCAGCATATGTATAAACAGCATCCGCGCCCAATGCCTCGACAAAATTTGCCTTTTGTACCGAACCCACTGTACCGATGATTTGTTTTACGCCCACTATTTTTGCTAGCTGAATCAAGCTTGAGCCAACGCCACCACTCGCACTATGAACAACAATCGTATCCGTTTCCTTCACCTGTGCAATTTGCGTCAGCAACATATAACTTAAAATCATGACAGTTGGCATTGCAGCTACTTGCTTTAAATCAATGTCATCTGGAAGTAAAAAAGTGAGCTGCTCTGACGCAACTGCATATTGACGATAAGAGCCATTTTTCGGAAAAGCCATTACTTTCTGACCAACTTTAAAATTGACGCTAGTACTTTCCACAACTTCTCCTACTAAATCTAGCCCGATTGTAAATGGAAATACCGGCTTGCCCTTCGCTCCTGTCCGCGTCTTAATATCTGCAAAATTGATACTTGAATAGTAGCCTTTTATTAACACTTCCTGCTCCCCAATTGTTGGTATTGCTACTTCCTCAACTTGCAATACCTCTGCACTACCTAGTTCATATTGCTGAACGATTTTCATAGCCAACTCAACCTTTCTTTATCCGAAATGTCTTTCTTATACGAAAAAAAAGCCGCCATTTGACGACTCTCCTTCACTTACCCTTCTTCATTTATAATAACATTTTTACCACGTAACTTTAAAATAATTGGAATAATAATCCATAGAATAGCTACCACTAAAAACACCAGTGATAATGGCTTTGCAACGAAAATACTATAATCCCCATTAGAAATCGTTAATGCTCGGCGCATATTATTTTCAAGCATCGGGCCTAATACAAGCGCTAATACTAATGGCGCTACAGGGAAATCGTTTTTCGCAAAATAATATCCTAACACACCACAAGCTAATAATAATAGTAAATCAAACGTTGTATATTGTACGGCATAAACCCCAAAGATTGAGATTGCAATGATGATTGGTAATAGATACTTTTTCGGAGTTTCAATAATTTTAGCAAAGATTTTTACCATTGGCATATTTAGTATTAAGAGCATTAAGTTTCCGATAAACATACTCGCGATTAAGCCCCAAGCTACATCTGGATGTTCTGCAAATAAGAGCGGGCCCGGCTGGATATTGTACATAATGAATGCACCCATTAAAATAGCGGTTGTCCCTGAGCCTGGAATACCTAGCGTTAATAATGGAATCATAGCACCACCTGAAGCGGCATTATTTGCTGACTCCGGTGAGGCTACCCCTGCAATATTACCCTTACCGAATGATTCTGGATTTTTACTAATCTTTTTTTCCGCAATATAGGCAAAGAAAGAAGCTAATGTCGCACCCGCCCCTGGTAATACGCCAAGGAAGAAGCCTAAAATTGAACCACGACCAATTGGTGCAGCGCTTTCTTTTAAATCTTGCTTTGTTGGTAAAACTCGGTTAATTTTGGCAACAGGCTCATCGGCACCGTCTTTTTCAAAAATTGTTTTAAATACTTCGCCAAGTGCAAATAAACCAACAGCAATTGTTAAAAATTCAATCCCACTAAATAGTACGGGTTGGTCATATGTAAAACGGGCAATACCCGATACAACATCAATACCAATCGTCCCTAACAATAAGCCAATAACCGTCATAATTAACGCCTTATTAATGGATTTTCCCGCCAGGCCACTTACTGCCGCCAAACCTAATAACATTAACGAGAAATATTCTGCTGGACCAAAGTTAATTGCTATTTTTGAAAGAGGTCGTGCCAGTAGCACCAATCCAATTAACGATACAATCCCTGCCACGAAGGAGCCAATCGCTGCAATCGATAAAGCCGAACCTGCACGTCCTTGTTTGGCCATTTGGTACCCATCTAATGTCGTTACAACAGAAGAGGACTCTCCAGGCGTATTCAATAAAATAGATGTTGTAGATCCACCATACATTGCCCCATAGTAAACACCTGCTAGTAAGATGATCGAGCTAGTAGCAGCTACTTCTAATGGAAGTCCAGACGTTAACGTAGCAGTTACCGGAATTAGCAGCGCCACCCCTGACATCGGTCCAATTCCAGGCAAAACCCCTACGGCTGTTCCAATAATTACGCCTAATAATGCAAAAAGAATGTTGTACCATTGAAATGCAATCGCAAAACCGTCAAATAAATATCCTAATGTATCCATCGTGTATCCCCCCTCTCTAGAATGGTAATCCTGGTAATGAGCCGCCTAAGACGTTAACGAATCCAAAGTAAATTACAGCCGAAAATGCTGCTGCTATAATAACCGATGTCAGTATTTTGCCGCGCTCTAGTGTTTGGAATCCGATTACTAAGAACACAAATGTCGTAATTAAATAACCTAATACATCAAGCAGCAATACATAACCTAATGCGGCTAAAAAAATGATGATAAAACGCTTATAATTCGGCGATTTAATATCCTCATGTTCCTCCACGATTTTATAAGTTTTCTTATTTTGAATCGTTTCAATGAATAACAGCACACTTAAACCAATCAATAATATGCCTAACCCCATTGGAAATGTACTTGGCCCGATTGTAGAGCCATATGCACTACTAGAAATCTTTTGAGATTCTACAACGACTAAAAGGCCAATTACTAAAAAGACAACACTCGCAATTTGATCGAATTTTAAATTCATGCCCCTACCTCCCTAAAAGGAAATGCGAGCAGCTTCAATTGCTCGCATTGCTTGATTACTTTTGCATCCCTAATGCTGTTAAAATTTCAACAATCGATGCTTCTTGTTCTTCTAAGAATTTTGTAAAGTCATCGCCTACACGGAATTCTTGTTCCCAACCATTACGTGTTAATTCTGCTTTCCATTCTTCTTTTTCATTTAAAGCCGTTAATTTTTCAATCCAGTAGGCCTTTGCATCCTCAGACATATCTTTTGGCCCGAAAATACCGCGCCAAATCGTAAATTCTGTTTCAATCCCTTCATCATATAAAGTTGGGATTTCTTCTAATCCTTCGATTGCTAATTTTTCTGGTGATGTTACCGCTAATACACGTACATCTCCGCTTTTTACATATGAAGTAACGGTTGAAATATCCGTGCCGATTGCATCTGCATTGCTACCTAATAACGCAGCCATCGCTTCTCCACCACCGTCATAAGATACATATTTAACTGATTTTGGGTCAATGCCATATTCATATGCCGGTAAAATGGTAATTAAATGGTCCATCGAGCCAGGTGCTGAACCGCCTGCTAATGTTAATGCTGTCGGATCTGCTTTAATTGCATCTAGTAAATCAGTAATCGTTTGATACGGTGAATCTTTTCTGACAACAATCGCACCATAGTCTTTTGTTAGTTGTGCAAGTGGTGTTGTATCTTTATAACCATAAGGGCTATTTCCCTCTGCCTTTAAATTGTTGATTAAAATTGGTGGTGATTTCACCATTAACATATGATCGTTCTTTGCTTCCTTTGTTGCGTAGGATGCCATGAACACCGCACCGCCACCACCAGGTTGATTTTCGATTGTGATTGATTTATCAATTAAGCCTGTTTCATTCATTGTTTTACCAATTGCGCGAGCCGTTAAATCCCAGCCACCACCCGCTCCAGAAGGCGCTACAATCGTAATATTGTTCTTTGGATAATCACTTGCAGATTTGCTTCCCCCATCACTGCTATCACTACAAGCTGCTAACGCGATACTCAGCGTCGTAGCAGATAACAATGCTACTAATTTCTTTTTGAATGACATTTAGAAATCCCCCTTAATTAGTTTGCACCCTTTGTAAGCGCTATCTTTATTAAAAACGATAATCTAATAATTTTATATAAAAGCGAAATATAAACTTTTAATTGCATAAAATTCATTTTGTTCATAATGTTCACGAAAAAAAAGCAGCTGAATGAATCAGCTGCGTGTGCTAAAATATCGGCGTTCCGGTCGTCCAACCGAGCCATAAATATGTTCGACAAAAATAATTTTTTCTTCCATTAAATGCTCCAAGTAGCGTCTTGCCGTTGTACGACTTATCCCCAACTCAGCCCCTAAGCTTTCTGCTGTAATACCCCCATCAATTGTGAGGATAAAATCAATAATTTTATTTTTCGTGATGGCATCAATTCCCTTTGGACTTTTATCTTGTTCAATCGTCGGTACGGAATAATGATCCCAAAGTTTTTGGATCTGCTCTTCTTGAACATACTCATTGGACGATAATATTTGATGCTTCTCTTTATACTTTTCTAAACAATACGTAAACTTCTGCAAAGTAATCGGCTTCAATAAAAAATCTGTCACACCACTTGTATAAGCTTTTTTGACGATTTCAATCTCGACAGCAGCCGTTATTAAAATAATATCCGTCTGTAGTTTTTGCTCAACAATCATGTCGATAATGGATAGCCCTAAGCCATCTGGAAAATAAATATCTAACAAGACCAAATCAGGCTTCAATGTTTCAATCCACATTTTGGCCTCTTCAATCGTATGCGCCATCCCAATTGTTTTAAAGCCTTCTATTTGATTGAGAAATTTATCATGGATTTGAGCGATTCGAATATCATCTTCAATAATTAACACTTCAATTTGCTTTTCCAACTAATCACCCCTCTTTTGGAATCGAAACAATAAATAATGCTCCGCCCAAATCACCCTTTTCAATTGCAATGGTGCCATTTAAAGCTTTTAAATGTTCTTGCACAATATGCAATCCATAGCCCCTCGAATCTTTGTCTTTTGTAGAGCTCTTTAATTTAAAAATTTCTTCTATTTGCTCTTCTCGAATCCCTTCCCCTGAATCCTCGATTTCACAAACTACTTCTCTTTCACTTTCATAAATATAAATGCGAACAATGCGTTCTTCTTCCTCCAAATGCTCCACTGCTTCAAAAGCATTGGTCATCAAATTACCCAAGATGGAGATAAACATATGCTTTTCCATCAAGTGACCAAGTTTACCACAACTACTATCTTCATCTAGCATAAGTGTAACCTTCAACTCTTTCGCTCGATTATAAAAGCCTATTATTAAACCATTTATAAACATATCTTTAATATGCTCATTAATAAAGGCTATTAATGCATGGTTTCCCAGACGCTCTGAATGAATTAGAAACAGGGCCTCCTCATATTCCTTCAATTGAATTAACCCCGATATTGTATACAAAAAGTTATTGTATTCATGGGTTTGCGAGCGTAATGATTCTATGAATTGCTTCACCTGAGATAGCTCATTGGCCACTAAGTCAATTTCTTCAAATGGTCTAAAGCTTGCTACTACGCCCGTAACCTTACCATTATCCACTAGAGGTATGCGGTTAACTAATGTTTTTGTTCCATTAATCGTCATGACCCGATTTAGCTGTTCCTTCCCTGTTTCCATGACACGCAATAATTTCGTATTAGGTAATACCTCTTTTATATTTTCGCCAATAACCGAATTATGACTATTTAAAATATCATTCGCTGCTTGATTACTCAATGTAATGATTCCATTACGATTTACCATGATAATTGCTTCACGAATCGTTTCCAAAATGACATTTCGCTCTGATAAAATTTTGACAATTTCCTGTGGCTCATAATTAAGAAGCTGTTTTTTTAATTTATTGGCTAAGTAGCTTGATAATAGAATCGACAAGATGATAGCAATCGCCAGTACAAGCAATAAATTCTTCGTATAACCAATATTCATTGAAAATACATCTTTATATAAATAACCAACGGACACGACACCAATAATATTGCGTTGTTCATCGAAAACAGGGGCCTTCCCTCGAAGCGCTTCTCCTAATGTCCCCTCTGCAATTGACATATACGATTGCCCATCAATCAATGCCCTGTCATTATCATCACCGACCATTCGTTGGCCAATGCGCGCTTTTACAGGGTGTGCATAGCGAATTTCATTTTCATCGCCAATTACAACATACTCGGCCTCTGCGCTTTTTTGAATCTGTTTGGCGATTTTTTGAATTTCAGGTGATGTCGCATCCTTTTTCAACCCTTCTATGACATCTGGATGAAGCGCAGTGACCTCTGCTACATTTACAGCGCGCTCCCCGATCTCCTTTTCAACAATTTTTCCAAGCACATAATACGCTGAAATGAGCACGACAAAAATAATAATGATTGCCAAAATCATATTGTATTTAAAAAAACGAAAATTCCATGAGCTTCTTCTCATACCAATAGCTTCCTTTTAGTTATTCTTTTCATTAAAAATAACACAAAATCCCGATTTTTATTACACTATTCCGTATTTCCATGAAGAAAATACGCGATTTCATATAAAGCAAGAAGTTATTGCCGTAGCTCCAGCTAATCCTCACTAGCTTCTAGGAACAGCGCCAAAAATTCTATTAGTCCCAATATATTACCAAGATATCGTTCATTGCATCTAGTTTTCTTGTCCATAAGGATATACTATGTAAATAAGAAAATAGTTAATGGAGCGAAAGTAAATGGACACGACAAAATATCAGCAATTAATCTATAGGCAAATGCTTGAAAAATTTAAAGCCTGGCATGCACAAGCGTTTATTACGGAAAGGGAAATCTATAGTTTTCTTCATAGTTTAAAAGGAACGGCTGGCACGATTGGTTTGGACGAACTTTCACATACAGCAAGCGAAAAATTAAAAGCTTTAGATGAAGCAAGTGACAAGCAATGGAACCAAGAGGAATGGACAGCGTACCTATCTTCCATCATTGAAGGCGTGCGTTTTTACCAAACCAATTTGGTGCAAACACTTGAAGAAGGACAACCGCCCCTTCCAAACAGCATGCTTAATCAGGAGCTAATTTTAGTCATTGATGACGATATTATTTTTATATCGTATATTAAAAAGGTGCTAGAAAAGCAGGGCTATACAGTGATTATCGCTTATAATGAAAAACGTGGGTTGGAGCTCATTTACGAACTAAAGCCAGCCATCGTCTTTTTAGACATTATGCTACCAGATGGCAATGGGTTTTCTATTTTAGAAACGTTGAAAAAGGTCAAAAAGGATCGTATGTTTGTTACAATTATTAGCGCCAATGATTGTAAAGAAAATCACGTGCGCGCTTATAAAATGGGGGCATTAGACTTCATTCCGAAACCGATTGATGAAGAAATTTTACTATCTTACGTAACAAACCGCTTAGCCTTTAAAAAGGAATTAGAGCATTCGATTATTATCGATGAATTAACGCAAGTGTATAATCGCAAATTTTTGGAGTCGCAGTTCGACCATTTAATTCAACAATACAAGCGCAACCACACGCCCTTTTCAGTTGCCATTTTCGATTTAGATTATTTTAAAAAAGTAAATGATACATACGGTCATTTAGTCGGTGATGACGTGCTAAAAGGCTTCGCAGCGTTAGTGATGGAATTAAAGCGCGATCAAGATATCTTCTGTCGCTATGGGGGTGAGGAGTTTGTAATGCTGTTACCTCAATCTTCCGTACAGGATGCCCATACCCAAATCGAAAAGATTCGTAAGGCAATGTTCAAAAAGGAATTCATGGCGAATGGCGTTCCATTCAACGTAACTTTATCTGCAGGCTTAATCGAGGTGAGCCCAACGCATTCTCACCCTAAAAAGATGCTAGAAAAGGCCGATCAAGCACTTTATGACGCTAAACAATCAGGCAGAAATCGCTCGGTCATCTTTGATAGCATTGCTGATGTAGTCACAAAGAAAGTAAATATCAAAATTATTGTCATTGATGATGTATTCATTATTCGAAACATGGTGGCCAACTTCTTCAAAAATTGGACAATCGATGAACGCTTCGAAATTGAAGTGCTGGAATTTAGCAATGGGCTTAGCTTCTTAAATTCAAATTGGTATAACGCCAATTCGAAATACATTATTTTACTTGATGGCATGATGCCGAAGATGGACGGCCTTGAAGTGCTGAAAAAAATTAGAGAATCCCATACATCGAATGAAGTGATTGTCTCGATGCTAACGGGAAGAAAAGGTAATGAACATGTTGTTGAGGCATTAAAGCTTGGGGCGAATGACTATATCGTGAAGCCTTTCAATATTACCGATGTTTCGAATCGCATTCACAATTTAATCAACCGAATGTTTTTATAAACCGCAGAAAGAGGTATATTTATGAAAAAAATATTAGTAGCAGATGATGAAGAAATTTTAAGAATGCTCATTTGTGATACATTAGAGGATTTAGGCTATGAAATTGACGAGGCCGAGGACGGACTAGATGCCCTTACTAAAATCAATCAACAGCCCTATGATCTTGTTATCTTAGATTATATGATGCCGAATTTGACAGGGCTTGAGGTCATTGAGCGCATTCCATCAGAGGTGAAGGATAGCACACCGATTTTAATGCTTACTGCTAAGGCGCAGGAGTCGGATCGTCAAATCGCATTAGATAAAGGAGCAAACTATTTCGTCTCTAAGCCCTTTAGTCCGATTGAATTAATGAGCTTAGTGGAGGATATATTAGATGCCTAATTCTTTTCCATTGCTCGAAAAAAATATTCGCAATCAATTTTTGAAAATGCTTCTATCGTTAATCATCATTTTCTCAACGATTATGATTATTTTTATATTCTATGTAAAAGCAACTAACGATAGTTTAAAAGCCGAAATTGAAGCTGTCAGTGGAAAAGCCGAAGTTGTCGATGGTTTAGCCGATACATACAACGGTATCATGTTTAGAGCCCGAGGGTATTATGCATTTCAGGACCCAAACGAACTGAAGCTATTGTATGAAAATATAGAAGAGTTCGAAGATTATTTACAGCAATTTTCAAAACTCTCTCTTACAGATGAGGAAACAAAATTATACGAGGAATTAGTGACATTTAATGAAAATTATCAAACTGTTATTTTGCCAAAAGCATTAAGCTATGTTGAGGCAAACGATTACGAAGCATTACGTAAACTATCAAGTGGTGGTGCAAATGAGCTTGTCAATCAGATTATTGCCTTTACCAAAACCTATGATAATAAAACTGAAGTCCACTTAAACGAGCTATTCTCAAAAACAGTAGAGAAGGCACAGCAATTTTCGATTATTGCAATTTTATTAGGGGCACTCATTGTCTTTTTGGTTGCCATTATTATGCGCCGCGTGCTGTCCAATGTCATTCAACCAATCGAACAATTAACAAATGCTACCAATGAATTAGCTTCCGGCCGTTTTGTTAATCTTGACAATCTCGTAACGAAGGAAGACGAATTAGGCATATTGGCCAACTCATTTTATAAAATGACGCTGTCCATTCAAGAAAAAGAAGAAGTGCTCACAACACAAAATGAAGAGCTCGTTGCCCAGCAAGATGAACTGCAAGGAAATCAAGAGCAACTACAGCGTTCACTCGATCAATTACAATTGTATAACGAGTTAAATCATGTTTTAACTTTTACACTAGATAAACAACAGCTCCTAAAAAATTTACATGATTATTTAACAGATATTTATAAATTTGATACGAGTATTTTGCATTTTATCGAAGGTCATGTCTATGTTTCCAAAGGATTGTCTGAGCAAACAACCGAGCAGTTAGTTAACAATCTAAATAAGGATAAGCAAGTTCGCTTAGAGGAAGAAAAATCCTTTGTCATTACACGTGAAATCCCGATGAATATTCAAGAAATCGCACAAGAACACTATTATTGCTATGACCTTTACTCCTCTATTTTAAATTCAGAGGGGCGTCTTGTAGCGGTATTAATGGCCACGCGCGAGGGCTATCCATTTACAAAGCAAGAAATTATGGAATTAAACGGCTTAATGAATCGTGTATCCATTGCTTTTGAACGGATTCATATGTATGAAGAGGTGGAGCGCTCTAGACAGCTCAACCAAAATATTATCGATACTGTAAACGAGGGCATTCAACTCGTTTCTGTTTCTGGCGAGGTGGTATTAAATAATAAGGCATTATCGAAAATCATCGCTCCACATAACCCTTTACATGAAAATAATGATTCCGAACACGTATCATTGAAGCATTTCCAATCGATTTGCGATCAGCCTGATGAGTTGGCACAGTTTTTCACAGAAGCCATTGTGGAGGACTTTTCGGATACACGGACGTTCCGATATTCCATTTCACAAAATACGCCGGTATTCGTCGAGGTATATGCAACAAGTGTTTACAAAAGCGATGAAAAGATGGGCACGATGTTTGTTCACCGTGATATTACAAGAGAATACGAAATCGATCAAATGAAATCTGAGCTCGTCAGCACTGTCAGCCATGAGCTGCGTACGCCATTATCAAGTGTTCTTGGCTTTACAGAGCTATTATTAGCAAAAGAGCTAAAACCTGAACGCCAAAAAAAATATATCGAAACCATTCATAAAGAGGCGGTTCGTTTAACAAATTTAATTAATGATTTCTTAGACTTACAAAGAATGGAATCCGGTAGACAGCAGTATACGATGCAACCATTATCGATGGACGAAATGGCGATTGACATAGTTAACCGTTTCCGTCACGAGCAAAAGCATCATGTCCATTTAATCGACAAAGCCAAACATGTGAATGTTGTCGGCGATCAAGAGCGACTCGTTCAATTATTCATTAACCTAATTGGGAATGCCATCAAATTCTCCCCTGCAGGTGGCGATGTAACGATTACACTTGAAAATATTAATCAGATGCTACAAGTTCGTATTAAAGATCAGGGCATCGGGATTCCAGAAGATGAAATTCCAAAGCTATTCCAGAAATTTAAGCGAATTGACAATACATCTAGACGAAAAATTGGTGGTACAGGACTAGGGCTTTCCATTAGTAGAGAAATTATTAAAAAGCACGGCGGGGACATTTGGTTAGAATCGGAAGAAGGCAATGGGACAACTGTTATCTTCAATCTACCACTCAATCAAATCAAGCCCTTCAATACAAGCTTTGAAGAAAATGAAATCGAAATTCAAACCGGTTTAAATGTCATGATTATTGAGGACGACTTGAGCTTGGCATTACTTTTATCAGAAGAGCTTAAAAGTAAAGGCTTCACTGTCATCTATCATGATAATCCGAAAAGAGCATTTGAAGAAGCCCTTCAAACACCTCTTGTTGGCATCATCATCGATTTAATGCTTGGAGACGATATTACGGGTTGGGACTTAATCGCGCAGCTAAAAGAGCGCGAGGAAACGAAAAATATTCCAATTATCATTTCTTCTGCATTAGATGAATCACGGGAAAATGTAGAAAAATATAAAGTGGAAAAATATTTCACAAAACCCTATCCTCCTGAAGAACTTTCAAAAGCATTAGTAGCCCTATTGCATCAAGGAAATGAAATACGGTAAAAAAAGCGTTGGAGCCAATCACTCCAACGCTTTTTCATTAATACATCTTCATATATTGGTCACGTTCCCACTGTGTAACGGTTGTGCGGAACATATCGAACTCTACTTCTTTCGCTTCCTTGAAGTTTGCATAAATATGATCACCTAACGCATCAATGATTACTTGGTCTTTTGCTAATGTGGCTAATGCTACATCTAAAGAACCTGGTAAGCTATCAATCCCATTTATCGCGCGCTCCTCGGCATTCATCACATAGATGTTGCGATCAATTGGTGCTGGTGGCTCGATTTCGTTTTTCACGCCATCTAAACCCGCTGCTAAAATGACAGCCATCGCTAAGTAGGGATTTGCCGATGGGTCAACTGAACGTAATTCGATACGAGTTGATAATCCACGTGAAGCCGGAATACGAATTAATGGTGAACGGTTTTGTGCTGACCATGCCACATAACATGGTGCTTCATAGCCTGGTACTAAGCGCTTATAAGAGTTGACAATTGGATTTGTAACAGCCGTGAAACCTTGTACGTGCTTTAATACACCCGCCATGAAATGTTTCGCTGTTTTTGATAATTGTAAGTCTGCCCCTTCATCCCAAAATGCGTTTTTGTCGCCTTGGAATAATGATAAGTTAAAGTGCATGCCCGAACCGTTCACACCGAATAATGGTTTTGGCATGAATGTGGCATGTAAGCCGTGTTTACGTGCAATCGTTTTAACAACTAATTTAAACGTTTGGATGTTATCACATGCTTCTACTGCGTTTGCATATTTAAAATCAATTTCGTGCTGACCAGGAGCTACCTCATGGTGAGACGCCTCAATTTCAAAGCCCATTTCTTCAAGCTCTAATACGATATCGCGACGGCAGTTTTCTCCTAAATCTGTTGGTGCTAAATCGAAGTAACCGCCATCATCATTTAATTCTAAAGTCGGCTCGCCCTTTTCATCTAATTTGAATAAGAAAAACTCTGGCTCTGGCCCTAAGTTGAAGCCTGTGAAACCAAGTGCTTCCATTTCCTTTAACATCCGTTTTAAGTTTGAACGAGGATCCCCTTCAAATGGCGTACCATCAGGACGAGCGATATCACAAATTAAGCGTGCTACCTTCCCTTTTTCAGCTGTCCAAGGGAAAATCATGAAACTATCCAAGTCTGGGCGTAAGTACATGTCAGATTCTTCAATACGTACAAAGCCTTCGATTGATGAACCATCGAACATCATTTTATTATCTAACGCTTTTTCTAATTGGCTTACTGGAATTTCAACATTTTTAATTGTACCTAAAATATCTGTAAATTGTAGACGAATAAACTTCACGTTTTTATCCACAACGATTTTTTGGATGTCCTCTTTTGATAACTTACTTGTTCCATTTACCACTATATTTGTCATACTTCAACACTCTCCTTTTTAATGGTTATTGCTCATTTATCCATTACCTTAGGCGTTCTTAGCCTGAGTTCCTTTGATTCAGCCAGGATTTGAACCCCGCTGAATCAAGTTAGATTGGAAGAAACGCGATAAGTCACCTTGTCGTAGCGAAGTTTTTTTAGCTGCCTGCGCCTGCTGCATTTCCTCGCGTAATATGGAGCGTAATTCTGCATCCGACATTCCAATAACGTCAGAATTTCTAACATAAGTATTATTTCGCATCGCAAACACCTTTTTAATGCCCGCCATATTAATGCCTTGTTCTAGTAATTCTCTAATTTCTAGTAACGCATCGATATCATCTAAAGAAAACATCCTCCTGTTCCCTTCTGATCTGGCAGGGATGATTAGCTCGTGTTCTTCGTAGTAGCGAATTTGTCTAGCCGTTAATTCGGTTAATTGCATGACCATGCTTATTGGCAATAACGGCATTGCTCTTCGAAACTCTCGACTCATCAGCTCGCCTCCCTTTCTTGATTATTACTTTAAAGCAACGTAAGATAATTTGTCAATTTAATGTTATAAAAACTAACATATTGTTTTTAGATGGATTTCATCTCAGTTTTCGAATGTTTTTCAGAAATATTCAGCTGATTCACGTGAGATTTCTAAACAAAAAAAGCCATTTACTATATGATTACACGTAGTAAATGGCTTTCCATTGATTATTCTGTTTTCATCGTTGGTTTTCCCGCTTCAATTAATGCCTTGCTTAACTTGATACAGACAGTGACAATTAACATCGCTACACCAGTCCCAATAAGAAGCTGCTCAACAGAAACAATATCCGCTAAAGGCCCGAACACTAACATCCCAAGCGGCATCATCGACGTCGAAATCATCCCAAATACACCAAATACACGACCCAAATAATCCGAATCCACTTTTTCCTGTATGATCGTCATCGTTGGTGTGTTGAAAATTGGCATCGATAAACCGAAAATCCCCATTGCTACTAAGTACAATGTAAAAATTGGTAACACACCTAGTAGAATGGTACAAATACTCATGATAACTCCAGCAAACATCATTGTGTAAATGCGGTTCTTAAAGCCACCCCAAGCAGCAATAATCCCACCACCAATCATCATCCCGACTGAAAAGGCAATCTCAATCGCCGTTAAACGCCAAATATCATCCCCAAATGTTCGCGTCACTTGTAGTGGCGTTAAAAATGCAGCGGGCGCCATCATGACAAACAACAGTGCAAAGAATACAAAAAAGCTTTTTAAAAATGGATGCTTGCGAATATAGTCAATCCCCAATTTAAAATCTTGTAAGTAACCAATTGGTTCATTACTCGCTGCCTTTTTATGCAACGGAATTTTTAACAATGTAACAATCACAACAATCGCAATTGCAGCAGTAATTACGTCAATAAAAAAGATTACTTGCATTGTCGTTAGAGTCAACAGCGCTGCACTAACCATTGGCGAAACAAACATAATGATTGCCTGAATCGTGCCATTGATACCATTCACACGCATTAAGTGCTCTTCTGGCACAATTTGAGGTAATATCGCACTGACAGCAGGTGTTTGAATTCCCGTACCAAGTGCCCTAATCACCGCCATAACGAATAATAACCAAATCGAGTCATAGCCCATCAAAAATAAGATAGCCAAAATCAATGTCGATACAGCAATCATTCCATCCGCATAAACAATCAATTTTTTACGACTATAGCGATCTGCCCATACACCCGCTACTGGCGACAGTATAAATGTCGGGATAAAGCCACAAATAATATAAATTGTCATCATCATACCGGATTGTGTTGATAGCGTGATATACCACATCATTGCATATTGTACGAGCGATGAGCCAAATAGCGAAATGGTTTGGCTACTTAAAAATAATGTAATGTCACGTTTCCAAGTTAAATTGTGTACCGCATTTTCTTCTGTCATGTTAAATACCTCTTCTCTTCTCGCACTATTCCCTTACTTTATTTTATCAATGCACCATCTTACAATACTATATTTTATTGTTCATAAAACATTTTTTACCAGAGAAATTTTGAAATAATCGATTCTTTCATTCTAGTTCATTTACCAAAAATAGGTGTAATATCAAATAATTCTTATCCGTTTTCTTTTTTGAGCATAAATTCCCGTCATTCAGAGCAACAGAAAGAAATCACCTCGGTATTCATGTATAATTATTAGCAGGAGTTGGTCAGGAGGAGATTTATGAAAAAACATCAAATATCGAAATCACTTACACAAAAATTTTTCATTATCCTAGGCGGATTAATCGCCGCTTATGGTTTAGAGGCTGTTTTAATCCCAAATAATGTATCTGATGGTGGGGTTACAGGAATTAGTATCGTAATATCACAACTAACACCGCTTTCACTCGGGATACTAATTGCTGTACTCAATATTCCATTTATTTATTTGGGGTATAAGCAAATTGGTAAAAGTTTTGCCATTAATTCCGTTATCGGGATTATTTCCTTAGCAATCGGTACGTCATTAATGCACCATGTTCCTACAATCATTAAAGGAGATGCGCTTCTTGTAACGGTTGCAGGTGGTATTATTATCGGCTTCGGTATGGGGATTGCTTTACGTAATGGCGGGGCATTAGATGGGATTGATATGCTTGCCGTCTTACTTTCTCGTAAGTTACCATTCGGTACAAGTGATTTAATCTTATTTTTAAACTTCTTTGTCTTCATTATTGTCGCTACCGTATTCGGCTTCAAAGGCGCATTATTATCGGCTATCGCTTATTACATCGCATCTAAAGTCATCCTAATTGTAGAAGAAGGTTTAAGCGGTTCGAAATCATTTAAAATTATTACTACCGAACCGGTCAATATGGTCGAAACGATTCGCGATCGCCTTGGTCGTAGCGCAACGATTAATACCGTTCAAGGTGCTTATTCGAACCAGGAATTCAAAGAAATTACATGCATTATCAACCGTATGGAAGAAAGTAAAATGAAAACAATTATCCGCGAAATTGACCCATCAGCATTTGTAACCGTTTATGAGGTAATCGAAGTTAAAGGCGGGAACTTCCAAAAACGGGATGTACATTAATCCCTCAAAAAAACAAGCGCGAACGTATCCATCCGTTCACGCTTGTTTTTATTTAAATAATGTTATCAAATAACCAATGACCGCGCCCACAATAGCAGGAACAATCCATCCTAATCCAATCGAATAAAACGGCAACAAATCGGCATAAATCTCCGCTAAACTCGTTAAGAAGCCTACTTCAAAAGCCGGCACACTTGCCACTAATGCATTGTAGCCATCAATTAAACTAATAAAGAAAGTAAATAACATCGCCACCGCAAATACCTGCTGCTTATATTGAAATAGCGGTCCTACTAACGCTAATATAATAAGCACAATTGCAAGCGGATATAAGAACATTAATACTGGAATCGCATACGTAATAATATTCGTTAAGCCAAAGTTAGCAATTGTAAACGACACCACGCAAAGAACAATGACAAACGTTTTATAACTAATTTTCGGAAACACCTCATGGAAAAATTCACTACAAGCTGTAATTAACCCTATACTCGTCTTCAAACAGGCAAGCACGATAATAATCGCTAATAAAATCGCCCCATACGAACCAAAATAATGATCCGCTACTGCTGCGAAAATTTGTCCACCATTATCAAACGTACCAATCACCGTCACACTAGAGGCACCCATATAAGCAATCAACCCATAAATCAGCATCATTAAGGCCATGGCAAAAATACCTGATTTCCACGTTGCTTTGGCAATCTCTTTTTTATCCGTGATGCCTGCGCGTTTAATCGCATTAATGACGATAATCCCGAATGCCAGTGACGCAAGGGCATCCATTGTATTATAGCCTTCTTTAAAGCCCGTCATAAACGCTTCGTTAATATAGCTACCCGCCGGCTCTACAAAGCTCCCCATCGGCGAAAATAGACTAATGCTAATTAAAATAAATAAAAATAGCAAAAACGCCGGAGTTAAATATTTCCCAATCACATCCATCACTTTCGCTGGATTCAATGAAAAATAAAACACGATAGCAAAGAACACAAAGCTAAAGACCGCTAGCCAAATTTTCATTTGTGACGGATCAATAAACGGTTCAAACCCTACAACGAATGGCACTGTCGCTGTACGTGGAATCGCAAAGAACGGACCAATTGTTAAGTAAAGCGCTAATGCAAAAACTACCCCAAATAACGGATGAACTTTGCCCGCTAAATCACGTAGGCCATTACTTCCCGATAGACCAATCGCCAATATCCCTAAAAACGGTAAGCCGATTGCCGTTACTAAAAACCCTGTTAATGCTAGCCAATAGTTCGTCCCGGCTAGCTGCCCCATTTGAATAGGGAAAATTAAATTTCCTGCCCCAAAAAACATACCGAACAGCATCGTACCAATCACTGCGTATGTTGAAAATGGTATTTTTTTCTCCATTTCATTCGCTCCTATGATGTTTTTCTATGTTGTCTAATAATGTGAATATATCGATTCTTTCAACAATAGTCCTAATAATAACAGGCTATCGCATTGAATTCAATAGCAATTTGTTATTATTAACCGCTCTTACTACAATGCTATCCACCTATTATCAAAGGAATAACAAAAAAGCTATAGCATACAGTAGGTTCCTGTATGTCTATAGCTTTTCATCTGTTTATTAAAGTGAATATTGTTTACGTTGATTTTCAATCCATGCGCGCATTGTCCGATAAAGCATTGTGACCACAACTAACATAATGATCCCTTTGACAATGTTAAATGGCAAAATCCCTAAAACAATCGTTTCATACATATTATATTCAAAGCCTAGTAAATACGTGTAAAGTGGTAAAAACGCGACATAATTTAATACCGCCATACCTAGTGACATGACGACAGTCGAAACAACTAGGCCTGACATTAACCCTTTCACTGAAGGGAATTTTTTATAGATAAAGTACGCTGGTAAAATGAATAATACACCTGTCGCAAAGTTGGCCATATGACCTACTGGAATTCCCTCTGGCGTACCAGTATAAATCCAATCAAGCACATTTTTTACAAGCTCGACGATAATACCAGCTACCGGTCCCATTGTAATCGCCGCAATTAATGCTGGCACATCACTGAAATCGATTTGTAAAAACACTGGGAACCATGGTAGTGGGAAATTTAATAGCATCAATACGAATGATACCCCACTAAGCATCGCAATTGTTACGAACGAGCGTAACTTTAAACTTCTTTTTTGCATTTGCACTCTCTCCTCTTTGCTGATTCAGTCTCGCAAGAAGAAAGGACGATCCACACCATCTCATGAAAAAACCCTTATGCAAAATAAGCATAAGGGAGAAATAGGCACACTTAAATAAGAGTCTATTCGCATGTTTGTAGTCTATCATTCTTTTTGCGTACACAAAAAGAATAGCACCCATTTATATAAGCGGATACATTGGTACTACAAATACGCGACATTTTCATAAAATGACGACCGTACCTTCATCTTCTCCCATCCAGACTCTACTGTCGGCTTTGGAATCACACCAAATCCTGCACACAAAAATGTGGCTCGCGGGCTGAAAAAGCTTTGACGCAACGTCCTCCAAGTGAATGGTCAGAGGTTGACACTTTTATTACCGCCGGTCGGGAATTACACCCTGCCCCGAAGATGAATCAATATGAAATTTTCGTAAAGTATAAATAACTTTACTACAATTTCTATTATAAAATAAAAAACGGAATTGTAAAGCCCTTTGCTTACAATTCCGAGTAAATTCATTTGAATTATTGAAAGTTATGAAATACAATATTGGCGGCAATCGGCTTTTCTAAAGGGCTTTTAAAGTCAAAACCACTCCAATTCTCTTGCACAATTTGCTCAAATTTAATTTGCTTATTAAAGCTTGCCGCTGTTAAAAGCATGCCTTCAATCATCCGCATCGCAGCTGTTGGCTCAAATTGCGTTAAATCCAGTGGCTGATCAAATGTAATTGTGACGATATCTTCATTTACATCTGTATGAAATGTCACTTCTGGTAAAATGACCGTTTGATAGCTTTCATTTACTTCAATCGTCATATTGCTCAATGCATCTTCAACGGTTGAATAGCTCATATGGAGATTCGGACTTAAATAAGAGGAGCCATCTTCTTTTTGATAGGCAACATAATTATTTGAGCCCTGTTGATCTTGTAATGGTTGATAGCCGCTAAAGCCTAAAGCCGTTTCATCTATTTGTGATGCAAATGCTTCATATAATTGCTGTTTCGTTGGATGCTCTGTACCCGTATTATTGACGACGACCTCATTTGGAATTAAAAAGCTTACGGGTATACTTTCTGCTCCATCCAATAAGCCTACTTCAAATAGGGTAACCCCTTCTAATTGCGATTCGTACACAAGTGTTTGCTGTGCCGCTGCATCGAACACTGCTCGAGTTGACATCACTGCTGATTCATCGTTAGCCATTTCTGCTTCCATAGCTTCACTTTTTGATTCTATTTTAACTTCATCATGTGCACGATTATCCATTGAAATGGAGTTCTGCCCGATAAATTGAGCGCCTACTACTACTAAAATAAATAATGAGGCAATCGAGGCGATTAATGGCGTCCAGCGAATCCCTCTTCTCGCTGATTTTTGCTGTTGAGGCGGTTGTTCATTAAATACCCCTTCATCGATTAAGCGCTGTAATACTTCATCTTTTGTTCGATGATCGGTTACTTTTGGTGCTTGTTTGAAAAGGTTTTCTAAATCTTCTTCTTTCCACGGCTCTTTGTTCATAATGAATTCGCCCCCTTTCCATCTTGCTGCTCCATTAGTAAGCGTAAATTCTTTAAAGCCCGATGCTGTGTGGTTTTCACTTTTCCTTGCGTCCAGCCTAGTATTTCAGCAGTCTCCTGAATTGACAACTCTTGTATAAAACGCATAATCACGACCATTTTTTGATCGCCTGTACATTGCTCAAGCGCTTCTAGCAGCTGTCTCATTTGTTCACTAAATTCAACAGACTGTTCAGGTGATGGGCTAGATGATACGAGCTGCTCCGTCTCCCAATCAAAAGCGGTAAATGCATGTTTGTCCCGAACTTGCTTTTTCCGAAAGTAATCGATCGCAACATTTTTTGCGATGGAAAAGAGCCAGGTTTTCTCACTGCTTTTCCCTTCAAAGCGATCATAGGCATTCAACACCCTTATATAAACTTCATGTGAGAGATCCTCAGCAGCTGTGCGGTTCTTCACTAGATAAAACAAAAAATTAAAAACATCTTGATGATACGAAGCGTATAATCGATGGAAAATGGATTGTTGCACCCATCCCACCTCCATTTCATTAATTTGTCGTTTCAACACTATAAAAGTTACATTCTGCATTAAGTTTATCGTAATTATGGTAAGTTTTATAGATATTGAACGATAAAAAATTAAATTCACCATTCAATTATAAATGGTGAATTTAAAAAGTAGCATTCATTCAACTACCACGTATTTAATTAAGCGGCAAATGGAATGTAAACGTCGTGCCTTGTTGTTCTACGCTTGTTACGGCGATTTTTCCTTTATGTGCTTCTACGATATTTTTAGTAATGGCTAAACCAAGACCTGTACCGCCTTTTGAACGAGTGCGGGCTTTATCCGCTTTATAGAAGCGTTCAAATACATACGGTAAATCATCTTGTGGAATCCCTTGACCCGTATCGCTCACTTCGATTTTCGCAAAGCCTTGCTCTTCTGAAATTGACACCGTGACCGAGCCATTTTGTGAAGTATGACGAATGGCGTTATCGATTAAATTAGTTAGTACTTGTTCGATACGGTCTTCGTCTATCGGGATAATCGTTTCTTTTGGAATTGTCGTTTTAAATTTCAAATCCACCTGTAGTTCCTTCGCACGCTGGTCGAATTTATGGGTCATCCGGTCAATGACCGAAACAAGTGGTACATCATCTTTATAAAGCGTCATATATCCCGATTCCATACGAGCTAAATCGAGTAAATCTGTTACTAATCGGCTCATGCGCTGCGATTCATCGTGAATGACACGAATCATGTCATTCCGTTCTTCATCAGATTCCACAACACCATCTATAATCGCTTCCGAATAACCCTGTAGCATCGCGATAGGCGTACGCAATTCATGTGAAACATTGGCGATAAAATCAGATTTTAACTTTTCGAGCTTTGTTTCTTCCGTTTTATCACGAATGACTGCAACCGCTCCACGAATCGACTCTCCGCTGTAGAGTGGACTAATGGAAATACTGTAATAGGATTTGCCAATTTCTAGCTCTTCTTCAAGCTGATCTTCAAAGCTTAACACATGGTCAAGCATACGATAAAACTCAACTGGAATCGGTTTTGAGCTATCTAAACCGGATGTCACAAACCATTTTTGTAGCATGCGCTCTGCAGGTGGGTTGCTTACTAAAATCGTCTTATCCCGGTTAAACGTAATCACCGCATCGGACATTGAGGTTAAGACACTCGACAATTGCTCTTTTTCTTGATTGATTACTTCTAAATGATGCTTCAATTGGCGTCCCATCTGGTTAAATGCGACCGCCAACTGACCGATTTCGTCATTTTGCTTTGTATCTAATTTCGAATCAAAGCGCCCCTTCGCCAGCTCAAAGGCATGTTCGCGCATTTTTCGTAGCGGTAACGTAATTTTAGAAGATAAGAAGAAAGCAAAAATTGTTGTTAGTACAAAGGCGATAGCCGCTGCGATAAAGACAATTTTGGTCGTTTCCTTACTTGACTGGTGCAGTGCGTCTGGATTTTTGTAGATAAAAACCGCGCCATGTGTTTCTGCCTCACTCTTTAAGGGGAATCCAAGCACGATGTACATGCTATTTTTATCTTCATGGGTGTTCGATGGCAGGGATAGTTCTTTTACAATCGGCTCATTGGTAGCGTATACCTGCTCAAATGCCTTACTTGAAATTATCTTCTCCTGAATGGCTTCTTTGTTGACGCCCTCCTGAACAGAATAAAGTACTTCATCGGAATTTTTGGCTATGAGCACATTCGTTGTTTCTGTTAATAATTCAGAAATAATGGCAAACTGCTTTTCGTCTAATTCATTATGATCTACAATGCTCACGATGGCTGCCGCCGTTTGACGCAGGGACATTTCGGATTGTTCATTATTATATTGCTGTAATAGCTCTAACATAAAAATCGTAAAAATAAACAGGACAAACGAAACGAGAAGCAAAATGGTTCCCCATAGCTTCCCGACGATACTTGTTGCTATTCTAATCATTCACGACCTCGAACTTATAGCCGACGCCCCAAACCGTTACGATCATTTTCGCCGCATTTTCAGAAACACGATTTAATTTTTCACGTAAGCGCTTAACATGCGTATCGACCGTACGTAAGTCACCAAAGAAGTCATAATGCCAAACTTCTTTTAATAATTGCTCACGGTCGAATACTTTGTCTGGCGATTTTGCTAAGAAGTAAAGTAACTCATACTCTTTTGGTGTTAAGTTAACTTCTGTGCCATCAGCTGTCACTCGGTGCGCATCATGGTCAATCGTTAAATGTGGAAACACGACTAAATCCTTTGATGACGATGCATTATTTACTGGTGAGAATACAGCTGAGCGGCGTAAAATGGCTTTTACTCGTAGCACAACCTCGCGTGGACTAAATGGTTTTACAATATAATCATCCGCGCCAAGCTCGAACCCTTGTACACGGTTTGCTTCTTCACCTTTTGCTGTAAGTAATACGATTGGGGTCGTTTTCTTTTCACGTAACTCCGCGCATACTTCTAGTCCATCTTTTTCAGGCATCATAATATCTAAAAGAATACAGTGATAATCTTTTTCCATAGCCATTTCAAGCGCCTGTTCTCCATTTTCGGCCTCTTCAACAAAATAGCCTTCACGTTCTAAATACATTTTTAGTAAGCGACGAATACGATCTTCATCATCAACAATTAATACAGATATATTTTCAGACACTGGTGTTACCCCTTTCAAAACTCTGTTTCTCTTTCTATTGTACCTGTTTGAATGGCAATTGAAAAGAAAAGCTCGACCGAATAAGGAAGAACTTTTCTAAAAATATGATATTTTGTTAATTTTATGCGTATGAATGTAAACCAGCGATGACTAAGTTTACAACAACTAAGTTAAAGATAATAATGACAAATCCGATTACTGTTAACCAAGCTGTTTTCTTTCCTTCCCATCCTTTTGAAAGGCGTAAGTGTAAGAAGGCTGCATAGAATAACCACGTAATAAGTGCCCATACTTCTTTTGGGTCCCACCCCCAGAAACGGCCCCATGCTTTTTGTGCCCAAATCATCGCAAAAATCAGCGCTCCTAATGTAAAGATTGGGAAAGCAATTAAAATCGCACGATAAGCAATTTCATCTAATAAAGTAGAGTTCACACGTTTTACTAATGGTTGCAGCATTACTGCCACTTTTTTGCGGAAAATTAAACGGATGAAACCGTATAAGATTGTACCAAAAAGAACAGACCATACAACCGTCGTTAATTTACGGGCATCAATTACTGCTGGTAATTCTATAAGTGGCGTCATTTTATTTTCTGAAAGCTCTTTATATTCATTCATCCCAAATAAGGGAGGCATTGTATAAGTTGATTTGCTTACTTGATCTAATGTATCAACATATTCAAATTCCGCTTTGTAATCCATCGCGGAAAAAGTAATGGTTGCAACAATAAAGCCGATGACAAGCACACAGCAGAACATCACTGTCTCTAACCAAAAGCTTTCTTTTGATTTTTTCGTCATGTCGACATTTTTCAATAAATAAGCTAAACCAGCAACCGCACTAATGGCAAAAATGGATTGAGCAAATGCGGCTGTAATTACGTGAATCGTTAACCAATGACTTTGTAATGACGGTACAAGTGGACTTACCTCACTTGGGAACATCGCCGCATAGGCAATAATTAATAACGCAATTGGAAGTGCCACTACGCCTAGCACGGAAACTTTATACATGAAGTAAAGAACGATAAACGATAGCACAATAAACATCCCAAATGCCGTCGTAAATTCAAACATATTACTTACAGGAGCATGTCCTGTATAGATCCAACGTGTAATGAAGTAACCTAATTGCGCTACAAAACCAATGATTGTTACGAAAATTGCGATTTTACCAAATTTGTCTGCACGACTTGCTGCAGTATCATTTTTTTCTTTAATCGCACCCGCAAAGAAAAATGTTCCGATTAAATAGCAGATAAACGCAACGTACAACAAGTTACCGCTTAAATCGATTAAACTCATAAGGTTTTACCATCCTTTTCTATTTCAGCATTTTCATTATTTTCTAGTTCCTGTTGATCCACATAGTGTGGTAAATGGGCATGGCTCGTTAACGCATCCAAATCCTTCTTCATACCAAACCAGTTTTTATTCGTGTGGGCCGCTAAACGCACTGTACCATCTGCCAGTTGTTCAATCCAAATACGGCGGTGATTCCAATATGAGCCAATCGCTACACCAATCATGAAAATAATCCCCCCCACAAATAGCATTGGGATCGTTTTATCATAGCGAACCATTAAACCTGACATATTACGCATTTCTACGTTTGCAAACTTCATTTTATAGATATTTTCTCCATCTGGTTCAAGCGTTTGCTGAATCGCTACAAAGCTTGTTTCTCCATCTGGCGTTTCAGGCGTATACATTTTGAAGATGAAGGCTGGGTTATTCGGTGTTTGTGATGCTGTTTGTGGTACACCCTCTTTAAAGCCTGAGAAGTCAGGGTAGTAGCCCATTAAGCGAACTTTCGCACCATTGCCTAAATCATATTCATCTTGTGGATTCGCTAAATCGATGCTAATTTGACCAAGTGATTCGTCTGTTGCTTTATTCGACAAATCAAATATCATCGTTTTTAACTCATTTAAGCGATAATCCATTTGATAAACTGCATATCCCTCATGCTTTAATGGATGGTTCACTCGGATTTCATAGCTTTTCACTTCTTGTAAATTATCCGCTTGTCCTGGAACGGCATCGTCTGCCTGCTTATACAAGGTTACATTTGTTTGATAGTTTTTCGCCATCGTATTAACCCCTTGCTTTAGCTGCTCTCCCTGTGGATCATTATCATAGGTTTCTAATATGAATTTTTCATTTTTTAAGAAATAACCGTCCATGCCTGGAATCGCACGTGTTTCACCTTCACGTAGCCACATCGATTCATCGACGTAAAAGCCCGGGACTAAATGCAACATTACGCCCACGATAAAGACGATTAAACCAACGTGATTGACATAAGCACCATAACGAGAAAAGCGCCCCTTTTCAGCCATGATAGCCTTATCTTCACGACGCACATTGTATTTTAACGCTTTTAATTTTTGTTCGACTAACTCTAACGTCTGCTCTTGCTGCTCAGTAACAGCACCGTTTGCTACAATACGCTGACGCTTCATGAAATTAATATGTCGTTTTACTCGTTGATTTGTTAAAGATTTATGTAACGGGAAACCTCGGTCGATACTGGCAATAATGATGGACACACCTAACATTAATACAAGTATTTGGAACCATAGGGATGAATAAAGATCCGATAAACCTAAAGCATAGTAAACTTCACCGAACCAACCATAAACATCTGAATAATATTGCTTCTTTTCTTCCTCAGTCGCTACACTTATGTAAAACTCTTGAGGCAAAATCGTACCAATCGATGCTGCTATTAAATTGATGATAATGAGTGAAATCCCAACTTTAACGCTTGAAAAGAAATTCCAAATTTTATCAATTACTGACTTATTATAAGTTTTTGAACGGATGGCTGTTCCTTCATAGCGCATGTCTGCAATTTTTTTGCCCTTTTCCTCTTCTGTTAGAGGGGAGCCACATTTTTGACAGAGCTTTGTGCCTTCCAGATTTTCATGCCCGCATTCACAAAGTATTTTATTCATTGCGTAAAAACTCCTATTCTGGCTTTATCGATTCTAAATATTGAATGATTTCTACCTCGCTCATTTCACCTGTTATTATACGATCAATCGTACCATCTGGCTTAATAAAAATCGAAGTTGGCAGTGGCCCGATATTATAGGCTGTGAATACACTTTTTGTTTTATCGATTGCGACGGGGAAAGTCATGCCCATATTCGTCACATATTTTTCTACTTCAAATTCGGATTGCGCAAAATTGACAGCAATAATTTGAACGCCCTGCTCTTTAAAGGGTTCGTATTGACGTTCCATTGCGGGGAATTCTCGTTCACAAGGCGCACACCATGTACCCCAGAAATTTAACAAAACACCTTGTCCTTTATAATCTTTAAGGCGATGTTTTTCACCATTTAAATCGATTACTTCAAAATCTGGCGCCTCTGCACCAGCAGCAATGATTTCTATTTTATCTTTCGTTATGGCGGCGTATACAGTATATCCAATGGCGATCGCTAAAATGACAAGAATCACACCGCGCATAATCGAACGTTTTTTCTTTTGTTCCAAAACAGGAAAACCTCCTTCCTTTTCACAACTTCTGTTGCCTATTATAGCAAATAATTACAAAATAGAAATTGCTTTATTTTGAATCCTTTATGAACGTTTCCACTATCTATCTATTGGAATCAATTTTACCTGTTTCCGCTAATACACGTAATAATTTAACTTCGTGCTTCGTTAACTGACGGTATTCACCTGGTGAAAGACCTGTTAAATCAAGGAAAGCAAAGCGTTCACGTTTTAATTTCACGACAGGTGTACCAATCGCTTCAAACATACGACGTACTTGACGGTTACGACCTTCATGAATGGTAATTTCACAAATGGCTTTGCCTGCTTTTTCATCGAAACTTGTCATACTTACTTTCGCTGGTGCTGTTTTACCATCTTCTAGCTTTATACCACCTTGTAGCTTCATTAAACCTTGCTTTGTTGGTACGCCCTTTACACGTGCGATATACGTTTTGTCGATTTTGAATTTTGGATGGGTCATTAAGTTTGAAAATTCCCCATCATTCGTTAATAATAGTAAACCTGTTGTATCATAGTCTAAACGTCCTACTGGGAAAATACGTTGATGTACGTGCTTTTTAAAAATATCCGTTACGGTTTTGCGTCCTTTGTCGTCCGTAACAGCTGAGATATAGCCACGTGGTTTATATAATAAGAAGTAAACTTTATCTTCTTTTTCTAATTTCACGCCCTCAACTTCAATTTCATCTGAATTAGAAACTTTTGTTCCAAGTTCTTTAATCACTTTTCCATTGACCTTTACTTTACCTTCTACGATTAATTGCTCTGCTTTACGTCGTGATGCAACACCTGCGTATGCAATCACTTTCTGTAATCGTTCCATAAGTTCACCTCATTGATTGATAATTCGCAAATAACGCAAGCTTCTCAGCGTACGCATTCACAGTTTTTACGTTTTTGATTATGTCATACTTCGTTATATTAGAAAAGAGAATATGCTTTATCTAGGTTCATTGCTATCCTCTGTGCCGCTTAACGAGACTTAATTTGTACAAGTTTGGAAGCGACAACTTGCTTACCATCCAATACGCGCCACGCAGCCCGAGTGGATTTCGGATGCCTAGAGACATATAAGATATGCTGTAGCTCCGACTTTTCGCCTTTTCGCATCAGCATTTCGATTGGCTCTTTTACTTCAACAGTTAGGCCATTTGTTTTGTATATTCCTCTTTTTACAATTACTTCATTCGAAAAATTCGCATCAATATAATTTGCCAATTCCTTATGAATAAACCAATCATTTCCTTCATTCAATGTAACGACTACGAATGATTTTTGTTCCCGTTTAAAAAAAGTAGCAAGTGTGCGACTTGCTACCTTTGTATAACCTGTTTTTCCAGCGATAGCCCCTACATCTTCATGCAGTAAGCGATGCTTGTTTTTCCAAGTCATACCTTGTGAAAAAACTTTTGTTGAAGCGATTTTTTGAAATTTTTCATTTTGCATCGCGATTTGTAGCATTTTCGCTGTATCATAGGCAGATGATAAATGCTTTTCATCATGTAAGCCCGTTGGATTGGTGAAATAAGTGTTGTTCAATTGATAGGCTTGTGCTTTTTCATTCATTAAACGAACAAAACCTTCTACAGAGCCCCCTACATGCTCGGCCAATGCGGTCGCTGCGTCATTGCCTGATTGCATCATTAAACCATGCACTAAATAGTCAATTGTATAGGTTTGTCCTTGTTCTAGATAAATGGAAGAACCTTCTACTAAAGCTGCACGATTGGAGACATACACTAAATCTGTTAGTTCACTTTGTTCTAGCACAATTAAAGCCGTCCAAATTTTTGTTAAGCTCGCGATTGGTAAGCGCTCGTGTTCATTTTGTCCTACCAATGTACGACCATTTTCAGCATCAATCACGACATAGCTTGCTGAGGCAGCATTTACTTGAATAGAATGAAAACCAAAGAACAGCATCACAACTAAACTTACAATCCATTTCTTCAACGGGCCACTCCTTTAATTTTGATTAAATGTTTCCTGGAATTTCGATAAAAATAAATCCGTCGGTTGTTCCTCTTCTGCATCCACATCCTCTGGCAAGGGTGGAAGCTCTTGAATATTTTTTAAGCCAAAATAATTTAGAAATTCCTTCGTTGTCCCATATAAAATAGCACGGCCGGTTCCTTCTGCTCGTCCTACCTCTTGAGCTAATGCACGCGAGACGAGGGTTGCAATAGGTCGCTCACTTTTTACCCCACGTATATCCTCTATCTCTGCACGAGTAATCGGCTGCTTGTACGCAATGATGGCAAGTACTTCTAAGGAAGCGGCCGTTAATACTTGGTTCGTTGGATTTTCAATTAATTTTTTCAATGTATTGGCGACATCGGGCTTTGTTGTTAATTGATACATCCCCGCCAGCTCTTTTAATGTGATGCCACGTGAAGCCTCCTCCTCATACTGTGATTGTAGCTCACTTAGCCCTGCCTCAATATCCATTACTTCTACTTCTATATATTGGGCAAGCTGTTTTGCTGTCATTCCTTCATCGCCAGCTACGAATAATAACGCCTCAATTCGGCTCAATAACTTGTTCGAATTCATCGTCAATTTCCTCCTTCTTCAGCAATAGCGATAAGTCATCAAAGTTTTTTTCTTGTACCACGAAGACAACTTGGCGCTTCATCAGCTCCAACAATGTTAGGAATGTCAGGACAAGCATCGGTTTGTCATCGGATTCGAATAACTGTGAAAACATCATTTTCCCACCGGAATGCTTTAAAATATTGACGACCGTATGCATTTGTTCCTTTACTGAAATTTCTTGACGCGCGATGCTTGTTGATAGTGGTTTTTTCAACTGCTTGCGACGCATTAATTTTTGAAATGCGCTTAACATATCATACACATTGACATTTGTATCGAATAATGTCAGTTGTTCTTTCGGCATATACTCCGACAAATCAGCAGGAGCCTTTGTAAATACTTGCCCTCGTTCGCTTTCAAGCTCTTGTAATTGAACAGCGGCTTCCTTGTATTTTTTGTATTCAATTAAGCGTGCTACTAATTCCTCACGGGGATCGACTTCATCTACTTCAAATTCCTCCACATCGATTTCGCCTTCGTTTATCGGAATGAGCATGCGGCTTTTAATCGCAAGTAATGTGGCCGCCATGACTAAGTATTCGCTTGCTTCGTTTAGCTCCAGCGTTTGCATAGCATGGATATGGTCAATATATTGTTCCGTCAGCTCGGCCATTGGGATATCATAAATATCAATTTCCAAGCGATTAATTAAATGTAACAATAAATCCAGCGGTCCACTAAATACCTCTAGCTTTACTTCATAAGACATATTTAAGTCACCTATCTTTTAATATTCCGGGCAATTGCATCATTAAGCATGTGAATATCGTAAAACCATAAATGATAATGATTGGGTACATGTTATACTAAAACTTACAACACGCATTGGTATCATTTGTTTGAACCCATCATTAAGTATATTCGAAAGGAGTTTACAATGCATCCTTTGTTTCACCCACTATTTATCGATTATTGCGCTTATTTTAACGGCAATGAGGACTATTTTGAATGCCATGAAGTATTAGAAGAATATTGGAAGGAGGTCGCTCCTGGTGAAAAACTTCACTCACTTGTAGGCTATGTCCAGCTTGCTACAGGTATGTATCATTGGCGTCGCGAAAATTTCAATGGTGCCGCACGAATTATGCAAAAAGCGCTCCATAATTTTAAGCACAACAAAAATTCATGTTATTTTGACTATATCGACCTTGAGCAATTGCTGGTAGATATGCAGAGACATCTAAAGAAAATCGAGGCGAAAGAAACTTTCACACGACTAAAAATTCCGATTACCCATCCTAAGCTTCAAGTGGTCGTGCAAGAAAAAATCGCAGCAACACCTTTACTTGATTCCCACTTTCTACTGAATAAGCATATGCTACGTGACCGTTCGGATATTATTGCTCTGCGTGAAGCGAATAAAAAAATAAAGGTCAATAAGGAAAACGCCTGATTAGCACAAAAAAAGATGAAATGGTGCAACAACCATTTCATCTTTTTATGCTGAAGCTAAGTTATCAATCCGCTTCGTTATTTAATATTGGTATACACTTTTGAACAAATGAATGTGTCTCATCATTGGCGACAATTTTGTTATAGCCCATGTCCTTAAGCTCTTGCAGCATTTCCATCGCTACACCTTCGCCTCGATAAGAAGGAATTACCGTAATATGTTGCAATGTTGCGACATCGTTTTCTTCCACAATGCCAACTGTTCCTACATATTCCTCATCCTTTTTCCACAAATACAACGTCCAATTTTCATTTTGATCATATTGTTGAATGGTTTCCATTAAGCGTTTGATATCTTTTTCTTGCGGCATTAATGAAATTAATCCCATTGCAATCTTTTCTAATGATTTTTTATACCGAACTAACATTTTCACATTCCCTCAATTCTACCATTGCAAATCCTATCAAAAGATGATGAGAATTGCAATAACACAATTTTCCAACGTTACAATGTAAGTGATACTTTCCTAATTTGATAGTTTATTTACTAGTGGACTAATGACATATATGAAGAGTAGCGCCCAAAAGATAATGCCCGCTAATAGCCCTAATCCCCATTTTCCCTGCTTTGACAGTTTCAACGATTACTCACCCTTTTTCAATGTTAACGGCAGATCATTTACAACTAAATCTTCATAACTTTCACGTTGAATTGCTAATTGATGCTCCCCATTTTCTACAAACACAACTGCTGGACGTGGGACACGGTTGTAATTTGATGCCATTGAATAGCCGTATGCCCCCGTACAGAACATCGCTAAAATATCACCTGTTTCTGCCTTTTGTAAGGCCGCATCGATGATTAATTTATCACCAGATTCACAAAGCTTCCCTGCTACAGTATATGTACTTGTTTTTGCGTTGTTCGCTTTGTTTGCAATAACAGCCTCATATTTTGCATCGTATAATGCTGGGCGAATATTGTCACTCATCCCACCATCAACCGCGATATACTCGCGCACGCCAGGTACTGTTTTTTGAGAGCCAATTGTATAAAGGGATGTACCAGCGTCTCCAACTAAAGAACGACCTGGCTCAATCCAAATTTCAGGCATTGTTAAGCCTAGCTTTACACTTTCTGCTTGTACGGTTTTAATCATATCCGCTACATACTCATGAGGTTCAAGCGGCTTGTCTTCTGCTGTATAACGAATACCAAAGCCGCCACCTAAGTTTAATACGGGTGCTTCAAAGCCATACGCCTCTTTCCAAGCACCCATTTTTTGCATAACCTTACCTGCAGCTAAGCTAAAGCCTTCTGTTTCAAAAATTTGCGAACCGATATGGCAATGTAAGCCTAGTAGTTGGATGAACTCATCATTCACTACTTGTTGGAATGCTTCATCTGCTTGACCATTATTTAAATCAAAGCCAAATTTTGAATCAGCTTGACCCGTTGTAATAAAATCATGTGTATGTGCTTCAACACCAGGTGTTACACGTAATAATACGTTCATTTTTTGATTTTTGCTTTGTGCGATTTCTTTTAAAACAGCGATTTCATAAAAGTTATCTACTACGATACAACCAATTTTCGTATCGAATGCCAGCTCAAGTTCTGCAATCGATTTATTGTTACCGTGGAAGTGAATGCGTTCTGCTGGAAACCCTGCTTTTATAGCAGTATATAATTCGCCACCTGATACAACGTCAAGCGATAAGTTTTCTTGTGCTGCTAATTGATACGCTGCGACACAGGCAAATGCTTTAGAAGCATATGCAACTTGTGCCGTTACACCTAATTTTTCAAATGTATCGATAAAGCCGCGCGCACGTTTTCGAATTAACGCTGTATCATAAACGAATAAAGGTGTTCCGTATTGCTTTGCTAACTCCACAGAGTCAACGCCACCAATTGTTAAATGGCCTTGTTCGTTAATTTGTTGTGTACCATAAAAATGCATGTCATTCTCTCCTAACTACGATTAGTCGCCCTAATATTCTTAAAAGTCACAAAATATTATATGAGAACTTTAACATAGGAAAGAGTGTCATGCAATGTGCCTTCATGCGCGTTTTCGCTGTTTAGCGCCAATGATATACGGCCGTAATGCGTCGTCTGACATTGGAAAGCGAATAAATACTCGTAAAAATGCTTTTGGAAAGAATGGAACAAGCGGCCATAAATAGGGCACTTTCATCGGCTTTAATGCGCATAGATACGTAAATATCCCGAAAATCCCAATGAAAAATCCATTGATGCCAAATAGTGCTGTGGCCGAAAGTAGCAATAATCGGAATACCTTAACCGAAATACTTAATTCGTAATTGGGAATGGCAAAGGTAAATATTGCACTAATGGCTGTATAGAGCACCACTTCACTTGAAAATAAGCCTACATCAATAGCAATTTGCCCTATAATAATCCCGGCAATTAAGCCCATTGCGGTCGATAATGGCGTCGGGGTGTGAATGGCGGCAATCCGCAAAAACTCAATCCCGAAGTCTGCGATAATCAATTGCAAAAATAGCGGCACATTACTTTTTTCACTAATGCCGATATACGCTAGTTGGTCGGGTATAATTTGCTCATTAGTGACGAGCAAATACCAAAATGGTAATAGCACAAAACTTAATAGCACTGCACCAAAACGTAATAAGCGCATCATCGAGCCAATTAGTGGTGCTTGACGATATTCCTCGGCATGCTGTAATAAATGGAACATCGTCACTGGCATGAGCATAACAGAAGGCGATGTATCAACAATAATCGCAATATGCCCTTCTAATAAGTGAGCCGCAACGATATCCGGTCTTTCAGTGTAACGGACAAATGGGAGTGGATGGAATTTTTGCTTAAATAGCCACTCCTCCAATGATTTGTCACTCATTGTTAGACCATCATGCTTAATTTGTTGAAGTCGCTCGATAATCCATTGTAAGTGCTGCTCATTTACCAAATCATCCATATAGGCAATGACGACATCGGTTTGACCGTATGTTGACACATGGTGCATTTGATAGCGTAGCTCTGTACTACGAATACGCCGTCGAATAAGTGCTACATTTTGAATGACGTTTTCTGCAAAGCCATCGCGAGACCCTCGGATTACTTTTTCATTATCCGGCTCTTCTGGGCTCCTGCCTGGGTATTCACGAAACTCTGCCAAAAATGCATAGCCACTCAATGTGATAAAGCCAACTCGACCACTTAAAACCCCGAGTAAAAAATCATCGATGGAGGTTACTGGCTCTTTGCCATGATAATTAAAATGCTCATCGAAATAGAGGTTTTCATCATCAATTTCCTCAGGATACTCCCATTGCAAATTTGCTAGCAATTTGGTCAAGGTGTCCCCGTTTACTAATCCGCTAATATAAACGGTGAGTGTTGGGAGATTTTTGATTGTAATTTCTTTTACACATACGTCAAAAGTGTGATCCGTGTCAAAGCGTGACTCAAAGAATCCTTTTGCAATTTCTTTTGATGTAAATAGTTGATTCTTCATTTTTTCACCGCTTACTTGTTATTGGTTGTTCTAGCCATGTTTTTAATTGAGCTAAAATCTTTTTCTCTAAACGAGATACTTGTACTTGAGAAATACCGAGCCTGTCCGCAATTTCCGTCTGTGTTAAATCTAAATAATAGCGGAAATAAATAATCGACTGTTCTCGTTTTCCTAAACGCTTCAATAGATCTTTGAGCGTAATATAATCAAAGGCAAGCTGGGATTTATCATCACGCATTTGATCCATCAGCGTAATCGAATCCCCATCATTTTCAAACAGCTGATCGTGTAGGCTCGCTGGGTCACGCATGGCATCTGTCGCCATTAAAATTTCATCCGGTGATACTTGTAAAATCGCAGCAAGCTCTGCAATAGAAGGTGATTTTTCATTTGTTTTTAAATATTCATCTGTCGCATGGCGAATTTTAAAATTAAGCTCGCGTATTGAACGGCTCACTTTCACCATCCCGTCGTCTCGTAAAAAACGTTGGATTTCCCCGATAATCATCGGCACGGCATAGGTTGAAAATTTCACCTCATAGGACAAATCAAATTTATCTACAGATTTCATCAGCCCGATACAGCCAATTTGAAATAAATCTTCTAGTTCTACCCCACGTGATGCAAAGCGCTGTACAATCGACCACACAAGCCTTGTATTGCCTTCAATCATCCGTTTCCTTGCCTCGGTATCACCTTGTTGAGACTGTGCAATAAGCTCACGCATATGCGCTTGTGTTAGTAACGTTTCAGATGACTGTTCGATTTTCTCCACCCCCTTAAATCGTTATGTCACATATGCTTGCAGTGGAGAAATTTGCTTTGTAAAAGTGATGATTGTTCCTTCACCAAGCGTAGATTCGATTTGTAAAAAATCCGCAAAACTTTCCATAATCGTAAAGCCCATACCTGAACGTTCCAGCTCGGGTTTCGTTGTATATAGTGGTTCACGGGCTTGATCTATATTGGCAATACCGCAGCCCTCATCCTTAATTACCACACTAATTTCTGCACCATGGCGTGTGGCATGCACCGTAATAATGCCGTTTGGATTATGTGCATAGCCATGAATAATCGCATTAGAGACTGCCTCAGATACGATTGTTTTGCATTCAGATAGTTCTTCAACGGTCGGATCTAATTGCGCCATAAAGCTTGTAACGGCAATACGTGCCAAACTTTCATTTTCACTACGCGCTAAAAATGTAAGTGTCATTTCGTTATCCATTGAAAATCCCCCTTGCTACGTAAAATGACCTGTTCTTCTGTCGCAAAACATATAAATTTTGATAATCCTGAAAATTGAAAGATTTTTTGCATCGTGGGTGACGGATTAAGCAGCATTGTTTGTCCATCTACCGCTCGTAGTTCACGCATTCGTCCAAGTACTAATCCAATTCCTGCGCTATCCATAAACTGCAAATGCTCTAAATTCCAAACAAGTAGCCGCACATCTCCTTGTAAAATTGCTTTTGATATATCTCCGCGTATTTTTTCAGTTTCATGATGATCGAGCTCCCCATACAGCTTCACAATTAATAGCTGATTCGGGTACATCGTTACATTAAAATTCATACATGCCGCCTCCTTCTAGCTTCGAAATTCGGCAACGAGAATCTTTTTCCTATCACGTTGACAAAACAAGTGCACGTTCGCTATAAGTAGTGGATTTACGACAGCTAGATGCAGTATAGGAAAAAATTCTATGTTTTAATCATCTTCAGCTAGAAAAAAACAATTCGTGTAAATTAGCGGGAGTAGATGTCTATTCATATTCGGATTACACGATTTATAGCCACAAAAAAACAACTGTCCAAAAAGAGAAGTTACTCTTTTAGACAGTTGTTTGATTAAATCATTGTTTCAATAAGCTGTTTGGATTGTTCTAATTGCTCACCATTTGCAAGCTGCTGACATTCTCGAAACGCAAAATGCTTACAGCCAAAGCACTTCGTTTGATTAATGTACGAAATGGCCTCCGTAATCGCCTCTCCTGTTGATGAATAAAAATGTTGCGCACCAATCAATTCAAGCAACCCACTGCGCTCAAGCATCGTTTGTAAGCTTGGCTGTGCCCCACTAACAAACACGGCCCCACCATTACTTTGGAAGTTTTGAACGATATTACGGAAATATTCCTCGCCAGTTGAATCAATATAAGGCATATTCCCTAGACGCATAATAAATACAGCCGGTCGATAGTGAATGGTCTTTAAAATCGATTGTTCAAATGTTTGTGCCGCGCCAAAGAATAGCGGGCCGTCGATTGTATAGACACTAATTTGCGGACAATCATGTGTATCTGACACCATTTGTGATTGTAACTTGCCACCATGCTCTTCTAAATTCGGCAGCACCTTTTTCACCGTCAGTATATTACTCATGCGTTTTGCAAATAGTACAACCGCTAAAATTAACCCAACTTGCACTGCAAACGTTAAGCTTGTAAATACAGTTAATAAAAAGGTAATTACCAGCACAAGCGAATCTCCTGATTTAAGCTTTACAATATGTAAAAAGTGATGACGTTCACTCATATTCCAAGCTACCATCATAAGCACGGGTGCTAAGCTCGCAAGCGGTATATGAATTGCCATTGGTGCGAGCAACACTAATGTCAACAGCACAAAGACGCCATGGATAATGCCTGATATAGGAGAAGTGGCGCCTGATTTAATATTGGTGGCGGTTCTAGCAATCGCTCCTGTTGCAGGAATTCCCCCGAAAAATGGTGTCACGATATTCGCGACCCCCTGCCCGATTAATTCACGATTACTCTGATGTTTGCTATTTGTCATCCCATCCGCTACAACCGCTGATAATAAGGACTCGATCCCGCCAAGCATTGCAATGACAAATGCCGGACCAATTAAGAGATACATCCGTTCAAACGTAATTTCAGGAAGTTGAAATTGTGGCAAAGTATTTGGAATTTCGCCATATGTTGAGCCAATTGTCGCTACTTGTCCTTGTAAAAACAGCACCGTAATCATGGTGGACACGACAATGCCAATGAGTGCTCCTGGAATTTTCGGTAAAAGGCGCGGTGTTAATAAAATCAGCGAAAGGCTAATTCCTGCTACAACCACACTATAATAATTAAATGTTCCAATATTGGACGCAATCTCTAGCACATTCATATGAAACTTTTCATGCTGCTCCATATTCGATAAGCCTAAAAAATTGCCCACCTGCCCTGTGAAAATAATGACGGCAATTCCTGCTGTAAAGCCCACCGTCACAGGTCGCGGAATATACTTGATGAGCGTTCCGAGCTTAAACACCCCCATCAAAACGAGCATAATGCCCGACATCAAGCCGGCAATCAATAAATTTTCATAGCCATAGACGAGCACAATCCCAAGTAAAATCGGCACAAACGCACCTGTTGGCCCACCGATTTGATATTTGGAGCCGCCTAATAATGAAATTAAAATACCTGCAATTATCGCCGTATAGATGCCATACTCCGGCTTTACCCCTGATGCAATAGCAAACGACATCGCTAGGGGAACTGCGATAATCCCAACAATCGTCCCCGAAATTAAATCCTTCTTAAAATGTGCAAATGAATACCCCTCAAATCTCCCTGACCATTTCAAGTACATAAGACCCCTTCTTTACAGTAGGATGAAAGCATGACGATAAACACTCGTAAAACAGAAAACAATATACACAAAACAGTATTATTATGCATATTCTACCACAAATATAAAATATTTAAAGAGCAAAAAAAGCCTATTGCGAAATTTGTCTTCGCAATAGGCTTTAGCTAACTATTATTCCGTAATAATCGCTTCAATTAATTTTGGCGCTTCTACTTTTTCAGCAGAAATATGGAAGTGTGCATAGATTTTTTCTAATACATCCTCTACATTTTCAGTGTTGGCATGAATCGTCATAATGGACTCACCCTGAGATACTTTGTCTCCTACTTTTTTGTGTAGCACTAAACCAACCGCTAAATCGATTTCTGATTCCTTCGTTGCACGACCTGCGCCAAGTAACATAGCCGCCGTACCGATATCATCTGCTTCGATTTTTGCAACATAGCCCGCTTGTTTTGCCGGTACGTCGATTTTGAATTTCGCCTGTGGTAAACGTGTTGAATCATCTACTACTGAAGCATCGCCACCTTGAGCTGCGATGAATTTTTTTAGCACTTCTAACGCCGCACCATTTGCCACAACCTCTTCAAGCATTTTGCGTGCCTGTTCGATTGTTTCCGCTTTCCCGCCAACAACAACCATTTGAGAGCCTAATGTGTAGCAAAGCTCCTTTAAGTCTGCTGGACCATTGCCCTTTAATGTGTCAATGGCTTCTTGAATTTCCAACGCATTTCCGATTGCAAAGCCTAATGGTTGGCTCATATCTGAAATAATTGCCATCGTTTTACGTCCAACGCTATTGCCGATTTTCACCATTGCCTGAGCGAGCTTGATGGAATCATCCACCGTTTTCATAAATGCACCGTCACCTGTTTTTACATCAAGTACAATTGCATCTGCACCAGCTGCAATTTTTTTCGACATGATGGAACTAGCGATTAACGGAATACTCGAAACCGTACCCGTTACATCACGTAATGCATATAGCTTTTTGTCCGCAGGTGTTAAGTTCCCTGATTGACCGATTACCGCCATGCCGATTTCATTTACTTGCTTTGAGAATTCCTCGCTCGTTAATTCAACATGGAAGCCTTCAATTGACTCTAATTTATCGATTGTACCGCCTGTATGTCCTAAACCACGACCACTCATTTTGGCAACAGGAACACCAACTGCCGCTACCATTGCTGCTAGGGGTAATGTCGTCGTATCGCCCACGCCACCCGTTGAATGCTTGTCTACCTTGACACCAGCAATAGAAGAGAGGTCGATTTGATCGCCTGATTCGACCATTGCCATCGTTAAATCTGCGCGTTCTTGGTCTGTCATGTCTTGGAAATAGATCGCCATACATAACGCACTTACTTGATAATCAGGAATGGAACCATCTGTATAGCCTTCCACAAAAAAGCGGATTTCCTGTGTTGAAAGCTCTTCGCCATTACGCTTTTTTTCTATAATATCAACCATTCTCATGTTGATTTCCCCCTTATTTCAATTCGTTTAAGAAGCTCTTTCCAAATTCCGGTGTAGCAATATTAAAGTTTTCCGCCACTGTTGCTGCGATATCTGCAAATGTTTCACGCAATGGTAATTCTGTTCCTTGCTTGAAGCGTGGTGAGTAGACAAGTAACGGAACATATTCACGCGTATGATCTGTGCCTGGGAAGGTTGGGTCATTGCCGTGGTCAGCTGTAATCATTAATAAATCGTCTTCCGTTAATGCTTCCAAAACTTCTGGTAAGCGGCGGTCAAATTCCTCTAATGCTTCCCCATAGCCAATCGGATCACGACGATGACCAAAGTTGGCATCAAAGTCTACTAAGTTTAAAAAGCTCATTCCGTGGAAATCACGACGCGCGGCCTCTACCATTTTGTCCATGCCATCTGTGTTATTTTTCGTGCGAATGGCTTCGGTTACACCGTCCCCATTGAAAATATCAGAAATTTTTCCAATTGCAATGACATCAAGACCAGCATCTTTCATTTCAGCCATTGTTGTACGTCCAAATGGTGTTAATGCATAATCATGACGATTAGACGTACGTGTGAAGCTCCCCGGTTCGCCAATGAACGGACGGGCAATGACACGACCAACTAAAAATTCAGGGTCTAATGTCAATTCACGAGCAATTTCACAAATCTTATATAGTTCTTCTAGCGGAATAATGTCTTCATGTGCCGCAATTTGTAATACAGGGTCAGCAGATGTATACACGATTATAGCACCGGTTTCCATATGCTCTTTTCCAAAATCTTCAATTACGGCTGTCCCGCTATAAGGTAAGTTACAAAGCACTTTGCGACCTGTTGCTTCTTCAAGCTTTGTAATGAGTGCTTGTGGGAAGCCTTCTGGATATACTTTAAAGGGCTTGTCAATGTGTAGGCCCATGATTTCCCAGTGTCCTGTCATCGTATCCTTCCCTACAGAAGCTTCTTGCATCATGCCGTAAAAGGCTGTTGGATTTTCGCTTTTGGCGATGCCTTGTAGTGCATGAATATTCGATAAACCCATTTTTTCGAGCGTTGGCATATTTAAGCCGTTCATTTTTTCTGCGATATGGCCTAATGTATGTGCACCCACATCACCAAATTTATCCGCATCTGGTGCTTCACCAATTCCTACTGAGTCCATTACGATTACATGTATTTTTTTAAAAGGTTGCATTTTTACTGTTCACTCCTCTTTCTTCACTCCTATTTTACATAAAAAGTCCCAATAAATAAAGGTCAGACATCCGATTATTGAAAAGGTTTTCAAAAAATGATTGTCTTTACGCTCTCGGATGGAATTGTTTGTACACTTCGGATAATCTTGTTTTGCTAACATGTGTATAAATTTGCGTTGTGGAAATATCAGAATGCCCCAATAATTCCTGCACTGCACGTAGGTCTGCCCCATTTTCGATTAAATGCGTTGCAAAGGAATGACGTAGCACATGCGGTGTAATTTCTTTCGTGATTCCAGCCGTTTGCGCATGTTCTTTTATAATTTTCCAGCACCCTTGTCTCGTAAATCCTTTCCCTCTTTGTGTAATGAAAAACGCATCATTTTTCGGGGCATTGCCGAGTAATTGCGGTCTTGCCTCGTTCAAATAATTGGTACATGCCGTTAGTGCACCCCGCCCGAGTGGAATAATTCGTTCCTTTCCGCCTTTACCAAATACGCGCACAAAGCCCATCGTTATGTGCACATCCTCCAAATTTAATGCAATGAGCTCGCTTATGCGCATGCCAGAGCCGTACATCATCTCTAAAATCGCAATATCTCGAATTCCTTGTGGCTTTTCAATGGACGGTGCTGAAATAAGTGCATCTATATCTTCTATAGAAAGCACTTTCGGTAAAGTCTGTTCCTTTTTAGGCATTTCTAAATGTACCGTCGGATCTTGGTCACACACTTTTTCACGTAATAAAAATTGATGAAACGAACGAATCGATGAAATTTGTCTCGAAACGGTTTTGCTCGATTTGCCGACCGCTCGTAAACTATCTAAATACAGCAAAATATGTTCTCGAATAACTTGATTGAAATCTGACTTTTTTTGCTCATGATACAAATGCCTTGCATATGCTAGTAAATCTCTTTTATAGGATTGCAATGTATTGTCTGATAATTGACGTTCTACTTTTATAAAATGAAGATAGTCTTCGATTGGATCTGTTAATGCTTGCATCTATTTCGCCTCACTTCATACTTATAGTCATCATTTTACCATTTTCTAATGCTTCATGTTATTGCTTGCCCCTATCATTCACAGTCATAAAAATCTAGCCTCTTCATACAGCGTGATTAATTTACATTTTCTTTAAATTACGTTATCCTTAAAAGTATAACGTGATAGATGGGAGTGATATTTTGGGATCGACAAATTAAAAATTGGTGAGCTTGCCTCTGCTACGGGAGTAACAAAACGAACAATTGATTATTATACAAATTTAGGCTTGCTATCAGTTGAACGTTCTGCCTCCAATTATCGCTACTATGATAAAACAATGATCGAACGAATTCATTGGATTGAAAAACAAAAGCAACTTGGGAAATGTTTAGATGAAATTCATAACATGCTATCCCCTACAGAACAAACGCACGAAGAAATCGATATTCAAGATATCCGTTTACAAATGCGCAAGCTAGAACAAGATGTCACGATGCTAATGGGAAATCTAGACGACAAAGAACGTAAAAAACTGCGTAAAAAAGTATCGCCTGAAAGTGTTGCACTCATGCAATCGCTTTTATTAATTTTAAATAACTAGGAGGTGAACGTTCTACTTCGTGAGTAGGACGCTTGTTTGACCACAGTCATTAACTTAATCATTTTCGCGATATTAATCGCATTAACTGCCTTTTTCGTTGCAACAGAGTTTGCGATTGTTAAAGTGCGCCAATCTCGTATTGATCAGCTTGTTGCTGAAGGAAAAACCGGCTCATTGGCTGCCAAAAATGTTACAACCCATTTAGATGAATATTTATCTGCCTGTCAGTTAGGTATTACTGTTACTGCATTAGGTATCGGTATGGTTGGTGAATCTACATTTGAGTTTATATTGCACCCAATGTTTGAATCAATCGGTATCTCAACAGATTATATCCACTGGTTTACATTAGGCGGGGCATTTTTCCTTGCGACATTCTTCCACGTAGTTGTAGGTGAACTTGCGCCTAAAACAATTGCCATCCAAAAGGCTGAAATGATTACACTAGCATTCGCAAAACCAATTCAATTGTTTTATAAGCTCATGTTCCCATTAATTTGGCTCTTAAATGGCTCTGCACGTTTATTATTAAAATTATTCGGTATGAAGCCAGCTGGCGAGCATGAATTATCACATACAGAGGAAGAATTACGTTTGCTTCTTTCTGAGAGTTATAAATCAGGCGAAATTAATAAGAACGAGCTAAAATATGTAAACAATGTATTTGAATTTGACGATAAAATTGCGCGCGAAATTATGGTGCCACGTACCGATATTATCGGCTTTGACAAATCCGCTACCTTTGAAGAGGTGCTAACAGTAGTTTCTGAAGAGCGCTATACACGCTATCCAGTATACGATGGTGACCGCGATAATATTTTAGGTTTCTTGAATATTAAAGATTTCCTAACACTCGGCATGAATAATCGCATTAACCCAAAAACTTTTAAACTGGTGGACTTTATAAACCCCGTGATACGCATTATCGAAACTACGCCGATTCAAGACTTACTTCAAATTATGCAAAAAAAGCGTATTCATATTTCGGTTTTATTAGATGAATATGGCGGAACAAGTGGTATGGTTACGGTAGAAGATATTTTAGAGGAGCTTGTCGGTGAAATACGTGATGAGTTTGATGACGATGAAATTCCAGATATCCGAAAAATTGACGAAGATCATTACCTCGTTTATTCCAAAGTATTAGTCGATGATATTTGTAAGCTGCTATACTTAGAAATTGAAGATCCAAACGTAGATACAATTGGTGGCTGGTACTTTACGAATATGCCAGACTTACATTTAGATGAGTCGTTCATTTATGAAAACTATGAATTTAAAATCCATGAAATCGATGGATTGCAAATTCAATATTTAGAAATTAAAAAGCTTCATGATGTAATTGAAGCCTAATAGAGTAAGAGCAAACGCATGAATCCACTTCATGCGTTTTTTTATGCAGAAAATCCTTTTTTGTTCTAATCCACTTCTTATAATGATCATTTTCGAATACAGTTTTGGAATTGAAATCTATTATAATATTGGGATTATTCTGCTACGCTACGGGGGGTGCTTTTCCGGGGACGTGGCTTTAACGCCGGAATAAGGTAGCCCACTAAAGCTAAAGAAAAGCGGATTAGGAAAATCAACTCCAGAACTCGGTGGTGAATCTACTATGTTTAATACTAGATTATTCTGGGAACAGTTATTACGTATTACTAAAAAAAGGAGTGGTTTTAGAAATGGCAACAATGAAAGCAGTAGAAAATGGTGTTCAAGCAAAAAACGTTATTGAAGGATTTATTTCCGAGGGCTATCATCGTGATCATATCCACGTTTTTGCGAATAGTAATAAGCGCGCAGATGATATTGCGGACTTCTTTAATGTAGATGCTGGAGCAACAGCTGAAATATCGGGTAAAGAAAGCGGCTTCTTAGCAACAATTAAAAACTTCTTCCAAACAACTCCCGATGATTTTGAAAACAATTTAGCAGATCTTGGCCTAACAAGTACAGAAATGGACCTAGCTAAAAAAGAGTTAGATACGGGTAAATTAGTAATTATCGCCCACCACCCAATGTAATAAAAATCTTCGTATTTTCATATAAAAAGAGCAGCGAATTCGCTGCTCTTTTTTGTTGATTAGAGATTAGTCATTGTTGTCTCCAGAGTTGTCACTATTATCGTGACAACGCCAACAAATACCATGGAAGGTTAGGCGGTGATCTTTAATGATAAAGTTCCAGCGTTTTTCCACGATTGCTTCTACATCTTCTAATAAATCTTCTTGAATTTCATCTACTGCGCCACATTCGATACAAACTAAATGGTGGTGGAAATGCTTTGCGCCTTCCTGACGTAAATCATAACGAGATACACCGTCACCGAAGTTAATTTTATCGACAACTTTCAGCTCTGTTAGAAGCTCTAACGTACGATATACTGTTGCTAAACCAATTTCAGGTGCTTTTTCCTTTACTAATAAGTAAACATCCTCAGCACTTAAATGGTCTTCCTCATGCTCAAGTAATACCGCTACCGTTGCTTCTCGCTGTGGCGTCAGCTTATAGCTCGCACTATGCAGTTGCTTTTTAATTCGATCAATCCGGCTCTCCATATGTGACGCCCTCCTAAACTCATTCCATTATACCAAATGACTAAATCTTATTACAAGACAATGATTTATTTAAATAAGTAAGTTATTGTGAAATTTTCTAAAGTCCCTATTAAAACAAAAATAATTAATAAAATTAGCACTCTTTTAAATGGGATTGTCCGTTTAAGAGTCCTACTTGCTTGTTGGCGCTTCATTACCTCATAAAGCATGATGAGTAAAATTCCATACAATAGCTGAAATGGGAACCACCAATAGGCGTACAGCTTGACAGAATCATGCTGTACGAGTAAATAAACAGAGCTAAGTCCTAAAAATGTCATTTTTATCGCAATAAAAATGAGAGCTATTTTTGCTAAATATTGATGTGTTGAAAAAAATAGTACAATACTAATGCTCAGCAGGAAAGGAACTACATTCCAAAAAAATGTAGGCTTCTCTGATGATAATAAACGTTGATCAAAAAATGTAATTACTTGCTTGATTTGAGCCATTTCAAATAGTTGATAACACAATACACCACATATAAAACATATGACAATCATCGATGTGTATTGAATGGTTAAATAATTTCGCACACAGACCGCCCCCTTGTCCATACAACTTATGCTGTTGGACAGACGGTATGCATTATTTTTTATTGATGTAATTTCATCCAAAGAATGGCATAGGCCGTTTTGGCGTCATAAATGCGTTCATCTGCGACCATTGCCTCAGCCTCTTCAAGCGTTACTTCCATGAGCTCCACAAATTCATCCTCATCAAGTGCTGCAGCGACCTCTAGCTTTTTCAAATTTTTTGCCAAATAAATATGAATTACTTCGTCTGCAAAACCAGGAGATGTAGCGAAGGCTTGGACAAATGTTAAATCATCCGTTGTATAGCCTGTTTCTTCTTCCAACTCACGACGAGCTGTTACAATTGGTTCCTCGCCTTTTTCAAGCTTACCTGCTGGAATTTCGATAATCGAACGCTCTATTGCTTTTCGATATTGTTCTACGAGCAGTAGTTTATGATCATCCGTAATGGCAATGACTGCAACTGCCCCTGGGTGGTTAATAATTTCTCGCTTGGATGTAGCACCGTTTGGCAATGTCACATCATCTACCTTTAAGGAAATCACTTTCCCGTCAAATATAGGGGTAGTTTGGATTGTACGCTCTTCAAATTTCTTCATCATTCCGCCTCCACTTGTTCTACAACTTGGTTTCATTGTACCATTAGAAGATGAAATACTAAATAAAGAAGCAATGGAGGTCTTCCAATGAACTATCGTACTTTAGGAAAGAGCACAATCAATATTTCAGAAATCAGTCTAGGCTGTATGTCGCTTCCTCCTATCGCTGAAGAAGCCAAGCAGGTTATTGATTTAGCCATTGATGCGGGAATCACTTATTTTGATACCGCCGATTTATATGACCGTGGCGAGAATGAAAAGGTTGTCGGGGAAGCATTGAAAGCGCATCGAAGCAATATTATTTTAGCTACAAAAGTGGGGAATCGCTGGGAAGATGGAAAAGATGGCTGGGGCTGGGATACGTCTGCAAGCTATATAAACAATGCTGTGCGTCAGAGCTTGCGTCGCTTACAAACCGATTATATTGACGTCTATCAGCTACATGGTGGTACACTGGATGATCATTGGGACGAAATTATCGATACATTTGAAGGGCTGAAAAAAGAGGGGCTCATTCGTGAATACGGAATTTCATCCATTCGCCCTAACGTTTTCGTACCGTTTTTACAAAATAGCGCGGCTGTGAGCAATATGATGCAATTTAATATTCTTGATGAGCGTGCAGCGGAGTTTTTCGAAGCCATTGAACAAAGTGGGGCTTCTGTCGTGACGCGTGGCTCTGTTGCAAAAGGACTCCTAACAAACGAATGGCGCCAACGCTTAAAATCATTTATGAGCTATGATGAAGCACAGGCAAAAACCCTTTTAGAAAAAATCGAAACCCTTTACGGCGATGTCCATGCAGCAGCTCTTGCGTTTAACTTGCAACATCGTGCCGTTAGTTCCACCGTCATTGGTGCACGTACAAAGCAGCAATTACAGCAAAATTTAGCAGCCTATGAAAAAGCTCAAGCAATCGACAATATCCATCAATTAGCTTCGTTTACGCGTCAGGACCGCTATACCGATCACCGATGAAAAAATCGATTTTTTTCGTAGTATTGGGGATGATTGTTGTCGTCATCATGTCAAATATGCGTTACGAACAGCAATCACTGATTCCCCTCCTGCAAGACGTTTTACAGGATAAACCGTTCGAACAATGGCTTAGTCAGTTCCAGTTTCATTATTGGGGTGGCATTGTTTCGGTTGAAACGAAAGGTTATTTTAAATTTGTTGAATTTTTGATTCGTAAAGGGACGCATTTCTTTGGTTACGGGCTTTTAGCGCTCATTTTATATAGCTTTTACAAACGACTAAAATGGCGATTTCCTATTGTACTTAGTTTCTTAAGTGTTGTAGTTATCGCAAGTTTAGATGAATATCGCCAAAGCATGATTCCTGGACGAATGGGTATGGTCGGTGATGTTATAATAGATGCGAGTGGTGCATTGACATGCTTAGTTATCGCAAAACTCATTGTTGTTAGTTATCATTATGTAAAAAGGTAGTGCTGAAAAAAATCAGCACTACCTTTTTTCACTCAATTACACCTCTGCATAATTGCGTCCAGATTTTTTGAGTTTTGTCGAAAAACTCCTCTAAAAATCTGTGACATCCACTAAGGACTTTAACTTGCTTGAGCTGGGGGTTGAACCTCTAATGAAGCAAGTTAAAACTTCGAGCCTTGGTCACCGTATTGGTTTAATAATTCTTCAAAGCTCATATTTTTTTCGCGTTGCTTTTTCTCGAACTTTTCTTTTGCAATACGCTCTTCTTCTTTAGCTTGCTCATCGGCAACCATTTCCTGCTTTGCTGCTTTTAATTTTGCTAATACATCGCCACCTAATTGATCGGCTAATGTTGCAGCTTTTTCCTTTGGTAACTCAAATTCTGAAGTTTGACGTTGTTGTTTCTTTTTTGCCATTGTACTCACCTTTTTCATTTGTTAGCGCTGTACGATTGTGGCTACCCCTTGTCCACCACCAATGCAAAGTGTTGCTAGACCATAGTTTGCATCTTGCTTTTGCATTTCGTGTAAAAGTGTCACTAATATTCGTGCACCACTTGCACCAATTGGATGACCTAACGCAATCGCACCGCCATTTATATTTAGTTTATCATGATTGAACACTAATTCGCGATCCACAGCAATTGATTGTGCGGCAAATGCTTCATTCGCTTCAATTATATCCATTTTATCTAGTGTTACATCTGCTTTTGCTAACGCCTTTTTGACAGCTTGAACCGGACCAATCCCCATAATCGCCGGATCAACCCCTGCACTTGCATTGGCAATAATTGTTGCCATTGGTTTGATGCCAAGCTCAGCTGCACGCTCTTTTGACATCACAACAACTGCTGCCGCGCCGTCATTAATGCCAGATGCGTTCCCTGCCGTTACCGAACCATCCTTTTTAAAGGCCGGACGTAAACCACTTAATTTTTCTGCTGTTGTGCCAGCTTTCACGTACTCATCTTGTGCAAATACAATCGGCTCGCCTTTACGCTGTGGTATTTCAACGGGAACGATTTCCTGTGCAAACTTGCCATCTGCAATTGCCTGTGCTGCTCGTTGCTGTGAGCGTGCTGCAAATGCATCTTGTTCTTCGCGCGTAATATGATATTGATCGCATAAATTTTCAGCAGTAATGCCCATATGATAATCATTGAATGCGCACCATAATCCATCTTTAATCATTGTATCAATTATTTTTTGATCGCCCATTCGGAAGCCTTCTCGGGCATTTTGCATAACATAGGGTGCCTGGCTCATATTTTCAAAGCCACCTGCAACAATGATTTCTGCATCTCCTGCTAAAATAGCTTGTGTTGCTAAATGGACTGCTTTTAAACCCGAGCCACATACTTTATTAATCGTCATGGCAGGTACGTTAAATGGAAGTCCTGCTTGCATACTCGCCTGTCGCGCTGGATTTTGACCTGTGCCTGCTGCTAGTACATTTCCCATAATGACTTCATCTACTAATGCTGCATCTAAATTAATTCGTTGTAAAGCTTCTTTAATGACAATACTACCTAATGTTGGTGCGGCAATATCTTTTAATGTTCCTTGAAATGCACCAATTGCGGTACGTACTGCACTTACGATAACTACTTCTTGTGTCATAAATCCATTCCCCTTTCCTACTCCATCCCATAGCAAACAATGTTGCCTCATTAAAATTTTATCAAACTTCTTCCATTTTTAACACCTTAGTTTGCTTATACTATTTGGTACATTTCAGTTGATTTCTGTTCGGTGTTCATTGAATAATAAAATTATCAAGGGAGTGACTTCATATGAAAAAACGCACATTATTTTTATCCGGAAGTATTGTAACAACATTGCTCGCTGCTGCGACAACTGTAACAGGTGTCCTTATGACAAATCGCCTTATGTATATTAAGAAAAAGGATGATGCCTTCATTTTAGAGCGTGAAATTTCATCCAAGCGTTTTGACGAGGCATGGTATCAGGGATGTCCAAAAGAATTACTAGCCATCGAGTCACCAAATGGCTATATGATTAAAGGCATTTTTTTGAAACCGCTAGAAACAAAAAATACCGTCATCATTTGTCATGGTGTTACAGAAAATAAAATCAATTCGATGCGCTATGCCCGTATGTTCGAACGTCTTGGCTTTAACGCAGTCGTGTATGACCATCGTCGCCATGGCGAATCAGAAGGGAAAACGACTAGCTACGGGCATTACGAAAAATTTGATTTACAGGCCGTTTTTAATAAAGTCCGCGAAGAAATGGGACACGATGCTATTATAGGCATTCACGGCGAATCGATGGGCGCTGCGACTACATTGTTATATGCGGGCACAATTGCGGACGATGCGGATTTTTATATTTCGGATTGTGCCTTTTCAAACTTCCCCGCTTTATTAAAAGAGATATTTGAAAATACAGTACCGATTGATGCTAAATATTCCATTTCCTTTGCAGACTTTTTCATGCGGATTCGGGATGGCTACTCCGTCAAAGAAGTCATGCCAATCGATGCCGTCGAACATATCGAAAAGCCTGTCCTATTTATCCACAGCACACCGGATGATTTCATTCCTTCTCGAATGGCCGAGGAATTATACGAAGCGAAGTCGGAGCCGAAAAGACTCAAATTATTTGATCAAGGGGCACATGCAAAGTCCTTTAATGACAATCCTGGTGATTATGAGCAAGTAGTGGCAAAGTTTTTACATGACTTCGTGCCTGCCTACCGCAACGATACACAGACTTTATTATAAAAGAAAAGCTGAACGCTACGATTTTATAACCGTAACGTTCAGCTTTTTAGTTTTCATTAAAAACAATATGCCATTCCGCGCGTTTGTCTAAAAATTCCTGCGCTAACGCCTGCGCACCTTCTAAACTATGGCTTGCTGCCCATCCGCATTGAACTTCATTACATGCAGGTACAGCAGTTGCCGCTAAAACATCTTGTGCTGTTTTTTCTAAAATTGTCAAAATTCCTTCATAATCATCATAGTTAATGAACGAAACATAAAAGCCTGTTTGACAGCCCATTGGTGATAGGTCTACTACTGCGTCGCTATGATTGCGAATACGGTCAGCCATTAAGTGCTCTAATGAGTGAAGCGCTGGCATTTCCATATGTTCTTTATTTGGTTGCTTAAAGCGGATATCGTATTTTGTTACAACATCCCCTTTTGCGCCTTGTTTTGTACCCGCAAGACGTACATACGGTGCTACAACTTTCGTATGGTCTAAATCGAAGCTTTCCACATTTGTTTTTTCTGTCGTCATGACTAAAACCTCCAAAATTATACTGCTTTTAGCTTAGACTAGTTTCCAGACGGAATCAATAGAATATTCTGATTGTTTTTCTTTCAAAAAAAAATACCCGCAGTGCCTTTATTAGCACTACGGGTAGCTGTTATTTCATTATTTATCTTGGAACTTGTTCATTTGTGCCATCATTTGACGTACTTGCTTTTCAGATGGTTTGCGTCCCATTTGTGCCATCATTACACGAATCATTTGTTCGTTAATAGGTGGGTTCTCTTTTAAATACTTCATCATATATTGTCGAGCTGCGTAGAAACCGATTGCAACACCCGCGATTAAAGCCACAATAATACCTAAAATCCATGCCCATGTCATAACTTGTCCAACCTCCTCCGTTACCTATGTACCGAGAAAAACTCTCCATGATGGATTATACACTAAAAAGAATGGTCTTTCTATATATTTCATTGAACAATTTAGGCTTACGACACCTCAGCCTCTAGACCTAGATGAAAATACAATTACAGGTCGTTATGAAAATTTCGCAGAGACGGTACGATTAAGACATCAAATACAAGGAGGAATACATCATGAAGAAATTTTTCTTATATTCAGCAGGCTTTGTCGCTGCAATGGTGGCACTTGTCTTACTTGCACCAGTTGCTGGTTTACTCGTATCAGGCTTACTACTTGCCGCTGGATTACATTATTACACGGAAAGCACAAGTACATTTGGTAAAGTGATGAGCTTAGTGATCGCACTTGCAGGGTTAATCAGTGCCTTATCCAATATCCCCGGCTTTATCGGCTTAGTGGCTATCGGGATTTTATTCTACATCTACAAATCACGTAAGCAGGAACAGAGAGAAATCTTCACTAAAAAAGAAGACGACCCATTTACAAACTTCGAACGTGAATGGGCAAATTTAAACAAATAAAAAGGAGCGAAAGCACAATGAAAAACTTACTTACAAAATTCAAATACTCAATTCAAGCGGATTTACACGAATTATTCGATAAAAAGGTCGAAAAAAATCCAATCAAAATGCTAAACCAATACATTCGTGAAGCGGAAAAACAAACCGAAGAAACAGGTAAATTATTAGCACGTCAAGGTCAACTGAAAAAAGAGCTAGAAGGTCAGCTTGCACAAACAGTAGAGATGCTCGAAAAACGCGAAGCCCAATTAACGCTTGCACAAAATACAGATGAAGCGGAATTAATTGCCTTTGCACAAGATGAAGTGACGGCCTATACAACACGCAAGCAAGCATTATTAACAAGCATTGATGCAGCTAATCATGAATACTTCGCACTTGAGCGTAAATTTGAAACAATGAAGCATAAAATTAAAGATATGAAAGTGCGTCAACTACAGCTAATGGGCAAAGAAAATGTCGTTCGTGCTAACTATCAAATGGACAAGGTACTCACAACGAATAATGTCGATCAATTCGATGAGCTATCCAACTATATTGATGACTTATCACAAAGCATTGAGCATAAATATGAAGTAACAACATTTGAAGCGCGTTTAGCCCAATTAGAAAAAGAGCAAAAGTTAATCGAGCAAGCAAAATAATGGTATACTAGAGTAAGTATACCAGCGATTCAACCAAACTCAGAATTACTATATTAAAGGAGAAAGCCTCAATGCGCTTTCTCCATTTTGTACGTTTTAGGAGGGACATCATGCAGAAGATTACAACCGATCACCTTTCCATCATCATGATTTGTTTTGCCCTTGTCGTGTTAATCGAATTGACATTATTCAATAATGGTTCCGTTTTTTTATTAATTATTGGTGCAGCCTTTTTATATTTTAGCTTTAAAAAGAAAAAGCAATACTTACTATGGGCTGGACTTTTCTTTTTATTTTTAGCCATCATTAACATCTGGACACTGCGCTTACTAATCATTGGGACGCTTCTATTTTTACTGTATCAATATGTAACAAAAAAAGAGCATATCATCGAAATCAAAAATCATTTAACGCTCGATACACAGCAAAATCAATTAATCGGTTCGACGAGCTCCCCTACTGAAAGCTATTCGTGGCAAGACCTGCATATCCAGCGTTTTATTGGCGATATCACGATTGATGCAACTGAAACCATTTTACCATCCGGAAAATCGCTCATCGTTATCCAGCAGTCACTTGGTAAAGTTCGTATCATAGTACCATATGAAGTAACCGTTCAATTGAATTATTCCACGCTTTATGGCCAAGCGACATGCTTCAACTACACGCCAAAGCAATGTGTAAATGAGCAAATTCAAATTGAAGATGGTTCACAGGATGCCAAACGGGTACTGGTCATTTATGTGACGACTTGGATTGGCGATGTGGAGGTGCAACGCGCATGATGACCTTTTTATTACGATTCGTTATTCTATTATTTCTTTTTGGTTCCTTTACATTTAATATATTAGCATTCTTATATGGCCAGCCACGCGAGGAAACGTGGCGCTTTTTAATCGATAATCGTGAATTTGATATGCCACTTGCAGCATTAATGGTAATCGTCGCGGCATGCTTTAGCTTCATCATTACCCTTTGGATGACCATTGCTGTCAAGCTAAAGGAAAATCAAACGACTCGCCTTGTCAAAAAGGTAACGGAAACGGATTTCCCGAAAAAAATGAAGCATACAAGTAGCTCGCTGAAAAAGGCACTGCTCGTTACAAACGAACTGATTGAAACACAGCGTTCTTCCTTACAGCGCCTATCTAGCGAAAAAGTGGAAACAAACGATGCCATTGTTCAGGAACGCTTACTTGCCGAGCGCCAGCGTTTAGCACGCGAATTGCATGATTCAGTGTCGCAGCAGCTTTTTGCAGCATCCATGCTTTTGTCTGCCTTAACAGAGCAGGAAGAAAACGAGCATTCACAAAAACAGTTGGCACAAGTCGAAAGAGTCGTACAGCAAGCACAGCTAGAAATGCGCGCCCTGCTGTTACATTTACGCCCTGTCGCCTTACACAATAAAAGCTTGGCAGAGGGATTAGAGGATTTAATTGTCGAGCTCCAAGAAAAGGTGTACTTTAATATAGAATATCAAATAGAAGAAATTACACTGGGGAAAGTCGAGGAAGACCATCTCTTCCGCATCGCTCAAGAAGCCTTATCGAACACACTTCGTCATGCAAAGGCAAGTGAAGTCGAACTATTATTTATCGCGCGTGACGGGTTAGCCATTTTACGAATTCAAGATAATGGTCTTGGCTTTGATAAAGATGGGGATAAAACCTCCTCTTACGGCTTACGTAATATCGCAGAGCGCGCAGTCGAAATTGGCTGTACGTATAAAATCGTATCTGTACCAAACGAAGGGACAATTGTTGAAGTAAAAGTCCCATTTAAGAAGGGGGAACAACTAGATGATTAAAGTCGTCATTGCTGATGACCACGAAATGGTACGCATAGGGGTTGCAGCTTACCTTTCTGCGCAGCCTGATATTGAAGTCGTTGGCGAGGCAGCGAATGGTCAAGAGGCGATCGAAAAAACGCTTGCATTAAAGCCTGACCTTGTCTTAATGGACAATGTGATGCCCATTAAAAACGGGGCACAGGCTACGGCCGAAATTATCGCTAGCTGGCCGCAAGCAAAGGTGATGATGGTGACAAGCTTTATCGATGATGATAAGCTCTACCCTGCGTTAGAAGCTGGCGCGGTCAGCTATATTTTAAAAACAAGCAACGCTAAGCAAATTGCCGAGGCGATTCGTAAAACGATTAACGGCGAAACGGTATTAGAGCCAGAAGCAACGACGAAAGTGATGGCCCGGATGCGCGGAGTAGCCCCAGCGTTGCATGACCATTTAACAGAGCGTGAAATGGAAGTGCTACAATGCATGGCACGCGGCTTGGCGAATCAAGAAATTGCCGAGGAATTATTCATCGCCTTAAAGACGGTCAAAACCCATGTTAGTAATATTTTAAGCAAATTAGAAGTTCAGGACCGCACCCAAGCAGTTGTTTATGCATTCCAAAATGGACTTGTCAAATAAGGAGAAACGAAATGAACTACACCTATGAAAACTTTGCCAAGGACGGCATATTAACACTACTCGACCCATTATTCACTTTAATGCTCATCTTCAGTGCCTTATTTGTGATTATCGTACTACGCTTTGATTTCAATCCAAAAATCATGCTGTTTATCGGTACCTTTATTATCCTACTAAGTGCACAGCTATACTTTATTTCAGCAATATTAGTTGATGAATTGGGCTTAAGTAGCTCAGAAAAAGACTTTTATATGGTCATTGCCACTGTGGTCATTCAAGTTGCATGTATCGTCATCGCATTTGTTAAATCAAAGAAGAAATAACGAAAAGCTCACAAAACGAATGATTCGTTCTGTGAGCTTTAGTTACTTTATTTTTGCTCGGCAATTAGTGCAAATAACGGGTGCTTAATCGCCAATAGCTGTTCATGTGCAGCCGATTGTTGCTCTTTTGTTGTGGCGTCATAAAAGGCTTGCAATGCTTTGTCTGATTCGATATAGAAATCATATAAGCTCTTATCATCCTTTTCCAGATTGCCAAAAATATCAATAAATAAGCTTAGCTGATATTGGAAGTCTCGTTCCGCCATTGTTAACACATACTTGTTTTCATCCACCTGTACTTCATCATTTATAATATACATTTGAAAGTCAACTAGCGCGATATAAGCCTTCTCGATTTCCGCTAAATATTGCCCTTCCTTTTCGTTGCGTTTATTTTGATCCATCATTTGAATGAAAATAACTAAAAATAAAATAATCGTTAAATAAATCGAAATACCCTTCCACGACAAAAACTTTTTGCTCTTCATGCTGTGCCCCCGGTTAATTAAATAAATATTCCTTTAAATTCTCCAACGTAGAGTCGATTCCGTTTCGTAATGAGGTTTGGTCTTCTCGACAAACTTCAATCGCTTTTTCAATCGCGATTAGCGCATTCTCTAAAAATGGCTCTGCCTGCAAGTCTTTGTATAACTGTGTTAATACAAGCGCCTTATTCCAATACCAGCGCGCATTTTGTGGATCCAACTCAATGGCACGTTCAATGTATGGTAATGTATCAAATGGCGACCAATTGAAGCGATTCATCGTTTGCCCTGCAAAACCGTAGTATAACGCCTTATTTGGATTATGCTTTACTGCCTGCATAAAGCAATGAATGCTTTCATCGTAATGATGAGCCATTAAAAATAATTGGGCCTGTACGAAAAATGACTCCGCTTTTCGCATATCATCTGCTGTACGCGCATCGTTTTCAAGCGCTTTAATGGCTTGTGCAAATTGGGCTTCATCCTGAATAGTACGTATTTGCTCAACCTCATCTAATTCTTCATAGCGTTCATCCGCACGTTCTACACTTTGTTCAAGCTGTGCGGTCGGCTGAGGGAATTTTGCGTACTCATATTTCTCGAATATAGCTAAATAGGACTTTTTGTTTTCATCTGTCGAATCCTGTTGTGCCATTTGATAGCTTTTTAAAAATTGGCCATCATAAAAGTATTGCTCCATGTTCATCAGTCGTCTCCTACCTTTTACCTTATAATTTCAAATTTATTTATGTGAGTATTTTAGGAATAATCAATTTGCAACCTCATACTATATTAGGATTTCTATTATTCATTCGAACTAAATATAGCTTTTTAGATGAAAATATATCCAATTTCGGCGATAATAAAAGCAATCGTAAGACTTACTCATTCGTTTTACGGATCTTCCATAGTACGTTTAGACAATAGATCATCACTGCACCGAATTTTAAAAGAGGTGAGAAAATCTATGTATAATCAAATTACACTTGAGCAAAGTCTATTTTTCATTAATGAGCAGTATGTATCAGATTTCAAGCAATTAGCCAAAAAAATGAATCCGTTGTTGACCATATCAATTGATGATTCTAGTTATTATAATACGGAAGATATGTGGGTTTCTGCATTTAATCTGTGGGTGCTATTACATCGCGAGGAAGAAAATATTATGGAGTCTTTCGACAAAATCCTCTATTATTCTTCCAACCATATTATGATTAAGGCTTTGAAAAATGATTATTATTTTAACTATTTCCGCGCTCATCCAGACACTACATTAGAACATCTCTATATTCTATCTATATTATTAACAAAACAAATAAACAATTGGTATGTAAAAATATTAAAAATCGCGAACCAACGTCCCTTAATTAAACGCAATCGACAACGTCCGTATTATTTCATGCATTTAAAAACCAAAGAGCAATTACAGCCCTTTATGAAGGATCAATCCATTCTGGTGAAAATTTTGATTCAGCATTTAAATGGGTCCAATGAATTTGAACGCCTCGTCAAAAAATGCTGTGATGAAGCAAATTTCTTCTATCAAGACTATATTAAAAATCAATCCTATCAAACCTTATAAAAGGAGCCTGTCGTTTTTAGTTCGACAGGCTTTTTTAATAGATTGCTTGTTATTTTGAAATGGATGCCGCCACTTCAGCAATAACAATTTCAGAACCTAACATCGGTGAGTCCCCCTGTGCACCAGGTCCACCCTCTGGACGCTTATGAGATTCCTTAAAGGCATCACTTTCACGCCAAACAGCAAAGTTCTCTTTCGAATCCCAATACATCACAACGCTCATTTCATCGTACTCTTCAAATTGAGTTGCAATTAATACTTCAACTTTTTCGAATCCCTTAAACTGTTGTAATGGCCCTGGCTGTGCAAATTTTGGTGCCATCATTTTAGCAAATCCTTTTTTTACTTTAATGCGATTGGTTACTGTAATCATGAACATCACTCCTCCAATTTTTCTCTTCTTATTTATTTAATCATTTTCACCACTATTGCGCAATAATTCACGCTATAATAGCAACAACGAAGTATAAAGGAAGTAATGTACATGAAATTTTCAATTATCGCAACAAGTGATATACACGGACATACCGAACGCTTTTCACAGCTTGCCTCAATGATTAAAGACCGACAGCCCGCGCTTTTAATCGATAATGGCGATTTTTTGCAAGGCAGTCATTTAAGCTATTTTTATGAAAATATCCAACAATGTGAGCACCCTCAAATCAGCATGGCCAATGCCCTACAATATGATGTAGCGGTTTTTGGAAATCATGAATTCAATTATCCCCTTCCTGCTATTGAGGCGATGCGCAATGCCTGTAATTTCCCCTGGATCGCCGCTAATATAGAAGCGTTCGCAAAAGATTATATAGTGAAAGACATGGATGGTTTTCGCGTGGCGGTCATCGGTGTCGTGACGCATTTTACACCATTTTGGGATGAAGGCACAGCAACAAAATCCTTACAATTTGAGCAAGCCTTTGACGCTGCACAAAGAACTGTCAAGTATGTTCGCGCACACGAGCAGGTAGATTTCGTGATTTTATGCTATCATGGGGGTTTTGAACGAGATTTGAAGACCGGTCATCTAATCGATTTACAGGAAGGTGAGAATGAAGCCTATCGCATGCTTCATGAAATTGACGGGATTGATTTATTCATTACCGGTCATCAGCATTTAGAAATTGCGACCAAAATAAACGGGGTTTCTGTCGTTCAGCCCGGGGCCAATGCAAACTGTTTTGCACAAATTGACGTGATAATCGACGGCGACAACATAACTCATGAACCAATGTTAGTCTATGTAGATGAAGCATTACCATCTTTTTCTGATAGTGCATTTAATCGTTGGAAAAATGAAATCATCAGTGAAAGTGCATGCGATTTACAATACAGCGATTTTTTCACGCCTCGTCTTATGCAATCCAATTATGTGCAACTTCTACATGACATGCAAAGGCATTATACAAAGGCTCAGCTCTCCGTTATCGAGCTTCCCTATCATCAAAACGGTGGATTTCCAAAACAAATTACCCGAAAAGATGTCCTACATAATTTACCGCGCCAAAATCAACTTGTAAAAATTGAAATGACGGGAGCTGAAATTCGTCAAGCACTGGAGCTAAGTGCTAGTGTATTCGCCATTAATACACAAAACGAAATCGATTTTAGCATGAACGTCCATTACCCACAGCCACAACCTTTTATTTATGATCTTTGGGGCGGATTGGATTATGATATTTGTTTAAGTCACCCTGTTGGACAACGCGTTGACAGCTGTATCTATAACGGACAGGAAATACAGGACCATGACATTTTTAGCGTTGTCATCAATAGCTACCGCGCGACCGGTGCACATAATTATGCGATGTTTCATAAAACGCCACTTTACAAAACGAGCAAATTTGTTCCGGAATTGATGATGACCTATATCCAAACGAATCGTCCTCTACAAATTCAAATCAAAAATCATTTTCGCATGAGGAAATGATTTTTCTTTTATTATAAAATTTCATTTTTTCTGAAACTTTACCCACTTTATTCCGTATAAGTAAATAACAAAGCAAAGGAGGTGTTAAGATGTTTGGGTATTCATTAGATATCATTTACTTAATTATTTTAATCGTCATCGGCTGCTGTACCGTTTTGTATTTGTTTTTCGCAGACATAGCAGATGTTTCGTTGGATACCATTCCTATTTTTGATCCAGCCATTATTTTATCCTTCATTACCTTTACAGCCGCCGCTGGATACATTTTCGAACGCTTCACATCATTTACAAGCTTGATCATTTTAGGCATCGCATTTTTTATCGCGAGCATTTTTACCGCACTACTTTATTTTTTCTTACTCGTGCCACTGCGCTCTGCCGAAGTGTCATTAGCCTATACCGATGCCTCACTAGAAAGTCAGGTTGCGCGAGTCATTGTCCCGATTCCGTTAGATGGCTTTGGAGAAATCGTGATTGAAGGAGTCAACGGCATTATTTCCAAACGGGCGGCTAGTTATCACCATGTTGAAATTCCTTATGATACCCAAGTGTTAATTATCGAAGTTCGTGATGGTACCGCATTTGTAGCAATCTATGAAAACGAAGAATTTACATTTTAGGAGGATGTTTATATGTTAGGTATACTTATTGCCATTGGCGTTGTTTTATTCTTAATTCTTGCCATTGTCGCAGTCTATATTATGAAATATCGTACAGCTGGTCCAGATGAAGCGCTTATTGTGACAGGTAGCTATTTAGGCAGCAAAAATGTACATACCGATGAGTCGGGCAATCGCATTAAAATCATTCGCGGTGGCGGTACATTTGTATTCCCTGTTTTCCAGCAAGCACAGCCTTTAAGCCTGCTATCTAGTAAGCTTGAGGTTACTACTCCAGAAGTATATACAGAACAAGGCGTTCCAGTAATGGCAGATGGAACAGCCATTATTAAAATCGGCGGATCGATTTCGGAAATTGCGACTGCTGCTGAGCAATTTTTAGGAAAGGAAAAGCATGAGCGTGAAGGGGAAGCTCGTGAAGTATTAGAAGGTCACCTACGCTCTATTCTTGGCTCGATGACAGTCGAGGAAATTTATAAAAATCGTGATAAATTCTCACAGGAAGTACAGCGTGTCGCTTCGCAGGATTTGGCGAAGATGGGTTTAATTATCGTTTCATTTACGATCAAAGATGTACGCGACAAAAATGGCTACCTAGATTCTTTAGGTAAGCCGCGTATTGCACAAGTAAAGCGTGATGCGGATATTGCGACAGCCGAAGCGGATAAGGAAACACGTATTAAGCGTGCTCAAGCTGCTCAAGAAGCTCAAAAAGCGGAACTAGAACGCGCAACTGAAATTGCCGAAGCCGAAAAGAATAATCAGTTAAAAGTGGCTGAATATCGACGCGAGCAAGATATCGCAAAAGCCCGAGCAGACCAAGCCTATGAACTTGAAACGGCGCGTGCAAAACAAGAAGTAACAGAACAAGAAATGCAAATTCAAATTATTGAGCGTCAGAAGCAAATTGAATTAGAAGAAAAAGAAATTTTACGTCGAGAGAAGCAATATGATTCAGAAGTAAAGAAAAAGGCGGATGCGGATCGTTATGCCATCGAGCAAAATGCAGAAGCACAAAAACGAAAAGAGCTTGCACAAGCCGATGCAGAAAAATACCGTATCGAAACACAGGCACAGGCGGAAGCTGAACGCATTCGTTTAGATGGTCTTGCGAAGGCGGATGCAGAGCGCGCACAAGGTACAGCAGAAGCAGAAATCATTCGCCTACGTGGTTTAGCCGAAGCCGAAGCAAAACAAAAAATCGCCGAAGCCTTCGAGCAATTTGGTCAAGCGGCTGTCCTTGATATGATCGTGAAAATGCTACCAGAATATGCAAAACAAGTGGCAAGCCCATTATCAAATATTGATAAAATTACCGTTGTGGATACAGGGGGCGGTGCAAATGGTGGTGCTGGCAAAGTAACCGGCTATGCAACAGATTTAATGGCTGGTTTGCAAGAAACATTAAAAGCATCCTCTGGAATTGATGTGAAGGATTTAATCGAAACGTATGTTGGAAAAAATGCTTTTGAAAAAACGGCATCCATTTCTAACGAGAGATTTTCTCAAGTTGAGGAATTAGTAGAGAAATAATGAAAAGCCCGAAAGCACAAAATCTACCGTGTTTTCGGGCTTTCATATAGGGCTTTCATATAGGGCTTTCAATACTGTGATACTCTATCAAATGAGGTTGGTACACCATTTACGGAAATTTTTATAGTTTGAAACGTTTTATCGGATTTAAACTTATAAACATAGCGAGTTTCTTCATTTTGCTCCTCACCTTCCCGAATTATAATGGTGATTTGTGAATCTTCTTCACGAATTCCTGGTATGTCATCCATTTGTTTTGTTGTTTCATAAATGATGTAAAGGGTATCCTTTCCATTTGAAAACAACTGAAGCCCGGTATCCCTCAAAACGGGGTTATCTTTAATAATTTTTTCTATTTTATTTGGTATCTTTTTTTCGAAGGATATCGAAGTTGTGGAATAAATTGTGCAACCACTTACGATGAGCAGACAGAAGATGATGAATAGAAGCTTTTTCAAAATCTTTATCCCCTTCCGTAACTATAGCAATAAAAAATGCAAGCCACCTGTTTAAAGCGACTTGCATTGTGTCGATTATAGCTTAATCGTCCAACCAAATGGATCTTCTAATTTCCCATATTGGATACCTGTTAATGTATCGTATAACATTTGCGTTACTTCCCCGATTTGACCATCATTGATGGCGATGATTTCATCTAACCATTTCAGCTCACCAACTGGAGAAATAACAGCCGCTGTACCTGTACCAAATACTTCTTCCAGTGTACCGTCCTTCGCTGCTGTTAAAACCTCTTCAAACGCAATTGCACGCTCTTCTACTGCAATGTTTTTTGATTTTAACACTTGAATCATAGAATCACGTGTAATCCCTGGTAAAATACTGCCGTTTAATGCGGGTGTAATTACTTTGCCAGCAATTTTGAAGAAGATGTTCATGCTGCCTACTTCTTCTACGTATTTATTTTCCTTTCCATCCAGCCAGAGTGTTTGTGAATAACCTTGTTGTGCGGCTAATTCCGAACCTTTTAGGCTTGACGCATAGTTACCTGCTGTTTTCGCTTCACCCGTACCCCCTACAACGGCGCGTACATAATGCTGCTCTACTAAAATTTTCACCGGATTAATGCCTTCTTTATAATAAGAGCCTACTGGCGACATTATAATCATAAATTTATAGTTCTTTGCTGGATTTACCCCTAAATACGGCTCCGTTGCAATGATGAACGGACGAATATATAAGGATGTCCCTGGTGCAGATGGAACCCAATCACGATCTACACGAATTAATTCTTTTAATGCTTCTAATGCAAGCTCTTCATCAATCGCGGGAATACATAGGCGCTCATTCGAAGCATTTAAGCGTTTGAAATTGCGCTCTGGACGGAATAATTGTACTTCCCCAGCCTCTGTCATATAGGCCTTTAACCCTTCAAATACCGCCTGTCCATAATGGAACACCATTGCGGCAGGGCTTAACTCGATTGGAGCATATGGCGTAATGGTTGGATTGATCCAGCCTTGTCCCTCTATATAGTCCATTACAAACATATGGTCTGTAAATATTTGACCAAAACCAAGCTGTTCTGTAGGTGTTTTTTCTTTTTTATTCGTTGTTAAATTGGTTGAAATTTGGTACGTCGTCATGTTCATGCTCCTTAACTAAAAAATGAATTGATACGTTCTATCATACCATTTATTTTTAGAAAATTTACAATATTTTATTATTTAGTTAGAAAATTTTTTAAAGAGTAGTAATTTCATAAATAGGCGCTGTCATTTTTGTTTTAAACTGCTGTATATTATGATATTGTACCGCGACGAGCACTGCACTAGATGGTCCTGCTGACGTATGTAAATCAACAGCACTTGTAAAGCCCTTACCGATAAAGCGCTCGATTTCCGCTGCAATGCCTTTTGATCCAGTTGGCCAAATTGCAACAATCGTTTCATCTACTAACCTCTCATATAATTCATGCAATTTTGCTACTTTTTGTGGATTAGCTAATACCTCATTGCCAACAAGTGGTTCACCCACAACAAAGTAAGCACAGTCTTGTATCGTGCGTTGAAATTTTTTCTGCCCCAGTATGGTTAAAGATACCGCTGATTGTAGCGCCTGAAAATTGGATTCACTCGAACCTGTAAGTGGTGGCATCGCAAGTTTCATTTCATCAAAGGCACGCTTGAAGCCCTGTTCGTAGCTCGCCCAAACTATATCTCCTGAAAAATTGGCCATTAATAATTGAATGGGTAATGCACCAGCACAAAGCTGTTCTAAAATTGCCGTACGCGCAGTGAAATAGGCGGTAATCTCGTCTGGTACTTGTACCGCGTCCAACTCCTTACTACCAATACAACCCGAATTATCAATCGTCACAATCATGTTATTCACTTCAATGGCATTTCTCATGCACTTACCCCTACGCGCTGAATTACGTTTTTAAGTATCGGCATGACAACTGCTGCAATCGCAACATTGATCACAGTCGCAATGAATAAAGAAGGCAACGCACCAAGATAAAATGCGGGCGAAATTAAGAAATAAAACGGTAACGGTGAAAGAATGCCATTCGCGACAATCGCAAAAATCCATTTCAAAAAGTGATGGCCTTTTCGATGTAGCCATGCAAAAACAGCGACGATGACAAACATCTCAATCGCAATTAACCCATGAAAGACACCAAGTGGAAATCCTGAAGTGAATCCTGTGGCAATATGTCCAAATGCACCGGCTGCTCCTGCAAAAACAGGGGGTAAAAATACGGCACTAATAAATGCTGGGGCCGAATCAAGTGCGGCCGTTGTAATCATTCCTACTGGTACTTTAATAAAGCTGCCAATCACACAAATCGCGGCAATTAAAGCCGTTAAAATAATCAATCGTAATTTAGTTTTCTCCATAATGTTCTCCTTTTAGTTGCTGTGGAATACCGTACCATACGCGCGTAACTGTATCGGCATGCGCACATAATAATTGATACAAACGTCCACAAGTATCTCGCAGTTGGCGCGCCTCTTTTTCTAAAGGCACGACACCACGGCTCATATCGTTACATATACAATACAACTCGTTATTTTTCGTCAGCCGTTCAATTTGCTCGAATATTTCCTGCGCAATAATTTGCTCAGGCTGATCTAAAAATGGGACGACAATCTTTTCAAATTGACTAATGACTAGCACTTTTCCAATCTTATCATACGCTGCATCTGGTAATTTCCCTTTAAAATAGACGACTTCACTTTGTTCGAGCGATTGGATTGTTCTTTCTACATACGCATGTTTTCCGTTATGTGCGCCTCCGAGTATGACGTGCATCTCGCACCTCCTTTCAAATCTTCAAGTGAATCCCAATGCAGCGTATAAACCATCCGATGCTGGGCCATTACTTGCTGAAACATTTTCTCTTCAGATGCCAATTGAGAAAGAAGCACCCGAATTACGCCGCCATGGACAACGAATATGTAGTTTTGTTGCGCTTCCACGATTTCCATAAATGCCGAAATTACTCTTTGCTTAAATTGTTCGAAGTCTTCACCATTTGGCGGTGTTACATTGTATGGGTCATCAATCCATGCCCTGTAAATGGGGTCATGCTGCAATTGCTCATACGTTTTCATCTCAAAATCTCCGAAGTTTAGCTCGCGCAGCTGCTTATGTGCAATGAATGTCGCCTCTGGAAAATAACCGTTCGCTGTTTGTTGACAGCGTATGAGGTCACTACCATAAATGAATTCGGACTGTACGAATGGTGAGAATTCCACTTGCTCAACAATTGGCTCATCCGTCCACCCGATATACTTCCGCTTCAAATTAGCATCCGTTTTCTCATGCCGAATTAAATGCACAGTAACGCCGTTAACCATAGCATAACCTCCAGTATTTCCCCTAATGCCCCTAGTAAATCTCCACTCATACCACCAAAATTCCGGTATGACCATTTACGGTAAACGACAACTACAGCGAACATTACGGCGACTAAAATAAAGAAGCTATAAATTCCCGTATATAGCAGCGCTGCACTTAGTAGTGTAAACAGCACTGCACTATAAATCACAAGCTGCTTTGTAACTACCTGCGCTTTAAAATAAGCAGCTAAACCGGTTTGCTTCGACGTATTCATTGTTACAAAATATACGAGCATCCCGATGCGCGCAATATAAGGAATCATGACAATATACACAAGCATTGCTAGCTGCCCCTGTACGAGTGCTTCATAAACAAAACCGAGCTTCAATAACAGCAAGGAGACAATCCCTAACACACCAAAAGCGCCTGTGCGAGGATCATCTAGTACTTGCAACCGCTTTTCTTTATCACCATATGAAAAAAAGGCGTCACACATATCGATAAAGCCATCTAAATGTAAGCCACCAGTAAAAATGACCATGCCAACTACAAGTAAAATCGACAATAATAAATCGGAAATATCGCTATAGCTCATAAGTACATACGCCCCACCGCTTAGCAGTGACCCGATGGCTAAACCAATGAGCGGCAAACTCGCATACATCCACGTAATGGAGCTTTTATTCATATCGAATTGTTTTTTTATCGGTACGAAAGAAAAAAACTGCCATGCTAATAAGAAACCTTGACTTGCATTTTTCAACCTGCTCCCTCCTATTTCCATCGTTGTACGAGTTGAAACTGTACTTCATAAGCTTCATGGCTATGCTGCACAAGCCATTGATGCAAATGCCCTAATAACTTGCGATAATGATTCACTTCCTCGTACGTTGAAGGGAGCTCGTCTAATACTTCATTCGATACAATAATTATTGTAACACCTTGAACTTGCCAATTTAACAATTGCTTTTGTAAGGATTCGATGCAGCTCTTGATATATTCGCTACGATTTTTTTCCTGCTCACTTAAATAGAGAACATTGGAAAGCCATGTCGTCACACATTCAAATAAAACAACCGCATCGGATGATAATAGCTGGATGTGTTGAGGTATTACCGCTTGCATTTCCACGGTTGTCCAATGGCTTGCTTGCTGCATGCGGTCTTCCTGATGACGCATAATTCGCTTTTTCATTTCTTCATCAAATGCGACTCCCGTGGCAATATAGTAATAGTGTTTATCATTTCCCAAAGCTAGGGCGCGCTGTTCGGCATAGGCACTTTTACCACTACGTACTCCGCCAGTTATAAAGATCATTTTACTCCACCTTTGCAAATAACTAAAAGAACATACCTAAAATTAGGCATGCCCCTTTATTATAAGCTTATTTAAATAATTCTGGGTATACGGCTTCTGCCATAATTTCTACCGCTTCACCAATACGTGGCCCTGGGCGAGACATCACATCACCATCGACTAACACAACCGCTTTATTTGAAACCGCTTGAATTTGATCCCAGCCTGCACGAGCTAAAATTTCATCCACTGCATTTTCCATATATGTTGCTGGTGTAATAATTACTTCTGGATTACGTGCGATGACATCTTCTTCCGTTACGCTTAACCAGCTCTCTTGATCGACGAAAATATTTTCAACACCGGCAGTATTCATAATTTCTTGTTGGAATGTGTTATTACCCGTTGTCCAAATATCTGGCGCTGGTGATACTTCATAGTATACTTTTTTCTTTGTATCAACTGTATCTGTTTTCTCTTGAACTGCTGCAATTTGATCTTTAATATCTGCCACAACTTCATTTCCCTTTTCCTCAATGCCCATGACTTCAGAAAGCTGAATGATATCTGTGTAGACATCGTCAAAAGATGTAGCGGATGCGATGACAAATACCTTTAAGCCTGCATCTTCTAACTGTGTAACTTGCGCCTCATCACCAGCTGTATACGCTACGACTACGTCTGGATTTAACTCCACAATACGTTCCGCGTTAATAACGGTTGATGTCGAAACACGTTCGATTTTTTGTGCTGCTTCTGGATATGTATCATAATCTGTTCCACCAACAATTTGATCCCCAACGCCTAATTCAAATAAAATTTCAGTATTACTTGGCTGTAAGGATACGATTGTTTTTGGGACTTCCTCAAACGTTACTTCAATCCCACGGTCATCTACAACTGTGTATGGTCCATCCACCTCTGTTTGCTTAACTGGCTCTTTTGCTGAATCCTTTGATGCTTTTTCTTCGTCTGCTCCACATGCTGCTAAAAGTAGTGCTGCAGCAACAGGTGCAACCCATTTCATTTTAAAGTTCATTGTTTTGCTCCTTTTTCTTTTTCATTGGATACGATTTTGAGATGAAGACAATTTCATCACATTCGTGTTGCTTGTTCATATACACAGCCATCACAAACAATACATTGGCAAGTAAGCCTAAAAAGTCGAATAAAATTTCAGGAACTTCTCGTTCTTCGCTTACTTTATGTAATGCGCGATAGGATTTTTTCGCTTCACTTCGGCAAATGTGAAGACGAGCCGCGCTTTCCACCCCTTGAGGTAATAAAAACTGCTGAATCGCATCTTTTACTTCACTGACATAATAATCATAGCGATCACTTAACCAATGCAAGTCATTTTCTGTAATCGCTAATTTTCCGCGTACAGAACCATTTACGTGATAAGCAAGTGGCTGGATGATACGTATATCTTCTAATACCGTTTGGCCATGTGCATCATCCACCAATGTCGGAATAACTGCCCCAATACGTGTCGTTAATGAATCTGTGCGAATTTCATAATCAACACAGTTCCATTTTTCACGCATGAATGGATAGCATGAATAACGAATATCCTTCTTCAACTTTCTCAACCTCACTTCAAAACTTCAAATTCATTACTTCTAGAAAACTAAAGTGGCATGAAAAAAAGCCACCCAGAAAATGGATGGCTTCATAAAATCAAAAAATACATAGGTAAACATGCTTGTTTGATGTATGGCTGCCGTACATTCTCTTTATTTCCGAAGAGGTGTGTTACGATCAGAAAAAGATTGGTCTCCTGGCTTCGCGTTTCACTTTACTCATAAGCACCTTCCCGCTTTTAGCAGTGGCATTTTACTTACTTTCATCTACGCTTACAGTTACGGATATAGCTTCGGATTTACACCGAATTCCCATTTATGCACAAGGCATCTCTTTCTTGCAAACTATTCAATTTGTAAAACTAACTTTATCATACTGTTGAAATTATGCAAATAGTTTTTAATTTCACATCAATTTCAAGCTTAAAAACATAAAATTGATACCTTTATAAGCAGTTTGGACATTTACCATAAATTTCAAACTTATGTGCTTCTATTGCATAGCCAGGCAGCTTTTCACCGAGCATTTCCATTGGACATAGGGATAACTCCTTGACGTTCCCACAATCACGACAAATAAAATGATGATGGTGATGATCCGATTCACAATGCATGCGGAAATTGCGCTCGCCACCTAGCTCAGTTTCTTCTAAAATGTCTAATTCAACAAATGTTGCTAAGTTACGATAAATTGTATCGAAGCTCATGCCTGGGAAATCCTTTTTCAGCACTTGCAGTAAATCACGGGCAGTCAAATATTTATCCGTAGCCGCAAACATACCTAAAATTAATTCTCGTTTATCTGTTTTTTTATAGCCATTGTCTTTTAATATTTCCCACGCGCGTATTGTATTCACTATGCTTCTTCCCCTTCCACCTTAGTTGAAAATTTTAAAACTATTTTTTTCATGAAAATCACGATTAATAAAATCATAATAGATGTAACGACAATAGTACCACCTGGCGCTAAGTTTAAGTAAAATGCGCTAACTAATCCGATTAATACCGCCAATTCACCAAAGACAATCGCTAAAATGATCGCTTCTTTAAATCCACGGGCTAAACGCATTGCCGCTGCAACGGGTAATGTCATTAAGCTCGATACTAATAAGATCCCCACAATACGCATACTTGCCGCAATAACAAGTGCCACAACAATCATAAATAGCAAATGGATCCATTTCGCTGGCAACCCACTTGCCTTTGCATATTCTTCGTCAAAGGATAATACGAATAATTCCTTGAAAAATAATGCTAAGAAAATCACAACGACTATCGCAATGGCAAGGACAACAAATAAATCTTGCCTCGAAACCGCCGATACTGAGCCAAATAAATAGCTCATTAAATCTGTATTAAAGCCACTTGCAAGCGAAATTAAAATCGCACTAATACCAATACCACCTGACATAATAATCGGAATCGCAAGCTCCTCGTAGTGCTTATACAAACGGCGTAAGCGCTCAATTAAGATGGAACCACTTACCGACGCTACAATACCTAAATAAATTGGGTTAAGTAGGGCAAGTGCTGAAAAAGACTGACTTAAGTATAAGCTCCCCGCAATCCCGGCAAGCGTCACATGTGATAGTGCATCCGCGATCAGCGATAAACGGCGTACGACAATAAATACACCTAGTAACGGTGCGATAACCCCAATAATAAGCCCTGAAAAAAAGGCGTTTTGTAAAAATTCATAGTTTAATATTGCTTCAATCATAATGGCCAGCTCCTCTTAATGAATCTTTCGAACAGAGTGGCCGTTCCAGCTTTCGATCTGTTCTTCCGAAATGGTATCAAAATCATTTTTATAACCGTGGAAATGAATCGTTTGATTTAAACATGCGACATGGCTCACACGGTCAGATACGGTATCTACATCATGTGTTACTAAAATCATCGTCATTTTATGATGCTCATTTAAGTGTGCGAGCATATCATAAAATGCCTGCACGTTTTCACGGTCAATCCCAACAGTAGGCTCGTCTAAAATAAGTAGTTTTGGATCGGCTATTAATGCGCGCGCAATAAACACACGTTGTTGCTGTCCTCCCGAAAGTTGTCCAATATTTCGCTTCATAAATTGCTCCATACCGACATCCTTCAAGGCCGATTTCACTAAAATGTCTGTATCTTTTGGATAACGCTTAAACAGCCCTACCTTTTGCGATAAGCCACTTTTGACAACCTCTTCAACGGTTGCTGGGAAGCCTGAGTTAAAGGCATTTGACTTCTGTGACACATAGCCAATCCATTCTCGGTGTTTAAACTGATTCGCTGGCTCACCAAACAATTTAATATCCCCCGACATTGGCTTTAATAGCCCCAATATCAATTTTAAGAGCGTCGATTTCCCCGAGCCATTTTGACCGATTAATGCCAAAAAATCACCCTCATCGACGCGTAAAGAAATGTTCTTTAATACTTGTGTGTATTCATATTGAAAGGAAACATCCTTCAATTCAATCAATGGTTTGTTCATTTTTTTCGCTTCTTTCTAATTCAAAATCATTACGATTTATACCAAGTTAGTATAGAGGACTTTTTTTGCATTGTAAAGGAAAGAAACTTGAAAGGAGAGCTAGGATGAAGAATTTAGAACTATTAAATAAGTTGCAGCACATGAATGATGAACAGCTTCAACAATTTGCTCAAAAAAACGAGGTTGCATTAACTTTGGAGGAAATTAAAAAGCTACGCAAAATCATGCGTCACGCCAATATTAGCTGGGCCATCACCGGCATACCAAATGAAGTATTACAAAAATTGCATAAGCTACTCGGTGAAAAACGCTATAAAAAATTAATGCGGCTAGTTGGGATTTAATCCATAAATCCCAACCTAGTAAAGGTATAAATTTTGAGGAAATCCATGAAAAAATTGCACATACTAAACCATGTACGTCATCTGTCTGTTTCTTGAAATTCAATCACAACCAATTTTTCTGTATTTGTAACAAACACGATGCTGACAAATACCCCAAATTCTTTCTCACCTTTTTTTAACCATAGCTTAAATCTTTCAGTTGTTACGGCTTCACTTTTTTCGCTTCCTTGATGCAAATAGTCAATAATTTTTGCATTAGGATATCTTTTTTGCGTTTCCTTCATAGCGAGTATGCCCCACTTTGCATAGGCAGGTGCTTCTTGCTGGGCATTAACCATTTGTAGCGTGTGTACTGGCATGAATAAGATCGTTATAAAAGCTATACATACAATCATTTTTCTAACTATCATTCACCTTCTCACCTCATCTATAGCTTGCGCAACTTAAGGAAAATCAATCGAATGCACGTATGTAGTTTTTGGGTCTGTTAATATTTTACTATTACTTAAAGAAAGCTATGTATAGTGAGAACAATTTATATCCCCTTAGAAATCACAAAAAATAGATGTACCTGAAGCTTTTCCTTCACTTCATAGGACATCTATTTTTTAGTGTTTTAATTATTGCTTAGGTTTTTGAGCATTATTATGAATGACGGCATTAAATTCAGGCGCATATTCTTCACGGTTGTTGTTAGACTTAGGTTTATCATCTTGTTTTTTCTTTTTAAAGCTTGTTTTCCCTTTTTTCGCCACTACTTATCCACCTCCAAAATGAAATCAAAATTGCACAATATAATGATGTCCTGTTTTATTTCAAAGTTAGGTTTGACTATTTATTTTTATTGGATTGTTGATTTTTGTCGTGGTTCGTTTTATTGTTTGCATTTTTGAGTTTGGCATCAAATTCTGCAGCAAACTCTTCGTTTAGATTATCATTAGGATTGTTATTATTACTATTGCTAGCATCTAAATCCTTACTTTTATAGGTACCAAATGGATTATGCGTTCTTGCATTCATTGTCTTTTTGCTATTTCGATTATTATGATTGCCGTTTTTATTTCCCATTGATATTCACCTCCCACTATGTAATTTGCACAAGTGAGGAGATTTTATGCTTCAAGGCTTCAAAATTCAATCCATTCCTCTATTTTGAGTTAGTTTAATGGGACGCTTAATACTTCACAGAACAAAAGCGCTAAGGCGCCCATCCAACTCCGAGTGGGCAAAACGCCACGTCCATGTGGCATGCCCCCAATGACTCACATCGTGTGAGCCTCAGACATTGGAGGGCCTGACTCAAAAGTAAACGCTCCACCACTTTTGAAGGAAGGACTCTAATGGTGTGAGTAGTTGGCGCTTTAGCCTGGACGGTAGCAAAATTTTTTATTATAGTTATCCACAATTCGAAAATCTCTAGTTTCCTTCACAAAAAAACTGTGAGCAAACTCAGAATGGTTGAGCTTACCCACAGTCAAAGCTATTGGTTTCCCAATGTCTTTTATGAATTGCGACTTCTATTAGGTTGACAAAAATTAGTATTTATAAGATTGACCACCGTCAATTGGTACTACAACCCCATTAATGAAGTCTGCTTGATTTGATAACAAGAAGGCAACTAAATAACCAACTTCTTCTGGTTTACCGAAGCGACGCATTGGGTTTGGTTTTACAAACTCTTTTCCTACCTCTTCCCAATTATCGCCACCAATTTGGCGTAATGAGCCTTCTACCATTGGTGTCATAATTGCACCTGGAGCGATTGCCTTAATTGATACACCGAATTGCCCGTATTCAATAGCCGAGTTACGTGTCAACCCTACGACACCATGTTTCGATGCCGCATATCCTGATTGATTACCAACACCACGAATACCACCTACAGAAGCCGTATTTACGATTGAGCCTGATCCTTGCTCTTTCATTACTTTTAATACGTATTTCATACCGTAGAATACACCGTTTAAATTAATTGAAACAACTTTTTGGAATTCATCGATACCGAAATCTTCTGTTAAATTTTGTTTTCCTTCAATCCCTGCATTGTTAAAGAAACCATCAATTTTACCGAACTTTTCAACCGTTGCATCTACAAAGCCTTTTACAGCGGCCTCGTCTGCTACATTTGCAGTTACTAATAAAATTTCAGCTTGTGGTGCAAGAGCTAACACCTTTTCTTCTGTCTCTTTTAAACCTGCTTCGTTTAAGTCAACTAATACTAATTTAGCGTTCTCACTTGCTAATTGAAGTGATGCGGCTTGTCCAAGACCTGAGCCTGCACCAGTTACGATTACGACTTTATTTTCAAATCTCATATGAAATACCTCCCAAAATAATTTTAAAAGCGCTTACAAATTAATCATAACCAATGTACGTCGCTTTAATCTATCCGCAATAATTGATAAAATGTTGAGAATACCAACACTTTTTAAGAAAATGTCCAAAGGGAGGTAATTTTTATGAAATCCAAATCAGCTCAAGCTTTGCGAACAAAAAAGTTCTTAAAAGCGGCATTTATTGAAATGGTACATAAAAAAGGATTTCGTGCTGTTACAGTGAAGGATATTATCGATTGTGCGCAATTTAATCGAACAACCTTTTATGTATATTATCAAAATAAAGATGAGCTTGTTGAAGAATTAATGGAGGAAGTATTTGAAGATATTCAGCATTATAGTGTATCCAAGTACACAACTTTAAATCGAGTGAATGTAAACCAATTAACAACAAGTTCCTTCGATTTACTTTACTATATATACGATCATCGTGAATACTTCAAATTACTGCTTATAGAAGATACGCTACCCCATATTCATCAGCAGCTCCCAGAGGCCATTTATAATTTATTGAAATATAAATTCGATTTTCAGTACGATGTTTCTTTCGTAGATGATCACTCACAAAAGCGCTACATGGCATATGGTACAGCTGGTTTGATTACTGACTGGATTACAAAGGATTTTGACGTGACCCCTGCTGAAATGACCGAACGCCTTATTGGCATTTTAAATACCTTTGCAAAAAGCTTTATTATCAACATGGGCAGTGCTGAATAGACCACAAATGGACCGAGGTCAGCCAATTAGCCAAAGAAGAATAAGATACATTTCAAAGTAATAGCGCCCACTGAAAACGGTGGACGCTATTTGACGCTTACGTTTATTCTATTCAATTATTGCTACGAATTTTCCCTTAAGAAATATATACAATTATGATAATGCCTGCATTTCTTTTAATACCATTGCCCGTAAATCATCATTGCTAATTGTTTTGCCGCGATATGTATGGCTATTGTTCGCACGTTTCAACGCAAATATTTTTTTAATACCCGCGATATTGATGCCTTCTTCCAATAACTCTTGAATTTCTAATAATTCGTCGACGTTTTGCAGTGAAAATACACGACGATTACCAACCGAACGCATTGGCTCTACTAATTCATGTTCCTCATAGTAGCGAATTTGTCTTGCTGTTAAATTCGTAATTTGCATCACCGTACGAATTGGTAAAATCGGCATTGCTTTTCGATAGTTATTGTTCATCGTATCTCTCCCCGCTTTTCATTTATCTACTAATAAATTACAACAGGGAGACATTATACAACAATAATTTATTGTTCATTTTTACATAGCATTTTTCGAAGACTATTATCGAATTTTGATATAAAGCGCCAAATCAACGTTGAAGCAATCCTATTGTCTTGTTAATTATGACGATTTTTTGTCATTTGCGATGCATTCTATTATTGCAAGCTCGATTGCAGCTTGTAAATCCACCTGTGACCAACCTGCGATGCGACCGTTTTGAATCGCTAATTCAAACGAAGCTGGAATATGTATAAAGCCCGCAGCATCCACAGTGCAATATTTTTTTGCATAGTGTAAGCCTTCATACATGATGTTATTACATAAATACGTTCCAGCAGAATTTGAAATAGCTGCTGGATAGCCTGCCTCGGTTAAACGATTTACGATATTGCGAATTGGTAAGGTTGAAAAATAAGCTGCGTCTCCATCTTCACGGATTGGTGCATCCACATAAGCAATGCCCCGATTATCCTTCTCCCCATCTCGTATATTAATAGCCACACGCTCCGGCATAATGCGTGTATTGCCTGCTGCTAGCCCTAGTGAAATTATAATGGTCGGTTGTATCTCCTCCACCAAAGTTAAAAATTGCTGTGGTGCTCTTGTAAAATCAACGGACAGCACACGGCCAATCACTTCATAATTCCCCATCTTCTTGCCATTTAACGCCTCAACAATTGCCATTGTAGGATTAATGGGATTCGATAAAAATGGCTCAAAACCTGTTAATAAAAGCTTCTGCATCGATGCTCACTCCCCTTATAAATTTTTTACCAGCTCCGTCATTGTACGGTCTATATAAGTAGTTCCATTTGCTTTATTTTCTAATAAAATCGAAAAAATATATTGCTTGCCACTATTCCCCTTGAGATACCCCGATAATGTATAGACGTTTGGGATGTACCCCGTTTTTGCAAAAATACGGTTTTTTAAGTGTGTTGCTGTTAAGCGTTTTCGTAAAGTACCACCAACCATGCGCTCACTATTTCCCGCCACTGGGAGTGAGTCAAAGAACGTGTCGAAATACGGCTCCTGCTGCACAGCAAATAATAATTGTGATAGACCATCGGATGTTACTCGATTGGAATTAGCCAAGCCTGATCCATCAACAAAGCGCCAGTTATCCACATCCACACCAATGGATTGACTATATGATTTTATCACCATTGCTCCTGCCTCTGCACTTCCTATTGCCAATTCCTGTTTTCCGATTGTTTTCACTAAAATATCGGCAATGCTATTATTACTTAGCTTCATAAAAGCCGGGAAAATTGTTGCTAATGGCTTGGATTTATTTGTGTATAATAATGTCACATTTTCTTTTACTGGTGCTAAAACAATTGTTGACTTCTTACTGAATTGAATACCCGTTCCTTGCAGCACAAGCTTTAGTGCTTGCATCGTGTTAACCGATGGATTTTGCAAGGTTACCCATTCCTTCTTACTGCTACCTTTTGGTAAATTCCCCGAAATGATCACTTTATTTGAATTATAAACTCGTTCAATCTTTAAGGTATTTTTCTGACCATTTTTCACGGTTTTTGCTTGATTGGAAATGACTAGTCCACTTAAATTTGGTTGAATGGTATAGCTTGGCTTTGCACCAACTTTACCTGAAGTTGCATTAATAATGACCGTACTTGCATCAAAATCCTCATTTTGTGACATCGTAATGGCAGAAGTTCTCGCACCGAAATAGTAGGATTCATCTGCCTTTTCCACCCCAACAGGTAATGTACTCCCCGAAAAAGCGGTATCATCCCCTACTAAATTCCCGTTTATTTTCCGAATCCCTTTTTGCTTCAATAAATACGCAAACTCTAAAAAATCGGCCTTCGTTAACGTAGGATCACCACTGCCCTTTATGTATACATTGCCATTAAGTACATGATTTTCGATTTCCCCATCGATATAAAGACTTGTTGTAAAGCGATAATCCTCCCCCAAAATACCTAAAGCAGCCGCACCAGACACGAGCTTCATATTCGAGGCAGGGCGCATTAATTTATTTCCATTATGCGAATAAACTATTTGTCCTGTATCCATGTCGCGAATTGTCACAGCAGCATTGCCTGAGCCCAAATTTGAAGTAACAGCACCATTAATTGACGCAAAGCTTTGCAATGGTAAAACTACTAGCATTATACAAATCATCATTAGTTGAACCACTTTTTTCATCGTTTTCCTCCATCACAATATTTTTAATATACTGTTAATTATAGCAAAAACTCAATAAAGTAAATCAAAAAAACACCTTCTGCAACAAAATAGTGCAAAAGGTGTTCATACATCTTAACCGCGCATTTGATCGATTAGCTCTGGACGGAATTCTCCATCACGCAGCATCGCGATTTCATGTTTATAAGGTGCTAATTTGTTTTTCGCATCACTACCTACAAAGGGTGTTTCTAAAATTTTCGGTAAGTGCATTAATTGCGGATGATGTACAATGTATTTCAATGTCTCAAAGCCGATTTCACCAAAACCAATGTTTTCATGACGGTCCTTCGCAGCACCACGCACATTTTTCGAGTCATTAATGTGTAATACCTTTAAACGATCTAGGCCAATCGTCTTGTCAAATTCATTTAGCACGCCATCAAAATCGTTAACGATATCATAACCACCATCATGAATGTGACACGTATCCATACAAATTGAAAGGCGTTCATTATTCGTTACGCCATCGATAATTCGTGCTAGTTCATCAAAGTTGCGCCCAATTTCAGTGCCTTTCCCTGCCATTGTCTCTAATGCAATTTGTACGGGATAATCTTGCGCTAATACTTCATTTAGTCCTTCAACAATTTTCGCAATGCCTGCATCTACGCCCGCACCAACGTGAGCACCTGGATGTAAAACAATTTGCGTTGCTTCAAGTGCTGCCGTACGCTTAATCTCCTCTTGTAGGAAGTTGACCCCAAGCTCAAAAGTTTCAGGCTTTGTCGTATTACCTAAATTAATTATATAAGGGGCATGCACAACGATATTTGACATACCATTTTCTTTCATATGCAGCAAGCCTTTCATAATATTTAAGTCTTCGATTGGTTTACGACGCGTATTTTGAGGTGCGCCTGTGTAGATCATAAAAGTGTTGGCACCATAGCTTAGTGCCTCTTCACTTGAGCCGAGCAGCATTTTTTTACCACTCATCGAAACATGTGAACCTAATAGCATCTTTCTTCCTCCTAAACGAACAAACCGGCTGCATAGAGGTTACTAAGCAGCCGTATTCGTAATTTTATTTATTTGTACGACGTTTAATACGACGTTCGCGTTTTTTAACTTTTTCCATTTCCCAACGCATATTACGTTTGTAACCTGGTTTTACTTTCTTAGGCTTACGAACCATTGATTTCGCTTTTGCATCAATTTCGTCTTGTTGACGCTCACCTTTACGGCTAGCACGTTGGTGACGGTCTTTTAACTCGGTCCATTCACCATTTTTCACATCTTTTTGAACAAATGGAATACCCATTTTTTCTACGCGTACTAATGCATCTTCATCTTCTGGTTGGAATAATGTAATCGCAGTACCTTTCGAACCAGCACGTGCCGTACGACCTACACGGTGAATGAAGAACTCTAAATCTTCTGGGATTTCATAGTTAATAACATGTGAAATTCCTTGAATATCAATACCACGTGCAGCTAAGTCGGTCGCTACGATATATTGGAATTCTAAATCACGAATTTGCTTCATCATTTTTTTACGGTCACGCGGTGAAAGATCCCCGTGAATTTGACCTGCGCGAATGCCTTGCTCTGCTAAATAGCCAGCAACATGTTCCGCTGTTTTACGTGTGTTACAGAAAATAACTGCTAAGAATGGATTAATTCCTTTAATTACGTCCATTAAACGTGTATTACGTGACTTCGAACGCACAGGAACTAATACAAAATCAATGCCTTCTGCAACTGGACGTTTGTCGTTCATATGAATATGAACGGGTGAATCCATATATTTCTTTAAGAATGGTTTTAATTTTTCTGGAATTGTCGCTGAGAACACGAACATTTCTAGTTTTTCAGGCATATGAGAAGCAAAACCATCGATGTCCTCAATGAAGCCCATGTCGAATGCTAAATCTGCCTCATCAATAACTAAAATTGGTGCTGTGTGTACTAACAGTGCATTTTCTTTTACTAAGTCCTTAATTCGTCCTGGTGTCCCTACCACGATTTGAGGCTGTGTTTTTAAACGATCGATTGTACGCTGTTTGTCCGTACCACCGATAAATAGCTTCGTAGAAATTTCAGTACCTTCTACTAATTGATTTAATGCATCAAAAATTTGTTGCGCTAATTCGCGTGTTGGTGAAGTAATGACTGCTTGTACTTCTTGATTGTCTTCCACAATTCGCTGTACAATTGGCAGTAAAAAACTATGTGTTTTCCCTGTACCCGTATGCGCTTGTCCGATTGCACTTTTCCCTTTTAGTACAAGTGGAATAATCTCTTTTTGGATCGGTGTCGGCTCTGTAAATCCAAGCTTTGCAATGGCGTCCTGCAAAAATGGCTTGAATTGATAATCAGTATATTTTGACATTTTTCGTACCTCCTTACATCTGTCCTATTGTACCATGTTTCGTACATTTTAGTGACCATCTGCATATCATAACGATAAATAGAACTGCCGTCAAACAGTTAAGATAAAATTCCTAAAGAAATACAGAATTTGACGATGAAATTGAGGAAGGAGCTCATTATGCGACGACCATTTTACATGCCTCCAGGGGGAATGATGCAACAAATGCCAGTTACCCCACGTTTTCCGATGTATGCACCGTATATGATGAATATGCCGATGAATATGATGCCTCCACAAATGCCAATGAATCCTGCGCCTATGCAAATGCGCATGCCTGTGTCACCGCAGATTCCTGCTGCTACGGCTTCTGCAACGGCTGGAGCACCACGATTGGAGGGCTTTTTAGCAGGGGCCAATAGCCTTTTTGAAAATGCCCAAAAATTCACACCGTATATCCAACAGGCAACACCTATGATTAAAAACCTTCCAGCACTATGGCGAATGTACCGAGGCTTTAAAGGTTCCCCTGATATCCTTGAATCTTCAACAATTGTAGCGCCTGTAGAAGGCCCATCTAGACAGAGACAGGCACGTGGGCCCCGTCAACCACAGCAACCCAATGCGCCAATTAAATCAAAACCATCCCTACCAATGATTTTTCAGCCCCCATTTGAATAAAAATGAGCGACACCAATTGAAATTATGGTGTCGCTCCTCCTATTGATGCCACTCTTCTCCAAGCTCGATTATTTTCAAATGGACATCCTCTTGCGTAACACGCTCTGTCGCAACCTCTCCGACAAGATGCGTACCTACACAAACACTATGAAGTGCCTGCTCAAACATGAGACGATCATTAACATCATTCCCAAATGCAATGTACTCTTTAACCCCTAATCGCTCCAGCCCTTTTACTTTATTTAAGTTTGGCGAGCAAATATCAAGAATTTTTTCTTCCGTATATTCAAATGTTGTCACTTGCCACTTTTTCACATGCTGCGTTACGTTTGTTGGCGGATCGAATAAAAGCACCTTCGAAAAGCCTGATAATTCGTGAATGGCACGTTGAGTCGCCTTGCCTTCACTATCAATGCCCTTATACATCGGGTGATTCACACTGCCCGTATACGCATAGTCCCAATCACTATCAGCTAAATAGGCCAACTCATAGGTTTCAACAAGTTCAATAATTTGCTTTTGAATATTGGCTTGTAAAAATTCAACTTCAATCAGGCCATCCACATAGGTAAAGGCACCATTACTGCCAATCATGCGACAATCATGTAATGACACTGGAAGCACGGGCAACATATCACGTATCGGACGAGCCGATGCAAAAATAATTTCATGTCCTTGCGCTTGGATCGTATGTAATGCATTCACAATTTGTTTGTCTAATGGCGCACCCTCAAAACAAATTGTTCCATCTAAATCAAATACAAATATCATATTCCCACCTCACCTCGCTATGATACCTAATAAACGAAGAAATGGAAATTCACTTTGAGGAATCGTTCTTTTTGTAACAAAACTCAAGCAAAAACAGTCTGGCGTATTGAATAACGCATCAAACATTTTGAATTCAGATTTTCAAAAAAACTCCAAGATGCATACATTCGCTCCTAACACTTATAGGGCAATTGAATTTTCTTCTAGCTCTTTTTCAACAGATTTTAATAATTGCTCTGCTGAATCCTCTTGAATCAATTCACCATTAACAATTGCAAAGAGCTGACACTCGCATATTTCACAGTTTGATGTACAGCCTGATTCTGATATTTCAATATCATCTCGCCCAATTAACTCATCATAAACATCAGCAGCCCCTAACGATAAATTCGTAATGCAAAATTCGACTTGGTTTTTTAAATCCTTCTTTCGTTTGAAAAATGAAAAAGCCATTGTTGTTCCTCCTACGTTCTCTTTTTTCCATTTCCATCATTATACATAATCCTACAGAAAAGTAATTCCAACAAATGAATGAATCTTACACATAAACAATTTATCATTTTTCTATTCCAGCAAAAAAGTAACCGAACTTTGAATATTCATATGGCGTCCTATATAATAAATAGGACAGAGCTTTGAAAGGAGTTTCGTACATGAAAGTCATTAAAATTACCCCACGTGGTTATTGCTACGGTGTTGTAGATGCCATGGTTATCGCACGAAATGCAGCACTGGATAAAACATTACCAAGACCAATCTACATTCTCGGTATGATTGTGCACAATAAACATGTTACAGATGCATTCGAAAAAGACGGAATTATTACATTAGATGGTGACAACCGTAAAGAAATTATCGAGCAAGTGGAACAAGGGACTGTTATCTTCACTGCGCATGGGGTTTCACCAGAAATTCGTGAAATTGCTAAGCGCAAAGGACTTATCGCCATTGATGCCACATGCCCCGATGTAACGGTGACGCATGATTTAATTCGCGAAAAAACAGCAGAAGGTTATGAAATTGTTTATATTGGGAAAAAGGGCCATCCCGAACCAGAAGGCGCAATTGGTGTTGCACCAGAACACGTCCATCTTGTTCAGTCGATGAAAGATATTGATAACTTATCTTTCGTAAGCGACAAAATCTTAGTGACTAACCAAACAACTATGAGTCAATGGGATGTTGCTTTCTTAATGGATAGTTTAAAAGAAAAATATCCACATATCGAAGTTCATAAAGAAATATGTTTAGCTACGCAAGTTCGACAAGAGGCTGTTGCTGAACAGGCTGGAGTTGCCGACTTATTAATCGTAGTAGGTGATCCAAAATCAAATAACTCAAACCGCTTAACACAGGTTTCTGTTGAAATTGCCGGGACACCTTCTTACCGTATTTCAGATATTTCGGAGCTAAAGCTAGAATGGTTGGAGCATGTTGAAACAGTTGCCATTACAGCAGGGGCATCTACACCAACGCCTATCGTAAAAGAAGTGATTGCCTTCATCGAAAAATACGACAAAAACGATCCATCTACACATGAAATCGTTCGTACGGTGACACTTGACAAAATTCTACCAAAAATTAAAGAACCAAAGCCCGTTGAAAAAATTATGCCCTTCTAATCAAAACCACCAGTATAACTGGTGGTTTGCACTGCGCGTGAAACGCGTTGTTACTGGCCCACGTCTAAAGACGCACTGAACGGTCTGGCACCTGCACTACGTTTCCTACTACCGCTAAAGCGGCTGATTTATTTTTTACTACGCTTCATTTCTTCCCCTGTAAACGGGTCAATAAATTCTTTCATCGTCATTTGGTCGTGCAATCTGTCCTCTTGTAATTGGTTTTGAATGTACGCCTGAATGACTTTTTTATTTCGTCCCACTGTATCTACATAGTAACCTCTACACCAAAATTGACGATTGCCATATCGATACTTTAAATTGGCATGTCGATCGAAAATCATTAAACTACTTTTCCCTTTTAAATACCCCATAAATTGTGACACACTTAATTTGGGCGGGATACTTACTAACATATGAATATGATCCGGGCACGCTGTAGCTTCAATAATTTCCACACCTTTTCGTTCACATAACTGGCGTAAAATTTGCCCGATATCTGCTTTGATCTTTCCATAAATGACTTGTCTTCTATACTTTGGCGCGAAGACGATGTGATACTTACAATTCCAGGTTGTATGTGCTAAACTTTTATTATCCATTTGGATACTCCTTTCGTACATAGTCGGTTGTCCAGACCTGACTCTATTGTACGACTGGAGTTTTTTTCTTGTCCATAGCTAAAAGCTTTCCGGAACCCCCCGCATAGCAGGGGGTTTTCAAAACATACAATAAAAGTGTCCAAGTTTAATCACTTGGACACTTTTTAATTGCTATTGTTATTCCTCGATAAAATATTGATTAATCGGACGCCCTACACTTCCATATTGAATATCGACGCGAATCATTTCGTTTTTTTCCATATAGTCCAAATAACGACGCGCTGTGACACGTGCTACGCCAATGCCTGTCGCTACATCATCAGCAGATGCACCCACTTCACATTGCTTTAAATACTTAAGTACCTTATCCATCGTTGCCCGGTTAAAGCCTTTCGGTAAATCCTGCGAAACTTTTATCACTTGCTCCTGCTCCTCGTTGATTGGCTGCCATGCCTGTCCAATCATTTCATCCAGCTCAGCCTGTGATACATCACTTGCTGATGCCATCTTTTCCTTGAATTGACGATAATGAATTAATGTTTGCTCCATCCGTTCAAACGTAAAGGGCTTCATAATATAATCAAATACCCCTAGATGTAATATTTGCTGAATTGTCTGCACATCATTCGCTGCTGTCACCGTCAAGCAATCGACATTTAAATTTTCAGCGCGAATTTGATGCAGCGTTTGGATTCCATCCTGTTCGGGCATAAAAATATCCATCACAACTAAATCCGGCTTCAGTGCTTTAATTTTTTCAATTCCTTTTACCCCATCTGATGCCATGTCTATTACTTTAAATCCTTCCACACGCTCGATAAATTGTCGATTTACTTCGCGCACCATCGGATCATCTTCTACTAACAAAACTTGAATCGTTTTCAAGCGAGTAGCCCCCTTTTTAAAAATCAAATGTCAAAATAAATGTTGTGCCCTTATTTACTTCACTTGTTATTTCAATAGTACCATTACCTTTTTTAACAATTTCATTAATTAAAAACAAACCAATTCCACGATTCGCATTTTGCTTAGTTGAAAAACCATTTTCAAATATATTTTCTAAATGTTTTTTTGGTATACCTATCCCATTATCCGCTACCATAATTGCTAGCATCCCATCATTATCATCAATCGAAATAAGAATTTCCTTATAATCTCGGTCAACCCCTACGAGTGCATCAAACGCGTTTTCAATCAGATTCCCGAACAACAGGACAAAATCATGATGGTCTAACAACGCTGGAAAATGGGTTAATCGACTTTCCTCGTCAATTTTCACATGAATTCCTAGTTCGTTGCCACGGCTAATTTTACTCAGCAACAGCCCTGAAATATTTTCATTATAAATCCGCTCGTTTAAAAATTTTGTTACTTCATCATGCTGAATTTTCACTTGCGATAAATAATCAAGCGCCTGCTGATGATGCCCGAGCTGCAGTAACCCGGCGATGGTATGCAGCTTGTTTTTATATTCATGCGTTTGGATACGGAGTGCTTGTACAAACGCCTTGACACCGGTCAACTCTTCGGCAAGCTGCTTAAATTCAGTTAAATCTTTGAATACCGCAACCGCCCCTACTGTTTTTCCATTTACCAAAATAGGAATGCGGTTACTTAAAATACTATGGTTATTCACATAAATTTCTTGGTTATACACAGCGCGACCACTCTCGACGATTTCTGGTAAACGTGTATCGGGCAGCACATCATAAATATAGCTACCAATGTATTTTTTCGGATTGCCGCCAACGCCTAAAATTCGGCTCGCCTTTTTATTGAAAATCGTAATGACCATATCTTTATCGACCGCAATAATTCCTTCATGCATTGCGTTAAAGGTTTCGTTGCGTTCAACATATACCTTCGCAATTTCCTGAGGCTCTAGACCAAACATTTGGCGCTTAATATGTCGCCCTAACGTATGCGCACCCCAAATACTAAATAAAATCGACAATGTAACTGTTACAATGATTTCATTCATATTTTGCTTCAGTATGTCTAAAAATGTAGGCAGCGCAAAGCCTACAACAACGACACCAATTTGCTTTCGTGCATCATTCAGTATCGGAACAAATGCGCGCACCATTTTCCCTTGTTCCCCAATGGCTTTTGAAATATAATAATTTTCACTAAATGCAGCCTCAATATCGGTCGAGTAGCTTTTTTTTCCTAGCTGGTTTGGTGATGGATGGGATAACTTGATGCGATCCATATTCATCACAACAATATAATCCGCTTTGTTAATCGTTTTAATATCGTTTATCGTTTTTTGAATATTCGTTTGAGCAAGCTGTAAATTTTCTTGATCTAAATGTTTATGAATATCGGGTAAATCCGAAATGGTACGAGCAACGAGCATAGCGCGCTGCCCGAGTGTTTCTTCATTGTTTTGTGCTAAATTGCTTATTAATAAAATGCCTGCAACTAAAAAAGAAAAGGCGATAATGAAAAAAGTCAGTAACACAATTTTCCTATTCATCGTTAATTGTTTCGTTTTCATTTTCTGCCTCCTTTTTTGCTATATAATATAACAAACCGATTCGATTTGCAGTCAATTTTACAAATGGTTTTAGAAATTCTTAGAAAAAAGAGGCGATTATTTTGCGTTTTTATATTATGACAGCTGTTATAACGATTGTGGGACTCATCATTTCCATTTCATTTCGCTTTGACTTTTGGAATCAGCATGAACTGCCATACGATGAAGAGCAAATCGGTCTTGATGATCAAATTGTCATCAACTTTAGCCATGTCGTTGCTGAAAACACCCCAAAAGGCCTTGCTGCAAGTAAATTTGCCGAGCTCATTGAGGAAAAATCGAACGGCAATATGATTGTTCAAATTTACCCAAATGGGATTTTATACAATGACAAAACCGAACTTGCTGCAGTACAGGAGGGCGATGTCCAAATGATCGCTCCAACGATTTCAAAAATGACTGAAGAGCTCCCGTCATGGCAAGTGCTAGACCTTCCTTTTTTGTTTGAAAACGATGCGCAAGTTTATGAAGTGTTGCATGGTCCTTTAAGTGACCAACTTCTAAAGGAATTAGAATCCATACATATCCGTGGACTTACATTTTGGCATAATGGCTTTAAACAAATCGCAGCAAAAAATGGACCACTGCTGGAAGCCTCTGATTTTATCGGTTTAACAATGCGTTCCATGCCTAGTAAAGTACTCATCAAGCAAATTCAATTATTACATGCCGATCCGATTGTCACTTCGTTTAATGATTTGTACGCATCGATTCAAAATAAAAATATCGCGAGCCAGGAAAATACGATATCTAATATTTACTCAAAGGGCTATTACACGATGCACCCCCAAATTACATTATCGAATCATGGCATTTTGGCCTATAGCATTTTGATGAATGAGGATTTTTGGAACAACTTAACGGCGCAACAGCAGCAAATCATCACCGAATCCATCGATGAGCTTCAGCGCTGGCAGCATGATGCAGCAGTCAAACTCAATGATGAAAATTTACAGCAGCTTCAACACTCTAAACAAGCACAACTCTACACTTTAACGGATGAACAGCGTAACAGTTGGATTAAAGCGCTGCAGCCGATTTATCAATACTATGAGCAACAAACATCAAAAAACTGGTCTTAAGTCAATAAAATGGACATAAAAAATCGAGCGTTTTAGTACTACCGCCCTTCGGTTGGTCTGGTAGTCGTATCGTTAACCTCCAAATTGGAGCTTAACGATACAACTACCTCTAAGCAGATTTTGAGCGGCTAGATGTGTTTTTTGGGTTGTTGATTCGCTCATATTGATTCGGAGACACATATCCCAATGTTGAGTGACGTCTTTTCTTGTTATAAAACTCAATGATATAAGCTTGAACTACTTGTTTGGCCTCGTGTTTTGTTTGGAATCGTTGACGATAAATACATTCTTTTTTGATGGTCGAATGGAATGACTCGATACAGGCATTATCATAAGGATCGCCTTTTTTACTCATGCTTATTTCCATCTGATATTCTTTTAATAGGTTGGTATACGCGTTTGAGCAGTATTGTACCCCTCTATCGGAATGATGAATGCAACCTGCTGGTGGTTTTCTTATTAGTAACGCTTTTTCCAATGCCTCTAAAACCAAGGCTTCTTTCATGTGGTCAGCGATTGCCCAACCAATAATTTTACGTGAGTATAAATCCATAATGCTCGCTAAATAAAGCCATCCCTGCATCGTCCGTATATACGTAATATCCGCCACCCACACTTGATTTGGCTCTTTCACATCGAAGTCACGCTTCACTAAATCAGGATAAATAAAATGGTCGTGATCGGAATTGGTTGTTCGTTGATATTGTTTAGGAATGACAGCACATAAACCGAGCTCTCGCATCAAATTCGCTATTTTCTTTTGAGATAAAACATATCCCCATTCTTGTAAGTCCTTTCGAATACGAGGGCTACCATATGTACCATAGCTTTCATGAAAGGATTGATGTACCTTTTGAGTAATTTCAATTTCTCTCTCTTCACGTTCAGTTAGGGGGGCAGATTGTTTCTGAAGCCAATTATAGTAGCCACTTTTGGAGACACCAAGTACGTTACACATCTTTACAATCGTAAATTCACCTACATGTGCTTGAATAAAGGTATAAATTACGGCTGGTTTTTCGCAAAGATGTGCATCGCCTTTTTTAGGATCGCATTTTCCTCCTCAAGCGCACGCAATTTCTTTTCATAATCATTTTGCATTCGTTTTAACTCTGTCGGTGTGACATACTGAATACCCTCTGTTTCGGCTGCCTTTTGATCACGATATTCTTTTACCCAGCGTCGAATAGAAGATTCTCCAATCCCTAACTCATAGGCTAGTTGAGTGGCTTTTTTCCCTTCTTCCACTACAAGCTTTACGACATACTCTTTGTACTCTGGTGTGGGCCTTTTACTCATTTTGAACACGTCCTTTAATGTATTAGTCTTATCATACATACGCTCGCAATTACGTGTCCATTATTTATACTAACCTCAAAACTATTTGCAACAGCTTCAAGAAGAACTTTCAGCAGTACAATAGATGAACAAAATGAACAAAACTATGCTACTTATGAAATTTAAGTAGCTTTTTTGTTTTGTTATAGTACAAAATCAAATGCTGCGATGTCAGTAATATAACAATAAAATCCCTTATGTATCAACAGTTCCCGCATTTTTCGGTCAACATTGAACAAAATGAACGATAAGTTTTTTATTATCAAAATAAATATTTTGAATAATCATACGTTATCATTGCCAATGTAAACGTTATCATATAAACCATTTCTTTAGGGGGCTTCAATCGTGAAATTATTAAAAAATCTAACGGTCCAAGTTATTATCGCGATTATTTTAGGGATCATCGTGGGCGCAATTTGGCCTGAATTCGGCGCAAGCTTAAAAATCTTGGCTGATTTATTCATCAAATTAATTAAAATGTTAATTGCACCAATTATCTTCTTAACTGTTGTTATTGGTATCGGTGGCATGGGAGATATGAAAAAGGTTGGGAAAATCGGAGGGAAAGCATTACTTTACTTCGAAATTGTTTCCACAATCGCCCTGGCAATCGGTGTTCTTGTTGGTGTTCTTGTAAACGCAGGCGCTGGGATTGATACGTCAAAAGCGGCGGATGCGGATATTTCGAAATATACAGAAGCTGCAGATGCAAATAGTGAAGCTGGCTTAGGTGGCTTCATCTATGATATTATTCCAGAAAACTTCGTTGGTGCCATTGCAAGTGGCGCTTTACTACCAACATTATTTGCGGCTGTTCTATTCGGTATTGCTGCTGCATCTCTAGGTGAAAAATCTCGTCCGGTTATTACATTCTTTGAGCAAGTTTCTGAAATCTTCTTCAAAATTGTTGGCATCGTGATGAAATTCTCGCCAATCGGGGCATTCGGGGCAATGGCCTATACAATTGGTAATTTTGGTTTAGAGTCATTAAAATCACTAGGGCTGTTAATGGCGGCCGTATATATTACGATGTTCCTATTCATCGTGTTCGTACTTGGCTCCATTGCCAAATATTATGGCTTCAATATTTTCCGCTTCATCGCGTACATTAAAGAGGAAATCTTTATCGTAATTGGTACATCATCTTCTGAATCAGCATTACCAGCAATGATGCGCAAGCTAGAAAACTTAGGCTGTGGCAAGCAAGTTGTTGGTTTAGTTGTTCCGACTGGCTATTCGTTTAACTTAGATGGTACGTCCATTTATTTATCCATGGCGGCATTATTCATTGCGCAAGCTTACGGGGTTGACTTATCTTGGTTAGAAATTGCGACACTTTTAGGGGTATTAATGATTACTTCTAAAGGGGCAGCAGGTGTAACAGGTTCAGGTTTCATCACATTAGCTGCAACACTTGCGGCATTCCCAATGGTTCCACTTGAAGGGATTGCGTTATTAATCGGGGTTGACCGCTTCATGTCTGAAGCACGTGCTGTTACGAACTTAATCGGTAATGGTGTGGCATGTGTCGTTGTATCCAAATCAGAAAATGATTTTAATGAAGAAATGGCAGCAAAAGCCATTCCTACAAAAGCATAATATTCAAACAGCACTTCAATTTTGAGGTGCTGTTTTATTTTCCCACTATTTCCTATGGTACACTAAGAACAAATGAATTCATCGGTGGTGAAACTAGTATGCCTGATTGGTCCTATCATCCTCTAAAAAAGACCGTGCTTTCTAAACTTGATGCCAATAAAAGCCGGCAATTGATCCATGCAAGCATGCGAAACGTTGCGAAAGTTCTCGGTGGCAAATATGTCATTGAATTTTTAGGCCATAATCAAACAAGTCCACTTTTACAGGAAACATACAATAATACGCTTTTCAAATCGCCAGTTGGGCTGAGCGGTATAATGGATCCTCAGCTTACAGGAACGCCCGCCTTCCAAGAGCTTGGCTTTGGTTTTATTGAAATTGGACCGATTGTTTTTCGTGCATCAGCAGAACAAATTTCGCCGATTTGGTTAGATGGACAAATTGCTTTTTCAACATCTGCTGAAAAAGTTCCATTGAAGCAGGCATTGCAATTAGTCGGAAATCATGGGTTTCATGTTCCACTTTTTGCCCGACTCGATATTAGCTTGACGACACAGCAGTTACAGGCATGTCTTGAACATTTAGCACCTTTCGTTGATGGATTTCTGTTGCATACACAGCATATCAATCAATTGAAACAAGCTGTTGGTATCCCTATCCCTATCTATCAAATTATTTCTGCTGAACAAATTACTAATTCGGTTCAGTTAGCTCCCTCTGTTCAAGGCGTTTGTATTGATGCACCCTTTACAACGACAACTGACCGTCTAGTTGAACAAAAGAATAGCTTACAAGCGCTACAACATGGACTACAAACTCTGAAAAGAGATTATCCACATATACCGAGAATGACAACTGGGGGCATTTACAGTCCAGCAGATGCTGTCGCCTTAAAAGAAGCTGGAGCGGATTTAATGATGCTTACAGAGGGTTATGTCCAAGTCGGGCCGGGGTTGCCAAAGCGTATCCACGAAAAATTTGTAGATCAGTTAACACCAACTCCTCCACCGCAGCAATGGCTTTGGTCTTTTCTTTTCGGACTTGCCATTTTTATTGGTGGTGTTATCGCTCTATTTTTTGCACTAAATACCGTCATCTTACAATATGATGAACGATTTATCGGGCTAACCCGTGAGCAATTGAACTTCGTAAACCCTAAAATTTTGGCCTTTATGGCACATGACCGCATGTCGCTCGCAGGAACGATGATTTCAGCTAGTATTATTTATATGGCACTTGCTTATTTTGGGTTGAGGCGAGGGTTGCACTGGGTAAAAGTGACCTTTCACAGTGCGGCAATCATCGGTTTTTTAGGCATTTTGTTATTCATTGGCTATGGTTATTTTGATTGGCTCCATGGGTTGTTTTGGTTGGTACTTCTCCCAATTTATCTGATGAGTTGGCGTGAGGGAAAAAATCTCAAAGCCAGTCCGCAAAGCTGGCATGACACAAATGACCTTGCATGGACGCGTTCTGTTTATGGTCAATTTCTATTTGTCGTACTCGGTTTTTCATTATTAATCGGTGGCTTGGTCATTTCAATTATTGGGATTACAAGCGTTTTTGTGACAACGGATATTAGCTTTTTATGTATGGATGCATCTACATTACAATCCATTAGCAATCGTTTGATTCCTGTTATTGCCCATGACCGTGCTGGCTTTGGTAGTGCACTTATTAGTGTGGGCATCCTTGTACTTTGCCTATCACTTTGGGGATTCCGCGCTGGTGAACGCTGGCTTTGGTATACATTACTACTTGGTGCACTCCCTGCATTTATCGCTGGAATTGGCACACATTTTGCCATTGGCTACACAAGCTTCATTCATCTTGTCCCACTGTATTTTTTAGTCGTTCTTTATTTACTCGGCTTAGTATTGTCCTATTCGCATTTAATGCAAAAGTCAAAATAATGTTACAAATAAAAAAGTTGTTCATTTCGGATAATCAAAATGAACAACTTTTTTGCTTTTAAATAAATTGAAATGGCTCTGTATGAATTGTCGATTGAATAAATGTTACTTGTAATTTCTTATCCGCACATAAAGCGGCCATTTTTTCTGCTACCCCTTTAATCATTACCTTCTCCACATGATGTCCTGGGTCAACGATGCTTAGACCACTCACCTCTGCATCTTGTGCCATATGGAAGCCGATATCCCCTGTTACAAAGACATCTGCACCTGCAAATTTTGCTGTTCGAATGTATTTGTTGCCGTCTCCACCAACAACCGCTACCTTTTGAACGGTGCGATCCAATGGTCCAACAACGCGCAAGGCAGGTACATCTAACTGTACCTTCACAAACTCTGCAAATTCAAGCAGCGTCATCGGCTCTTTTAATGTTCCGATGCGCCCTAACCCTTGCTCATTTGTCGATAGCTCCATCGCAACTAAATCATATGCTGGTTCTTCATAGCTATGCGCATTTAACATCGCTTTTAATACTTTATTTTTTATCGATTGTGGGAACACAACCTCAATTTTTTCTTCGGGCTCTACATGCAAATCGCCTACTTCTCCAATAGTCGGATTCGCACCTGCTAATGCACGGAAGCGCCCCTCACCGGCAAGTGTGTAGCTACAAGCCTCGTAATGGCCGATTCGTCCAGCTCCGGCTTTTGCTAGTGCCTCTCGCATCGCTTCACTCTCAGCAGCTGGAACAAATACTGCAAGCTTCATCATTTTCTCTTCATAAGAGCGTTCTAAAATTTGACGATTTTCTAGCTGTAAAGCATCAGCCAGTAAATCATTAACCCCACCTGGCGCCACATCTAAATTTGTATGCGCTGCGTAAACCGCGATATTGTTTTTCAAGCACTTTTCGTACAATGCTCCTTGTGGGTTATCGGTACGTAAATTCGATAGCTTCATAAAAATTGGTGGATGATGGGCAATAATTAGCTCACAGCCCTGTGTGATTGCCTCATCTACCACCTCATGTGTCACATCCAGCGTAACGAGCACCTTAGATACTGCTTTATTTAACGTACCAATCGCTAAACCAATCGGATCATTTGGCATACACGCATATTTTTTGGGTGACCATGCTTCAAAAAGTTGAATGATTTCGTTACCGTTTACAGTCTTCATTGAATCGCCTCCTGCACGAGCGCAATTAAATGCGTTAGTTCTTCATATTTCGCTTTATTTTCTTCGGTTTGTTCAGCATTGCGAATGGCTTGCTGCACACGCTGCCAGTTTGCGACTTCTCGAGACCATTTTTCCACGAAGACCGCACATTTTGTATTCATTAGCTTTGGTCCCATTAAAATTTGTGCTTCATTTAAATCCATCGAACCACGCTGTAATACAAGCACCTCATATACTTTGCCGTCTTCTTCTAAAATGACCTCGTCTTGTAAAGCCCAGCCATGTGCTAATGCCCATTCTCGAATGGCTTTTGCATGAATATTCGGCTGTAAAATTAATCGTGTCACCGTTTTTAATGCTTGTGGGTGTTTTTCTAAAATCGATACGATTAAGGGGCCGCCCATACCAGCAATTGTAATCGCGGTAACATGATCTGATTCTTCTACCGCTGCAAGCCCATCCGCTAGGCGCACCGTAATTTTTTCCGTTAAACCCTCTGTGCGCACTTGACGGACAGCAGAATCATATGGACCTTGTACGACTTCACCTGCAATTGCCCGTGCCGCAATTCCCTTATGTACTAGATAGCATGGTAAATAAGCGTGGTCACTGCCAATATCCGCTACAACGGCTCCTGTTGGTACAAACGATGCCACCGTTTCCAGTCTTTTTGAAAGTTTTTGCGCGTTCATATTTCAATTTCCTCTTTTCTTTATGACAAATTACTCTCATTATATATAAAATTTGCCGACAAGTCTCGCGCAAGTCCATTTCATCAAAAAAAGTGCAGAAATAGATTACTCTACTTCCACACTTCGACAATTATAGACCTGAAATATACTCAGCTACAGCTTGAGCTTCTTCTTCAGTTTTTAAAATAGCAGGCATTGAACCTTGACCTTTTAACGCCACCTCTTGAATATGAACAGCATCTAAACCTACAATAGATGGACCCATACCACCAGTTAAATCACCGCCGTGACAAGAGATACAGTTCTTTTGAGCTACCTCTTCACCGCTAATTTCAGCTGTTTCAGCTTGACCCTCATCCGCACTGTTTTTATCAGCAGCACCCTCAAATGACATGAAGAAAATTAGACCGATACCGAATACCATGATAAGAACGTAAGGAATTAGTGGATTGTTTTTCATTGAGTTCCCCTCCCTCATTAATTATTCTATTTCTTGTGGATAAAAAAGTAGAAACTTTTTAAGTCCATCCACATCAGAAAAGCCGTTATTTCGAGTCATTTAGACACGAAATATGTTTTTCTAACTAAACCAAAGTCTAGTAAACAATTCTAATTGTACTTGATTCTGTAAAAAACGAAAAGACCTACGCAACAAGTTTTACTAGCTTTGTAACAATTTTTCCATTTTTATTACACATTATAAGATATGTCTTGCAATCACCATTTTTTGAACTTCCGAAGTTCCCTCACCAATTTCGAGTAATTTTGCATCTCGCATAAAGCGCTCTACCTCATATTCTTTCATATAACCGTAGCCACCATGAATTTGAATCGCTTCATCACATACTTCCATCGCCATTTCAGAAGCATAGTATTTCGCGATTGCTGCCTCTTTGCTAAAAGGTCGCCCTTGATCCTTTAACCAGGCCGCCTTATAAACAAATGTTCTTGCTAGTTGAATCTTTACCTCCATATCAGCCAGTTTAAACTGTGTTGCTTGAAATTCAGCCAGTGACTTGCCAAACTGCTTTCGTTCTTTTGAATATTGAATCGCCTTATTTAACGCACCTTGCGCAATTCCCACTGCCATTGCGGCGATTCCAATTCGGCCACCATCGAGCGTTGTTAAAAATTGCTTAAAGCCATTGCCACGAACACCGAGCAAGTTTTCTTCTGGAACATGCACATCCTGTAAAATCAATTCCGTCGTATTGGAGGCATGTAAGCCCATTTTTTCGTAATCCGATTTAATCGAAAATCCTGGTGCATCAGTTGGTACAATAATCGCGCTTATTTCTTTTTTGTCTCCATCTCGATTTGTTATAGCTGTTAACGCGAGATGCTTGGCATAACTTGCATTTGTAATGAAAACCTTCGTACCATTTATGACATATTCATCATTGCGAAGTGTAGCCGTTGTTTCAGTCCCCCCTGCATCTGAACCCGCATTAGGCTCGGTTAAACCAAATGCGCCAAAGGATTCCCCTGTACAGATCGGCACTAAATATTTTTGCTTTTGCGCCTCTGTACCAAATAAGTTCAGTGGTGCTCCACCTAATGAAATATGCGCCGAATACGTAATACCCGTCGATGCACAAACACGGCTCAATTCCTCCGTCACAATTGCAAAGCTTATTGTATCTGCTCCCGCTCCGCCATATTGTTCTGAAAAGGGTAAGCCCATGATGCCCATTTGCGAAAGCTCGTTGAAAATTGCAAGTGGAAATGCTTTTGTGCGATCACGTTCTACCGCTCCTGGTGCGACCACCTCATCTGAAAATTCCCGAATCATTTTCTGTAACATTGCTTGCTCTGTCGATAAATCAAAATGCATTGTATTCATCCTCTCAACCAACGTAGTTTACAAGTTTATTGTAATCTAAAAATCTTATTTTTTACAGAAAATATACGTATTTTAGAGAATTAAATGGGATTTCATTAATTTCTTGATATTCAATTTTTTTTTAATGATTCTCAAAAAAACTCGTTTCAAATCCGTTATTTAGAAATGAAACGAGCTTCTTCATTATAATAAATACACCCATGCCCCCATAATAACAATGACGCCGAGCACACCTGAAATCGTGAAATAAATGATCCGCATCATGATTCCGCTTATTAACCAAAATATACAGTTTACAAGCAATAGCATATACAGCATTTCATTATTTCCATCAAAATACGTTGTACAAATTTTTAAAGTCACGCCAAGTGCGGATAATGCCGTCGCTAATTGTAGCATTATTGCTAAAATATTGTTTTTCTTCGCAAAATAGATTGCTCCAACTAAGCAGCAAGCAGCGAAAACACCTGCAATGGCAATAACAACCCATTCATATTGGATCGTGAAAAGCAATAAAACGATGACCGCGGCGACAATTGGAAAAAATGTGGCGATGCTAAGCTTCTTACGTTTTTCGACACTTTTTATCGCATTCTTTGTTTTCCCTTCAATTTCCTCATTTTGATTGCCCTCTGAATAGAGCGTCATTAAAAAATCGCAATAGTGCTCAGGCAACAACTTGTTTTGCTTCCAAAATGTAATCTCATTCATAATGATTTGTTTCTTTTGATTTGACATAACTACGCTCCAAATCTGTCTTTTATGTATTTGTTACTACCTTTTATTGTAAGGAAATAAGTAGCGCACGACATCTGTAAAAAGTAACATCGTCTTTTTTTAAGCGTAATACTTTTTTGCTATTTTTATGTATAAAAAAAGATGAAGTCACCGTTGTGCTTCATCTTTTTTTCATTCCTATTCTAAGAAATCTTTTAGACGTTTTGAGCGAGATGGGTGGCGTAATTTGCGCAATGCTTTTGCCTCGATTTGGCGAATACGCTCACGTGTTACACCAAATACTTTCCCTACCTCTTCTAATGTGCGTGTACGACCATCGTCTAAACCAAAACGTAAGCGTAATACATTTTCTTCACGGTCTGTTAATGTGTCTAACACGTCTTCTAATTGCTCTTTTAATAATTCATAAGCCGCGTGATCGGCTGGAGATTGTGCTTCTGAATCCTCGATGAAATCACCTAAATGCGAATCATCTTCTTCCCCGATTGGCGTTTCAAGTGAAACGGGCTCCTGCGCGATTTTTAAAATTTCACGTACTTTTTCAGGTGTTAAATCCATTTCTTCTCCGATTTCCTCTGGAGATGGTTCGCGCCCTAAATCTTGAAGCAGTTGACGCTGTACACGAATTAATTTGTTAATTGTTTCAACCATGTGTACCGGAATACGGATTGTACGCGCTTGGTCTGCAATGGCACGCGTGATCGCTTGACGAATCCACCATGTTGCATAAGTGGAGAATTTGAATCCTTTACGGTGGTCAAACTTTTCAACCGCTTTAATAAGACCCATATTTCCTTCTTGAATTAAATCTAAGAATAACATACCGCGTCCTACGTAACGCTTGGCAATCGAAACAACAAGACGTAAGTTCGCTTCTGCTAAACGCTTACGTGCTTCTTCGTCACCTTGCTCAATACGCTCTGCTAAACGAATTTCTTCTTCAGCAGAAAGTAAATCTACACGACCAATTTCTTTTAAATACATACGAACTGGGTCATTGATTTTAACGCCCGGAGGAACACTTAAATCATTTAAATCAAAAACTTCTTCGCTTGATTCCTGCTTCGAAAGTGCTTCTTCTTCAAATTCTTCTTTACCTTCAACTGTTACATCACTTTTTTCGATTTCATCTGCAAAGTTGAAAATTTCTTCGTTTTCCAATTCAAAAAATGCGAGTGTATCTGAAATTTCTTTCATTGAAATTTCACCAACTGATTTTGCTTTTGCTAATAGTTGTTTTTTAATTTGCTCTAACGAAACACCATTTACCTTCATATCTTTTGAATGTTTTGACTTGTCCGCCATAAACCTTCCTCCTTCTAAAAACAAATCGCGTTAAATGCCCATTTTTATTTTTCTGCTAAGGTCAATAATTTGTTGGGCGATTTCAAGAGCCCGTCTATGTTCGTGCATCTTTTCCGCTTCTTTTTGATTGTGTTTTAATTGTTCAATTTGTAATTCTAGGCGACGCTTTTCGATTTGCTTTAGGCAATCCGTGATTTCGGCTTCACCATGTTCAGGATCACGATCAATATAAGCTGACTCCATTACAATTTTGCGCAGCTCAGCGTCGTTTAACACCTCGACAAAACGGTGAAAATCTGCCATTTCATATTCTTCGTAAAAACCGATTAAACGGACAAAGACAGCTAAATATTCCTCGTGAATGAAGGGCTCATTATTTCCACTTTTAAGCACCCTATTCACAACATTTACATCATGCAGCATATGCGCTAATAGCAAACGTTCAGCGCGATCCGTTGCATCTCTTTTACGCTCTTGCATCGAGAGTTCACTTGGAGGCGTTTGTAGCACCGTTTGACTTCGCTTTTGCTCTTTGACAGTATCTGCCGTTAATTTTCGCAGCTGTGCACTAATCGCTTCTGGTGAAATATTGGTCTCTGCTGCGATTTGACGAATATATAAGTCTCGTTCGGTTGGGGAAGTATTACCTTTTAAAGTTTCTAATACTTCCTGAATATATTGCAATGTATCATTTTCAAATTGAAAGTTTTTTCCGCGCTTTGCATACATCATCATAAATGCAATATAGGCATGCGGCTTCTCAATAATTTGATCTTTAAAAACTTCAGCACCGTTAGCTCGGATAAATTCATCCGGGTCAAGCTTATCTGGTAAAACCGAAATTTCCACTTTCAATTGCTCTTCGTGAAGCATTTGCGCTGCACGTTTGGCCGCCTCAAAACCAGCATTATCACCATCATAGCAAACTGTAACTTGCTGCACTAAGCGTTTAAGCTTTGTAATATGCTGGGATGTAAGTGACGTACCCATCGTGGCAACCGCATTGTATACCCCTGCACGATTCGCTGCTAATACATCAATAAAGCCTTCCATTAAAACTACTTGTCTCGTTTTACGAATCGAGGCGCGTGCTTTATCTAAGTTATAAAGCACCTGACTTTTGTGGAAAATAGGCGTTTCTGGGCTATTTAAATATTTGGCATCGTCGCCATCTGAATTTAAAATTCGACCAGAAAATGCAATTGCTTTGCCATTTTCATCACGAATCGGGAACATAATCCGTCCCCTAAAGCGATCAAAATAACGACCATCACTCTCTTTATGAATGATGAGCCCGCTTTCTGCCATCTCCTCTAAATCAAATCCTTTACGATCTAATAGTATAGACAGTGTGTCCCAATTTGGCATTGCCCATCCTATTTGATGTGTTTCAATTTGCTCGCGTGTAAATCCTCTTTCAAGCAAGTAATTTAACGCCGGCTCGCCATCTTCCGTATTCATTAAAATATGATGATAAAACTCTACCGCAAATGCATGTGCTTCTCGCATTTGTTGCTCTTTTTTTGAAAAAGGGTTGTTTTCCGTCTGTTGTTCGCCTACAAGCTCCATCTCGAGTGGAATGCCTGCACGCTGGCTTAGCTTTACGAGTGCGTCTGGAAATGGAATATGTTCAATATCCATAACAAAGGTAATGGCGTTTCCGCCCGCACCACAGCCAAAGCAGTGGAAAATTTGCTTTTCTTGAGAAACTGAAAAAGAGGGTGTTTGCTCCCCATGAAATGGACATAATCCAAAATAGTTGCGCCCTCTTTTCGTTAACTGCATATAGTCACTTATGACGTCGACTATATCAGACTGTGAGCGAATCTGCTCAATCACATGTTCAGGTATTTTCCCAGCCACTTTATCACCATCTAAGATATTTCGAGATGAGTTATAAAAATCCTCTAAATTTCGACAAATTTTTAAGAATAATTATTGTATCTCCCTTTAAATAATATTTTTACCACAATTTTATTATTATAAAACAAAAAGGTCTATACTGCTATATTTTTTTGAGAAAACAATAGAAACTAGATGTAGAATACCATAAATTCTGCATAGATAAGTATCTCTAATGATTTCGCTTAAAACCTTAAAAAAACCTCCTCACAAAAAGAATTCCGAGGCGGTTTTTGCAGTTATTTACATTCTCGTTCATATAAGTCAATAATTTTATGTGCCGTCTCTTCCACCGCACGATTGGTAACATCAATGGCCTGACAACCAATTTTATCAACAATACTATAAAAATAGCTAATCTCTTGCTCAATTCTTGCTTGCTGCGCATAAAAGGCATTTTCTGTAAGACCTAATGTAATCAGACGCTCTTTTCGAATATTATTTAATTTTTCCGGTGTAATGACCAAGCCAAAGCACTTTTTCGGATCGATTTGCATCAGTTCTTCCGGTGGTGTGACTTCGGGCACAAGGGGGACATTCGCAACCTTATAGCTTTTATGTGCTAAATATTGAGAGAGTGGCGTTTTGGATGTCCGCGAAACACCAATGAGTACAATATCTGCTAATGGGATACCGCGTGGATCTTGTCCATCATCATACTTCACCGCAAATTCAATTGCTTCGATTTTTTTAAAATAATCATCATCCAATTTATGTACAAGTCCTGGTCTTTGTAATGGCGCTTCCCCTGTTGACGTTTCGATTAAATCAATCATGGAGCCTAATAAATCGATTGCTGGAATTCGTTGCTGCTGCGCGAGCTCTTCCATCGCCTTACGCATCTCTCGCGAAACCAATGTAAAAATAATCGTCGCCTCATTTAAGGCCGCAATATGGACAACCTTTTCTAGCAACTCACGATTATTAATATGAGGAAACTTACGAATTCTTACACTTTCAAAATTTGGACGGAATTGGCTAATTGCTGCTTTTGCTGCTGCTTCTCCCGTTTCACCGACAGAGTCTGAAACAACAAATATCGTAATCTTTTTCATCGTACACCTATAAATCATGCGTATCAGCTAGTGAAATAAAGGCACGCGTGATATTTGTTTTGGTTACTCGACCAATTACATGGATTCCCGCCTCCGTTTCTTTTACTACTGGCATGGAATCAATCTCACGTTCAATTAATTTCTTCGCTGCATCTACTAAAGTATCTGAATTTGTGCAATAGGCAATATTTGGCATACGCGTCATAATCATATGCACAGGGATTTTATCTAAATCTTGAGACCCGATACTCGAGCGCAATAAGTCTTTTCGTGATAATACGCCTTGTAGGATTTCCTCACGATCAATGACAAATAATGTTCCGACATCTTCAGAAAACATATGAATTATTGCATCATACACTGTCATATGGTCATGTACGACTACTGGGGATGCTTGAAAATCCTTTACTTTTAGGTTAAGCATGGACTCGGTTAGTGCTACTGCTGATTTTTTCCCCGCATAAAAATAGCCGACACGTGGTCGCGCATCTAAAAATCCTGCCATTGTTAAGATTGCTAAGTCTGGTCTTAAGGTTGCGCGTGTTAATCCAAGGCGTTCGGCAATATGTTCGCCCGTAATAGGACCATTTTCTTTTACAATTTGCAAGATCGCCTCTTGACGTTTATTGAGTTCTATTAGACTCACCCGCTTCAAAATAATGTTATACTTATTCATGAATTATTATATACTATATTGTTCTATATTGCGAAGAAAAGAATCTTTTGCTACAATATGAGCGAACAAACAAGTTGTTCAAACATCTAACTTCATACGTAAGCGATGACGGGGAAAATAAGTATCAATTTTATTTTTAGCGAGTGGGGATGGTGCAAGCCCACACAAATTGAGAAACGGCACCCTTGAGCTAATTTTTTGAAAGAGGTTTTTATTTCATATAAAAACAAGCGGGGTGGAACCGCGGGTAAATCACATTCGATGCACTCGTCCCCGGGCATAACTTTTGTGCCCGGAGACGGGTGCTTTTTATCTTTATTCATTCAATACTTTATATTGGATGATTATCGATATGCCTTAAGACATTATGACACTAAGGCAAAATAGAATTTTTATTTAGGAGGAATTTTTCATGGCAGAAAAATCAATGGAAACAATTGTATCATTAGCAAAACATCGTGGCTTCGTATTCCCAGGTTCAGACATTTACGGTGGTTTAGCAAATACTTGGGATTACGGTCCACTAGGTGTCGAATTAAAAAACAACGTAAAAAAAGCTTGGTGGCAAAAATTCGTTCAAGAATCTGAGCACAATGTAGGTCTTGACGCAGCCATTCTCATGAATCCAAAAGCTTGGGTAGCTTCTGGTCACGTTGGAAACTTCAATGACCCAATGATCGACTGTAAAGCATGTAAAGCGCGTCACCGTGCCGACAAATTAATTGAAGATGCATCATTAACAAAAACAGGTAAAGAAATTATCGTCGACGGTATGACATTTGACCAAATGAAGGCGAAAATGGAAGAGCTAGAAGTCGCTTGTCCAGACTGCGGTAAAATCGATTTCACAGACATCCGTCAATTCAACTTAATGTTCAAAACGCATCAAGGTGTAACAGAAAGTTCTTCAAATGAAATTTACTTACGCCCTGAAACCGCTCAAGGGATTTTCGTGAACTTTAAAAATGTGCAACGTTCAATGCGCAAACGTACACCATTCGGTATCGCACAAGTAGGTAAATCATTCCGTAACGAGATCACTCCAGGTAACTTCACATTCCGTACACGCGAATTCGAGCAAATGGAATTAGAGTTCTTCTGTAAACCAGGTGAAGACTTAGAGTGGCACGCTTACTGGAAAAACTTCTGTAAGGATTGGTTATTAAACTTAGGCATGAAGGAAGATTCTATGCGTTTACGTGACCACGAAGAAGACGAACTATCTCACTATTCTAATGCAACAACAGATATCGAATTCCGTTTCCCATTCGGCTGGGGCGAGCTATGGGGTATCGCAGACCGTACAGATTACGACTTAAAACAACATATGGAGCATTCAGGTGAAGATTTCACTTATATTGATCCGATTACAAATGAGCGCTACGTACCATACTGCATCGAGCCATCATTAGGTGCAGACCGTGTAACTTTAGCATTCTTATGTGATGCTTTTGAGGAAGAGCAATTAGAAGGTGATGATACACGTACAGTATTACGCTTCCACCCTGCTTTAGCACCATTCAAAGCAGCCGTATTACCATTATCAAAAAAATTATCAGAAGAAGCTGGCGACGTATGGGCTGACTTACGAAAAGCCTTCCCAGTAGATTTCGACGAATCACAATCAATCGGTAAACGCTACCGTCGTCAAGACGAAATCGGTACACCATTCTGTATCACATACGACTTCGATTCAAAAGAAGACGGTCAAGTAACAGTCCGCCACCGCGATAGCATGGAGCAAACACGCATGCCGATTGCAGAGGTAAAAGCTTATATTGAGAAGCACTTACAATTCTAAGTAACAGTTTATTCGAAAAGGCGTGTTCTGCTAGTGGGTTACGGTGCTTTAGCACGGTAACTCCGAGCACCTCACGCATGCCAATTGCTGATGTTAAAGCTTATATCGAAAAACACTTACAATTTTAAGTTAAAGCACAAGAAGCTGCTCTCCCATTTAAGGAGAACAGCTTCTTTTTTGGTTATTGCATCAGCACATCACGTAATTGCGGTACGGTTTGCACAATATAGGTTGCTTGAGCTTCGGCTAATTCTTGCTCCGAGCCATATCCATAGGTTACCCCCACACAATCCATAGCATTTGCCTTCGCGCCGATCATGTCATATTTCCGATCACCAATCATGATACATTTTGAAGTTTCGTAGCTCCCCAATTGGCGAAGCCCCTCTTCAATAACTTCAGCCTTTAGAGTACGCGTACCATCCAGTTCACTTCCAATAATCCCATCAAAATAACGTGCAAAATCATAGTGTTCTGCAATATTTTGTGCAAACACAGTCGGCTTTGACGTCGCAATTACCAGCTTATACCCCTTCGATTTCAGCTCAGCTAATAACTCAGCCATTCCTTCATACACCGTATTTTCATAAATCCCTGTTGGTTTATAGCGCTCTCGGTAATAGCTTATCGCCTCATTTGCTTGTTGTATACTAAAGCCGAATTGCTCCTGAAATGAAAGCTGTAACGGAGGACCGATAAAGCTTTCCAACGTATCACAGTTTTCCACTGTCACGCCCATTTTCGCTAACGCAAATTGCACACTTTTTGTAATGCCCTCTTTCGGATCAATAATGGTTCCGTCCAAATCAAATAACACCACTTCGTATTTCATCATGCCACCATCCTTGCCAATTTCGTTCAATTACTATGCTACTACACTTTTTATCTATTTTTGTGAACAAAATGAACAAAAATGAGTTATAATTTTCTGACAACGATGTTTGGAGGGATAAAGATGTTTTTTCAATTGAAGGAGGCACCTAAAAAAACACTGGATACGTACGATAAAATCTCCGAGCTTGTACGCGCTATTCTTGATTTCGAATGTCCCGATCATCGCGCGAATCATCATATTTTATATAGCGCCAATTCAAAGCTTGAAAGCTATCGTGAGGCACGCGATTTCTATCGTCGTTTTGATAATCCCAGTACCTCCATCGGTCAATTTAGTCGTGACGCTTATCAACTTGCAAATCAAAAATACAATCAGCTGTACACGATAATTCGCGGCTATATGCACTTAAGCGATGAAAAACAGCGCGAGCATTTTAACCATCATTTTCGTTTTTCAAAGGAAAAAATTGATGCGATGTATACATTATTTTCAAACAAAGAACTTCATAAACAGTTACAACTTGAAGCAGCGTTTTATCAATGTTTAAAAGAAGATATTACACCACTTTTAACACAATTCGAATAATATTTTGAAACCATCTCAGCCTAGAAACGTATAGTAACGAACGCGTCCAACAGGAGGGCTACTATGGAATCCAAAGAACAGCTACAACAATACTTAACGGAAATTCAAAAATGGGAGCAAGATCAAAGCGGGCTCTGGTTTTGGGAAAAGCTCGGTCGTCTCCCTTTTAAGCTATTAGATAAACTGACACCAAAATTTGTACAAGAAAAAATTGCCTTATTAATCGACGAACTAGTAAGCTACGTTCAAAATGGAGGCAAATATTTAGTCAGCCAACAAGCCATGATACGCCATATTCAAAAGCATACATTACACAATGTCACTTCCCTTGAAGACATTCAGCAAATGCCGCTAAGCGATATGGTGGAGCTCAGTGCAAAACTACAAAAAAATCGCGCAAATATGGCGACTGTTCAAGGTGCTTCCACGGGCTTTGGCGGCATTTTCACACTAGCCATAGATATTCCTGTTATTTTAGGCATTGCATTAAAAACCTTACAAGAAATCGCGATGATTCATGGCTATGATCCGAGTGAAAAACAGGAACGCATTTTTATTGTCAAATGCATTCAATTCGCTTCCTCAGATATCGTCGGTAAAGATCAAATTTTAAAGGAGCTAACAACAAGCTTCGAAAACGCCCAATCTGGTGAAAATATGATGTCACAATTAAAAGGCTGGCAGGAGGTGTTTTATACATATCGCGATAATTTCGGTATGAAAAAACTATTCCAAATGATCCCGATTGCCGGTATGATATTCGGCGCCTTTATTAATAAATCCATGATTCATGATATTGCCGAGGCAGGCATCATGCTTTACCGAAAACGCCGTGTATTAGAGCGTTTAAATAAGGCTACCGAATAAAAACAAGTGCTGTAAACATCTTACAGCACTTGTTTATTCGCTTCATGCAACGCCTTTAACGAGCGATAAAAAGAATACCTCGCTTCTAATGCCTGTTCTTGATTCATGCCTTGCTGAAGCTTTATTAAATAATCCAGAGATTCCTCTATACGATTTTCCATTTCTAATGTGTCCGTTGTCGTCTGCCCATGTCCTGGAACTAACGCCTGCACACCAAACTGTTCCAGCAAACTCTTTGCCTTTTGTAAAGTTGATTCATATGCCAATAGATTATTCACTAACGGAAATTCGACATTTGACAAATAATCTCCTACAAGCAATATACCTAGGGGCTCGACAAACGTAAAAATCCCGTCCTCTGTATGGCCTGGCGCCAAATAAAAGCTACATGCGATATCCCCAAGCACTTCTCGTTGCCCATCTTGTCGAATCACAATATCAATAGTTGGATAAATTATCGGGTAATCACGCGTTATATAATATTGTGCATCAAAATCCTTAATATCATTAAGCGCCTTTTCCTTATCCACAAGGTCAACAAACGCCGCACTCGCAATTTTTATCGCCTGTGGAAATGCCCCAGCCGCAATAATATGATCGAAATCACTATGCGTAAATAGCACATATAGTTGACGATTTCCTATCCTGCTTTCTACAAAAACCTTAATTGCTTCAACCTCATGAGGCAGCCAATTCGGGTCTGTGATAATCATTGCTTTTTCTGTTTGTATGACCGCGGATGTCGTCTGATAAAGTGCACTTTGAAATACCGTCAAATGCTCATTTTGAAATTGAATCATCGAAATTCTCCATTCTTAAGTAAAAAAGCCAGTCACATAAATTGACTGGCTCAATCTCTTATTCTTCTTTTTTCGGTTTCGGTTGTAGTAGCGGTGTTCGCTCTAATTGCTCAATGAAACTTCGCGATTTCAAACGAATGCCTGTCTGCTCTTCATAAATCGTTGTGACAATTTTTTTTATAAACTGCTTCGTTTGTGGCTTTAATTCTAGCTTTCCAACCTGCTCAATCGGCACCGTATAAAACATGCGAATCAACTTCAGTTGAGTCGGTGATAAGCGGATAATATAAGGATCTAAATGGAAACAGCGATGACATAAAAAGCCACCTTGTGGGAATGAAAAGGCAAATTCTCCATCCACCGCACCACAGCCTGCACATGCATGTAGAATCGGCTGTACCCCTGCATACGGCAGCATCTTCCAATCAACAAATAGTGTAATCGCTTCTGGATCATGGCCTTCCTCAATCGCATTTAATGCCTGGAGTAATACCTCAAATGCATGTGGTACGGGCCCGCTTTCTTCCACTAAACGATCCACCAATTCTACAATATAACTCGCATAGGCGGTTGCCATAATATCCGTTTGAATATGGCGCATTGTATTAAAATGCTCACCTTGCTGCATTGTCCCCATACCGGTTGTTCGCTGCACTAAAAAGGAGCCATGCATAAAGGGCTGTGTAACCCCCGCTAATCGGCTTGTTGGTTTTTTTGCACCACGCGCCATACAAGCTACCTTGCCAGCTTCACGTGTCATTAACGTCACAATTTTATTTGATTCACCGTAAGCACGCGCTTTTAAAATGATGCCTTCCCATTTATGTAGCATCGTTTGCACATCCTTTACTGTCTTTCGTAGTATTCATTATAATGCATTTGGACGCTAAAAGCTTGTTTTCAAACGATTCCCATTGCGTAAGTCCGACTCCATAACAGTCGCCAAAAGGGCTTAATAGACATTTACATCAGGGCCTACTACCTTTCTCACCCACCCCAAACTTTTCACTGAACGTGCCTCAACATCCTTTAATGGATACACGCGGTACACACCATCAGCATCTAATAAGACGGATGTTGCATCAAGCCTTGGACTACGAAGTGTAACGACATCGCCTTCCTTTGAAATTTCCATACTCGCAATCCCGCCAATCATGGAATTAGGCACCGTTAAAATAGTTGAAAAATAGTTCCCAAGCGAATAAAAGACGTGGGTTTCATGCTGTGACGCACTGATCCATTTTTCGTAGGGCTGTAATACATGTGGATGTGTGCCAAATACGATATCCACGCCAGCCTCATTTAACAGTTTGGCATATGTGCGCTGATAATCATTTTCTTCATACACATATTCCGAACCCCAGTGCATCGAAACGACCAGCACATCGACTTCTGGACGAAGCGCTTCAATATCTACCTTCATCTTAGCTTCATCGATATAATTTACACTAAACGGAGAGCCTTTCGGTAAATACAAGCCGTTTGTACCATACGTATACGCAAGCATACCTATTTTAATCGAGCCGACTTCAATAATGCGATGTGTATTTTTATCTTCTTGATTTTTATAAGCGCCAACGTAAGGCATTTGTTGTGCTTCCAAGTTTTCAAATAAAGTTCGGACACCGCCTTCTCCCTTATCAACCGTATGATTATTAGCGACCGTGACCATATCTACACCCGCATTTTGAAGATCACGTAAAATATGCGGGGGACTTGAAAATTGGGGATAGCCACTTAGCGCATATTTATTGCCTACAGGGAGTGACTCCTGATTGGCGAGTAAATAATCATAGCTTTGCATCAGTGGTGCGACAGCAGCAAAAGAAGACGTAAAATCCTTATACTGTGCCAAACGATAATGCAACAGCACATCGCCCGTCATTGCCAATCGCATTGTCTCCTTTGTTACTACTGGTTTTGGTTCTAGTTCTGGTTCTGGCATCGGTTCTGGCTCTATCGTCGGCGGTGGCACCACTTCATTTGAAATTTCCTTTTTAACCACTACCGACTCAGACAGATCATTCATTTGCCCTTCTACGGCCAGTATTTCTTGCCCATTATCCACCGTCATGACAACGAATACTAACACAGAAAGGGAAACGATCCACAGACCTAATAAAAATTGATTTAGCTTATTCAACTTCTCACCTACCCTTTTTGTAAGATATTCCCTATTAAATAGTACCAAATGTAAATCTTAATTCAATATAAAAAGCAGATGTAGTCCTTTATATGACACATCTGCTAAAACGATTTTATTAATATTCGTCTTCTCTAAAGCCAAAGTCGCGTAAATGCGTATGCTTATTACGCCAATCTTTTTGTACTTTTACCCAAAGCTCTAAATAAACTTTTGAGCCAAGTAGCATTTCGATATCTTTACGTGCCTGTGAGCCTACTTCTTTTAGTAAAGCACCGCGCTTCCCAATTACGATTCCTTTTTGCGAATCACGCTCTACCATAATCGTCGCTTGCACATGAATCATGTGTTCCTTTTCCTCATGTGGCTTAATACGATCAATAACAACAGCGATTGAATGCGGAATTTCTTCGCGTGTTAAATGTAAGACTTTTTCACGAATGAGCTCTGAGATGATAAAGCGCTCTGGGTGGTCTGTCACTTGGTCTGCAGGGTAATACTGCGGCCCTTCAGGTAAGTATTTCTCGATTGTTGTTAATAAGCTTTCTACATTATTGCCTTGTAATGCTGAAATCGGAATAATTTCCGCAAAATTAAATTTGTCTTTATACGATGCAATAATGTTGATTAACTCATCTGGGTGTACTAAATCAATTTTATTAATAATTAGAAATACCGGCGTTTTATTGCCTTCTAATAAATCAATGATGAACTCATCACCTTTACCAATTGCTTGCTCTGCATTGACCATAAACATAATGACATCAACTTCTTTAAGTGCGTTACGTGATGTTTTTAGCATGAATTCGCCTAGCTTATGCTTTGGTTTGTGAATCCCTGGTGTATCAATGAAAATTGTTTGTGAATGGTCTTGCGTTAATACGCCTTGTACTTTATTACGCGTTGTTTGTGGTTTGTCTGACATAATCGCGATTTTTTGCCCGATGACACGGTTTAAAAATGTGGATTTGCCGACATTTGGACGACCAACAATCGAAACAAAGCCCGATTTGTATCCTTTAGTTTCCTGCATATTTCATATCCTCCGTTGTAAACGCGCCCGGAATGAGCTCGCCCACAGTTGTTTGTTGTATGTCGCCATTCATATTTGTTAAATATACAGGCATATCTGGTGCGCAAAATTCGCTCATCACTTGACGGCAAGCCCCACATGGTGAGCATGGACCTGGTGTGTCTGCCACTACCGCAAGTGCTTTAAATTTTACATTACCTTCTGATACTGCTTTAAAAAATGCGGTACGCTCTGCACAGTTTGTCATACTATACCCGGCATTTTCGATATTACAGCCTTGATAAACTTTACCGTCCTCAGCAAGTAACGCTGCACCAACCTTAAATTTTGAGTAAGGCACATAGGCAAATTCACGCGCTAATTTCGATTGTTCAATCAATTGCTCCATTGTCATAAAAGATGGCTCCTTCCGCCAGTTCAAATAATTTAGTTAAAACCATTTTGGTAAAAATATGAGTAGTCCGATTATAACACTTGCCACAGCAAAAACAAGCACAGCCCCAGCTGCGATGTCCTTTGCTTGCTTCGCTAACGGATGAATTTCCGGCGATGCAAGGTCCACTACTCGCTCAATGGCGCTATTGACCATTTCCGTACCAATAACGAGCGCCATCACCAAAATAAGGATGAGCCATTCTGTCGTGCTTAAGCCGGTATAAAATCCAGCGATGACAACGACAAGAGCACTCACTAAATGAAAGCGTAAATTTTGCTCCTTTGTCGCCGTAAATATGCCCTCAATAGCATAATTAAACGACTTAAAAAATTTACTGACGTTCATTCGTATCACGACCTAAGCCGTAAGATTCTAAAATTTCGTCCTGTTTACCGAACATCACTTTTTCATCTTCTGGCTCCATATGGTCATAACCTAATAGGTGTAAGAAGCCATGTACCGCTAAAAAGCCTAGCTCCCGTTCAAATGAATGACCAAAATCTTCTGCTTGTTCACGTGTACGATCTGTCGAAATAATAATATCCCCTAAAATTCGTGGAATGCCTTCACCGATAATTTGTACTTCCCCTTCGCCCATTTCCTCTAAAGCAAAAGAAATCACATCGGTTGGCTGATCTTTGTCACGGTATTGGCGGTTGATTTCGTGAATTGCTTCGTTCGTGACAAAAGTAATCGACACTTCAGAACCATCCTCAATACCTTCAATTTGTGCCGCGTGTTGTAGTAATTTTTCTACTAAATCAATATGTGCTTCTTGCACCTCATTCGTTTCATCTAAAAAATCGATTAATAACATGCTTGTCCCCTCCTACAACTATTTTGGATATTCAATTCGCGAGTGGAACGTCCCATTCAATGTCTCACATAATACATCTTCAATCATTTTTAATTCCTTTAATGAAATATCGCATTCATCAAATTGATCATCTTGTACACGGTCTTGAATAATCGACTGCACAAGCTTTTGAATTTTTTGCGCATTTGGCTCTTTCATCGAACGCACTGCTGCCTCTACACTATCCGCTACACTAATAATGGCCGCTTCCTTTGTTTGTGGCTTCGGTCCAGGGTAACGGAATGTATTTTCATCCAATTGTTTCCCTTCTTCTTTTGCTTTAAACAGGAAGAACTTTAGTAAGCTTGTCCCATGGTGCTGCAAGCAAATATCAATAATCTCTTGTGGCATTTTATATTTACGCAGTAGCTCTGCACCGTCTGTTGTATGCGCGATAATAATTTCCGCACTACTTTCAGGTGGTAATGAATCATGTGGGTTTGTGCCCATTTGATTTTCGATAAAAAACAGCGGTCTGCGCGTTTTCCCTACATCATGATAATAGCAACCAACACGCGCAAGCAAGCCATCCGCACCAATCGCCTCACATGCAGCCTCCGCTAAATTCGCGACCATAATACTATGATGATACGTACCCGGTGTTTCAGTTAATACTTTTTTCAATAATGGATGATTCGGGTTCGATAACTCAATTAGGCGCATCGTCGATAAAATGCCAAAGGCCGACTCAAAATACGGTAACAGCCCCATCGTTAGTGCACCAGATAATAGCCCTGAAATAATCGCCGCTGCAAGATAAAAGGAAATTTCTTTGAATTGATAGCCAGATTGCGACATCAATAAATAAAAGGCAATAAAGATCACATTTACGAGTGTAATAATTGCGACAGCCTGTAAAATATCCGAACGCTTTTCGAAGCTACGCATAAAGATTAATGCGGCAAAGCCACCAAATAAAATATACAGCGCCGCATCCATTTGTAACACCGCCGCATAGCCCTCATGGAAGATGATTCCCGCGGATGCTGCTGTAATGACCGTTACGATACTTGCGGCCTTTTCATTCGTTAAAATACGAACGAGCATTGTCGCCATCGCTGACGGGTAAATAAATGCCAACATGACATCAAAATTGGCTGCAATTAATCCAATAATCTTCATCGTCACAAGTGCAACCGCATAAACAATGACCGTCACAAATAAATCTTTTCGTTTTTTTGATACTTCTTTTTTTGAACGATCAAATAGTACAAATAAAAATGCCATTTGCAATAAAATTAAGAATAAAAGACCAATAATCGGCTTGATGGATACTTTATTGTCAAGCATGCCTAACAGCTCAAGCTGGCGATAAATTTCACGTGTAATAACTTCGCCCTCTTGTACAATAATTTGTCCCTGCAAAATCCGCGTCGGCTCTACTGCCTCACGTGCTTGCTGTTTGGCTACGACTGTTTTCTCTTCATCTAGAATTTCAGTTTCAACAACTGCTGCACGACCAACAATCACCGCAACACTCATTAAACTGTCTAAAATCGCTAGTTGCTGACGAATTTTACTTTCGATTTCATTGCGATACGTGATTAAATTTTCTTTACGTAACGGACGGTCTAAGTTGGCTTCTACTAAAGATGCTAGTGTGTCACGCGTCGCTTCAATTTGCTCCTTTGTTGCAGCTAATAGATTTTTTAGCTGTGCATCCGAAATGGTTAACGATTGCTGATTTTCAAATATCTTTTTAAAATCTTCACGCAATAAATCCACTTGCTCTTCCTGCGTGTACTCACCATTTTCTTCGATTTTCTTTTTTGCCTCTAACACAATATCAAAAATCGTCGTAACAAATGTGGCACGATGATTCGGTATATCCTCATCAAAAACATAAACAGGTTCAACAGCCTCTTCTGCATGTTCCTTATCTATTTCAGTTTTTGCCGTATCTTCAATTGTTTTCATTGAACGAATCGTTTCTGGCGATAATTCTGTCAACTGTATATCATATGTAACCCCACGTACATTTTCAACCATCAATGAAAATTGTAGGACAGCAGTTATTGATAAAACAATAATCAATAACGTACGAAAACTAATGAGCTGGATGAGCTTGTTTAATTTTTCTTTCATCATGCACCTCCATTTTTCTCTATCGTTATTATTCTAACAAATTTATTCCGCACTGTTGAAGAAAAGCGTGTATGTTTTTTAAATTATTGCATTCAGTGGTTGGAAGTCACTATCTTACTTAAAAATTAATCAGGACTTTTGTATCTGTCACTTTGTTTATCTTTCAAGAAAAGGCTACGGAGGCAAATTAAAAACCACCCAACTCATTTTGATTGGGTGGTTGATTTTATAACTCTTGTTCCGAGTAGGCTTGAATGACTTTTGCTACTAACGGGTGTCTTACCACATCACCCTGTTCTAAAATTTGGAAGTGGATATCTTTTACATACTTTAATGTACGCTCTGCAATTATTAAACCCGATTCCGTATTTTTCGGTAAATCAATTTGCGTTTTATCGCCTGTGATGACCATTTTCGAGCCAAAGCCTAATCGCGTTAAAAACATTTTCATTTGCTGATGTGTTGTGTTTTGCGCTTCATCTAAAATAACAAAAGCATCATCTAACGTACGACCGCGCATATATGCTAGCGGCGCAATTTCAATTGTCCCACGCTCAATAAGGCGCTGTGTTTGCTCCTGACCGTAAATATCATGGAGTGCGTCATATAACGGACGTAAATAAGGATCTACCTTTTCCTTTAGATCACCCGGTAAGAATCCGAGTGATTCCCCCGCTTCCACTGCTGGACGCGTTAAAATAATGCGCTTTACATGACCATTTTTCAAAGCCTGTGTTGCCATAACAACAGCTAAATATGTTTTCCCTGTACCTGCTGGGCCGATGCCAAAAATTAAATCCTTATGGCGAATCGCACGGATATATTCACGTTGTCCAATCGTTTTTGCACGAATGGGCTTGCCTTTTGTATTGCGCGCAATTTCTTCATCATAAAGCTCTGCATAATATTCAATCGTGCCTTTATTCGCCATTTCAATAGCCGTAGCGACGTCACGTTGGTCAATATTAATGTTTTTACGGATGACTTTCAACAACGCTTCTAATACGTCATAGGCATGCTTTTTATTTGCTTCATCTTCACCCGCGATTTGAATCACTTCACCGCGTGTAATGATTTGAACGCCGTACGTTTCTTCGATTAATGTTATATTTGCATCGGACATTCCCAATAGCATGACCGCTTCATTTGGATTGTCGATTTGAAGCTCAATATATTTTTGTGACATACTCATTCTCCTTGGTGAATTGGACGTGGTGTTGCAATATTTTCATTTACCAAATATAGGACTTTCCCCTTTACTGTATCATCATCAGCATAGACGTGCAAAAGTTTTTCCGATTTTATTGTAGATTTAAGTGGCAAGGATCGAATCATTTTTTCATGTAATAAGGGTAAAATTACTTTTTCAATATCATTTTCGCTAATGGTTTCTGTTTTTTTATGAAAGACACGTGATGGCGTATATGCAACAAGTGACTTCAATGGAGCTAGTGACATGCCATTCCAGCTCTCGACCAGTTGATTCCAATTAATCTCCAAATCCCAGTAAATTTCATCGAGCACCTGCATCTGTACCTTTTTTGGAATGGAAAATGTCGTTTCTAGCCAATAATCTGCATAAACCTCACCTTGTGCACCAACAACAAATACCTCGTCATCTCGCATTAACACACCTGATACTAATGTATCCCCTTTATAAACAGTCATATTCGGCTCTACTTTCCGAACACCGCGCTCAATATCAAAATGTGTTATTACACCACTATTCGATGCAATTAAATGTTGATTCATGCTTTGCTTTAGTGAGATCGTTTCCTTTGGTGCTAATTGTGGTGTGAGCGTCACGCTACTTCCCTGCTTTGTAATATGTACCCAAGAAAATTGTCGAAACTGTTCCATTAGCTGTTGGCGTAAATCCCGATCTGAATAAAATTGACGCTTTAACATTGGTAATGTTAAATTCATCTCACTTTGCAAATACTGGTCTATCTCGTCTGATAATTCTATTGTATCGGCATCCACCTCTACCCGCCAAATAAATTGCGCCAATAAAATCGGAACAATGATCAGTAGCAATAATCCAAAAAGTGTAGTCCCATCTCTTTGCAAAATTTTATGCGGTGACTTGTAGTGAATCGTTAATTTTACAGCATAGCGTTTTCGAATTTTCCGGACTGCCCGTAAATGCTGCACATCCATTTCGAACGATGCTTGCCCTTTTGAAAATGCTAGCTTGCGTATTGGAATATGCTGTGCTTTTAATTGTTGCAAAAACTTCGTAGCACGTTCATTTTGTTTTACCGAAATAATCACTATTTGATGATTCATCATGATATGCGCTCAATTACAAGTTTTTGTAAGGATTCACAGTCTAATAAAAACCCTGAATCAAATAAATGCTGCACATGGATTTTCTTCGCTTCAATTAATATGTGAAAACGATCTGTCTGACATGCATATTGTTGCTCAGAAATTTGTTCAAGCTCGTACATGCCATCAAATCGAAGCCGCTCAAATTGCTTCATCGTCAACATATTTGGTACTTCGAATAATTTTTTCAAAAAATTGCCCCCTTTATGCACTATATGCCGTGATGAAAAGGGACATGAGCATACATGACCGTTTTTGCTAGCCGTTTTAAAAAAGAGGCATCCTGGAAATCACTTTCCGGATGCCCCCCTGCTATTATTTTCGCCGCGCTTTAGGCGGTCCTAGTACTTCAGTCATAATGATTGCCTGCATAAGCTGTTTATTATTTTGTGGCACAATTTGTAGCCCTTCGGATTGTTGCTTGAGCTTTTCAACAATTGGACGCTCTGTCAACTTACGCGGAGATGCTGCCATTTTTGATCGTTCTTCAATTTTTGGCGTTGTAACTTCTTGTGGTAACACGACCTCAAGAGGTGGCTCCATCTTCTGCATAACCGGCTTTGATTTTTCATTTAACTGACCAAATACTTCATTCGCAAAGTCCTCCAATGTTCTTGGACGATCTTGTTGCTTTGGATCTAGTCGTGTTTCTTGCTTTCGAGGAGCAGGTTGACTGCTAAATGGCGGCATTTGATTTGTCGGCTTTTTATTAGGTTGCTGTTTTTGGTTTTTATCCTTAAATATTGAGCTAATAATACCGATAACAATTGCAATAATTAACGCTTCCATTTAGTGCTCACTCCCTTCCTCGATTATTTGTTTTTCGGATCTTGAGTGTCCGTATTTGAAGCTTTTGAAATCGAATCACGCATTGATGTATCCGCTTGAATATTTTTATAATTCATGTAATCCATAATGCCAAAGTTACCTGAACGCAATGCCTCTGCTAATGCCATTGGTACTTCCGCTTCTGCTTCTACTACTTTCGCCTTCATTTCCTGAACGCGTGCGACCATTTCCTGTTCATTGGCAACAGCCATTGCGCGACGCTCTTCTGCTTTTGCTTGAGCAATATTTTTATCAGCCTGTGCTTGCTCAATTTGTAATTCCGCACCGATGTTTTTACCGATATCAACGTCCGCGATATCGATAGATAAGATTTCAAACGCAGTACCCGAGTCTAATCCTTTTGCTAGCACCGTTTGAGAAATTAAATCTGGGTTTTCTAATACTTTTGAATGGGATTCCGAACTACCTAAAGTTGAGACAATCCCTTCACCAACACGGGCTACAATTGTTTCTTCACCCGCACCACCTACTAAACGATCTAGATTTGCACGAACTGTAATACGTGCCTTTGCCTTTACTTCAATCCCGTTCATTGCAACACCGGCAATAAATGGTGTTTCAATTACTTTTGGATTGACTGACATTTGTACAGCCTCTAAAACGTCACGTCCTGCTAAGTCAATCGCTGCCGCACGCTCAAAGCTTAATTCAATATTAGCACGGTGCGCAGCGATTAATGCATTGACAACGCGGTCAACATTACCACCCGCTAAATAGTGAGACTCTAATTGGTTGATGGATACTTCTATACCCGCCTTATGCGCTTTAATTAACGGATTCACGATACGTGAAGGAATTACGCGACGTAAGCGCATCCCGATTAATGTGAAAATACTTACTCTTACACCTGCTGCCAGTGCACTAATCCATAGTGCAACTGGAACAAATGTGAAGAAAACTGCTAAAATAAGAAAGACAATGACAATTCCAATGATTAACGATATTGCTCCTGCATCAAATGCCATACTATTTCTCCACCTTTTCTTTAAATTTCCCGCACAACAATGCGCGAGCCTTCAACTTTTATTACTTCTACTGTTTTTCCACCATCGACATAGCTGCCTTCTGTTACGACATCCAGACGCTCCCCATCAAGTACAATTGTACCAGAAGGACGTAAAGGCGTAATAGACTGTCCTCGCTTGCCGATTAATTCAATTCGGTTTGTATTGGATACATAGCCTTCTTCTGTTGTCGTCGCATCTCTTAATACGAGACGGTTGAACAGATGAAGCTTTTTCCCGAAGAATTTCATAAGTATCACCATTCCTATACCAGTAATAATCATTGCGATTAAAATCGAATAGGCCATATGGACAAAGCTTTCCCCTGCAAAAAGTAAACTCCCGATGATTAATACACCACCTATGATTCCAATAATCCCACCCGGAACAACCAGCTCGGCGACAATTAAAATCAAACCTATTACAAATAAAACCAATGTTTCATAGCCCGCAAATCCAGCAACCATATGTCCAAAGAAAAACATCCCTAACGCAGCTAGCCCCATTGTACCTGGAATTCCGAAGCCTGGTGAATACAATTCAACAACTAAACCAATGCTACCAATCGACAATAAGATTGGGACAATAATCGGATTGGTAATAAAACGCGCTAGCTTTTCAGCGAAGGTTTGTTCAACTTGCACAATGTCACTTTCAGCCAAATTTAATTCTTTTAGGAGCGCCTCAAATGACGAAACGGTTCCTTCTGAATACCCTACTTGTTCAGCCTCTTGTGCGGTTAAGGTTAGTAATTTGCCCGCTGGCTGATTTAGTTCTGGCAAATCAATTGTATCCACAACCATTGCCTGCGCATATTTTGGGTTTCGGTTGTTGTCCGAGCTTTGCGCAGCTGCTGTCATTTCCTTTAACCAGTAGCTTTCCACCTTCTCGCCAGCCGTATTACCTGATGTAACGATTGGCGCAGCAGATCCCATCGTTGCAGTAGGCATCATATAAATTTCATCGGCATGTAGTGCAATATATGCGCCAGCTGAAATCGCATTCGTATTAACAAAGGCGATGACAGGAATATCTGTGGAATCAATAAGTCTCCCGATTTCTACAGCAGCATCTATAGCACCACCCGGCGTATGCATATTGAGAATAATCGTATCGGCACCAGCATTTGTAGCTTCTTGAAAGCCACGTTTTAAATATTCATGCAGCCCCATTTCAATTTCATCATTCACAGATATTTCATAAACCGTTCCTTTGGCGAACGCTGTTATTGACGGAAAAACTATGACAAGTGACATGACCATCAGAAAAAGCCAGCTGACGATTTTTGTTCGTTTCATTTTTCATTCACCTCTCTTTAGCTTGGAATTTTATGTACAGTAACTATACGGGGCAAAAAGCAAAAAGTTTCAAAAAAATGTTTTTTGTTCGATGATTCAAAATTACAAGCTATTTATGCTGATTTCTCAATTATACGTGTTTTTCTATATTATAGCTGCATTCTCTGCTCAAATAATACAAATACCCCGCTAATTGCCTAAGCAACTGCGGGGTATATCATTGATCTGCTCAATTGAATCTGAAAATTGCGTGTTTTGAACGTAGGGTTTTTACAGGGAAATTACCACTTACGTTTACGTGCAGCTTCTGATTTCTTTTTACGTTTTACGCTAGGTTTTTCGTAGAACTCGCGCTTTCTAACTTCTTGAATTGTACCTGATTTTGATACAGTACGTTTGAAGCGACGAAGAGCATCTTCAAGCGATTCGTTTTTGCGAACGACAGTTTTTGACATCTCTCTTTCCCTCCCTCCGAACACACGTCAATACAACATTAACATCTAGCTAATGTGTACTAAAGTAGTATAACGTAAAGTTCTAAAAGAGTCAACAGAAACTATAACAATTAATAGTTAGAATTTGACTTTAATCCATTCATAATAGCAACACCCGAAGAAGCACCAATACGAGTTGCACCATTCTCAATCATTGCTTGCATATCTTCTAAACTACGAACGCCACCAGAAGCTTTTACACCAAGGTCTGGGCCTACTGTTTTACGCATTAATGCGATGTCTTCAGCTGTTGCGCCACCCGTTGAGAAACCAGTAGACGTTTTTACGAAATCAGCACCCGCTTCAACTGCTAATTCACATGCTTTTACCTTCTCCTCATTCGTCAATAGGCATGTTTCGATAATTACTTTTACAAGTGTACCATTTGCTGCATTTACTACCGCTTTAATGTCATCGCGAACTAAATCAAAGTTCCCTTCTTTTAAAGCACCAATATTAATGACCATATCAATTTCGCCAGCGCCATTTGCGATTGCATCTTTTGTTTCAAATGCCTTTACAGCCGAAGTATTCGCACCTAAAGGGAAGCCAATTACTGTACATACCTTTACTTCTGTACCAGCTAATTGCTGCGCGCTAAATTTCACCCAAGTTGGATTAACACATACAGATGCAAAGCTGTATTGTTTTGCTTCTGCACAAATTTGCTCTACTTGCTTTTGGGTAGATTCCGCCTTTAATAATGTGTGATCAATCATTGCTGCATAGTTTTGAGTCATATTGAATTACTCCCTTTACATTGTAATAGTTGTACGTACCTCTATAGTTTAGCACGATATTAAAAAGAGATAAATTATTAGACAACTTAATTTATTTCGCATTCAAAACGCTTCTACCCATCACCTTGTCACCGGGTAATTCCGCTGTTCAAAAACCCGCTTCGTTGCATAATCAATATAGGTAACTTGAACACGAATAGGCTTCCTACTATAAATCTGATATTTTATGGCATCCTCTACAATGCTCATCTCAATCATTTCCGCTGTAATGTCTTGTTCATATTCCAACCGATCCACGGTAAATGTTAATTCCGTAAAATCCTCTTGATAATCAAAATGATAAAATGCTTCTACTTCTGGACGAACACCGCGCCCCACCTCATAGTGAAAGGCCTCCAATGTACTACGAAATTCAGTCATTGCCTCAAGACGCTTTTCTTCATCCATAAATAAAAATAAACGATTCTCCTTTAATTCATAATGAATAATTCGAGTCGGATCATAATTTCTAAATCGATGAATGCTTCCGATAACACCATCTGGCACCTCTACAACCGATAAGTTAGCCATTTTTTCACTTAAATGATTTATTTTCACCTAATTCGCCTCCCACACACCATTAAAAGTTATTACCCCAATCTCATGATAATAATCAAAAAATCAAATTTTTAACACTAAGAAATGATGCAACTACCATAAAAGAGGATACGGATTAGAATAGTTCATCTCAATCCAAAAGCCTATTGCTTGATTAATAGATGAATTCGTATTAATATACTAAAATAATAACTAATCACCATAAATGCAAGCAATTCAATAGAAAAGGAGCATTTCTATGCCTTATTGGTTACACAACTCATTATTTGTTCTATTATTAATCGTAACATTCGGTTGCGTTTCTAGCGGAATCAAGTGGAAGAAAAAACCACAACCAAACGAAATTTAGTCTTTATAAAGTATCCATTCATTTCAGACCAATCATAATCACCTATTCCAATGATTTCATTCGGAAAAGGTGATTTTTTTAAAGTATAGGAACTTTTGAATGAATTATTTTCAGAATATTACGACTTAAAAATAAATATAAAGGCATCTCCTTTAGGTTGTGCCTAAAAGAGATGCTAATCATTCATTTGGTAATCATCAGAAATATATTCTTCATTTTATAGATTTTGTTCCTGTAATACACGCACAAACTGTCCTTCATTGTATGGATAGCCTGCTTTGGTAATTTTTACTTTTGTAATTTGACCGATCATATTTTCATTACCTTCGAAGACAACTTTTAAATAATTGGTTGTGTAGCCTACATATAGGTTTTCACTGTTCCCATCTTTAAAACGTTCTTCTGGGATTACCTCTACTACTTCATCTTCAAAGCGAGAAGCATATTCTTTCGCTAATTGATCATTTAATGCGATTAAACGGTGAACTCGCTCGTTCTTCACTTCTTCATCGACTTGGTCATCCATACGAGCGGCTGGCGTACCTGTACGTTGCGAATACGGGAATACATGAAGCTCTGAGAATTTGTGGTCACGAATAAAGTTGTATGTTTCCATAAATTCTTCTTCTGTTTCACCCGGGAAGCCTACAATGACATCAGAAGTGACAGCTAAATCAGGTAAAGCAATTTTTAGTTTTTCTAAACGCTCTGCAAAAAATTCCATCGTGTATTTACGACGCATACGTTTTAATACCGTATCCGAACCCGATTGAATCGGAATGTGTAAATGATTAACAACGATTTCTGAGTTTTGTAGCACTTCGATTACTTCATCTGTTAATTGAGATGCTTCAATAGAAGAAATACGTAAACGTTTTAAGCCTTTTACCTGTGCTTCCATATCACGTAGTAATTGAGCTAAGTTGTAATCTTTGAAATCCTGACCATAGCCACCTGTATGAATACCTGTTAGAACGATTTCTAAATAGCCGGCATCCACTAGTTGCTGCGCTTGGCGGATTACTTCTTCTGGATCACGCGAACGCATTAAGCCACGCGCCCATGGAATAATACAGAACGTACAGAAGTTGTTACAGCCCTCTTGAATTTTTAAGGATGCACGTGTTCGGTCAGTAAAAGCCGGTACGTCTAGCTCTTCGTATACACGATTTTTCATAATATTGCGCACCGCATTTATTGGCTTACGCTCTTCGCGGTATTGGTCAATATAGCCAAGCATTTTTTCACGGTCTTGCGTACCAACAACGATGTCTACGCCTGGAATTGCCATAATTTCAGCCGGTGAAGTTTGTGCATAACAGCCTGTTACACAAATAACCGCATCTGGATTTTGACGAATTGCACGACGAATTACTTGACGAGATTTTTTATCCCCCGTATTGGTTACGGTACATGTATTTATGACATATACATCTGATTGATGTTCAAAATCAACGCGTTCATACCCCTGCTCTTTAAACAATTGCCAAATCGCTTCTGTTTCATAGTGGTTTACTTTACACCCTAATGTATGTAGAGATACGGTTTTTGTTTGCTCGTAACTCATATTCTATATCATCCTTTCACGGTTACACTTCAAAATTAATTAACGTGTCTAATAATAGCATAAATTAGAGAGTTAAGCCTATCTTTTTGACTAGAGCGCACGATTGTCTTGATTTCCATCCATTTCCTCAATATTTATCTAGCAAGTCCATCACAGACGGCAATACCGCTTCATCCATCATTAAATAGTTACTTCCTTGCTCTGCATTAATTATAGGAATAATCGTTTTCTCATACCCTTCCCCAATCGGATACACCGCCAAATCGACTTTATACTTTTCAAATAACATTTTGATTTGCTGTAGCTCTTGTTCAGAAGTTGTTGCAGCAACATGCAAATAAAGGACTTTTTTGATGCCATTAGGAATAATAAATTCTAGCATTTGCTCTTCTGTTATAATTGGACCATACGTTAAATTACGCACGTCAACATATGCTTGACCGTCCAATAAACCTGCATCCTGTGCTGAAAAATAATCCTCATAGCCATACACCATTCCGTGAACAATTTTATAGACAGCTTCTTTATTTTCAGCCAAGGTTGAAATATATGTTAGCTTTTCTTGTGCAATTATTGCCTTGATTTGTTGGTAGGACTGTGCTAAATCACCTTGTACATCTACGAATTGTTCAATCCCAATTGCTTTCAAGCGTTCCTTTTGCTGTTCGTTAAGCGCTGGACCTACCATATATTTCGCCCCCACTGACAATGCTTGATTGGAATTTTTCGTCCCTTTGGCTAGTGGATGAATCGTTTTTCCATATGAGTACAACGCCTCTAACTCCTGTAAGGCTGTGCTCCTATTAAAATCATAGACAAATACTTTATGCTCTCTAGTTTTTATGTAATCGATTATTTTTTGCAAATCAGCGAGCTCGTAATTTTGTGGTAGGCTCATTTCTGTATAAATCATATTCATTTCTTTTGATACTTGCTCGCCCTGCTCTCGGAAGCTATGCCCTGTACCTAGTAATGAAATAACCTCCTTCACCTCGCCTCGTCGGATACGTGTAAACCATTCTTCATCTGTTGGAAATGGTCCGATAATGACTTCATTTTCAGAATCATAATACACATGTCCACGTTCAAAGGATGTTGATTGTAACACTAAAAGCTCATGTGCTGCACCACTAGCTTCATTAACCAATTGCTTTACAACATCCACCCGGTGACGTCCTAAATAACAATGCACATAATATTTTTTATCATCCTGTTCAACTAAATCGCGAATTTTATTTAATGTTTCTGTATTATCACCAACCCATGGAAGCATAGGCATCGATAATATTTCTATGCCAATTTCTTCCCCTGCTTTGAACTCTTTATCTAATAATGGCTTTTCAATTGGCAAGGTTGTGCTTAACAGTGCAATCACACCATCATAGCCTTGATCCTTTAGCTCTTGTAAATTCACTTTTTCTGGATAGGGGCCAAACGTAAAGCGCTCGCCCACCTCCACATCACCTTGCGACGCCTGTACGACCGAGGAGCCTGTATTTAAAAAGTAATTTAATCCTGCAACACATAGTAAAATAGAAGCGATACAAAAAACGCTACTAATAATCCATTTTTCTTTTTTCAAACATAGGAAATAGTAAACAAATGACATGATAAATCCGAATATAACCCAACCGACTACATAGTAGGACATTACGCCATCGATTTTAAATTGTGACCAGCCACGCTGCACATACCATTCTTCAATCGGCACGACAGCAAAAAGTAAAAAGAAAATCCCTCCCCCAACGCCTAATGTGCTAAGCATTAGAAACCACATGAAAAATTTGATAATCGCCTTTTTATTTTTCATCCTCATCACCTCATGTTATTTTTTATGTCAGCAAAAATTTGTTCCATTAGTGGGATATAGGAGCCCCAGAAAAAATCCGATTCATCATTTGTAAATAACCGCATTGCTCTTGCACTGCCTTGCCATTTTTTCAAATTTCCTCTTGTATAATCTGCAAAGTCACCCGAAAAATAAAACGTATTATTTTGGTCATGGTGAGTGACTGCCGGGATCACAGTAGGGATTCCTGCAACAGCCAGCTCATTTTCTGCATTATCCGACAGGCTTAATTTATATTGGGCAAGCACCTGAGCATTATTTAGCGGCTTCACAATATCAAACCAATAAGAGTACTCTGTTTCTAAAACATTCGGGTATGCACCTGCTCCATCCGCTGTCATTTGAAATAATACAGGCGAAGTGATTTCTGCCTCATCAATAACAATGATTTGATCAGATGTGTGCGTAAAAGCTAGGCCACCTTGCTCAAAATCCCATTTTTTATTGTATTGCGCTTCATAATTGGCAATTAGCCATGGAGGCACCTCATCATTATTGAAATCAGAGAAATATCTCCCCGACCAGCCTGACCATTCCACACTTAAGTTTTCACCCATAACCTTGCGTGTTTGTTCATCAGTTGGCGATGCAAAGGAATTGTATTCAGCAATTAGTTTTGTATTTGAGCCCTTCGATTGCCAGATGGCGTTCCATTCTAATAAGTCCATTCCACCATATATTTTTTCCGAGCGATCTCCTTCCACAACCGTCTCGAGGTCATCCGAATAAACACCGTATGTATCTGCAATATAAATGACATCCTTTTTCTCTTCATAAACATATGTATCCATCGCTTTTCCTTCATATGGATCGTAACCATAGTAATCGATTCCTACATCATACAATTCACCATTCGGTTTTACGATTTTTTCATTCGTTAAAAACCAAAACAGTCCGTTATGCTCTCGATACTGTGTATTTGGAACTGTTTTATCAACAACTAAAATATCCAGTACTACCTTTTCTTTAAACTGCCAATATATTCTCGGCGATAAAATTAGCAATAGTAAAATAATCAATCCTACAATATACTTTTTACTCATTTAATAACCCCCCCAGAAGCATTTTTTCTTAGTGAACGCTCTATTAAATCACTCATTTGTAATATTTTCATAAAATTAATTATAGGTAAATAATACCTTAAAAACAAAAAATATTCAACGTTTCATATAAATAGCAGCCTTTAAGTCCTAAATTTATAAAATGAGATAAAACTTTTTAATCCAATGATATTTTAAATTTTAAAGTGTAAATTTTAGGTATAGACACTTAAAATAGAAATTTAAATAATTTAAAAGCATTTTACTCACTAAATTAAAAATAAGCCATGAGACCTAAATTCATTTCATTTAGGGAGGGATTTACTTCGAGTGAGAAAGAGGATTCTAAGCGGGCTGCCTTTTCCATTCGAGAGAGGTATAGGCTTAATCGAAAATGACCGTAAAAATTCGAAAGTTGATGATAATACGTATTTCATCACGATGATTGATGAAATTGAAGCGATGCATTCATGTTCGCTCGTTTATTACACTGGCGATTACGCACAATGAGAAAAGGCTATCCAAAAAGCATATACTTTTTGAACAGCCCTCATCTATTTCAAGCGCTATAAACCTTTGCGACTTAATTTTCCCCAGTCGTTTTTTCCACGGAAATAATACCAAAAGCCTTGAATTCGATACCATGTTGTTAGCGGGCGGAACCAAAACAGCTCTGTTAGTGAGTATAGCATGAGCTTTAACGTATCCCGTGCACGCGGATATGTATGCATACTCCAAGATTCCAGCAAAATTGCAAACATCGAAATAACTGTACTGTAGATTAGAAACAGTGTCAGTAAAATGATAGCAGATTCCCAATACACATTTCCAACAGCAAATGAAATAATCATATAAATATACCCAATCAGTTCAATAATCGGTCCTAAAAGCTCGATAAATACATAATACGGAACAGAAATCATTCCAATTTGCTTATATTTCGGATTAAATAGCATCCCCCGATTCAGCATAATACTACTAATCAGTCCTTGATGCCAACGTCGACGCTGCGTTTGCAAATCTTTGAAATTATCTGGAGCCTCTGTCCAGCAAACGGGATCAGGCACATATTCAATCGCTTTGTTAATTTTATTTTTCAGCAAATAGCGATGTAGCCTAACGATTAGCTCCATATCCTCGCCAATTGTTTGCCGATTGTATCCTCCGACCTTTATCGCATAATGCTTCGAGAATACACTAAAGGCACCCGATACAATTAACAATAAATTAAAACGACTTAACGCAATTCGCCCCATGTAAAAGGCACGTAAATACTCAATAATCTGCATAATGACAAGTGGATTATTCGGCATGACTGCATTCATAAATGTACCATATTGGAAATTGGAACCATTAGCAATACGCACACTGCCACCTGCTGCAATGACATGACCATTGGAGGCAACGATCGGTTTCATCACTTGTAATAGAGATTTTCCCGATAAAATGGAGTCTCCATCTATTGAGCAAAAATAAGGATACTGCGAAACATTAATACCTGCATTGAGCGCATCAGCCTTGCCACCATTATTTTTATCAATTAACACAATATTATGATGGATATTTGAACGGTAGATCGCCTTTATTTCTTCTGTTTGAAGCTGCTGGCGTACCGTCTGAAAAACTTGCTCCATCTGAAAGGCTTCAATGACCTGTTGCAATGTTGCATCTTTAGAGCCATCGTTAACGATAATGATTTCAAATTGGGGGTATTCGATTGTCAGTAGTGAATGGATTGTACTGAGAATCCCGACTTCCTCATTATAGGCAGGTACAATAATGGAAACAGGTTTCGAATAGGTATATTGTAAATTCACGGTATTCTCAATATATTTGTCTAAGCGACGCGTTTTCTTTAAATAAGTAAATGCAAAGATTAACATGAGCGTATAAACCCCAATGACTAAAAGCATATAAAAAATGAGAAATACGCCAAAAATCTCATGGAGCCAATATAATAAAAAATCCATCATTCCGATCAGCCTACTTTCAATACTTCCTGTGCCATCTCAGCAGCAAATAAATCTTCATTTTTTTCTATTATTTCTTGTAAAATTCGGCGGCCCTGCTTCATCGACTTAAGTGATACTGCGGCTTGTCTACGTACTGTCCATTCCCTATCCATCATTAATTGTTTCAGTAATTCATATGCTTGTGAATCATTTGAAAAGGGTAAAATTTTTGCGAGCATTAGCCTTTCTTCCCAATACGTTGATTTTAAAAATACTCGGTAAGGCTCCAAAGATGAAATCATCCCAAACGACGCAATATCCTTTAGCGCACGAATTCGAATTTCTGTATAAATAGAGGAGAGTAAGCTCTCAAAAAATGGCAAATCATTATCCCCAAAGTTAGCATTGAAGCTAAAAAAAGTAAGCAGCGATAAGCGTAATTCAATTGGCAATTCATCAAAGTTGTCTTGAAATTGCTCAATATAGGTCGGATCAACTTTCGTTAATAGCACATTATACTCGTACTCATGAAGAGCAAGACGCGGCTGATACATATGTGCTAAAAATAAATTCGAATTATATTTTGAAATTATTTGCAATAAAAGCAAGTATTCTTCGATGGACTCAACCTTACCTGCTTTTAATTGCTTTTCGATGATCGGCACAATAAAGCTAAAGTTACATAAGAGCGCACGATGGAGTACATTGATGCGCTGTACCAAGCTCTTACTCTGTAGCTGCTTCAAATAATACGGCTTCATATTCAGTTCAGCATAGTTGGTAATGCGATTACGTACTTCTTCATTATTAATTGTCAGCATATAGGTGACAAATAGCTTATCCACTGCATCTAGATTCGTTTTATGTTCCTTTTGTTTTATGAAAGGGCTCTGATTGACTAAATAATTGTACCAATCCTTTTCATGCTGTTCGAAATATTGCGTGATTCTTTTTTCTTTTCGTTGCTGCCGTCTGTTCATCCATACTAAATAAAAGAAGAGGATAGTAACAAACCCAAGCAAGACGACAATTGCGATGATTGATATTTTTAATATTTGACTTGTAATCATCGCTAATTCAACCTTCTCAAATAATTTTTAATTTGTTTTTCGACAATTTTCAAATTAAATGGACGCACGATATAGGCATCCGCGCCATGTTCGAAACAATATAACTGGGCATCCTCGGACACGCGTGACGAACAAAATAAAATAATATACTTTTGCTCATTTGGTAAAGCTCGCAAATAATCCAATACTTCCAGGCCCGTTTTTTTCGGTAAAATATCATTCAACACTACGATATGACTATGCGCACTGCGATACCAATCCGATTCGATAAATTGCAAACCATCACTAAATGTTTGGATATCTAGCTGCACATTGTCTATTGACAGATGTTGAAATAGATTCGTGAAAATCGACTGCGTAATCCGGTTATTTTCAATAATACTTACCTTAATAATCACTTTCGATCTAGCTAAAAAATCCTTTACAATAATTGGAGCCTGTCCTTTATTCTCTTGATACAATAATGCAGATTCGCTAATCGCTAACACCTCATCTAACGAATGTGCATCATTTGCCACTTCTGAAATAACAGAATCAATCGGGATATTGTCTTTGGTAAAGACATGTTGAATTCGTTGAATAAAAGATTGAGCCTCTGCCGTTTTACTAATGGTCAATAAAAGCACAATATATTGCTTTTCTGAATGCATATAGGCAAAATCTGAGTCTCGCAATCTCCCTTTTAATTGATCATAAAATTGTTGATAGGATATAGGGAACTCCTCTTTATACTCAATAAGCACAATTGAAAAGTGAATTTTCTTACGCATCACATATGCAAGTTGTAATTTGTAAAGTTGTTGTAATTGTGCATATTCAATAATTTTCTGTTCATAAAGAACCTCTACATCTATCATGCCAATCACCCTTTCTTTTACCTATTTGGTGTAATAATATTTTGCAATAACGGAATATAGGTCGACCACATAAAATCAGATTGCTCGTTTGAAAAAAGCTTCATTAAATGCTCACTTCCTTGCCATTTCATCAAATTATCCTTTGTATAATCAGCAAAATCGCCTGAAAGATAATAGACATTTGAACGTTCGTCTGCTGTTACCGCTGGAAAGGTAAGTGGAATCCCGTGCTGTGCTAACACTTGTTGCGCATAATCGGCTACGGCTAATTCATATTGTGCATAGACAACCGCCGCATTCATCGGTGTCACGATATCAAACCAATAAGGATATTCCGAATTTTTGACTCCCGGCAAGTGCTCTTGTCCTGCTAGTGTCAATTCAAATGAAACCGTCCCATCTAGTTCCTTGTCATCAATAATCACTACTTGATCCGACGTATTCACAAATACAAGACCTCCCTGCTTAAAGGTCCATTGTTTTTCATACTGGGCTTCATAATTGCGAATGAGCCAGGCAGGTATTTCAGCGCTCGTTAAATCTTCAAAATAACGCCCCGTCCAGCCTGACCACTGAACATTTAAATCTTGTTCCATTACTTGCCGAACATTTGCCTCTGTTGGCGTAGCAAATGAATTATATTCCGCAATTAACTTTGTGTGCGGCTGTTTGGATTTCATAATTTCCTGCCACTCTGGCAGCGTCATGCCACCATAAATTTTTTCAGAGCGGTCGCCATTACTAAAATCCTCTAAATCATCTGAGTACACCCCATAAGTATCTGCAATATAAATGACATCCATCGCTTCATAATGCTTATAATTTGCCATTGGTTGCTGCATATAAGAATCAAAGCCATAATAATCTATCTTTCCATCATAAAGCTGCCCATCTGATTTAACAATTTTTTCATTCGTTAAAAACCAAAGCAAGCCTTGATGCTCCCGGTATTCCTCATTCGGGACGGTTTTATCGATAACTAATACATCTAATGGCGTACTTTCTTTCCATTGCCAATAAAGGCGTGGTGAAAAAACAACACTAGTGACGAGAAGGGCTATCAGCAATTTTTTCATATTCATTCTCTCCTAATTATTCCCTTACTTCATCTTCTAAAAACTTTTCCTGCAATAAATAATACGATTCTTTTAGGCGCTCCTTATAATCAGGCATTCGCCACCCCTCCCAGCTATAAGTTTGGAGCTGCTGTGCTTCCTCTGGGATCGTTGCCATGATTTGCTGATCCTTCACGAGTATAGCACCGAACTCAATCCCGTCGATAATTTCTGTTGCTAGCTGTTCATTGGCATATAAATCGGATCGTACTTCCAATCGGCTCGGATCGGTTACATTTAGTAATAACCAAGGTATTCGTATTTCAATAACGCCTTCCTGCTCGTTGATTTCATAATCCGCTAATGAATCATACTCTGTACTATTTGGATTGGCATTGCCTCGTCGTAAAATACCTGTTTCATATTTTTCAAATGGTAAAACGATATTACTAATTGGAATTGTTAATGATTTATTGAGCGCATAATCGATTGGATTAAACTGATTGCTATTTTTTTGCTTCGTTCCTTCGAATGGCACTAATTGCAATTGGTCGCCGTACATTTTTTGGAAGATATCATAATAAGCATCTACTTCCACCCGCGCGTTTTGTTCTCCCTTAATCGTCACGACAAATTCGGAATCTGCTAATAATGGAATTCCTTGATAACGTGAATTACCTTGTGCTGCTAGTGTATTCATATAAATAAGTGGGTAATAATTGTCACTAAACTTTGTATTTTCAACATCCAACTTCATATATAAATAGCGCTCATCCGACTCCACATACATCGAAAGTTCTTCAGATTCATAAAATGGCGTAATGCCGTACCAATCGGTTGAATCCCCATCTACCTTCATTTTTAACGTATCGAAGCTTAACACACCAAATTGCTGCTCATTCGTTTGAGCATTTGACCAATATGGGCGCTCATCTGGATTATCTAAATCCATCGTGTTCCACGTCCGCTTAAACCATTCATCCTGCCAAGTAAACACTAAGCCTCCCAATAGGCCTTCATGTATAATATCTTCATACAAACGAACGAGTATTTCTCCTTGTTCACGTTCAGAAATAAAGCCTTGATTCCAGCCAAATGGATTGCGATGCGTTAAGCCACGGGACGCAGGGATACCAAATTCCGAAATCAAAATTGGCATTCGATGGGCTGCATGTAAATCCTTTAAATAGGCCGCATAGTTATTTTTTTGACCGCGATGATCGGTATAGTTCACATATTCAGGCGTGTAATTCAAAAAGTCTGGATAGTATGGATACACATGATAGCTCGCAAATTGCCCTACTTTTTCTAAGGCACCCTTTTCATAAATAACATTCGGGTTCACCGAGACTAAATCTTCCTGATCACTTGGCTCATAGGGATGCTCTAATAAATCCGTTGTTACCCAATTGGTAAAGCTAAATGGCCGCATCCAGTTATACGTTTGTGCCTCGTAGCTCGCTGTATATTCCATTTGTTGTGCCAGCCAGATTTCAAACGGCTGTGCATCCTTTGTAGAAAAATAGGTCCCATCAAATTGCGCTTGATTTTTATAGGTTTTATTGACATTTTCTACTGCCACTGGGTACCACTCAATACCAATCATCCAGCCGATAATATAGGGCGAGACGTCCGCTTTATATGTTCCTGAAGCATGTCCAGGTCGAGGCTCAATTACCGCATCGCCATGAATAATATCAACAATATGTCGTATTTCCTGCTGGAAGTTTTCTGTAGGCTCCCCGTAGACATCTAATGCTGCTTCCACTGGCTCCTCATCTAACCAAACACCGTGAAATAAATATAGGGGCTGTTCATGCGCTGTATTATATTCAAGCAATGCCTCATAAAAAGCAGGCGGATGCACGGTATACACCCGAATTGCATTGGAGCCCATTTCACCAATTGCCTTGAACCAATCTGCATAATCACTTTTCGTAATCGCTGCTTCCCCTGGGAATGCCCCTGGTTTGGCCATCCCGATATTGACTCCTTTAATCGTGATTTCTTGCCATACACCATTTTGCAGAACTTCATATTTTTGATCGTTAATTCGTGCATTATAGGATAATGACTCATAAATTTCCGGCTCTAATGATACCGCCGCAAGCTCCTTTGCTTCACGGTGTGATGTATGCTTAAGGATTTGCTGCATCATCGGCTCGTAATTTTTCCAATAAAATGCATCATCCTTAGCAAACCGCTGCTGTAACCATTTATAGCCGTAAAACTTCGGTATTGACAACGCTTGCTTCGACTGATACGAAAATTTACCCGCAAAATAATAATTCGTATGATGCTGTCGTGTATTTGTCGTAATCACGGCAAAAGCAGCTGGTAAGTTCAATGCTTGTAGCTGAGCTTGATCTTGCGCTGATATAGCTGGCTCATAGATTGCTAATGTTTCTGCATCTGTTGCCACAGCTAAATCAAACCAGCCTGTGAAATTTTCGAACTCTTGAAAAGGAAGGGATTGCTTCCCCTGCTTCGTTACTTGAAATTGAACAGGCTGCGCACTCTTTAATACAGCTGTTTCTTCTGTCGATTTTTGTTGAATTACTAAGCCACTGCCGCTTTCTTGAGTCGTTAGTGGGGCTTTGCTTAAATCAGCAAAATATTTGGCACGATAACCGCTTTGTTCAACACCTAACTCTGCAGCCAACTGTTCTTGAATAATCGCGTCTGTAGCCTCTGTAAAACTATTATATTCAACAATGAGTGTGCTAGGCGTAGTTTGGTCTAATCTACTTTGAATCGTACGCCATGCACCTCCAGTAAGACCACTGTACAATAATTTATTCGAAGCGGCATCTCCCCAAGATAAATCGCGCTCATGAATCCCCTCTAAATCAGCTAAATAAATGATATCCACTGTATCGATACGCAGTGGTAATTCTTTTGTCTCAATCGTTTTACGTGCATCAACGACTTTGACACCAAAATAATCTCGATCCGCCTCGTATATAGCACCCTCAAGATTTACCACTTTATTAAATGCTAATGCCTCATAAATTCCCTGTCTCGCTTTTAACTCATCACTTGTAGAACTTACATCCAATACAAGCACATCGAGTGGTGTTTCTGTTTTTAAAAAATAGAGCCACCAAGGAGATAAAACAGCCGCAATTAGTATTACTCCCGCTATTATTTTTTTCATTTATTTATTCTCCTTATGATTTCGAATATCAATCACTAGCAATAATTTATACTAGTCCGTTAAACAAATTCTGAACAACTCTTGAAAATATTTTTTATAGCGTATCGATTGAATACAAAAATTTGGTTTAACTGTATGATTGACATTTAAGGCTTCAGTTCCATCCAGCTTTCAAGATGATGAATGGCAATTCCATTAAAGCTTTGTCGATTTGAATAATAACTATGAACATTTTTCAGGTGCGTATTTAAATACTCTTCCCCTTCTTCAAAGAAACTAACACGATCCCCTTCTGCTGATTTCATTGTTTCAACGCCTATAACAACTTTTTTTCCGACACGTTTTGCGTAGGCGATTTCATGTTTGACACTTCTAATAATGCCATTCGAATAATCTCGATAGGCCATAATTGTCACGCTATCCGAATTATTAATCGTCCAATTTGATAAAATGCCTCGCCCATATTTCGTTTGATAATTAACCTCGTCATACCAAAAGGCAATATCCAATTCTAACGGTATGTTTAATTGTTGTGCTTTCTCTTTCGCTTGAAGTACTAATTGTTGAAAATTTTCTATAGCCTTCATCCGATTTTCATCCCAAAGAGGTGTCGTATAAGGCTCAATATCTAAGTGAATGCCTATAAATTGCTGTACTTCTGTTGACTCTTTTTGATATTGCTCTAGCCAACTCAAAAATTGATCCAGCGGACGCGTACCACTCTTAGTCGTCCAATGTGCATCTCCATCTAATGCAGCAACCTGTATTCCCTTTGAATGAGCTGTTTCAATAAAGGTTTGATAAACACTTTTTGAAATAGTAGCGTCAACCTGTAAATATACTTTATTAATTTGCTTGCTTTCCAGAAATGCTAGTGGATCTTTGCTTTCATCTATAAGTATCTTAGCATTCCAGATCCATACCGAACGTTCTTTCTCGGTTTTTTTATCAGCATAGGTTTTTGATGTATGTAGGCTTAAAAGTAAAGTCATTAGGACTATTAAGATCATTTTAACTTTCCTAAGATTCATCTCACAACCCCCTTCCCTCGCACTAATTCTTCTTTACCATACCAAACATTTAACTATTTAAAAACCCAAAACATTTAGGTAATTAGTTTTATTTTTTGTTATATTGGAAGTGCAAATCCTATTATCATTCCAAGGGTAAACATTAGCATTGAAATGATTATGGATACGTAAACTAATCCATAAAAAAATCCCGACTCAAAATAGGCCGGGAATTTTTTTATTCAAACTCATAGGAAATTGCGGCTAATGCATAAAATGGTGCGGTTTCTGCACGTAAAATACGCGGTCCTAATGACATAGTTTGTGCACCTGCCGCAAGCATGGCAGTAGATTCCTGACGTGAAATGCCACCTTCAGGACCAAAAATACATAATATTTTCAACGCTTGAGTAGCATTGAGCGCCTGTAATTTTTGCTTAAAGCTTGTACGCTCAGCTAATTTTGCCTCTTCTTCATCCGCAATAAATACGGCGTCATAGTTATCGAAAGTTTGTACGAGCTGCTTAAAGCTTACTGGCTGAACAATTTCAGGTATATGTGTACGATGGGATTGCTCGGCTGCCTCTTGAGCAATTTTCTGTAAACGCTCTTGATTTTTTTTTGCCTTTTTATCGTCCCATTTTACGATTGAGCGCTCGGCTGCAAATGGAATTAATGCATGCATGCCTAATTCCGTTGCTTTTTGGGCAATTAGCTCAAGCTTATCCCCCTTTGGTAAGCCACAAGCAATATCAACCTTCACTGGCATTTCAGGCGAAGCAATTGTTCGACCAGTTTTTTTCACTGTGACGTCTTGATCAATAGCTGTAATTTCGCAAATATTGGCGATATTATCCTGTACAATAATAATCTCATCGCCGACAGCCATCCGCATCACTTTACTTATATGGCGCGCATTTTCACCTGCAATGGTAAATTCATCTGGTGCATCACCCTGCTGCTCTACAAAATATCGCTGCATACGTTCGTCATTCTCCTTTATACAAAAACAACAGCTGCTTTACACAGCTGTTGTTTTATTAGTTATTATGGTCGGCGAGCAATAATCGCTACCCAGTCTTCCATCATTAATACTTCTTCAATGACAAAGCCTGAAGCTTTTAACGCTGCCTTTACTTCATCTTTTTTTGCACCAATAATTCCTGATGTCACATATAAGCCACCTGGTTTTACAATTGAAAAGGCATCATCTGTAAAGGACATAATGATTTCTGCTAAAATATTTGCTACCACAACATCTGCTGGCTCTTTTACTGTATCTAATAAATTTCCGTGGAATACTTCTACAACATCATCTGTTTTGTTTAGCTGTACATTTTCACGTGCTGCTGTAACGGCCACTTCATCTAAGTCCAATGCGTGTACCCTTTTTGCCCCTAGCATCGCTGCACCAATCGAAAGAACACCAGAACCTGTGCCAATATCGATGACTGTGTCACCCTCTTTTACGACTTTTTCAAGTCCCTGTAAACACATGACAGTTGTTGGGTGCGTGCCTGTACCGAATGCCATCCCTGGATCAAGCTCGATAATTAGCTCATCAGTTGAAACAGGCTCGTAATTCTCCCATGTCGGCACAATGGTAAAACGCTCAGAAATTTTTACAGGATGGTAATATTGCTTCCATGCTGTTGACCAATCTTCATCATCTACTTCACACAGTGTCAGTACATTTTCACCAATATTAATATCAAAATTCACAAGGTTAGCAATTGCAAGCTTCACTTCTTCGATTGTTTCCGTTAAGAAGCTAGACGCTGATAAATACGCTTTTACAACGACGCCTGTTTTTGGGAAGTCCTCTGGATTTAGTGCGTAAATCTCACCAAATTTATCGATTCTTTCTTTATCTAATTCTTTTGAATCCTCAATAACTACACCGCTTGCACCGGCTTCATGTAAAATGTTCGTCACAGCATCAACCGCTTCATGCGTTGTTAATATCGAAAGCTCTGTCCATTTCACTTGCAATCTCCCCTTTTAGTCGCCTTTTATTTTTTTCTTAATTTTATCGAAAAGTGAGCTTCCTTGTTCTTCTGGAATATCACCACTAATTTCTGCAAATTCGCGTAATAATTGCTTTTGTTTTTCTGTTAACTTTTTCGGAATAACGACTTTCACGACTACATACTGGTTACCTAAACCATAGCCATGGACATTTTTAACTCCTTTATCTTTCAAGCGGAATTGCGCACCTGATTGAGTACCTGCTGGAATTTTCAGCTTCACTTTGCCGTGAATGGTTGGTACTTCAATTTCATCACCCAATGCAGCTTGTGGGAAGGTTAAGCTTAACTCATATAAAATATCATCGCCGTCACGTTCGAAATATTCATGCTTACGAACAGAGAAAATAATGTATAAGTCACCAGCTGGACCGCCGTTAAAGCCGGCTTCCCCTTGACCTCCAACACGTAACTGTTGACCATCATCCACACCTGCAGGAATTGTAATTTTGATTTTTTTCTTCTTCGTTACACTTCCTGCGCCACGACAAGAAGTACATTTTTCAACGATAATTTTCCCTGCACCACGACAGCTCGGACATGTGCGTTTATTCATCATGCGACCAAATGGCGTATCCACCGCTTGGTTAATTTGACCGGCGCCATTACATTGAGAACATGCTTGTGGTTGCGTTCCAGGCTTTGCACCTGAGCCGTGACACGTATCACATGTTTCTTCTTTCGGAATTTCGATTTCAGTTTCTTTTCCGAATACCGCTTCTTCAAATGTTATGTTCATGCGGAATTGTAGGTCATCACCTTTGCGTGGTGCATTTGGATCTTGACGACGTCCGCCTCCGAAGAATGAACTGAAGATATCCTCGAAGCCACCAAATCCACCACCGCCGCCACCAAAACCAGCGTTTGGATCTTCATGGCCAAATTGGTCGTAGCGTGCACGCTTTTGGTCATCTGATAACACTTCATATGCTTCTGCAATTTCTTTGAATTTTTCGTCTGCACCCTCTTCTTTGTTAATATCAGGGTGATATTGTTTTGATAATTTACGGTACGCTTTTTTAATTTCGTCTTTGCTAGCACCTTTTGCAATGCCCAGCACCTCATAGTAATCGCGCTTACTCATAATTCACTCTCCGCTCTTTTTACATAACGTCTATTTTAACATGTTGAAAAAATGATGTATACCATTTGCTACATCACTTTCTATTTAATGTGGAAAAGCCAAAGCCGCGAACGGTCTTTGGCTTTTCCATGGTATTTTTTAGTGATGCTTCTTATTTGTCGTCTTTTACTTCTTCAAAGTCAGCGTCTACGATATCATCGTCTTTTTTACCAGCATCTTGTGCACCTTCAGCTTCAGCTCCAGCTCCAGCTGCTTGTTGTGCTGCTGCCGCTTGCTCATAAACCTTCATTACTAATGGTTGTAATACACCTTCTAATTTTTCTTTTGCTGCTTTAATTCCTTCTAATTCACCAGCTTCTAAAGCTGTTTTTAACTCATCACGTGCGTCTTCTACAGATTTTTTCTCGTCTTCTGTAATTTGCTCGCCTAAGTCAGTGATTGTTTTATCCACTTGGAACACTAATTGGTCTGCTTCGTTGCGAAGATCTGCCTCTTCTTTACGTTTTGCATCAGCATCCGCGTTTGCTTCAGCATCTTTTACCATGCGTTCGATTTCTTCATCTGTTAAACCAGAATCAGATTGGATCACAATTGTTTGCTCTTTTTGCGTACCTAAGTCTTTCGCTTTAACCGATACAATACCGTTCGCATCAATGTCGAATGTTACTTCGATTTGTGGAACTCCACGTGGTGCTGGTGGAATATCCGCTAATTGGAAGCGACCTAATGTTTTGTTGTCTGCTGCCATTGAACGTTCGCCTTGTAATACGTGAATGTCTACTGCTGGTTGGTTATCTGCAGCTGTTGAGAACACTTGTGATTTAGAAGTTGGGATTGTTGTGTTACGGTCGATTAATTTTGTCATAACACCGCCCATTGTTTCGATACCTAATGATAATGGCGTTACGTCTAATAATAATACGCCTTGTACATCACCAGCTAAAACCCCACCTTGTACAGCAGCACCCATTGCTACTACTTCGTCTGGGTTTACGCCTTTGTGTGGCTCGTGACCAGTTGCTTTTTTGATTGCTTCTACTACCGCAGGAATACGAGTAGAACCACCAACTAAGATAACTTTATCTAATTCTGAAGCAGAAAGACCTGCATCTGATAATGCTTGGCGAGTTGGTACGATTGTACGTTCAACTAAGTCATGTGTTAACTCATCGAATTTCGCACGAGTTAAGTTGATTTCTAAGTGTAATGGACCTTCAGCACCCGCTGTGATGAATGGTAATGAAATTTGTGCAGATGTTACACCTGATAAGTCTTTTTTCGCTTTTTCAGCTGCATCTTTTAAGCGTTGCATTGCCATTTTGTCTTTTGATAAATCAACAGCGTTTTCTTTTTTGAATTCAGCTACTAAATATTCAATAATTTTATCGTCGAAGTGATCGCCACCAAGCTTGTTGTCACCAGCTGTTGCTAATACTTCAAATACACCATCAGCTAACTCAAGAATCGATACGTCAAATGTACCGCCACCTAAGTCGAATACTAGGATTTTTTGGTCTACATCTTGTTGATCTAAACCATATGCAAGTGCTGCAGCTGTTGGTTCGTTGATAATACGCTCTACTTCTAAACCAGCGATTTTACCAGCGTCTTTTGTTGCTTGACGTTGCGCATCGTTGAAGTAAGCTGGTACTGTAATAACCGCTTTCGATACTTTTTCGCCTAAATAATCTTCAGCGTAGCCTTTTAAATATTGTAAAATCATTGCTGAAATTTCTTGTGGCGTGTACTCTGTGCCATCTACATCTACTTTTTCATTAGTACCCATTTTAGATTTGATTGAAATAATTGTGTTTGGGTTTGTAACGGCTTGACGTTTAGCCACTTCACCAACTTGTTTTTCACCGTTTTTGAACGCTACTACAGATGGTGTTGTACGGTTACCTTCTGGGTTTGGGATTACTTTTGGCTCGCCGCCTTCTAATACTGATACACAAGAGTTTGTTGTTCCTAAGTCAATACCGATAATTTTGCTCATAATTTATTTTTCCTCCTATTATTAAAACACTGATTAATTTCGTTACGATTTCATTTCAAAGGTTGCCATACTTTGCTCTAAGCATGGCAAGAAAATTAACTCGAACTTGTTTATGTTAATTTTCTTGCGACGAGTATAAGGGCAACTCGTTGCGCTTACCGCAGGAGTAAGTGCTTTTTTCTCTTAGAGAATTTTATTCATTCACCGAAACCATTGATGGTCGTAGAACGCGGTCTTTTAACTTATAGCCTTTTTGGAGCTCGCGTAAAATAATGCCCGTTTCTTTTTCGCTATCTTGTTCTTGCATGACAGCTTGGTGGAAGTTCGGATCAAAGCTTTCGCCTTCCGCAGCAATTAACTCTAAGCCTTCTTTTTCTGCAGCAGCGAGTAATTGTTGGTATACCATTTCTACACCTTTAAATAAGGCTACTGCTTCTTCATTTGTCACTTCTACTTGTAAGGCACGGTCTAAGTTATCTAACACTGGTAAAAGCTCTGTTAAAAGGCTTTGAGCACGATACTTTTCTGAAGCTTCACGATCTAGACGATTGCGACGAGATAAGTTATCGTAGTCAGCACGTAAACGTAGGTAACGTGCCTCCTCTTCTGCTATTTTTGCTTCTAATTCCGCAATTTTTAATTCTTTTTCATCTACAACAATTTCCTCTACTACTTCTGTTTCTGTAGCCTCAACTGTTTCCTCGGTTGCTTCTTGTTGTAATTCTTCTGTTGTCTTTGTTGTTTCTGTCACTTCTTTTCCTCCTCGGATGATCAATCATTTTTTCTGTTCGAAAAAGGCTTGTGATAAACTGTTACGCATCACATCAAGTAGCGTCACAACACGGCGGTAATCCATGCGCGTTGGGCCAATAATGGCGATTGCTCCTTGCTGCTCTTGCCCCACTAAAAATGAGGCGGTAATGACACTACAATTTTCCATTGCCATATGATTATTTTCTGAGCCTATGCGAATTTGAATGCCTAGATTATTATTAATGCGGTAGTCTTGTGCATTGAATAAAGATTGCACCTGACTTTCCTTATCCATTAAATCCATCAACATGCGCATTTTGTTCAAATCATGGAATTCAGGCTGATTTAGCATATTGGTTTTACCACCGTAGTACACCTTATTTTCCGATTGACCCGATGAAATCGATAGCAATGAACGCACAACGGATTCCGATGCGTTTACATGCTGCTTTAGTACAGACAATGCCTCTGTTTGAAGCTTTATTGGTAGTTCGAATAATGGAACTCCTACTAAGCGTTCGTTTAAAATATTCACTGTCTTTTCAATGTCAACTGGGCTAAAGCCAGGTGGTAATGTTAAAGTACGATTTTCTACATGTCCGTTATCTGTCACAATAATCGCAACTGCCATTTGATCGGATAACGGAACAATTTGGAATTTCTTTACACGATGCTTTGCTACGTCTGGACCAAGCAGTATCGTTGTATACGTCGTTAATTCTGATAATATATTGGCCGATTCTTTAATAAGTTGCTCGGCTTCAAGCATTTGCTTTTCAAATAGTGAGTGGATTTGTTCAACTTCCCCAGAGGTAATAATCTGGGGTTGTAATAAGTGGTCTACGTAATAACGATAGCCCTTTTCTGATGGAACTCGTCCTGAAGAAGTATGCGTTTTTTCTAAAAAGCCTAATTCCTCTAAATCTGCCATCTCATTTCGAATGGTAGCAGCACTATACGTAATGCCATCCTTTTTAGATAATTGACGCGAACCAACAGGCTGAGCAGACATCACAAAATCATCTACAATCACTTGTAATATTTGTAACTGCCGATTTGTTAACATCATTTTCACCCCTGTTAGCACTCGTTCAAGTGGAGTGCTAATATATTATATAAATTAACAAATCCCTAAATTGATGTCAACGAATTCGCACAACTTTTTTTAAATCTTTTTCAATCGACATCTTCTATTAAAAAGCGTTGAAAAACTTCATTGCCAATGAAGCGTCCTTTGCGAGTTAAACGTATGCCCTCTTCATCTGCTTCAAGTAAACCTTCCTGCTGTAATTTGACAAGCTTTTCTTCATATAATGAAGCCATTGACTGACCAAATTTTTGTTCAAATTCTTGATGGGTTACACCTGCTGCTTTACGCAATCCTAAAAACATTTGCTCCTCGAGCTTTTCTTCCTTAGTAACATTATGCTCATGCAATAAAGGGCGATTGCCAGCCATCACTAGCTCGATATACTTTTTAATTGGCGCAACATTTGAATAGCGCATGCCTTGTAAATAACCATGTGCACCCGCGCCAAATCCTGCATATTCATCATTGTCCCAATAGATTGTATTATGTGTTGATCCAAAACCATCATGCGCAAAATTGCTTATTTCATATTGGTGTATGCCATGTGCTTCCATCGTGTCCATCAGTACACCATACATTTCGGCTTCTAAGTCCTCGGTCGGTAAGTTCAGCTTACCTTTCGCATATTGGATATAAAAAATCGTTTTCGGCTCAACGATTAATGAATATGCAGAATAATGCGGTAACTTCAGAGCAAGCGCCTTTTCAAGCGTATCCTGCCACTGCGCCATCGTTTGTCCAGGCAAGCCGTACATTAAATCGATGCTTATATTCGTAAAGCCTACATCTTTAGCATTTTGAATCGTTTGATAAACATGTTCATTTGAATGGGTACGACCTATTTTCGTTAGTAACGCTTGATCAAAGGATTGTACGCCCATGCTTAATCGATTGACGCCACCATTATATAGCGCCTGTAATTTATCAATCGTCAATTCATCTGGATTTGCTTCACTACTAAATTCTTTTACGTTTGACATCGGAATATGTTTCGCAATAAGCGCTAATAATCTTTCAATTTGCTGCGCTGATAAAGCAGTCGGAGTACCGCCACCTAAAAAAATAGTTTCAATATTGGCGAATGCTTCTGGCATTTGCTGTACGATCAGCTCCATTTCGTGACCGAGCGCTTCAATATATTCATCAACGGGTTGGTTTTTAAAAAACACCTTATTAAAATCGCAATAATTGCAAATTTGATGACAAAAAGGAATGTGAATATATACACCTCTAGCCATTAAAATCACTTCCTTTACTAAATTTCTTCAATGCTCCTCATCCATTATAATGCAATGCCTACAAAGAAAGCACATCATAGTCATCGCAGTTAAATTGAACAAAAAAACCGCACCCTCTTGGAGTACGGCAAATCATTTATTGAGCAAACATTGGCTCTTGTTTATTCATTAACATAATTAAATCAATCGCATTTAGCTGTGGCAATTTATCACAAAATTCTTTGGCATCTTCTGCTGATTGAAATTGAAAAGCATCAAGCTCTTTCATTAATTCATATTGTTCTCCAACTAAGCGAATCATATATAAGCGCACTGTAGGACAACATTGCTTCATAGAATCAAAGTTTTCACCTGCAATCACAAGCCCGATTTCTGATGACGCTTCACCAACCACTGTATCGATAATATGTAGTTCATCTAATACAAACCACTCTGGAACCATTAATTGAATTTGATTGTTCATAAAATTCATCCCCCTAATTAAGTGAAGTGCTATGCTACGTAGATTGTACGAGCAATGATTTTCAAACGTATGAATCAACTAACCCTTTCCCTAAATGAGTAAACGACAAAGCGTTTCCCCTTAAAAATTACACTTATATATGCGCATTGTACTATTCGTCTATTTGGTTTTAAAACCTTTTTCACTAACGCATTTATAAATCAATTAAAACCATTCTACTATAGTCAATATTTTAAGAAAAGTGTCAATTCAATAACTATTTCGACCTTTACATTTTCTTCTAGGTACATCCCCTTATGACACTTTTTTACATATCGCCTAGTAATATGACTTATTGATTATATAATACCAATTAATCTAATGATTTTCACTACTTTTTTGAAAATATTCATAATTTATTTATTAACTATCTATTTTATATTAAACTATTTACAGTTCCTTGCAATTTATTTAACATAATTTGGTTTTTTATCTAACAGAGTTGATCCTTTACTTTGCTAAATACCAAAAACTTCTGACGCCAAGTTGTCGCCAGAAGCTCTTGGTATTTATACTTGAAATCGGTCCACTGCCTGTGTTAGGGAACGCATATTTTTGGCGATACTACGGATTTCATCGGATATTTCACTTGTTGATTGCTTTTGTAGATCCACTTGCTGCTGAATTTTTTGCATGGAAGCTAAATTTTCCTCAGAGCGATTGCTCAGCTCCACTGCACTATTCGAGACCTCATGTGTATGGTTGACGATTTCGTTCACTACATGCGTCATCTGCTCAATTTGTGGCCCAATTTGATGAACCTCATCGGTAATTTCTCTAAATGTATAAGCACTTTGCTCTGTACTTTTTGCTCCTGTCACGACACGATTCATTGCCTGCTCCATACTATGTGAGGCCTCCAATGTGCCTTGCTGTATATCCTTTACAATCGTCGCAATGGAATTGGTGAAGCGCTTGGATTGCTCTGCTAGCTTACTTACTTCCTGAGCTACTACCGCAAAGCCTTTCCCATGCTCTCCCGCACGCGCTGCTTCAATAGAGGCATTCAGTGCCAGTAAATTCGTTTGATCGGCAATTTCATGAATCATATGAACAGCCTGTGAAATTTCATGAGATTGTCCCTTTAATTGTTGTAGCTTGTTATTCGATTGCTCCATTGCCTGCTCAATTGATTGCATTTGCACAAGGTTTTGCTCAACAAGAATTTCACCATTAGACGCTTTGTGAACCGTTGTTTGTACGACATGCTCAATTGCATGCATTCGCTGTGAAATTTCTTCAACACCCGCTGCGACCTGCTGAATGGATGCAGTATTTTCTCCAAGCTGTACAGTTGCATAATGCAATGAGCTTGTCATGACATCTGCATTCGAAGCAATATGCACCGCGCCCTTTGTAATTTGCTCGAAATTATAGGCTAAATCTTGATTCGCTATGGTCGCTTCCCCTGCCCCGTGACGAACCGTTTTCAATAACTCCTTCATATCTGAAATCATTAAATTATAGTACTTCGTTGTTTCTCCTAACTCATCGCGCGCGCTATAGGTTGCAAATTTTGTTAAATCCCCCTGCTGGGCTAATTTAAACAACTGTTTTAATTCACGCGTTGGTTTGTTGATTGAACGAATTGCTTGAATGCCGAAAAATAAAATGAGTCCCATTAAAATAACAGAAATGCTGACAATTAACCGATAACCAAATGCAATATCTAACTCGTGATTTTCGAGCTGTTTTTGCGCACGCTCTAATATGTATGTATTGATTTCTACAAGAAGGCTCGGAGATGGGTTCGCCATTACTTGCTTGATATAATGCTCCATTTTACCATCAAACGCAATAGTCTTTAGTTGCTGCTGGACCTCATCTGAAATAGCATTGTTTGTTTCGATTTGAAGCATGGTCTCCTGTAATACTTGCGTCGCTTGTAATTTTTCATGATACATTTTCGACGTTTCATGTTCCATTTTGCGTAAATAATCTAAGCTAAAAACGGTTAAAATGATGTTTGATAAAATACAAATAATCATTAAAACGGCTAGTCGATCTTTTACCTTTATCGCCTGTAGAAAGCGCACGTCACAAAACCTCTTCCACTGTCATTTTAAATTAATTGTACGCATCTTTTATTAAATTGCTTCCGTAGAATTGTTAATTCCTTGTAAAATGATGTAAAAAAGCATATTACCAATAAACATGGAGTTATATGTACTTGCATTACTATGTTTTCACCATAAAAACACACCTCCAAATCGAGTATGTATAGGATTTTACATACCCATTTCAGAGGTGCATTTTATGTAGCCTTATAATTTTTAGTTCGCTCGTTTTGGTCTTAATACGCTTAAAGTGCTATTTCAAATTGAGCCTCGGTTTTCGCTTGTACTTCTTCGAGTGTTACACCTTCTTGTAATTCTACAAGCTGCATACGTCCATCTTTAAAATCAAATACAGCTAAATCTGTAATGAGACGATTGACCACCGCTTTGCCCGTCAACGGTAAGGTACAAGCCGGTTTTACTTTCGATTCACCATATTTATTTGTATGCTCCATTACGATGATTACCTTTTTTGCACCCGCAACTAAGTCCATCGCACCGCCCATTCCTTTTACAACCTTCCCCGGAATCATCCAGTTTGCTAGGTCGCCGGTTTCTGACACTTCCATGCCACCTAAAATCGCAACATCAATATGCCCACCGCGAATCATCGCAAAGCTTTCCGCGCTATCGAAAAAGGATGCCCCCGCCTTAGCAGTTACCGTTTCCTTTCCAGCATTAATAAGGTCCGCATCCACTTCATTTGCAGTTGGATAGGATCCAATGCCGAGCATGCCATTTTCAGATTGAAGCATCACATCATAGGCTTCCGGAATTTCATTGGCAATTAATGTAGGCATGCCAATCCCTAAATTAACATACATCCCATCCTCAATTTCCTTTACAGCGCGGCGAATAATTGCTAATCGTTTATTCATTATGCTTCCTCCCTTACTGTACGACATTCGATGCGTTTTTCATGTGTTAATCCGTGAACAATTCGCTGTACATAAACGCCAGGTACATGAATTTCATCTGGATCAAGCTCCCCTGTTTCAACCAGTTCCTCTACTTCGACAATCGTCACTTTACCAGCTGTTGCAACGAGTGGATTGAAGTTGCGTGATGTTTTGCGAAATACGAGATTGCCTGAACGATCGGCCTTCCATGCTTTAACAAAGGCAAAATCACCTGTAATCGCACGTTCTAAAATATAAGACTTCCCGTTAAATTCTTTTTCTTCTTTACCCTGTGCAATGTCCGTTCCTACACCAGTTGCTGTATAGAATCCCGGAATGCCCGCACCACCAGCACGAATACGCTCTGCTAAGGTTCCTTGTGGCGTTAACTCGACTTCAAGCTCCCCACTTAGAAATTGCTGTTCAAATAATTTATTTTCCCCTACGTAAGAGGCAATCATTTTTTGTATCTGTTTATTTGGCAGTAATACACCTAACCCAAAATCATCTATACCACAGTTATTGCTGACAACCGTTAATTCGTTTACCCCTTTTTCATGTAGCGCGGTAATTAAGTTTTCTGGAATTCCACAAAGCCCAAATCCCCCTACTAAAATTGTTGCGCCGTTTTCAATATCATGAATGGCCTCTTGAACTGATGCGACTACTTTCTCCATCTCAATGCGCCTCCCCTTGACTTATTTCCTACATTGTACAAAGGTGCGATTTATTAGGGAAATTCATATATTGAATAATACTCATGCCATAACAGAATAATTAATTCGTAAAACTGAGAAATTCCTTCGCAGCAACAGATAGGTAGGCGCCTTTTTTTGTAATAATCCCTAAACGCCAAAGTAATTGCTCCTGTAACTCAATTATTCGAATATCTTCATGCTTCTGCTTTTCATATATAGAACGCGGTAATAGTGTAATACCTAAACGAGAAGCAACAAGCTCAACAATTAAATCGCCCTGAGAACTTTTATAAGCAATTGTCGGAATGAATCCTGCCTTTGTACATGCTTGAATGACGACATCATGAAGGGAGTACTCATCTGAAAAAACAATAAATTGCTCTTCTTTTAATTGTTCTAACGAAACAACATCACAACTAGCAAGCGGATGCTCCTTATGGACGAATAATACGAATTCATCTTCTATAAATGGCTGAATATCAAATAAAGACTCATTTGTAGGCAGCACAATAAAGCCAATATTCACATCGCCATTATCAACTAATTCCCAAATTAATTTTGCACCACGTTCTGTTAAGTCTAATTTTACTTTTGGATACTTTTCATGAAATTTGCGTGCAATTGCTGGGAAAAATAATAGACTGACAAGCGGAGGGATCCCAATCGAAATGCTTCCTGTATGCATTTGCTTTAAATCATTTAGTAAAACAGGCATTTCATCCAATGCGAGCACCGCCTTTTTAGCCTGATCAAATACAATCCTACCTGCATCGGTCAATCGAACAAAGCGAGTAGAGCGTTCTAATAATTTGACATTTAGTTCTTCTTCTAATTTTTTTATACTTTTACTAAGAGAGGGTTGTGATACAAATGACTGATGTGCCGCCTTTGTATAGCTACTGGATTGCACGACGGCAATAAAATTTCGTAAATCTCGTAATTCCACGTAAACACCTTCTATTCCATTTTGTTATAGGACGCTCTTATTTATTCTCTATAAGTATAAATAAATCCTTTTCTATTCCTCTTACTATATTGTGAAAACATGTTGATACGATTGAGTTTCTTTGAATGCTTCCATACAAATTTTAGACATATTTATAAATTCACCAAAATATAAAAATCCATTTCTTCTCGAAAATGCATAAAATTTTTGTTTAAATATAGTATTTTTTCTAGTAGATTAAATTTAGAGAGATAACAAAGGGGGCAATTTATATGAGGTATATTACACGTTTTACAAATGCACTAATGGAAAAATTCCTTCCAGACCCATACATATTTGTAGCAATTTTAACTTTTCTAGTCATGTTATTAGGAGTCACATTTACAGATTCTTCACCTTTAGACATGACGCTTCATTGGGGGAACGGTTTTTGGGGGTTATTAGGCTTTACGATGCAAATGGTTGTTGTATTAGCTGCTGGACACGTACTAGCACATAGTCCGTTATTTAAAAAGGGGTTATCAAAATTAGCTTCTACAATTAAAACACCGAGCATGGCGATTATTATCGTAACATTCGTATCATTAATTGCTTGTTGGGTTAACTGGGGCTTCGGTTTAGTAATCGGAGCAATCTTTGCAAAAGAAATTGCACGTCATGTGAAAAAAGTAGATTATCGTTTATTAATTGCGAGTGCCTACTCTGGGATGGTGATATGGCACGGTGGTTTAGCGGGGTCCATTCCATTATCAATTGCAACGGAAAATCATCCATTCCAATCGTTAATGGGCGTTGTACCTACATCTCAAACAATTTTCTCAACATATAACTTATTTATCGTCATTGTCATTCTTATAACATTACCGATTTTCAACCGTTTCTTAATGCCAAGGGAAGATGAAATCGTAGAAATAGATCCAGCTTTATTAAAAGATGAAAAGGAAGCTTTTCCACCAGCAGAAAAAACATTTGCGTCCATTACGGAGCGTAGCTATTTGATTACAGGATTTATCGGATTAATGGGTTTAACTTATTTAGGCTATCACTTTATGACAAATGGCTTTGTTTTAGATTTGAATATTGTCAATACGATGTTCGTCATTTTAGGGATCATTTTACACGGTACACCACAGCGTTTCTTAGCAGCCGTTCAAGATGCAATTAAAACAACGGGTGGTATCGTATTCCAATTCCCATTCTACGCGGGAATTATGGGAATGATGACAGCTTCAGGCTTAGCAGCAGTTATGTCTGGCTGGTTTGTATCCATCTCAAATGAAAGTACATTCTATTTATTCACATTCTTTGCAGCAGGTCTTGTTAACTTCTTCGTACCATCAGGTGGTGGCCAATGGTCTGTACAAGCACCTATTATGTTAGATGCAGCAGCTTCATTAAATGCAGACTTTGCAAAGACTGCGATGGCGATTGCATGGGGAGACGCTTGGACTAATATGATCCAGCCTTTCTGGGCATTACCTGCATTAGCCGTTGCTGGGTTACGTGCGAAAGATATTATGGGCTTCTGTGTACTCGTTCTCGTATACTCAGGCATCATTATTAGTATCGGCTTTTTCTTCTTTTAATAATTGAAAAGTAAAACACCTTCATGTGGAATTCGTAGTAGCCAATACTAGATTTCCACAAAAGGTGTTTTTTTGTTATACAAGTTTACTTACTAAATTTTCTACTATTAATAAAAAAGGCTTATCTCTGAAAAAATGGGTGGATTTTTACGATCGTCTATAGATAGGCGATTGCATGGCTCTTTTCGTGGCAATGCTCAGAATTTTTTACGTGCGATTTTCGAGAAATGCGTGCGTTTTTAGCCTATTTACGTGCGAATACCCAAAAATCCCCATATCCTTCTCCAACAAAACTGCATGCCCCCCTACTTAGCGTGATAAAACGAAAAAAGACAGCAAAAGCGTTTCTCACTCATGCTGTCCCTTGTATTTACATAAATTCTTTCACTAAATTATCGAATTGTGCTTCTGATAAGCTAATATCAATATCTGTTAATGGCAATTCTGAATAGCCGCGGATTTTTTCCTGATACGATTTTGTTTCCGTATCTTGATAAATAATCCCTGTTACTAACCCTTCATGCTTCATAACCGTTTGCATCGCTTGCTCGCGATTTGAATTGTCATAGCCTTCGATATCGGCTAATTTCGTTAAATGCTCCTTGAACCATTCGTATGTGTTCACTTTGTTGTATGTGACACATGGAGAGAACACGTTGATGAATGAGAAGCCTTTATGATTTAAGCCTGCTTCAATTAATGCTGTTAATTCTTTAATATCCGTTGAGAATCCTTGCGCTACAAATGTTGCACCACTTGTAAGGGCGACTTCTAAAGGTTTTAACGATGGCTCAATTGCCCCACCTGGCGTTGATTTCGTAATGAAACCTGCTGCTGAGCGTGGAGATGTTTGCCCTTTCGTTAAACCGTAAATTTGGTTATCCATGACTACGTACGTAATATCGATGTTTCGGCGAATTGCATGGATTGTGTGTCCCATACCGATTGCAAAGCCATCACCGTCACCACCAGAAGCGATAACTTTTAAATCTTTGTTGGCCATTTTTAAGCCCTGTGCGATTGGTAATGCTCGTCCATGAATACCATGGAAACCGTATGAGTTAATATAGCCTGAAATACGACCTGAACAGCCAATACCAGAAATAACAGCTAATTCGTTTGGCTCGTATCCGACATTTGCTGCTGCACGTTGAATTGCTGCTTGCACAGAGAAGTCACCACAGCCAGGGCACCAGTTCGGTTTTACTGAATTTCGGAAATCTTTAAATGTTGCCATGATTACATTTCCTCCTTCACTAAGTTTGTTAATTCACGTGGCAAGAACGGTGTCCCATCGTATTTTAAAATCGATTTTGTCTTTGCATGACCACCGATATTCATTTTCATAATGTTCGCTAATTGTCCTGTAGCATTATTTTCTACTACGATGACTTTTTTCGCACGATCCATTAATGCCGTCATTTCTTCGGCTGGGAATGGGTGCACTAATTTGATATGGGCATGGTTTACTTTTACGCCTTCGTTATTTAACATTTCTTGTACTTCTTCTAAAGCACCGCGCGTTGAGTTGAAGCCTACTAATAATACATCTGCTTCTTCATGTGGCGCGTTTACGTACACTGGATTATGGAAGCGTACATGATTTAATTTACGCATACGTTTATCCATTTGTGTACGGCGGTTGCCCGTTGCTTCGGATGGCTTCCCTGTTTCATCATGCTCTACACCTGTTACGTGGTGAATACCGCCCTTTAAGCCTGGTAATACACGAGGTGAAACGCCGTCTTCTGTGTTTTCATAACGTTTGAAGTAATCTTTTGTTTCTTCATCTTCAACCGCCTCGACGATTTTACCGCGACGGATTTCAATTTTGCTATAATCAAATGGCTCTACCGTTTGTTTCCCTAATGCTAATTGTAAATCCGTCATGACGATAACTGGTAATTGTAATTCTTCGGCAATGTTAAATGCTTGAATTGTGTCATAGAAAGCTTCTTCCATCGTAGAAGGAGCAATGACAACTTTCGGAATTTCACCATGTGTACCGTAAAGCATCGCCATTAAATCTGATTGCTCTTGCTTTGTTGGTAAACCTGTTGATGGGCCACCACGCTGTGTATCAAAAATAACAAGCGGCTGCTCGGTCATACCTGAAAGACCGATTGCTTCCATCATCAATGATAGACCAGGACCTGCTGATGCAGTGAATGCACGAACACCACCATAGTTTGCCCCAATTGCCATTGTAGCGGCTGCGATTTCATCTTCTGTTTGAATCACCGCTCCACCAACTAATGGTAACTTTTTAATCATGTATTCCATAATTTCAGAAGCAGGTGTAATTGGGTAAGCTGCCATGAAGCGTGATCCCGCCGCAAGCGCACCTAATGCCGCTGCGTCGTTCCCAATCATAAACATACGACGCTTACCATCTGCCGGTACTAACTCCCAGCTACCTACACGCTCGCCAATTTGTTCAGAAATGGCTTCACGACCGCGCGTAATGGCCTCAATGTTTTTCGCTACGACTTCTTCACCTTTACGACCGAAGATTTCGTCTACTACGCTTTGGAACACTTCTTCGCTTAAATTTAAAAGAGCTGCTGTAGCACCAATTGCCACCATGTTTTTCATGAGTGACGTTCCAAGCTCTGCTGCGATTTCTGTAAATGGCACTGCATATAGAGGTGCTACACAGTCTTCTGGGTTTGTTGGATTAAATTTTGCATCTGCTAAAATAATACTAGATGCTGTTAATTCCTTATAGTTCACGTCGATTGTTTCTTGATCGAACGCCACTAAAATATCTAAATCGTCCGCAATTGAACGTACTTCCGTTGGACGAACCGTAATTTTATTATTCGTATGGCCACCTTTAATACGAGAAGAGAAATGACGGTAACCGTATAGGAAATACCCTAAACGATTCATTGCCATTGAGAAAATTTCACCTGTACTCTCAATCCCTTCACCTTGTTGCCCACCGACTTTCCATGAAAGCTGATGTAACATATCAACATCTCCTTAAGATTTCTAATTGTATAAGTAAATAAAGTAATTAAAATTACTTTATTAGGTAGCTGGATAATGCTACAGCTATGTATATGCCATTACACCTCTGCGTAATGGTTACCAGAGGCTTAACCGATATCCTTTAATCTGCAAATGAATTCAGTTAATTTTCCTTCATTAGTTTAACATGAAGTGTACGTTCCTTCTATTGCAAATGTCATATTGAGTCAAAAAATCAGACCTTTGACGGAAAGTTTTGTACACAAATTGGTTTGAGTACATTTTTGATTATTGATACCTTCTTATAATCGCATTTGGACTCGGCTTAATTGTTGCACTTGCATAAACAAGATCTTTTCGAATCCATGGCTTCTATCTTAAATGTAGTTAATTATTACAACGAAATTCGGATTAGTTTGTTCCAAAACGTTTAAGTACAACAAAAAACACTTGCATAGTGGATTATTCATCCCTGTGCAAGTGTTTTAAATTTATTATTAACGATTTCTTTTTTCAACGAGTAATTTTAACGCTGTACGATCTTCCCCTGCAATGGTAATGTCCGCGAAGGCTGGTGCGCAAATTAAATCCGTTCCACTTGGTGCGACAAATCCTCTTGCAATGGCTACAGCCTTAATCGCTTGATTTAATGCACCTGCCCCAACTGCCTGCATTTCTGCAAACCCTTGCTCTCGTATTACCGCAACGAGTGCACCTGCAACAGAGTTAGGATTTGAACGTGATGATACTTTTAATGAATCCACAGCTATTTCCTCCTCATCTAGTACTGCTTTTTAGACAATTTTTATTGCCTGTACGTCATTGTATGCGGTATGATTATCGTTTAGAATCCGAAAATTGAAACTCTTCAGAAAATTATTCACCAAAACTATATTCATAATAATAATGCTGATGTTTTGGTGTTACATAATTATTTAAAACTACCCCTATAATGATTGATTGAGAGTTAGACAAAATGGCATGTGCTTTTTGGACAGCACTTTTTTCGACAACACCTGTATTTGCAATTAAAATCGTGCCATCGCATTTATTCGCTAATATTTGGGAATCTGAAACAGATAACAATGGTGGTGCATCAATAATAATGACGTCATAATCTTTTCTCACATCAAAGAGCAATACATCCATCGCTTTTGAAGCAAGCAATTCAGATGGATTTGGTGGAACGGGACCACTCGTTAATACATTCAGTCCAACTATAAAGGTCTCTTGAATCGCTTCATAGAAAGCCGCCTTTTTTGCAATCACGTTGGATAGCCCCACTTTATTGAAAGTATTAAATGTATAATGCAAAGTCGGTTTCCTCAAATCTCCATCTATAATTAGGACTCTTTTACCTTCTTGCGCGAATACGACCCCAAGATTTGCTGCATTCGTAGATTTCCCTTCTCCTGGTGTAGACGAGGTAACTAAAATCGTTTTCAATTCTTGGTCAGGCATTGAAAATGTGATGTTTGTACGGATTGTGCGAAATTGTTCTGCAATAATCGATTTCGTATCAGAAATCGTAACAAGTTTTCGGGATAGTTTTGAGAGTTTTAGCTTTTTTTTCTTTCTTCTATGATTCAACTTAAACATTTATGTTCCTCCTCGCTCTACGTGAAATAAAGGAAGTTTTTTTTTCCTTTTCATCGGCTATAAAGCCCACTACGCCGATGACGGGTAAACCTTTCATTTCTTCAATATCTCTCTCGCTATTGACCGTTGTATCTAAAAGTTCCAGTAGAATTGCTAACCCCACACCTAACCCGAGACCAATAAATACCGCAATCCCGACATTCAATATTTTATTCGGTTTTACCGGACTTGGATCATCACTTATTTTCGCGGCTGATAAAATCGAAATATTATCAACACTCATGAGATTCGGAATTCGCTTTTCAAACACTTCTGCCACTGTATTTGAAATGTCCACAGCCTTGGATGGATCGGGATCCAACACGCTGATATTTACAACTTTCGATTCAAGTTCATTTGAAACTGAGATTTTTTTCATTAATTGATCCGGAGTAATATTTAACCCAAGTTGTTCTATAACGGGAGTTAAAATGACCGGACTTGTAATAATAACATTATACGTATTAATTAATCGTAAATCAGCCTCTGTTGTTTGCCATATATATGCTTCCTCAGATATACTTTTTTGATTTACTAATATTTGTGTTTGAGCCTTATAGATCGGAGTTAATACAAAAAAACTAATACATACGGAAATTCCAACACTGATAACCATTAGGATAATAATTAGTAATAATCTTTTCCTTATTATTTTCGCCATTTCTTGTAAACTGATTGATTCTTCCAATAGTTGTGCCCCCTTGAGATACATTTAATAGTTTCATCTCCATAATATTGGGTTATTTTCCGTTCTAGCTGAGGTCAATTCTATAATGGTTACAAATAGGTTGCCTTAGGTCATGACGTATCTAGCATTTGTTCATTAGTCACTTAATCCCCACGGAGTCAACTGCCGCAACTACAATCAACATTATTTACGAAAGTCGCCCAAACTTACGGGAAGAGTAATTTACTAGATAATATGCTTCTAATTCTATTGATTACTATATGAAGTTAACAATAAAGCTATTACTTCAACAGACTTTTCACTATAAATGTCCAAAGTATCAAACAAACTTTGGATATTCTATTCATAATTCTAGTGACATAAATAACTTTGTTCTCAAGATGGTGAAATACTAGATTAGGTTTAGATTAAATTCGAGCTTTGAATACATATAATCATTTCTTCCAAGATATAATCCTGTCCACTTCTATTTCATAATATCTATAACTCGTTATAGCCATAGATTTTGCGGGATTTCCCGAGTAAATATATCCTTCTTTTGTATTTTTATTTACTACTGCTCCAGAAGAAATGAAACAATCTTTTCCTATTTTAATCATGTCATTTATAGTACTGTTTATACCTAGAAAGCTACTCTCTCCTACTTCACATCGCCCCCCTATCACAACATGGGAAGTTATAAAACTATTGTCTTTAATAACTGAACGATGCCCAATATGATTACCGCTCCACATAATGACATTATTCCCTACTTCAACATGATGCTGTAAGACATTGTTTTCGAAAATAAACGTATTTTCTCCAATCTTTACATTTCGCCATACAAATGCTTTTGAGCTAATATATGAAACAACCTCATACTCTTTATTTTTTACTTCATTATATAATCTAGTCCTAGGTCTATTTAATTTTGTACTATTAATAGCAACAAAAACTTTATATTGATCGGATGGATACCTTTGTTCGATTTCCTCAAAAGGTATAACAGGTAAACCATACAGTGTTTCCTTCACTAGATACTCTTTTTCAGCCGCAAATGCTACGACACGATATGGAGAGTCATAAGTAAAATATTCATATGCGATTTCGGCAAATTCTCCATCACCAACTAATACTAGCAACTCTTCTTTATTCATGGACTGTCACCTGTAAAAAGTGCTTCACTTTATCTACTACATCTTGAAATATTTCAGTATCTCGAAATATTTCTACAGGAAGTGTAGTGTTAAATTTCTCATCACAATATGAAACTAAGTCCATCCTTGTTAATGAGTCCCATTCTTCTATTTCATCTAAAACCGTATCCATTGTCAGCGTACCTTCTTCTAATTCTAAAATATCTTCACATAAAGCTATAAATTGATTTAAATTCACCTCATAGACCTCCCGCATTTAAAATATACTGTTAGAAACTTATTCTTACTGAGCAAGCGCCCCAAGATAACCCTACTCCGAATCCGACTAATAAAATTTTGTCCCCGCTTTTTATATGTCCTTGTTCGATTTCTCTTTTTAGAGCGATTGGGATTGTAGAAGATACCGTATTCCCACAATCATTCAATTGAATCGAAAATTTATCCTTATCAATTTCTATCCTTCTTCTCAAAGCATCTAACATATATTTGTTCGCTTGGTGAAAAATAAAGTAATCATAATCATCTAATGTTGTATTTTCTTTACTAACCAAATCAGCAATCGCTTTCGGTACTTCTCGCATAGCAAAATTAAATACTTCTGATCCATTCATATATAGATTACTTCGCGTTCTAATATTACCTTTTTCATCTTCAAATTCCAGTAAAGATTCAGTATCCATGGGCTCTCTAGATCCACCTGCATAAACGATTAACTCTTCTGCACCACTACCATCTGTTCCAAATACAAATGGACCAAGATTATTACTCTCCGAAGATTCAGTAATTAAAGTTGCCGCCGCTCCATCACCAAATAATACAGATGTGCTGAAATCATGTTCATGGATAAATTTACTGTAAGTATCTGCTGTTAAAAGCAATACATTCTTTGCTTGCCCGCTTTCAATTAACCCTTTAGCAAGCGAGAGCCCATAAATAAAACCAGAACAGCCTAAATTAAAATCGAGTGCACCACAACTAGTTGGGAGTTTTAATTTTTCCTGAATGATGCATGCCGATGTAGGTAAAATATAGTCTGGGGCTTGCGTACAAAATAGCAAAAAATCAATTTCACTCTTTTTAAAAATTCCCTTATCAAACAATTTTTCAGCGGCTTTTATTGCCAAGTCTGAGGCAGTTTCATCTTTCTCTGCGATGTATCTAGATGAAATCCCTATTTTTTTAGTTAGTTTATTGTTTGGATCATTCATAATTTGATTTGTTGGAAAGTGATATTCTATCGCCTTTATCGTGGTCATTTACATCCCCATCCTACTTGTTTTTTTACATTCTATTCTTGTAACAATTGAAGCATTTTCTTTTTATAGGCTTCAACACCTGGTTGATCAAAAGGATTAACTTGTAAAAGGTAAGCGCTCATCGCACATGCTTTCATGAAAAAATAAATAAGGTACCCTAAATGATAGGCATCCAACCGCTCTAATTCGAGTTGGATGATCGGAACCCCCCCATCCGCATGGGCCATAGCCGTACCTTGCTTGGAAATGGCATTGATTTCGTTAAAGCTATAGTTTGCTAGATAATTCAGTTGATCATCGTTTTCACTATCAAATGGAACATGATAATCACAAAGAATCTCCTTGAAGTGAAGTAAGGTTTCAAAAATAATGGGGCTACCATCTTGTATGAACTGACCAATTGCATGTAAGTCCGTTGAATAACTGACTGTAGCTGGAAACAATCCTTTTTTTTCTTTCCCTTCACTTTCACCGAATAATTGCTTCCACCATTCATGGAGTTTTGTAAGCCCTGGTTCAAAAGAGGCTAATAGTTCAATTTGATAACCTTTTTTATAAAGTTCTTGTCGGATTACTGCATAACGATACGCTTCATTTTGGTCGAGGTTTTCATTCTTTAAAACTATTGCAGCTTGTTTTGCCCCTGCTAGTAACTTTTCAATATCAACACCTGCGACAGCAATTGGTAACAGTCCAACTGGTGTTAACACGGAATAACGACCACCAATATTCGCTGGAATTAAGAATTGTTGGTAACCTGATTTTTCTGCTATAGCCTTCAATAATCCCTTTTCAGCATCAGTTGTCACGATAATCCGATTTTGCGCTTCTTCTCCATATCGCTTCTCCATATATTGTCTCAAAACACGAAAGGCTAACGCCGGCTCCATTGTTGTACCAGATTTTGAAATAATATTTACATATACTTCTTTATGTTCGAGACTATTGAGTAACTGCCGAATATAAGCACCGCTCATATTTTGACCAACATAGACAACTTCAATCCCATTCGCACAATCACCAAAATACGGTGTTAATGCATCTTGAATGGCTTTTGCACCTAAAAATGAGCCCCCAATACCGATAACTACTAATACATCCGCCAACATTTTAATTTTATATGCGTTTTGTTGAATCGAGTTCACCAATTCTACATTATTTTCTATTGGAGAGTTTAGCCAGCCTGTCATTTCACTATTTGAATTTTCAAGATGGCGATGAATCGCTGCTACTGATTGAGTATAATTTCCCCACTCAATTTGAATTAAGGATTCATTTAAAATACCGGTTTGGAGTAATTGAATCATCAAAATTAACCTCATTTCATAATGACTAATAAATTTACCATTTCTACATTTTTCAGCTTGATTAATTTAGATAATTGATGTCAAAATTTTTTTAGCTTATCTATTATATGGTCTGTCATTAGGAATAATTACTAACGAGTACACAAAAGCTGAATTCTACTTAATAGAATTCAGCTTTTAACTGGAAGGTTGGAAGAACACACTGAGAAAAGATAAATCTAATTGCAAGTTTAGTAAAATAATTTTTATTCTTGATTTTTTATGACTGGTAGCGTGATTTGTGATAGATGGTCTGGACCTATATGAACTGCATTTTCAGCAATCACAAAATCTTCCACTGAATCCACGCCAAGTGGATTGCCAGTATTTGAGTTTCGGTCAAATCGTGGGAAATTGCTACTTGCTACAGCAACTCGAATTCTATGCCCATCTTTAAATACATGACTAATATCATGTAAATTGATTTCTATCTCATACACCTTCCCGTCTTCCATAAATACTTCTCTATCTAGCCCTTCACGGAATCGCATTCGTAATGCCCCTTCACTTAATAAATAGGAAGTACCATTGGGTGAAACATCAGTTAATTTCACAGTATAATCGGTATCAATGGCATCTGAAGAAACAAATAAGGTCGCTTTAACTGTGCCTCCTATTTCTAGTGATTCCGTTAACGGCTCAGACGTATATGTTAATGAATCTACTTCGGCAGGTCGTTGATCGAATGGCCCTTGCCCCAACTCACCGAATAAATTTCTCCCTCCAATCGTAATAATTGGGGTTTTAGGGTCATATTTATATTGATTTTTTACTTCTTTACGTGGCTGTTCTTTCGACAATAGCGAATCGTTTATCGACGTTGCACTATTGCTTTTTTCACTATTAAAATACCATTTTTCTTCTTTTGCACCTGCAACCGGCCATACCTTCGTCTCTCTCCATTTATTCTCACCCATTGTAAAATACTTTATAGAATCTTCTTCCATAACACCTGTATCGATATCTTTTAGCCAATAATCAAACCAGCGTTCCATCTCGGTTATTAAATAAATTTCATCTCCGTAAAAAAAAGTACTATCTGCATTAATACCATTTTTCCCGAAATCTTGATGTGTCCAAGGTCCCATTAGAAGCTTTTGGTTCCCTTTCGCTCCCTCTCCTCCATTTTGTTGCAGCCCTTGATAGTTTTTCATCGTCCCTTCTAAAAAGGTGTCATACCAACCTCCAAGATGATAGATAGGGATTTTAATATTTGAAAAGTTCGATGGAATATCATAATAATCATAGTAATTATCCTGAATATAATGATCAAAAATCGAAGTATACAACGGATTATCACTTAAATAAGGAAAACTATTAAGCGGTGTATGAAAAAATAAATCCGGAAAATCCTTATTAGCATTTAATAATTTAGAATAGGTATCTTCGTCAATTTTTCCTTGATGTAGCATTTTTATTGAATAATTAGCGTTTATAAAATACATCCACCTGGTAGCAAGCTCATGTCTATAAATTCCCCCCTCTGCAATAACTTCTTCAAAAAATTGCGAAGGTGCCATTTGAACAAAGGCAGCCTCTAATCCTGGAGGGTTCGTAGTAGCTAATAAATTGGCTGTCATACCAAGAGCAGATGTTCCAAAGACACCTACCTTTCCATTGCTCCATGGTTGTTCGTTTAGCCAAATGACCGTTTGATGGCCATCAGATGCATCATCCTTAAACAATCGCCATTCTCCTTCAGAACCATATAAGCCTCTTATATCTTGTATAGCGACTACATATCCTTTTCTAGCCATCCTTATTCCTAGTTCTCGGTAATCTCCTATTTCTTTACTGCCAAATGCCCCACTATAATATGTAGTTCTAGCTAGCAATACGGGATAACGGTTATTATCATCTGGGCGATATACACGGGTAGCTAGGTTTACGCCATCATTCATTTGAATCAATACGTCATCAATGACAATATCAAACTCCACTTGTCCTTCTTCCTCTGAACAGGCACTTAGAATTAACGTAAAAAAAGCAATTAATGAGATAAGAATTTTTTGATTAAATACCATAACGACCTCCTACTAAATTTGCTAGAATTTATTCTTAAATAAGATAGGCATCTCCAATAACTTAATACGTTCAACGTACCGGAGATGCCAAGTGTTTTTTATGTGTTATTTGAACAAGTGCTTACGTAAGATCTAATCAAAATTTTTTCAAGACATGTGTAGATCCCTATTATTAATTTGCTCAATCCAAACTATATTCTCTGCATACCATTTGATTGTTTCGTCAATGCCTGTTTCGAATGTAAACTTTGGCTTCCACCCTAATTGCTCTAATTTAGAGGCATCAATTGCATAACGTTTATCATGTCCTAAACGATCCTCTACAAACTCAATTAATTTATCAGACTTACCTAATGCGTGAATAATGGTATTCACCACTTGTAAATTCGTGCGCTCATTATGACCACCAATATTATAAACCTCACCATTGACACCTTCGTGCAATACTAGATTAATAGCCGTGCAATGATCAAACACATGTAACCAGTCTCGGATGTTTTGGCCATCTCCATAAACAGGAACCTTTTCATTATTCAAAACCCGACTAATTGTTAAAGGAATTAACTTTTCTGGGAAATGAAATGGACCATAATTATTCGAACAGCGCGTAATATTCATAGGTAATCCATAAGTGTGGTGATAAGCTTGCACCAATAAATCTGAAGATGCCTTACTTGCACTATAAGGGCTATTTGGTTTTAATGGGGTTTCTTCCGTAAAAAAGGTTGTAGGGTCAAAATCCAGTTCCCCATATACTTCATCTGTTGATACATGAACAAATTTTGTAAGCCCCATTTTCCTTGCTGCCTCTAATAACACTTGTGTGCCTAGCACATTCGTTTGAACAAAAATACCAGGATCTATAATCGAACGGTCCACATGACTTTCTGCAGCAAAATGAACGACAAAATCAAATCGCTCTTTTTCAAATAACTGCGTGATTTCCTGATAATTTGTAATATCCGCCTTTATAAAATGATAATTTTCCATCGTTTCTATTGCAACATGCTTTGTTAAATCGCCTGCATACGTCAGTGCATCTAAATTAAAAATTTTGTAGTGAGGGTATTGTTTTATTAGATAATGAATAAAATTACCGCCAATAAATCCAGCTCCACCAGTTACCAATACTTTTTTCATATAACTTATCCACCTTTTAGATTACTGATTCAAATGATACGTCGACAATTTGTGCAAGATCCATTAAATATTTGCCATATTCAGTTTTCATAAGTGGTTCAGCGAGTTTTATTAGCTCTTTTTTATTAATGTAGCCCTTTCGATAGGCAATCTCTTCAATACTCGCAATATACAAACCTTGACGTTTTTGAATAGCCTCAACAAAATTGGAGGCTTCTAAAAGCGATTCATGCGTACCTGTATCCAACCAAGCTAATCCACGACCTGCCAGTTTTACAGTCAATTCATCTTGGTGCATATACTTCTCTAATATAGAAGTGATTTCTAACTCACCTCGTGCAGAAGGCTCAACACTATTTGCAAACTGGACAACTTTATTATCAAAGAAATATAAACCCGGAATCGCATAAGAGGACTTAGGTTTTTCAGGCTTTTCTTCTATTGAAATAGCATTTTGCTGTTCATCTACTTCTACTACGCCATAAGCGCGAGGATCATTTACATAGCAGCCTAAAATAATACTCCCATTCGTTAAAGACGCCGCCTCTTTTAAAAGCATCGATAAGTTGGAGCCGTAAAATATATTATCTCCTAAAACTAATGCAACAGTGGAGTTACCTATAAAGCTCTCTCCGATAATAAATGCTTCGGCCAGACCATTCGGATTTTCCTGAACAGCATATTCGAACTTCATACCTAGCTTACTACCATCCCCTAGAAGCTCTTTGAATCCGTCAATATCACGAGGAGTAGAAATAATTAACACTTCTCTAATACCCGCTAACATTAATACGGATAGCGGATAATAAATCATCGGTTTGTCATAAATCGGTAGCATTTGCTTTGAAATGGATTTAGTTAAAGGATACAGTCTAGTTCCTGAACCCCCTGCTAAAAGAATACCTTTCATATAAAGTCCCCTTTGTGCTATTTGATTAATTCATGAATCTCTAACATTTCTCTTATCTCATCTGGTTGATTAAACATCAGCACATCGATAATCGATAAACCCGGTACAAAAACATCCTGAAATTGTTGATACGGTTTTAGTTCAGTTTTAACAAATTGAATATCTAAACCATTTGCCTTATATTTCTGCGAATCATAAAATTCCATTCCACCAATTGCATTAATATAGGTTGTTGCATTCAAAGCTTTGGACACTTCAATTCCCCATTCATCTGCTGCATTTATATCACTCAGCATTGGGAATTTATTTGATAAAACCGTAATTTTTGTATCAATTTCAAGTAGATTGCATACCTTTTTTATTAGACTTATATTCAATTCACTTAAGTTAGAATTATGACTAGTTAAACAGTCTTCCAAAAAAACCATTACAAAATCATAATGTGGCGCTTTACGGTAATAATTTAACTGATGAAATATCGTTTCCTTCCAATTGCCATTAGCAATTACAATATCCTTAATCTTTGTTTCTCTTGGAGCTTTGTGTACGGGAATATTAATATAAACGGTTTCCTTCTGGGCATTTAATATTCGATTTCGGTTGATCCAGCCTCTACGAATATACTGAGCATTATCAAAAATAATAAATTCATCTACCGCATGTATTAGTTGAAAATAACCAATATAGGGAAAGAAATAAGGTTGCATTAAGGCTACTTTCATGTAGAAATACTCTCTTTCAGATCGGTTGCTTTGCTACTATTGAATTGTGTTTTAATTAAGGTACAAATTTTATCTACAGCATCTAACTGTAGTTTGGCATAAAGTGGAAGTGTTAAAATTCTTTGTGCAATATTTTGTGCGACTGGAGTGTGATTTGGGGTAAATTTGGATCGGTAGCATTCTAATTGATTGGTTAACGGATAAAAATATTTTCTAGTATAAATGTTGTGTTTCATTAATTCTTGATGAATCTCGTCTCTTGAGATTTTTTCGCTATCAAAAAGGACTGGGAAGTAAGAAAAATTGCTAATGACATCTTTAGGGATACTTGGCAACATAATGCCCTCAACTTCGCTCAGATTTTCAAGATATCTTTCATAAACTAATTTTCTTTTCTCAATTTCTTGATCTACAGTTCTAAGATTACATAGACCCATAGCTGCCTGAAATTCATTCATTTTAGCATTGCCACCAATGTATTCTACCGTTTCAGGACCAGTGATACCAAAGTTTTTATATGCTTCTATAGCCTGTTTTAGGTTGGGATCTTTAAACGCGAGAGCCCCACCTTCAATTGTATTAAAAACTTTTGTAGCATGAAAACTGAACATCGAAGCATCGCCAAAGTTGGCAACACTTTCTCCATTTACCGTGACACCAAAGGCATGGGCTGCATCATAGATTACTTTCAACTTGTATTTCTTTGCGATCCGCTCAATCTCTTTAACATCACATATATTTCCGTACACATGAACAGGCAAAATAGCAGATGTTTTTTCGGTAATAAGACTCTCTAAACTATCCGTTTGCATTGTAAAATCAGTCGGATTAATATCAGCAAAAACGGGTGTTAAGCCACTTCTTACAATGGCGTGAGTAGTGGATGCAAACGTAAATGGTGTGGTAATCACTTCCCCTTTAAGCTGGAAAACTTCTATTATATATTCCAAAGCTAAATGGCCATTTGTAAATAGGGCAATATTTGGCGTATTTAAATAGTCAGCAAGCTCTCGCTCTAATCTAGCATGCTTAGCCCCATTATTCGTAAGCCATTTACTTTCCCATAAATCCTTAATTTCCTCAATATACTCATCTAAAGTGGGCATTGAGGAGCTTGTTACTTGAATAGGTTTGTCCATATGATCACCTTTGCTTTTATAGTTGACTAGCTAATTGAGGTCTCTTGCTCCCGTAGCTGTAATTCTTCATATTCTGATTTCAACATAGAAAATATATAGGCATTGTGAAAGCGATTCTGCTTAAAAACAAAGTCTCTTATTAAGCCATCCTTTTTAAAGCCATACTTTTCAGATAGTCTATAGGATGCTTTATTATCTTCCTTTACATATGCATAAACCATATTCATACCAAGCTCGCCAAATAAATGATCTAGCAGTAAATAACCAGCATCAGTCCCTAAGCCTTTACTAATAAATTCTCTAGAAATGACGAAGCCACCCCATTCAGCCTTTCTATTAATATAATCAATATTAGTTACACATATATATCCAATTGGTTCATCAATACCTTTGCAACAAATTACAAGATAAAGCTGATTGGAATTATTAAATATTTTATCTTCTATCCATTTTTTATCGTATTCAGAAGAGATATAATATTTATTACCTAAAGTTGATTGGAATAGAATATCATCATTTCTTATTAAATTTAATAAGTTTAAATCACTATATTCAAAAGCTCTCAAATATAAATTATTTTTCATGCTATTCTCCTTAGTTATTAAATGGTATATTTTCACTTGCGCATTCAACAATATACGTATCATCTTCATCGTAACGTTTTTGATTTAATCTACATTTAACTGCATACTTCTTCTTTTTCTTACCAGTTCTTTTAGCGTTACAAATAAATAAGTAAAGCACTCGAGTCTGAAAAGAGCAGCTAGTCCTATATATATAACGATGCCAGCAAAAACTTGGACTACTATCGTTAACAAGGCTGGCATTTCAAGCCAATGAAACGTATATATAACAGCGCCCATAACAATGGATAAAAGCAAAGAAGGGATTACATCGTTCCATTGCTCTCGAATACTATAATTTAGTAATTTCGAATTGGGAAATGCATTAATGAACGACGCCATAACTCCACCAACTACTATACTAATAGCTACTGCATAAACGCCGAAAGGGATACTCACAATTAAAACAACTATACCTAAAGCCTTTTTAATTATTTCTAATTTGAGAAAAATATCACTTCTGCCTAATGCATTGATAGCCTGTAAATTGGCTGTATGGATTGGCCATAATGCATAGCCGGCACAAAATATTTGGATGAACGGCACTGCAGGTAACCATTTATCCGTCAATAATAGTTCAACTAATGGTTCTGCAATTACAGCTAATCCAACCATCATAGGAAAAATGATAAATGAACTCGTCACAATGGCTCTCCTAACCATCTCTTTCACCCTATTTTTATCATCTTGAAGCGTCGATAGTGTAGGAAACATGACTGCTTGTATCGCCCCATTTATATTATTTACAACAAGGCTAGGAAATTGATCTCCTCTATTATAAAAACCTAGTATTGCTGGATTAAACAACTTACCAATTAACAAACTTCTAATATTCATGTCCATTGCATCAATCAAAGAAGAAACTAGTAACTTCCAACCAAATGAAAATAAACTCTTAATTCTTTTATAAGAAAAAAGAAGTTTTGGTCTCCATTTTATTGTGAACCATAATATAATCGAAACTAGAAATTGATTTGTTAATTGAAAACCTACTAAAGCCCATATATCATAATTAGTATATGCCATTACTATACCAACTATTCCAGCTATAATAGATGCCGTCAGTGTACTAATAAATAGTTTTTTAAATTTAAATTCTCGCGAAATTATAGTATTTTGAATAGCACTAAAAGAATAAAAAAATAAGGTTATAGCAAGTATTCTTAAAATAGATTTTAATTGAGGTTGTTCAAAATAGGAGGCTATATATGGTGCTATGAAAAAGAGTAGTATATATAGAATAGATGCAATAAATATGTTTAAATAAAAGACCGATGAAAAATCCGCTTCATCAACTTTTTTCTTTTGAATTAAAGCTAGATTAAATCCGCCTTGTGTTATAATTCCAGCCATATTAATAAAAACCGTTACTAGAACGATTAATCCAAAATCTTCTGGTAAAAGAATTCGTGCAAGAACAATCATTACTATAAACTGAATCCCTTGCACCCCACCCCTCTCCATTAATTTCCACAGAAGAGAAGATAATACTTTGAATTTTGTTATATGGAGGTCCACCCATTTAACCTCCTTTTAACACCTCTTAAAGTATTAGAAATAAACGGACTATATTGATCCATAAAAATAATTAATTTCCTTTTAACACTTAGTGCTAAATAATATTCTTTGTAAATACCCTTTTTTACTTCAGAATAATTTCTTTGCTCTAATAAAAAAGAGAATTGTGTTTTTAATTTTGTTCTAGTAATAGCATCCGTATATCGATAATCCGTATAGTTATTTAAGCTATCTAGCATTTTTTCAATTTCAATATAATGCCGCTTCTTATTTTCTATATTATTAAATTCCGTTGCTGACCAAGAGCCACTATGCCCCACTCGGTAAGCTGACATAAATTCATCTATATAATACACTTTGCCTAGCAATGATAGGTTAATCGCATAGGGATAATCACCTACTGGAGCATTTTGTAGAAATGTGGGTTTGTCGAATGCATATTCTTTTAGGAATAGCATAGAATTTGTTAAAAACAATCCACCACCCCCCTCAATGACCTCTTCCACTGTAAAAGTTTTATTCTTTTTATAAGGTCGATTGGAAAATTGTACGGTTTTTTCTGCTGCAGACACGATATAACCACCATGAACACACAAACAATAATCTGGATTTTTTCCCATAAAATCCACTTGCTTTTGTAATTTATACGGATCTATCCAGTAGTCATCACCTTCACACACGGCAACATATTTTCCCTTTGCCCGATTTAAATTAATAAGATTTACCCTATTAAATGAATCTCCTTTTGAATATTGATTCTCTGTTTGATAAATAGGCTTTATTAAATCTGGGTATTGTAACTCATATTCTCTAATAATATCTGCTGTCCTATCGGTAGAGGCATCATCATGTATTAATATTTCAAATTTAAAATTAGTCTTTTGCATTAAAAAACTTTCGATAGCCTCTGCTATATATTTTTCATGATTATACGTTAAACAATGAACGCTCACTAAAATCGTTTCCATTTGTTATACTCTCCCCTACTCTACTTATAAGGATTTGTTAGAATTATAATCGAACTTGTTTAAAGCATTTAACCAAATTGGAATAATTGTCTTCACATCAAAATCTAAACTTCTTTCAACAGATTTTAGAGCGTACTTTTCCCTTAATTGCCGATCTTCAATTAAGATTTGCAAGGCATTTTTTAAAATATTTTCTTGCCTATCTAATGGCTCACTATTTTTTTTCTTAACTCCATTATTTATCGGAATCAAGATGCCATTCGCAGCTATTTCGAGTTTAGTAGTTTTTATTTTAAATTCAGTAGAAGGAGCAATTATTTCCCTAGGTCCTGAAGAACAATCAGTAGCTATCACTGGTAAACCACAAGCCATAGCTTCAATTAAAGCATTAGGTAAGCCTTCTCTAATAGAAGTTAAAACGTAAATATCGGAGTTTTTCAGATATTCAAAAGGATTAGTGACATACCCAATAAATTTAACTTTATGATTTAAATGGTAATAACTCGTCATTTCTTTTAAGTAATTTTCATTTTCGCCCCTTCCTATAATAAGTAATTCTACATCCTTAAATTTAGTCTCTATTTCTTTAAAGGCCCTAAGTAAATTCCATTGCGCCTTAAGATCTATTAAAGATCCCATCGTAACAATTCTTAAACAATTTCCATTACTTCTCTTTTCTAGTTCGCCTGACAACTTATTTATCATTTTTATATCATAGGGATTGTAGGAAACGACTGTTTTATTTTCTTTTATTTTAAAGTTTTCTACTAAATCCTGACACGATTCTTGACTAATCGTTAAAATTCCATCAAGCTTATTGAAATACTTTTTTATTAACATTTTAAATATAAAAGTATATATATTCTTTTTTTTACTGCTTGTATATTCAAATTGACCCGACAAATAACTACTTACTGCATGAAGTGTGGTTTCATTCCTTTTTGTAGCTGCATTAACGATCCCCATATTTTCCATAAAGCTTAGAACTATATCAAAATTCATTTCTTTTTTTATTTTATAAATAATTTTAAAATAGTTTAGGTATTTTATTGGCTTAATACTATTTAATTCTTTTGAATAAATTTTTTTTAAATCGATAACTTCACAATCAAATTTATAATCATTGGCATCATTATCAAAAGTAATGATTGTTAGATCATACATTTCTTTTAATTTTTCGGATTGTGATAATGTTGAAATAATTCTTTCAGCTCCACCATTAGCTAGTGTAGGTGTTATTATCGCTAGTTTCTTCATTACTATTAACCCCAGTTCTTAATAATATTATTAATGGTATCAAAATAAAAAAAGCATCATTACTAGAAAGTGATAGCCCAAAAGATGTAAATAAAAATATTACTAAAAACATAAAATAAGGTGATTTTATAGTGTATTTAAAATGTTTGAATAAGTCTCTGAAAAGTAAAAGTAGTAGAATAATCCCTACTAATCCACATCCAATTATTAATTCTATATAAATATTATGAGGCGCCATATATACACCTAATTCTTTACCTAAAATATTCGCATCATTGGCAAAACCTACGCCAATGGATAGAATTTCTGGTTTTAATATCATTAAATTGATATATTCCTTCCAAATATCCCCTCTTCCAGTCAAAATATCATTCGTTTCAGTTCTCATCTCAAATATAGGAATAACAAATTCTTGAATAACGAATATTAATGAAATCATCCCTACATTTACAATAACAATTGATAAGAGTATTTTTTTTAACCTATCATTATATGACTTATTTTGTATCGAATTAATAAAATAATAAAATGAAGTGGCTATTACAACAATAATTGAGAGAGCATAGCTTTTTGAAATGCTTCTAAATCCATTTATTATTAAAAACACGCCTAAGAGCAGTCCCAACAATCTAGTTTTTTTCTGTTTCGCCAACAATGATCCAATAAGTAAACATATTGCCACTAATACTAACTGACTATAGTAATTTGGATCTGCATTGAGCCCAGAAAATCTATTAATACTCATTAATAAAGTTTGTTTTTCCCACATAACTATATATGGTATTTCCGGAAAAATATCAGCTGACACAATAGTCAAACACATTGCAACACTATAAATATAAACACTGTTATATAAAACTGTTTGCTTATTATTTAATTGAATGAAATTATAAATACAAACTTTCATAAAAAGAATATTTAGAATAAAAGAAAGTAAATTTGAATAACTGCCTTGATATATGGACATACTTATAAATTGAAGTAAAGCAATTAATACAAAAAATAAGTAATCGATTGTTTTTATTTTTGTGTTCTTTTGAAGAAGAACTTGAATAATATATAATATATATAGCAAAACAATAGATGACGGTAGACCACTACCTATCTTAAAAATACTAGCAAATGGTAAAGTAAATAAGATTACATAATACTTTTTTTCAGGATTTAGATAAAAAAAGAATAATATATAAAAAAATGAAAAAACAATTCCAAAAGTATAGTTAAAGGTTTTAAAAATGTAACAATAGATAAGCCAACATATTGAAAGTCCAACAATTAGAATGATTATATTTTTATTGTTTGAATTATATAGTTTTTTCATAAATTTACTCCATTCTTACTGCATCATTTCTATATTTTAAGGTTCATAGGCTGTTCTTTATAATAATTATTTATCTGATTTCTTGATATTTTAGCGTATTCCGAAAAAATAGTTTCCATAGCTATTTTGGTAGTATATGATTTAAATACTTTTTCTTGATTCCATAACGACATGCTTATTCTTAATTTTTTATCTTGTAAAGTATTTATTGCAGTAATATAGCCATTTATATCTCCAACATCAACAAGAACTCCACCCTTATCCTCTAACATTTCGGGAATCGCTCCGACTGGTGTTGTAATAATTGGGAGTCCACAAGCCATAGCTTCAAGAACAACATTGGGAAAACCCTCTGTATAAGTTGGAAATAACAATAGATCCGCTGATTGCATATTATTCAAGACCTCTTCTTTTGAAATTTCTCCACAATATTGGATGTTCTTCAATTTTGGCAACATTTTAAATTCCTCTGCTACTTTACCAATTAATTTGAAGTTTATATCCGGTAGTTTTTCTGCTATAGAAATAATATCAGCACAACCTTTAGACTTCATAACATGACCAACAAAAATAATGTTTGTAATTTGACTTGAAATCTCTTCTCGAATAAATTTTCTATTATCGAAGTCTATAAAATTAGGGATTTTTATACTTTCTTTTGTGGTCTTATATTTTATATATTCTTGAGAACTCTGATTTAGACAAAGAATCTGGTCTGCTTTATGACAAATTTTTCGAAATATAAATTCGGGAAATTTCCCTTTAATCATAAATTTTGTATCGCAATGGAAATGAAACACAACTTTTGCTGTTGTTTTTTTTGCCTTTTTTGCACAAACATAATCTCTTATCATTCCTAAAGTTGAGCCAGCACAATTAATATGAACAATATCATAATCATCCTTAAGAAACTTTCTTACTTTTAAATAGATTGATGCAACTCTCTTGATTTCATCAACTATAAATTTTTTCTCAAGTTTATTTATTCTTTTGCCTTTAATTGCACTATTTATAAGATCCACATTATGTTCTTTTGCGATTTCAGAGTTTATAAATAATTTAGTCCAAGTGGCAATACCCCCAGCAGGAGGAGGTAGAGGGGATATTAATAAAATCTTTAATTTTTCGCCTTTTAATCTCATCACTGAACGACTCCCCACACTACCCGATTTACATAATCTGTGTACGACACAATAATTCGTAACACTTTATCTGAAACATTCGGCATCCCATAATCCCCCACAAGTCTTAATGTGTCTGTATCCTGTGTTTCTAATATATCTAACCCTTGTAATATTCTTTCCTTTTCAAGCCCGACCATCATCACCGCGACCTCTTCCATCGCTTCTGGTCGTTCATGCGCTTGGCGGATATTAAGGGCTTTGAATCCAAGAATCGAGGACTCCTCACTTATTGTGCCGCTATCACTTAGGACCGCTTTTGATTTTAGCTGCAGTTTTACATAGTCGTTAAATCCTAAAGGCTTCATGATTTTTACTAGCGGGTTAAATACGATTCCTTTTGCTTCTAGCATTTTCAGTGTACGAGGATGTGTACTTACAATGACCGGGAGTTGGTATTTTTCTGCAATAGCATTCAAGCTTTCAACTAAATGAAGAAAATTTCGATTTGAATTGATATTTTCTTCACGGTGTGCAGAAACAACAAAATACTTCCCATCCTCAAGCGCTAGTCTTTGGAGGACATCGGATATTTCAATATCCGCTTTTTTCGAATGAAGTACTTCAAACATTGGACTTCCTGTTTTAATAATTCGATCCGCTGGGAAACCTTCCCGTAGCAGATACTCTCTTGCGATATCACTATAAGTTAAGTTCACATCTGAAATATGATCGACAATTTTGCGATTCGATTCTTCTGGTACACGCTGATCGAAGCAGCGATTTCCGGCCTCCATATGAAAAATTGGGATTTGCTTTCGTTTCGCAGCAATTGCGCATAAACAGCTATTCGTGTCACCTAATACTAAAAATGCGTCTGGCTGTACTTCTTCTAATACGGGATCTATTTTGCTTAAAATATTGCCTATTGTTTCAGTTGCAGTCCCAGTAGCCGCATTTAAGAAAAAATCTGGCTTTTTTAAATCGAAATCTTGAAAGAACACTTCATTTAATTCATAATCATAATTTTGCCCGGTATGGACAAGTGTATGCTCAATTACATTAGACTGTTCTAACTTATTGATTACGGCAGACAAACGAATAATTTCTGGTCTAGTCCCTACTACTGTCATCACTTTTAGTTTCTTCAAGATTTATACCTCCAAATAGTACGTGTCTGGCTTTACTGGGTCGAAGCATTCATTGACCCACATTACTGTCACAAGATCTGTTTCTCCTACATTCACAATGGAATGTGTATAGCCAGTGGGAATATCAACGACCTGCAGCTTTTCTCCACTCACTCTGTATTCAATAATGTCATCAGCATCTAACTTCCTAAATCGTATTAACCCTTCACCGCTCACCACTAAAAACTTTTCATTTTTCGTATGGTGCCAATGATTGCCTTTTGTAACGCCTGGCTTAGACACATTAACTGAAACTTGACCTCTATTAGGTGTTCGAATAAATTCAGTAAATGAACCACGGTTGTCAAGATTCATCTTTAAATCATAAGAAAATTGATCTACCGGTAAAAAACTTAAATACGTACTATACAACTTTTTTGTGAGCGGATCATCCATATTCACAATGCTTAAATTCGTTCGACTATCCTTGAAGCTTATTATTAGATTAGCCAATGCTCCAAGTTGAATAGTGTACATAGTCGGTATAACACAGTAATTCCCTTGTACTGTTGGAACCCCGCCTAATGCTTGTAACATTTCTTCTAAAACATCATCGATATAACAGAGATTCAACTCGGCATCCGGATTGTGTACTTGAATATCTAAATCTCTTGCAATGTTATAACAAAAAGTGGCAACTACACTGTTATAGTTGGGCTTACTCCATTTACCAAACACATTTGGGAGTCGATAAACATAAACGTTTGCCCCTGTTTCCTCTTGATATTGAAATACCAAATCTTCCATTGCCTTTTTACTGTTTCCATACGGATTATCTAATTCCGCTTGGATAGATGAAGTTGTTACAATAGGGGGGGTCTTATGGCTCTTCTTTAGTAATTCGATTAACTGTAAAGTGAATTCATAGTTTCCTTCCATAAATTCATGTTCATGTTGAGGTCTGTTTACCCCTGCTAAATGAAATACAAAGTCACATTCTTCTACATAGGTTTCGAGAATTTTCGGATCGCTATCTCTTGAATATTCAAAGATTTGATTGATGCCGCAGTTTTTAAGTTCTGCAATTAGATTTTTACCGATAAATCCTTTTGCACCTGTTACAAGAATGTTCATCTATCCACTCCACCTTTAGTTCATAATATGAATATTTTTATTCCATTCTTTTAATTCCGCTTGAATGTACTCTAACTGGAGTAGGGTTTCTTTGATTTCTTCTATATTTAATTGCTGTGTATTATCTGAATTGTATTCTTTCACGGTTGTTAACTTTAAGTCCCCATTTTCAAAATATTTATTGTAATTGAGTTCTCGTTGATCAGCAGGAACTTTGTAAAATCCAGCTAAATTCTCTGCGACTGCATATTCTTCTTTAGTAAGTAGCGTTTCATAGCGTTTTTCGCCATGTCGTGTTCCAATAATTTTTATTTCATTTTCTACATTAAATAGCTCTTTCAATGCTTGAGCTAGGTCGCCAATTGTACTTGCTGGCGATTTTTGGATCATAATATCACCTGCTTGGCCATGTTCAAAAGCAAATAACACTAGCTCTACTGCCTCTTCTAAACTCATCAGAAATCTTGTCATGTGAGGGTCTGTTATTGTCAAAGGCAATCCATTTTTTATCTGTTCGATAAATAACGGAATGACCGAACCCCGCGAGGCCATTACATTGCCGTATCTTGTTCCACAAATTAGTGTTTTTTCTGGAGAAACTGTTTTTGATTTTGCAACAAATACCTTCTCCATCATCGCCTTTGAAATTCCCATAGCATTGATTGGATAGGCTGCTTTATCGGTTGAAAGACAAATTACTTTTTTTACGCCACTTTCAATTGCAGCATTTAATACATTTTCAGTTCCTAAAATGTTTGTTTTTACTGCTTCAAGTGGGAAGAACTCACATGATGGCACTTGCTTTAAGGCCGCTGCATGAAAAACATAATCGACATTGTGCATAGCATTTTTTAAACTATCTATATTGCGCACATCACCAAGATAAAATTTTAGTTTATCGTTATTATATTTTTTTCGCATATCATCTTGTTTCTTTTCATCGCGGGAAAAAATACGAATTTCTTTAATGTCTGTATCTAGAAATCTTTCCATCACGGCATTTCCAAAAGAACCTGTGCCACCTGTAATCATTAATGTTTTATTTTGAAACATTTTAGGCCTCCATTTTAATAAGAGTATCTTCTAGCACATTTAAAAATCGCTCTTTACTATAATTTTTACAATAGAAGTCATATGAATTGAACGCCATTTGATCCTTTTCACTACTTTCACAAAATTGCACGATTAGATTTGCCAACTCGCTATCATTTTCTGCCTCACAGCACAAGCCACATTGTGCTTCTTTAATTATTTGATTTACTTCACCATTAATTGCGCCAATGATTGGTTTTCCAGCTGCCATATAAGACTGGACTTTACCAGGTAATGTTGATGAAATGGTAGAATCATTTTTTAATGTAATTAACATCGCATCTGCCAAGCTATAATATTTCGGCATCTCACTCAATGGTTTTCTGCCATGAAAAGTAATATTTTGAAGCCCTAAATTTTTACTCAGAAGTTTATTTTCAGCTAATTTAGAGCCATCTCCTACTATGTGAAATTTAATATTCGTATGATTCCGCAATTCATAAGCTGCATGTACAATCGTTTGAACACTTTGCATTTCTCCTATATTTCCAGCAAATACAAAATTAAAATGCTCGCGTCTGTCTACCTCCACTTTTTCAGTGAATAGTTGTTCTGCATATTGCGGTAGGTGAAGAATCGACTCCGTTTTCACCCCGATCGTTTCACCAAGATAGTCTATAAACATCCCCGAGCTAACGGCTACATTATCTGCCGAGGTATAAATCCACCTTGATAGATGATGAAAAAATTTATAAATCAGCGAACCTTCCTTTATACCACCTGCAGTTAAACTAGCTGGCCAAATGTCGAGGCAATACAGCAACATCTTTTTCTTATGCTTCTTTTTATAGACTATTGCAGGAACTCCCATAAATACTGGTGAAAGTTGATTTACAAATACTGCATCAAACTTTTCCCTCATGAATAGTGCCTTTAATGATGCTGATAATGCAAAGCTAATATAATTTAATAAGAGGGTTACTTTACTGTTCCCTCGCCCAATTTCAAAACTGCGTATTACATTTACACCATTAATTACTTCTTTTCTATTTTTTCCATAACGATAATTATCCAGTACTTTCCCCTCTGGATAATTGGGGAGGCCTGTTAAAACTGTCACATGATGACCTTTTTCTACTAATGCTTCACAAATATCTGATATACGAAAAGGTTCTGGATTGTAATACTGGCAAATAACGAGTAGTTTCATATTAAAAATAACCTCCACTAATTGCTCAACTATTGTTTAACTTTCTTTTGAGTTAATCGCTCCAGTGCCTCCTTCAACGACTCCAGCTTTAGTAAAAATGATAATAATCGTTCCAAAGAAACACTTTACATCCATCCAAAAACTGATTTTCTTTACGTAATCGCCATCAAGTCTAGCCTTTTCTTCAATCGTCAGCTCATCTCGGCCGTTAATTTGAGCCCACCCTGTTAGCCCTGGCAGGACATCATTGGCACCGTACTTGTCACGTTCTGTAATTAAATCGTACTGATTCCAAAGTGCTGGTCTTGGTCCAATCAGACTTATTTGCCCAACAAATATATTCCAAATTTGAGGTAATTCATCTAGACTTGTTTTCCTTAAGAATCCCCCTATTTTAGTTAAGTACTGTTCAGGGTCTTTTAATAAATGGGTTGGTGTATTCTTTGGAGTATCAATTCTCATTGTTCGGAATTTTAAAATTGTAAAATGACTTTTATGAATACCGATTCTTTTTTGCTTAAATAATATAGGACCTTTCGAATCTAATTTTATGATAATAATCAATAGTAAAAATAATGGTGATAATAGAATTAATGCAATGAAAGAAATTATGATATCGATTAGTCTTTTTATACTCTTATACAAGGGAATTACAGCTCCTTAATTCCATTTATCAATTTATTATTTGGAAATTAAAAGGAAAATCATAATGCCTTATCAAGTAATTTGATTTCGTCCTTTTTTAATGTCCATCTACCATTCGCGATATCGATTAGCATTTGTTTTAATTCCTCTATATTGCACTCTTCAAATTCACTTAGTATGGATATTAGTAAATACTCATCCATATAATTTGCTTTACCAACGTGAATTTTAGGATAGACATGCTCTTCTTGAATCTCCGCTGCATTTAGTAATTCCTCATACATCTTTTCGCCTGGGCGAATACCTGAAAATTCAATACCAATTTCATCTTCAGTAAATCCCGATAAGCGGATGAGATTTTTCGCTAAATCTACAATTTTCAATGGCTCCCCCATATCAAGCACAAATACCTCGCCCCCCCGTGCAAGTGCCCCGGCCTGCAACACGAGCCGAGATGCTTCTGGAATCGTCATAAAATAACGAGTCATTTCCGGATGTGTGACGGTGACGGGTCCACCTGAAGCAATTTGAGCCTTAAATCTCGGGATGACACTTCCACGTGAGCCAAGTACATTCCCAAAACGAACTGCAGCAAAATTTGTTTCGCTATAGGTTGCTAAATTTTGAATAATCATTTCAGCAATTCGCTTTGTTGCACCCATAATGTTTGGCGGATTCACTGCTTTATCAGTTGAAATCATGACAAAATTGGATACACCAAATGTATGTGCGGCTTCCGCTACATTTTTTGTCCCAAAGATATTATTTTTTACCGCTTCACGTGGGTTACACTCCATCATCGGTACATGCTTATGAGCAGCTGCATGGTAAATGACATCTGGCTGAATCTGTCCGACCACTTCAAAAATTCGATCTCTATCTTGTACATCCGCAATAATTGGAATGAATTCTATCCCTTTGAAGTCTATTTTTTCTGATAATTCCATATGGATTGTGTAAATGGAATTTTCTCCGTGACCAAGTAAGATTAGTTTTTGTGGTTGGAAATGTGCTACTTGACGGCAAATTTCAGAGCCTATAGAACCGCCAGCACCTGTTACGAGGATTATTTTATTTGTAAGATTATTGGAGAGTGCCAACATATCAAGTTTGATTTCTTCACGTCCGAGCAGGTCTTCGATTTTGATATCTTGCATATCATTCACCGAAACTTTACCTGTCATGACATCCTCAATTTTTGGCATAATTTTTATCGTTGCCTTCGTCTCTATACAACGGGAATAAACCTCTCGAATTTCTTTTTTACTTAAAGAAGGGATGGCTAAAATAATTTCATCAATTTTTTTCTCCTGTACAATGCGTGGAATCTCTTTTGTCGTTCCATACACATTGACATCCATTATTTTTAAATGTTTTTTGTTTCGATCATCATCGACAACGGCTACCACTTGATATTCAGATGGATTTTTCTTAATACTACGAATAAGCATAGTTCCTGCCTCCCCCGCGCCGATAATCAGTACACGCTTTAAATGGTCATGGGGCGTAACAGAAGTACGTTCATGTAAAATTCTAAGTAAAAAGCGCGAACCACCGATCAGTACAATATGCAAGAGCCACGTAATCACCATTACACGAAAATAAATGTCGCTTTTTATTAGTAGTTGCATAATACTCGCTGCAACAACAGAAGTCGTGACCGCATAAGCTATCGTCAATAATTCCCTCACTGAAGCTAAACTCCAAATGCGATTATAAAGCTGGAAAAAATAGGCCATGACATGATGACTAATTAATAATGTAAATGAACTCAAGATGATTAAGGAATCAGAATAAATATGAATTGTCGGATACAATAAAAAGTAACTAATAAAAATAGCGGATAATACAATCAATGAATCTATTATGAAAAATATTGTATACCTTGCTGTGTAGTTCACAAACTATCCTCCCCCAAAAATAATAATATAAAGTATTATAAACTGTGATTTATATTATATGAGCCTATTACAGCGTTCTATTCCTCGAATTGAAAAAATGTCTTTAAACGCCCTGATGAAGGGTATTCTTTTCAAACCGCCATGCATCTTTACACATCGTCACAACATCGCGCTTTGCTATCCAGCCTAGTTCCTGTCTTGCTTTTTCTACATCTGCATAGCAGCAAGCTAGATCTCCCGGCCTACGCTCTACTATTTCATAACGAATTGTCACGCCATTCGCTTCTTCAAATGCCTTTACTAATTGCAAGACGCTCGTTCCTTGTCCAGTACCGAGATTATAAATATGGACCCCTTGTAACATAGCGTGAATAGCAGCAACATGCCCCTCAGCTAAATCCATTACATGAATATAATCCCGTACACCGGTGCCATCAATCGTTGGATAGTCATTGCCGAAGATGCTTAAATAGTCTCGCATGCCCTTCGCAACTTGTGTGATATAGGGCATTAAATTATTCGGAATGCCATTTGGTGCCTCACCAATCAATCCACTTTCATGCGCGCCAATTGGATTAAAATAACGCAGTAATGACACTGAAAATGATGGATTTGCTTTGGCAATGTCCGTCAAAATCCGTTCACATATTGCCTTTGTTTCACCATATGGATTCGTCGTGGGTAATAAATCCATTGTCTCTACAAACGGCACCTTATTGTCTCCGTATACTGTAGCCGATGAACTAAAGACAAATCGATTGACTCCAAACTTTAAACAACAGTTAACCAATACAAGTGTACTCACAACATTATTTTCATAATACAAAGACGGTTTTTCTACGGATTCACCGACAGCCTTCAACCCAGCAAAATGAATGACGCCATCAAGCTGATGATTTTCGAAAATCGTCTCTACAGCTTTTCTATTCGAAACATCGATTTCATAAAAAGGAATATGTGTATTCATAATCTTTTTGAATTTTTCAATAGACTCTCGTTTACTATTACAGAGATTATCCGCGACAACCACTGTATGTCCTGCTTCAATTAGCGCGATACATGTATGTGTACCAATGTATCCTGCACCTCCTGTTACCAATATATTCGTTGTCGTTCCTCCTCTGATTCTATTTTTTCAAGTAAGTCTAGCCCATTTTTCTGTTATTTCCCCTGGATGTTTACAAGAATTAGCTTATTCCGGCAAAAGGGAATCTATACATTTTAGCCAAAAAAGGAGAATAGCACCTTGTAATCGACAAAGTTCTATTCTCATTCCATTCTCACATTTCCATATGCTTTTTTAGATTAGCTTGAATCGCCTGTAATTCACTTTCGTTCGGCACATAGTAATAAATCCCTTTAATCATCGTACCTTCCCCATGATTTAGATATAGCTGCTCAATTATTTTAAAACTATCACCATAGTTTTTACGTATGCTTAAGATGTCATCTAAAGTAATATTGATTTGAACATTATCTTCCAAGGTCTTAAAAATAGATTTATAATTCCATACGGTATTCAGTGACATACTTTCCTTTAAAACGCCTTGAATGACTTGCTTTTGTCGGTTTTGTCGACCAAAATCACCTAAAGGGTCCTCATAACGCATACGCACATATTTTAGTGCCTTTTCGCCATCTAATTCCAATTCCCCCGTTGGATAATGCTCCCCATCAAATTGAAAATCGAGTGTGTTATCAACAGTAATCCCTCCTACGATGTCGACAATATCTACAAAGCTTTCCATATTGACCTTTGCAACATAATCAATCGGGATGGACAATAAATTTTCTACGGTTTTCATCGACATTTCGACGCCACCAAATGCATATGCGTGATTTATTTTGTCTTTGAAGTCCATCCCCATAATCTCAGTATACGTATCACGCGGTATACTGAGCATTTTCGTTGTTTGAAGTGTTGGATTAACCGTTAATACAATCATCGTATCAGAGCGTCCTTTATCTGTAGCGCGTTCATCTACGCCTAAAATAAGCACAGAAAATGGCTCTTTGTCCTGTGTAATATCCACTGGTTGTTGCCGAATTTCGGATACTTTATCATTTATAGGGGTATACATTTCATTTGCTGTACTTTTAATATCGCCATAAACATTTATCACGATAATAAGGCTCGCTATACTTAGTACAAAAGCAACGCCCAATGTCCACTTCCACTTTTTCATCCCTGTCGTCCCTCTCTTATTTGTTACGTGCATTAGCTATTGATGGAGTAGTAAAACCTACAATAGCCTGTTAATAGATTTTCCACCACTTCGCTGTAGCTATTTCTTCGGGCTCTTTTATGATGAAGGGCTGATTTTGCAAAATTCGCGCATTATTTTCAAGAAAAATATCTACTGCCTCTAACTCTTTTCTTTTTTCTAAATAACAAAGCCCCTGATCAAATAAAAATGGGCGCGTTGTTAAATTATGAGCATCTGATCCGTACACATGTACGAGATTCGCCCTCACTAAATCCAACGAAAATTTTTGCACTGCACGACCAAAATGGCCGGTTAGACTGCCCGCCGTAATTTGTGACAAAGCCCCTTGCTGAATAAGCTGCACTAATCGATTGGGGTTTTCGGCAATGGCTTTATTGCGCTCAGGATGTGCAATAATAGGCGTAATGCCCTCCATTAATAGTGCGTGAATAATGTAATCTATATAATTCGGAATCGTATAGGAAGGTAATTCTACTAGTAAATATTGTGAGTTTGCCAATGTATGAATTTGATTTGCTAGATAGAGTGGTATCAATTTTTCGGATAACCGGACTTCATGACCGGTATAAACTGTGAGTGGTATCTCATTATTTAGGAGTTCGTTTTGCAACCTATCAATTTGATTCAATACGACCTGATAGCCCACATCATAGTGTGGGTGATTGCTATGTGATGTCGCAATGAGTGCCGAAATCCCCTCTTTCACCGCCTGTTCCATTAACTTCATAGCTTCTCCCATAGACCTTGGCCCATCATCTGCGTTCCATAATACATGGCTATGCATATCAATCATAATTCCCACCTCTAGTATTACTTATTCTTTTTAAGCCTAATATTATGCCTACTATTTTTATTGAGCATATAGAGGGTGTCAGTGCTATATATTGATTCGTGCATAGCCACGTACAAAGGGTATAGTGGAGGTACGCTGCTTGTATTGACAATAAAAACACCTATCATTGGATGTGAAAAGGTAATGCCCCCTTCTATCCAATAATAGGTGTTTCGTTAAATCATCTTATGCCTGAAACGGATTGTCTTCATTAATTAAAACGCGTTCTTGACGTAGAGCTTTCCCTGTTTTGTCATCAATTTCAACGAAGAAGGCACTTAACACTTCACGTCCCTTTTTTGGCACTTCATAGCGCGCCGGCATATTCGTTAAAAATTTATAAATGACATTGTCTTTGCCCATGCCTAAAACTTCATCATAAGGACCCGTCATGCCCACATCGGTAATATACGCTGTACCACCTGGGTAAATACGGTTATCTGCTGTTTGCACATGTGTATGGGTACCGACAACAACCGACGCTTTCCCCTCTAAATGCCAGCTTAACGCGATTTTCTCACTTGTCGCTTCTGCGTGAAAATCGACGAATACAAGTGGTGACGTTTTACGTGCTTCTTCGACAAGCGCTAAGCCCATCTCAAATGGATCGTCATGTGGTGGTAAAAATACACGTCCATGTAGATTAATGACTGAAATTGTCACACCATTTTTCGTCACCTGTGTCACACCACGACCAGGCGCATCCTTTGAAAAATTGGCTGGACGCACTAAATAATCCGCGTCATCGATAAAATCAAAAATATCCTTGTTATCCCACGTATGGTTGCCCATTGTGATAACATCCACACCCATTTGTAATAAATCATTGTAAATGCTACGTGTAATACCGCGTCCAGCTGCTGCATTTTCACCATTGGCAATGACTACATCTAAATTGTATTTCTTTTTTAAACGAGGTAAATAGGTTGCAACGGCATCGCGTCCAATCGAACCGACAATATCCCCAATAAATAAAACTTTCATTTTTTAAAACCACACTTTCTTCTAGTCCATTATTCCATTTTACCACTGTTTCGGATATGCAAGCAATTATTGAATAAGCACTTAAGCTGCTTTGACAAAATAAAAACTACTACATTTTATACGCATGCAGCAGTTTACGTAGGTATTTGGGGTTTTTAAAATTTATTTACGCTACCTCCAAAACACCCTATTCCAGTCAATATTTCTGAAGCAGATGCCAATTCCAGGCATGTTCAACCATTATGTGTAGATCCTTCTCGGCTTCCCAACCTAGTGCTTGTCTTATTTTTTTCGCCGATGCTATAAGTTGCGCTGGTTCACCATTACGTCTTTTGGCTATTTCAATCGTCGCCTTTTTTTGCGTCACCTGTTCACATAGTTGAATAATTTCTTTTACAGAATAGCCGCGCTCATTGCCTACATTATAAATCGTAAAAGGCTTTTGCTCCATCATTAAAGCTTCAAACGCTAAAATATGTGCTTTGGCCAAATCTGCAACACAGAGATAGTCTCGAATATAGGTGCCATCTGCTGTGTCATAATCATCGCCATAAATTTGGACCGTCTCTGTCTCACCAGATAAATGCCTCAAAACAAGAGGGATTAAATGCGTTTCAGGTGCATGACTATCTCCATTTTGCGCAAAGGCATCCACTCCTGCAACATTAAAATAGCGTAAAACCGTACACTGAAAATCATAAGCTGCCGCATAATCTTCTAAAATTTGCTCCACCATTCGCATAGAGCGTCCATACGGATTGACTGGACTAATGGTGCTTTCTTCATGAAGCAGCCCTTGTGCAATCGGCTGATAGATTGCAGCCGTAGAAGAATAAATCATTTTATTCACTTTATAGGCACGCATCACCTTGAGTAAATGCAGTGTAGCCCCTACATTATTTTCATAATAATGCGCAGGATTTGGGACGGACTCCTCTGCTGAACAAGCCGAAGCAAAATGGAAAACAGCATCAATTGGAAAAAGTGAAAATAATTGTGTTAACTTCACCTCATCCCTGATATCCCCTTGGACAAAAATGGCATGTTCAGCTACAGCCTCACGATGCCCTGTCGATAAATTATCGTATACAATAACCTGCTCTGTATTTACTAATAGCTTTACAACCTGACTCCCAATATAACCCGCACCACCAACAACTAAAATCAACCGACACGCCCCCATATACGATTCTAAAATTTAGATGTACAGTAACTATGTTGATAAATCGATTATTCTGCCTTTACTTTATGCACTAGCCTGAAAAATGTCGGATAGAGCCTCAGCTTCACGAGTGGCTTCATCAACCGATGTTTCCAGGACAGCTGAGAAAAATTTTTGCCCTCCCGAATAATCTGGCGCTCCAGCGACTTCAGATGTCTTGTGTTAGCAGTCGTTAATAATACATAATGATAGCGATGAATATACATGCGTAAATTCAATGCCTCGATGACATTGCGATATTGTCGCTTATCGAAAAATTGCTTCATTTGTATATACATTTGCTCCTGTGATTGTGCAATGGATGGATGATAGCTTTTTGTCAGCATGTCAGCATATTGTACTTGGTTGTACTGTGCTTCATTGACAATGGCTATTACTTTTGCAAAGGATAAGTAACGAGCCATAAAACCTACATGTTCAAAAAAAGTAGGATTATCAAAGTATAATTGATGCTCTAAAATGATCGAACGTAAAAATAATTTATTCCACGGCATGACATAGGCCTCGTTATGCTTGGCTAAAAAATAGTCGACGGGATTGGACTTCGTTAATATTGCTGCGTTGACCTTATACTGTCTTTTATACTTCGATTTCTTCCAATATTTTGTATAGCCACAAAGGACGAGATCTGCCTGTTTTTGCTTTGCACATTTTACAAGCTTTTCATACATCGTGCATTCCACAAAATCATGGCCATCGACAAATGCAATATAATTTCCTGTAGCTATATGCATGCCGTAATTACGCGCTTCACTTAATGTAAGACTTTGCGCATTCATTATAGAAAAACGACTGTCCTCGTTGGCGAATGCCTCACAAATACGAGCTGTTTCCTCAGAAGAACCATCATTCATAATAAGTACTTCGATTGCTTTTAATGTTTGCTGTTGCAGACTTTGTAGACAGTCTTGGATCGCGGATTCAACCGCATGCGTAGTAACAATAATCGAAACAATAGGTATCATGCAACATCCTCCTTGCAAGTTAGGGTGGTAATTATTTGGGGCGTGCGTAGGCAATCGGCTGCTTGGCTTTTCCGATGTCCAGCGCTAGCCATTTCCCCAATATTTGATTCGCCTCTTCGTGAATGTCGGTCATTAAGCATGCATCCGGAGAAAATATTAAGTTGTTAAAATAAATTTTCTCATCTACAACGGTTAAATCGACTCGTACATACGTAAATGGCTTACATAGCTTTTTAGCAATGGCCATTAGCTCTTCAAGCTGCTCTGGCTTTTCTTTTATTTCACCATACGCCAACTTTTCCTTCATATAATTTGTATTCTGCCAATCTGGTGTTAGCATGAGCCTGTGCTGCTCTGGCGTAGAGCCCTTCACCGTTACTTCAATCATCTTCGGCACCCCTTGGAAGCAATGAATTTTATATTTATCCGAAACATTACTCATTGAAGGTTCGATAAAATGCTCAATAATAATTCTCGGCTGAATCCTTGCATAATGAGGCTCCGCATACTTCAAGGAATAATCGGTCGCCACCATTTCTGCTAATTGCAGCCTTGTTTGTCGATAATCCAGCTCTCTTTTGTTTTCACAAACAATCGTAAATTTAGCCCCATGCGTGCATTTCAAAACGAACTTTCTCGGCAATTGTTCAAAAATGATATCCTCTACCTCATCAAATATTCCAATTAACGGAACCAATAGATGACTATAGCCCAGCGTGATCATATATTCACGCATCTTCACCTTGTCTGTAAATCTCCTTTTAAACTCGACATCCTCAAATAATTTCAGCCACATTAATTTTTCAGTGAATGTTTGTGGACTTTCCAAATTCAAACGATGCTTAAACGTTTTCCAATACAATAATTTACTACCGACAACCGGTGATACCTTCACAATTCGCGAAAATGCATAATGCTTAGCCTGCGTTGATAATTTCATGAATTCCCCTACCTCTCCCTATTTTTTCACATACCTTATGGATATTAAAATGAAGTAGATTAGTTAAAACGAACTGTGAGTAATAGAGTGGGATTAGCGGGATTGGAGTATGTTTAGACTGTGTATTGAGCTTGAGCAAATTAATATAATGTCACTAACTATCTTTTTATTAGTATAGTCATGATTTGGTTAATATATGCCTAGTATTCTTCGTTTTGTCTATATTAATTCGTCTCTTAATTCGCAGTGGGATTGCTGCTATAAGTTACTTCGTTATATGATGTTTTCTACTTACCTAAAGCATAAAAAAGCCTTAATCTAGAGAGAAAGTATAAAAACTCTCCTCAGATTAAGACCTAATTTTCGATATTATTTGGCGTATTCCACCGCGCGTGTTTCACGAATTACTGTCACTTTTATGTGACCAGGATAATCTAGCTCTTCCTCGATACGCTTACGAATATCACGGGCTAAGCGGTGTGATGCAAGATCATCAATTTTTTCTGGCTGTACGATAATGCGTACTTCACGACCTGCTTGAATCGCGAATGATTTTTCGACACCTTCATAGCTTTCAGAAATTTCCTCCAGCTTTTCTAGACGACGAATATAGTTTTCCAATGTTTCACTACGAGCACCAGGGCGAGCTGCGGATAAGGCATCTGCTGCTGCAACAAGTACCGCAATGACTGAAGTTGCTTCTGTATCCCCATGGTGAGAGGCAATCGAGTTAATAACAACTGGGTGTTCCTTATACTTCGTAGCTAATTCTACACCAATTTCAACATGACTTCCTTCGACTTCATGGTCAATCGCTTTCCCAATATCATGCAGTAAGCCTGCACGACGCGCTAATGTTACATCCTCGCCTAGCTCAGCTGCAAGTAAGCCAGCTAAATGAGCAACCTCAACGGAGTGCTTTAACACGTTTTGACCATAGCTTGTACGATATTTCATGCGTCCAAGAATTTTCATTAAATCTGGGTGTAGGTTATGAATACCTACCTCGAATGTTGTTTGTTCACCGGTTTCACGGATTTGCTCATCCACTTCACGGCGAGATTTCTCAACCATTTCTTCAATGCGTGCCGGGTGGATACGGCCATCTTGTACTAATTTTTCAAGTGCAAGACGTGCTGTTTCACGGCGAATTGGGTCGAAACCAGATAGAATAACTGCTTCAGGTGTATCATCGATGATTAAATCAATCCCTGTGAGTGTTTCTAGTGTTCGAATATTACGACCTTCACGACCAATGATGCGACCTTTCATCTCATCATTCGGTAAGTTTACAACGGACACTGTTGTTTCGGCAACATGGTCAGCTGCAAAGCGTTGTAGTGCAAGCGATAAAATTTCGCGTGCTTTTTTGTCTGACTCTTCTTTTGCGCGTGTTTCAGATTCCTTCGTCATAACAGCGATATCCGTCGTCAGTTCGTTTTCAACTTCCTTCAGGATAATTTCCTTCGCTTCCTCACGAGTAAGTGCTGCAATACGCTCTAGCTCTGTTTTTTGACTAGCAACTAATTCTTCCACTTTGCTTTCCATCTGTTCAATATGCTGTTGTCTGTTTGCTAGAGCTTCTTCCTTACGCTCTAGACCTGTCTCTCTTTTGTTCAGAGCATCATCTTTGCGGTCAAGATTTTCTTCTCTTTGCAATAAACGGTTCTCTTGTTTCTGAAGTTCGTTACGACGATCACGAATGTCGTTTTCCGCTTCAGTTCGAAATTTGTGAGTTTCATCTTTTGCTTCAAGTAGTGCTTCCTTTTTCAGTGCATCTGCTTCACGCTTCGCCTCATCAACGATTTGTTCGGCAACATGCTTTGCACCAGTCACCTTTGATTCATTCACGTTTTTCATGTAGAAATAGATAACAGCGACACCGACAGCGAATCCTAGCAAAGCAGGGATAATCATTTCCATCTTAAAATCCCCTCCTATGCCTATACTATATGTCTGATGTTCTTCTAGTCGGCTTAATATGTTCGAACTCAAACATACTGCCTATTTCATTTCAAAATTTAGAAATTATACATGTTTAATTGTATAGTTCCAATTTAGCTATGTCAAGAATAGCCATTACTCTGCGCCTTTTTGAATCATATTACCTGTAGTCCAGTAAATATGGGGATTCGCACTTTTCAATAGATGGGGGTAATCACTGAGCGGATATAGGCTTTCGCTAGGGGCGGTATTTGCGACTTTTTGTGTTTATTTGCGGTTACTTGAGGGGTATTTACGAATTTTTATGTTTATTTACGAATTCATTGGAGGTATTTGCGCTTTTCAAATTATTTTTGCGAATACCGAACCATTCCACCATTGACTCGGATTCCTCATCAGTATATCTCCAAACAAAAACATGTCATGCTATTTGCGCATGACATGTTCTGATTGGCTTATTTTTTGTCGTCTTCGAATAATTCTAATTCGTCGAGTTCCTCTTCTTCAGGTGTATCATGTGAGCCGATTGTATAGCCAATATCGCCACCGATGCCGAAGTTTTGTCGGATTTTCTCAGCGACCTCTTCACGAATAGCTGGGTTTTCTTTTAAGAAGGCTTTTACATTTTCGCGACCTTGACCGATTCGCTCATTGTTGTAAGAATACCAAGAACCGCTCTTTTGAATAATTTCTAATTCTGCACCGATGTCCACGATTTCCCCTTCTTTTGAAATCCCTTCACCGTACATAATATCCACTTCTGCTGTGCGGAATGGTGGTGCTACTTTATTTTTTACGACTTTAATTTTTGTTTTGTTACCAACGATTTCTGTCCCTTGCTTAATCGCTTCACCACGACGTACTTCTAAACGGATGGATGAATAGAATTTTAAAGCCCGTCCACCTGTAGTTGTTTCTGGATTCCCGAACATGACACCGATTTTTTCACGTACTTGGTTGATGAAGATGGCAAGTGTATTCGATTTGTTAATAACACCTGATAATTTACGTAAGGCTTGAGACATTAAACGCGCTTGTAGACCCATATGTGAGTCACCCATTTCGCCCTCAATCTCTGCTTTTGGTACTAATGCTGCTACAGAGTCAATAACGATAATATCAATCGCACCAGAACGTACTAATGCTTCAGCGATTTCAAGTGCTTGTTCACCAGTATCTGGCTGGGCTAATAGTAAATCGTCAATATTGACACCAAGCTTTTGTGCATAGACTGGGTCTAATGCGTGCTCTGCATCGATAAATGCTGCTGTACCACCATTTGCTTGAATTTCTGCGATAGCATGTAATGTAACAGTTGTTTTACCTGAAGACTCTGGGCCGTAGACTTCCACAATTCGTCCACGTGGATAACCGCCAACGCCTAATGCCGCATCAATAGCGATTGAGCCTGATGAAGATGTCTCAATTTTACGGTCTGTGTTTTCACCTAACTTCATGACAGAACCTTTACCGAATTGTTTTTCAATTTGCTTTAGTGCCATATCTAACGCTGCTTTACGATCGCTCAAAAGATTTCCTCCTTAAGAAAAAGCTTTATTGTTTTATGTCTCTATTATACTTGTTAATGAGATAACATTCAAGAAAAAAGCGAACGTATTTTCGGTTTTATTTGAAACTCTCTATTTCACCTTATTTTATACGATGAAAATTACTATTTGCTAGTGTTTTTATTTAGTATAACCAAGCTTATTCAATTCACGCATCAAATAGCTACATGTAAATTTCACCGCACGTAAGCGATTTGTATTTCGCGCACCCGATAATTGTAGACGATGCGTAGCAGGGGGCTGATCACCAATTGCAAGACCAATCCAAACCGTACCAGCTGGCTGGCCGTAATGACTACCAGGACCTGCTACTCCTGTTAAGCCAATACCAATATCGGTGCCAAATTTTTGTCGTACCTTTAATGCCATCTCGGCTGCACATTCACTGCTTACAACACTGTAACGTTCGATTAACTGCGGAGATATGCCTAATTGCTTAATTTTTGCTTGCTCTGAGTATGTGATGACGCCACCTTCTAATACAGAAGAAACGCCCGAAACTTCTGCAAGCTCGGATTGAAATAGCCCAGCCGTTAAGCTTTCTGCGGCGGCAATTGTTAATTTATTTTGAAGCAGCATTTCGACAAGTTTTGATGCAAGAGAATCGTCATTATCACCATAATGATAGTCCCCTACGATATCCAAAATTTCGCGTTTTTTTTCTTCGATTAACAGATACGCTTGATGTTCGTTGTCCGCTTTCGCTGTAATACGTAGCGTCACCTCGCCATCAGCGGCAAGTGGGGCAACGGTTGGATTTGTTTGGGTATCTAATATCGACTGCACATGCACCTCTAGCTCTGCTTCTCCAATGCCATAAAATCGAAGCACATGGGAAGCAATGACCCCACCATCATGAAGTAGTGCCGCAAGCTTTGGCTTTGCTTCAAATTGAAACATCGGCTCTAGCTCCCTTGGTGGACCTGGCAAAAGCATATAATGTTGCTTTCCTTGTTTTAACAGCATGCCCGGTGCCATCCCATGATGATTCGTTAATACGTCACAGCCCTGTATAACGAGTGCCTGCTTACGGTTATTATCCGTCATCACACGCTTTTGCTTGTTAAAGAACTGTTCAATTGCATGAAGCGCCACTTCGTCCATAACAAGCTCACGTTGTAAGTGCTGGGCAATGGTTTCTTTCGTTAGATCGTCTTTTGTTGGACCTAAGCCGCCCGAAAAGATAATTAAATCCGCGCGCTGCTCTGCAATTTGAATTGCTTCCACTAAACGCGCTCGATTATCTCCAACAACTGTATGATAAAAAACATTAACACCAAGCTCCGAAAGCTGGCTTGATATAAATTTGGCATTGGTATTGGCGATTTGTCCTAATAATAATTCCGAGCCTACCGCAATAATTTCTGCATTCATTGGATTTCCCCCTTAAATTTAAGAAAACCCGCACTATTTCTAGTACGAGTTGTTTTAAGTTAGCTTGCTTTATTTTGAATCTAATAACACGCGACGATTTAGATAGAAGTAATCCCATCCAGACCATAATGTGAAGAATAATGCGACATACAGCATAATATCATCAAACGGAATACCGATTAATGTAAAAATCGTATTGTGTAAAATTAACGCTGAGATTGCAACAATTTGCGCCCATGTTTTAATTTTACCTAATTGGTTGGCTGCCACAACTTCCCCTTGCCCTGCTAAAATTAAGCGTAGGCCCGTTACTGCAAACTCACGAGAAATAATAATAATCACAAGCCACGCTGGCGCTAAACCAATTTCTACTAGTAAAATAAACGCAGCGGATACTAATAATTTATCGGCCAGTGGGTCTAAGAACTTTCCTAGATTTGTGACTAAATTGTATTTACGCGCATAATAGCCGTCTACCCAGTCTGTAGCTGACGCAATAATAAAGATCAGTGCCCCTACAAAATAGTTCACTTGCATTTCTGCGCCAAATAGCGTCATATTTCCCCAACCAAAGTCAAACATCATTACAATGACAAATACCGGGATCAGTAAAATTCGTGACACTGTAATCTTATTTGGAATGTTCATTTATTAACACCTTTCATCTGAAAGAAAAGAGCCATCCTAATAGATGACTACTGTCCTTGTTGTTCTTTCACTAACTTTAAAATAATGTTTTGTGTCGTACGATCTTGTACATACGGCACTTCTTCGTCATTTACATATACTTTAGCCACTTTTGAGTTTCCTAAACGGATTCGCGCATAATTATTCGCAGTTGAATCATGTTCAATCACATCACCTGCATTATAGGATTTCGCTTCCACCTGCTCTTGACGCTGCTCGTTACGAATACCTACCCATGTTAAGCCTGATACTTCAATTCGAACCTTTAATGTGTCTGTACCCGTTACCTCATAGATTGTATTTTCACCTTCTGCAACACCTGGGCTGATGACTTGCACAACTTCTGGCTCTGTTTGCACAGGCTCTTGTGGCTGCGCATCTTCTTCTGTGTCATCCTCTTCTGTTACTTCTGGTTTGGTTTGTGGAGAATTCGGGTTTTTTACATACTCGATTGGCTTATTGTCATCTTCTCCTCCGATATCCGGAACATTGTTTGCCTTTTGCATATACAGCGTTGTGATGACCACTAAAATAACAATCGCAAATAAGGCAACAATCAGTTTTGGCATAGCCTCCATCATCTTATTATTCGTGGAAGCCTTCATCTTATGTCTACTTGGACTTTGTGTAAAGGATTGTGCTACTTCTTCCTTTTGTACTGCTGGAATATCACTGCGGTACTCAGTAAGAATTTGCTCTGCATCTAATCCTACTGCCTCTGCATATTGCTTAATAAATGCACGAACGTAAAAAGAACCCGGCATAATCGAATAGTTACCTTCTTCAATTCCGATTAAATAGCGCTTTTGAATTTTCGTAATTTCCTGCAAATCATCTAAGCTATATCCCTTCGCTAATCTCGCCTCTTTTAAGCGAGCTCCTAGTTCCGTCAAAAAAAACACCTACTTTTAATATATTCAACAAATTATTTTAACAACCAGCGCCGTTAAAATTAGCGATGAACTAAACATTAAATCCCCCGAAGCCACCAAAATCACTCGTATTGGAAAATAAATCATTTTTTTGAATACTTTCGTACGTAATTTCTTCGTCTGGATGATTGCGCAACTCAATAATATAATCGAAATCCTCTAATTTATAAGATGAATGCTGGACAAAAAGATCCGGATGTTCAATTACTTTAATGGTTGGCATTCCCATAATTTCACGTACTAATTGTTGGTGACGTTCATCATTCGAGCGACGCGTAACCGCACCATCTAAGATAAAAATATTATTACCATTAAATTCGTCTCCCATTAGTGAGCTACGAACGGTTTGTTTGATCATTGTGGAAGAAATAAACAGCCAGCGTTTATTGGCACAGACACTTGCTGCTACGATGGATTCCGTCTTTCCTACACGAGGCATCCCACGAATCCCTATTAACTTATGACCTTCTTTCTTAAATAATTCAGCCATAAAATCAACTAGTATGCCGAGCTCATCTCGAACAAAGCGGAATGTATTTTTTTCATCGGCATCACGTGGAATATAATGGCCATGGCGAATTGCTAAACGATCGCGTAGCTTTGGTTGACGAAATCGAGTGACATTGATGTTTTCCATTGTCGAAACGATGGATATGAAACGCTGGATCGACTCTTCATTGTCCGTCGATAATAGCATCCCACGATGTTCTTCATCTACACCATTAATAGATACGATATTGACGCGTAGCATTCCTAATAACGATGCAATATCTCCTAACAAGCCTGGTCGATTCACTTGAATTTCATACTCGAAATACCATTCGCCCATTTTAATCTGTCCCCTCATAATAGAAACGTAATTATTTCTTATAAGTTCCATCATAGCGGATTTTCTACCTATTGAAAAGTTAGAAAACCTTGTTTTTGTTCGTTTTCTTGAAATTTCTAATGAAAAATGAGCTATTTCTAAAAATTATAATGGCAAAATGATTTTTCACAAAAATGAATACGAAAATGCGTTCGTTTATTTACTAAAAAAGATGCCGCTCACTGTTAATATGTGAGTGACATCTCTTTTGATTATTCAATTAATGTGTCGTTTTTTGTTGAACAAGTTTCATGACGCAGCTCGCTAACGCTTGCTTTTCGTCTTTTTCAGCGACAGACCATAAATCGGATAAGACACGCTCTTGTTCATTTTGCGGATCGACATTTTTCGCTAAATATTCCCCAATTTGAACAGCTGTCTTCTCAATAATTTTGTTCGGCATGCCACTTTCCTTTGCATCTGTTACCTGCTGCCCTAAAAAGCTCGTCCATTGCTCCCAATTTTGCAATATGCTCATACACTTCCCCTCCTCTCGTTCACTTAGTATGGACGAGAAGTAAGTATTATATGTACCAACCACCATTAACTCGAATAATTTGCCCTGTTACATAATCAGCCTTGCCGCTCACATAAAATGCTACCATATTGGCAATATCACTCGTTTCACCAAACGTTTGGAGCGGTATTTGACTTACCAATTCTTCACGCTCGGCGGTATCGAGCTTGGCATTCATCACCGTATCAATAAAGCCAGGTGCAATGGCATTAACGCGAATGCCATTATAAGCAACCTCTTGTGCATAGGCTTTGACAAAACTATGTTGCGCCCCTTTGACTGCCGAATAGACCACTTCACCCGCCGCGCCAGCATCGCCCCAAATGGACCCTACAACAAGCACATAGCTTACTTCATGTACCCGCAATTTGCTTGCTAAGAGAGCCGTTGTGCGCATAGGGTTTTGTACATGCACACACCATAGTTTGTTCATATCCGCACTTGATGTATCTTCAAGAAGTCCATAATAGGCATGACCGTTCGCGAAAATAATAGCCTTCACTGAAAAAATTTGCGCTGCTAACTGCTCGGCCCCTGTGTCAGTGCTAAAATCAGCTTGCACGGGCATAAACTCCTGCTGAGGATAACTTTCTGCTAATTGCACATAAAGTTGATGTACCTTTTCTTTATTGGCATTGTAATGCAAATAGAGTGACCAGCCATCCTGAGCAAGTTGGCGGCAAATTTCCTCACCTATTGCTCCGGACGCGCCACAAACTAATGCAAATTTTTTCATTATGCTTTGCGCTCACTTATCGGTAAAATTTGGAATACCGTTTGTTGCTCTTCACCTTGTATAGATTGGAATGCTTGTGCAATATCTTCAACTGTAATCGTTTCTAATACAGGTACCACGTCGAATAGGTTCATCTCATTAAATTTATAACGTGTAAATTGATTAGCGATAAATTCTATTGAGTTTAATGCACGTAGGAAGAAGCCAATTTTTTTACGTTTAATACGTTCTACGTCTTCCGCTGTAAATACACTTGCATTTTCGGCTTGCGCTAATTTTGCTTTAATTCCTTCCACAAGCTGTTCAGGTTGCTCAGAATCTGAACCAATTAATGCAAAACCATAACCGTTTTCGAGTGAGAAATCATAGCCGTAAGATTCATCGATTAAGCCGTTATCATACATATGGGTATAAAACTGTGAAGCACGACCAAATAAGCATTCTAATGCAATTTGTACTGAGAGCTCATGTTTAAGCATCGCCTCGCCACTTAAATTCACTTCTTTTGCCTTTAATCCTACATAAACTTTTGGTTTTTGGACATCCATATGAAGTACACGTTCTTTTATCGCTACATTTGATGGTTCTTCATCAAATAGGCGCGTTAATGGTGTCGCTTCTGGGAATGTTTTTTCGTTTTGATTGTTTTGGATAAATGTCATCATTTCTGCTGGATCTACTGCGCCAATGACAAATAGCAGCATATTAGATGGGTGGTAAAACGTATTGTAGCACGTATATAAATGCTCCGCTGTAATGCCATCAATCGTGTCAATCGTTCCAGCGATGTCGATTTTTACCGGATGATTGTGGTACATATTTTCAATTGCACCAAAGTATAAGCGCCAATCAGGAGAATCGTCGTACATTGTAATTTCCTGACCGATAATCCCCTTTTCCTTGTTAACCGTTTCTTCTGTGAAATACGGTTCCTGCACGAAATTTAATAAGGTTTCCGTGCTTTTATAAATATGATCCGTCGAAGAGAACAAATAGGCTGTACGTGTAAAAGATGTAAAGGCATTGGCCTGTGCACCAACCTCACTAAACTTTTGGAACACGTCACCATCTTCTTTTTCGAACATTTTATGCTCTAAAAAATGCGCAATCCCGTCTGGAACGGTAATCGCTTCCGTTTCACCAATTGGCACAAATGTACGGTCAATTGAGCCATACTTTGTTGTAAACGTCACAAATGTTTTAGAAAAGCCTTTTTTCGGCAAAATGTACACATCTAAGCCATTCGGTAATTTTTTATAATAAAGTGTTTCATCTAGTTGTTTAAATTCAATCGTTTGCACGTGCTTAGTCCTCCTTACCGCATAAGAAATACGTTGCTTGTAATTCAATTTGCTGTGCCATTTGTTGTACATCTTGCTTTGTGACATTCGACCAGCGCGTCACCCATGTGTCTAATGCAAATGGCTCGGGTAGTGCTTTGTATTGATCGAAAATTTCAATTTGTCCGCGTGAAGAATCCAAGGCTTCCTTTAATTGATTGATGAGCATTGCTTTTGTTTGCGCTAGCTCTAAATCGGTAATTTCTCCATTTTGAATCGATGTTAATTGTTCTGCAATGACTAAGCGTGCTTTTTCTTCATTTGTCGGTTCAATACCTGATATAACAAATACCAAACCATAATGTGAAGAATACGAGCTTGAGGCATAATACGCTAAACTTTCTTTTTCACGCACATTCATAAATATTTTCGAATGGGCATAGCCACCGAAAATTCCGTTGAAAATTTGCATCTTCGCAAAATCTTCATCGCCAAAGTACACAGGTGTGGAATAACCGATATGCAGCTTTCCTTGCTTCATTTCTTGCGTTTCTTTTGTATATTGTTGTACTTGATCGTTAAATGCAGGTACTTTTGGTAAATCAATGTTTCCACGATCTGTAAATGGTAGGGCTTCTTTAATCTTGGCTGTCATTTCTTCTACATCGATATCCCCTACTACATAAATGTCGATAATGTCGTTTTTAAGCATGTCTTCATATGTTTTTGTTAATGAGGCAGGTGTAATGGCTTTGACATCACCAATCGTACCGTTCGCTGAAATAGAAGCCGGTGAATGAGGTCGTAAAATTTCCGTTAAACGCTTTTGCGCATAGCGTGATTTGTCATCAAATACTGATTGAATACGCTGCACAACCATATTTTTTTCGCGCTCTACAATAGCTTCTTTAAATTGACCCTGTTCAAAATTTGGTTTAAAAATAGCTTCATGCATTAATTCAATGACCTCTTGCAATACATTTCCGTGCGATAGATATTGATCATTTACGGTTTCCACATTGAATAAAAGCGTATGCTCCGCGCCACGCTTTGTTGTGTCAAAGTATAATACTGTGCCAAATAGCTCATCTAAATAGCTTCGATAACTTGCTGATGTCGGAAACTTTTCATTACTATGCTGTAAAACATTTGAAAGCACCGTACGCTCCGATGCGGCTTTTTCAGAAAGTGGGGCTCTCCATTTAATTGAAAAATTGACCGTTTTAAATTGAGCCGTTTGTCGTATATGAAGCGAAACACCTTTCGCAATTTCTGTCGTTAAAAACAAAAAAACTCCTCCTGACTACCTAATGAAATCATTCTTCTTCTACTATACATGTGTTCAATCGTTTTTTGCAAAATTATTATCCAAAAGTGGTCGAAATCGGCAAGAAAACCATGAAATCCATCTGTTTTTTGTTTTAGTATGGCGCTTTGCGTAATAAATATTCTCCATCTTGAGAAGCGACCTGCTAGTTTGGCTCAACACTAAAGGAAATTAGGTTTTTTAAAAATTCATACTAAAAAAAAGGTGGGATATGTATTGATTTTAATTCAAAATATTTTTAAAATTACACGCATTCTTAGTCCTTTTCTCATAACTATAGAAAACTAAAAGCCTCCGCACATCGAATGTGTACAGAGGCTTGAAATTCATTTTTAGCGCTTCCCTTTAATATATGGTAGACCGGATGCTTTTGGTGCTACCGCCTTACCAATGAAGCCTGCTAATGCAAAAATCGTTAATACATATGGTAACACTTGTAGAATGACCGGTGGGATGTCCTGAATATATGGAATATTCCCGCCTGCGATACTTAGTGTTTGTGCTAAACCGAAGAATAGCGCGGCACCTAATGTACCAAGTGGATGCCATTTACCGAAAATCATCGCCGCGATTGCAATGAACCCTTGACCGGCAATTGTTGAAGCAGAGAAGTCATTAGATACAGTCATTGCTAATGACGCACCCCCAACTGCTGCTAATGCACCCGAAATCATAACCGCGATATAACGCATTTTCGCTACGTTTACACCCATTGTATCTGCTGCCATTGGATGTTCCCCAACTGCGCGAATACGTAAACCAAATGGCGTTTTGAATAAAATGTACCAAGCACCAATTGCTACGATGAACGCAATAATCGTTGTTGCATACACATCATGAAATAATAGTTTACCGAAGAACGGAATATCTGATAAATACGGCACTTCAAAACGACGAATTGGCGCTTGAATCATGTCCGTTTGACCTTTATCATAAATTAATTTTACTAGGAATACTGTAATGGCTGCTGCTAACAGGTTGACTGCTACCCCTGTAACCGTTTGGTCTGCGCGGAATGTAACCGCTGCAACTGCGATGATTAATGAGAAAATCGCACCTGCAACAAGCGCTGCTAATAAGGCTACCCAAATGACCCCACGACCGAATTGATCATAATACTCTAAGTTTACATAAATCCCTGTAAACGCACCAACAATCATTAAACCTTCAACACCAAGACCGATGATCCCAGCACGCTCAGAAAATAATGCGCCAGTACCTGTTAAAATAAGTGGTGTTGCATAAAGTAGAGCAGAAGGGACGATAAAGTATAACACTTCTAAAAAGCTCATGTTACTTGCCCTCCTTTTTCTTTCCAAATTTCTCTAAACCAACGCGTAAAATATAGCCAGAAGCTACGAATATAATAATTACCGCAATAATAATAGAGACGATTTCTTCTGGAATGCCAGCTGCGTTTGGCATATTTAAAGCGCCGTATTTTAAAGAACCAAATAACGATGCCCCAAAGAATACACCAATCGGGTTATTAGCACCAAGTAAGGCTACTGCAATCCCATCAAAACCGATACCTGATTGAACGGCTTTAATAGAGGCGTTTTGGTAAGTACCAAGCGCTTCCATGGCACCAGCAAGACCGGCGAAAACACCCGAAATCGTCATCGCTAAAATGATGTTTCTCTTAACATTCATCCCTGCATATTCAGCAGCATTTTTATTGAAACCTACTGCCTTTAGCTCATAACCGCGTGTCGTTTTTTCAAGTATGAACCACATAATAAATACCATTAAAATCGCCACAATAATCCCTAAGTGCAAGCTTGAGTTGTCTGTTAACTCACGTAGCCATTGATTACGTAATGTTGCTGACTCTAAAACTGTTGGTGTTTTGAAGCCACCGTCGGATAATGACTTAATGACTGCATTTGTTAAATAGAGTGCTGTATAGTTTAACATGATGGAAGCAATTACTTCATGGACATGAAGCTTGGCCTTTAAATAACCAACAATAAATGCCCAGAAAGCACCCGCTGCTGCCGCTGCAAGTAAAGCTAACGGTAAGTGAATGATACGTGGTAAGCCCTCAATTGCATAACCAACGTATGCTGCGGCAACCCACCCCATTAATAATTGTCCTTCAACCCCGATATTAAATAAGCCTGTACGGAATGCAAACGCTACTGCAAGACCGGATAAAATATAGGGTGTAATTTGACGAATCGTATTCCCGATTGAATACGCATCCCCAAAAATCCCGTTCCATAGCGCAATGTATCCGTCTACAGCATTATAGCCACTGACAATCATAACGATGCCACCAACTAGTAAACCTAAAATAACGGAAATAACAGGAACGAGTATATTGATTGCGCGATTAGACATTATTCGTTCCCCTCCTTCTTCTTACGCTCTTCGCCGGCCATTAATAAACCTAGCTCTTGTTCAGTTGTTTCTTTTGGATCAACTGTATCAATAATTGAGCCATCATAAATAACAGCAATACGGTCTGAAACGTTCATAACCTCATCCAATTCGAATGAAATTAATAAAACTGCTTTTCCTTTATCGCGTTGCTCGATTAAGCGTGAATGAATGAACTCAATCGCCCCTACATCAAGTCCGCGTGTTGGAAGTGCTGCAATTAATAGGTCTGGGTCACGGTCCACTTCACGACCAATAATCGCTTTTTGTTGGTTACCACCGGATAATGCGCGTGCAGGAGTCATTTCACCTTGACCTGTTCGAACATCAAACTCTTCCATCACTTGACGCGCTTTTTCATTGACCTTTTTATAATCCATTATAAAGCCTTTTGAAATCGGCTCCTTATAATACGTTTGGAGTGCAATATTATGGCCAATCGGGAAATCAAGTACTAGCCCATGCTTATGACGGTCTTGTGGGATATGTCCTAAGCCCGTTTCCGTAATTTCACGTGGCTTTAAGCCTGTAATATCTTTTCCGCTTAATACGACTTTACCGCTCTTAATTTTGCGAAGACCGGTAATCGCTTCGATTAACTCGGATTGACCATTGCCATCGATCCCTGCAATCCCTACGATTTCACCACGACGTACCGATAAATTTAAACCTTTTACCTTTTCAATATTACGGTAATCCGTCACGACTAGGTTTTCAATCGATAAAATTTCTTCTGTTGGGTGCGCCTCTGTTTTTTCAGTTTTAAACTCCACTTGGCGTCCGACCATTAATTCCGCAAGCTGTTCTGGGCTTGTTTCAGCCGTCACGACTGTACCAATCCCTTCCCCTTTACGAATAATGGTTACACGGTCAGAAACTTCCATAATTTCTTTTAATTTGTGTGTAATAATGATAATCGATTTTCCTTCTTTAATTAGAAGTCTTAAAATCGACATTAATTCTGTAATTTCTTGTGGTGTTAATGATGCTGTAGGCTCATCGAAAATTAAAATTTCTGCACCGCGGTATAACGTTTTTAAAATTTCTACACGCTGCTGCATCCCAACCGAAATATCTTCAATTTTTGCGTATGGATCGACGTCTAAATTGTACTTTTTCGATAAATCTGCAATTTTCTTTGCGGCATCCTTAATGTTGATTGAACCAAATTTTGTTGGTTCACTACCTAAAATGATGTTTTCTGTCACCGTGAAGTTTTCCACTAACATAAAATGTTGGTGAACCATCCCGATTCCTAAATCATTTGCTTTATTTGGGTCTGTAATTTTTTCTACTTTCCCGCGCACCTTTATTTCTCCACCCTCTGGTTGATAGAGACCGAAAAGTACGTTCATTAAAGTCGACTTACCTGCACCGTTTTCACCAAGTAGTGCATGAATTTCGCCTTTTTTTAATTGGAGGGTGATATTGTTATTTGCTACGAAGTTCCCGAATTCTTTACGGATTCCAAGCATCTCAATCACATGTTCCACTCAATTCACTCCTTTAGGCTATTTAAAATTATAAATTAGTATTAGTTTAAAATTAACACATGAAAGGTCTTTGTAGTGGGGAAAAATAGAATCTCCTAAGAAAGTCCACATCTGAAAAACCTTTTATCTATTAATTTAGTATTATTCGAGTAAAATTGAACATTCCCTTTAAAATAGAACGCTTACATTTTCGTCTATCAATCTTATAAACAGCATGCCCTATCCAAATAGCACTTTTTTCAGAATTTTAAGAATCACCCATTAAATCACAAAATCATCATAGGCGACGCTTGCCACCTATGATGATTCCCTTCAATAATCAAAAGAATTATTTTTTAGGTTTTTCTTCTGAAACTGTAATTTCGCCTGAAGCAATTTTTTCTTTGTATTCTTCTACTTTATCTAATACTTCTTGTGGAATCGCACCACGAGAATCTGCTAAACCAACACCATCTTCAGCTAAGCCGTAAACGATTGTTTCGCCACCTGGGAAGTTACCTTCTTTTGCTTTTGTCGCTACGTCAACTACTGCGTTGTTTACGCCTTTTAACATAGAAGTTAATGTGATGTTTGTTGCATCATCCACTTGACCTTCCGCATATTGGTCAGCATCTACACCAATTACCCATACGTTTGCATTAGGATCTTTTGCTTTACGCTCTTTTGCTTCTGAGAATACACCGTTACCCGTACCACCAGCAGCGTGGAAAATAATATCTACGCCTGAAGAGTACATAGAGTTCGCAGCGATTTTACCTTTAGAAGCGTCATCGAATGCGCCTGTGTAGTTTACTTGGATTTCAATATCAGGATTTACTGCTTTTGCACCTTCAACGAAACCAGCATGGAAGCGGTTAATAACTGGGATATCCACGCCACCTACGAAACCAATTTTACCTGTTTGAGACATTTCAGCAGCAACAACACCCGCTAAGAATGCACCCTCTTGCTCTTTGAAAAGGATGTTTACTAAGTTTGGAGCTGTTACATCTGCTGAGTCAATTAATGCTAATTGTGCATCTGGATTTTCGCCAGCAACTTCACCCATTGCATCTGCCATCATGAAACCAACACCGAATACTAAGTCGAAGTCACGACGGATTAAGTTGTTTAAGTTTGTGTTGTAGTCAGCGTCTGATTGAGATTGTAAGTAATCGAAGCCGCCATCACCTTTAGATAAGCCGTTGTCAGTACCGAATTTTTGAACGCCTTCCCAAGCTGATTGGTTGAATGATTTGTCGTCAACGCCACCAACATCTGTTACCATGGCAATTGAGAAAGTATCGCCTTCGTTACCAGCACCAGTGCTTGTTTCTGTTTCTTTATCTTTGCCTTCGTCGCTACCACAAGCAGCTAAGATTGCACCAGTTGCAACTACTGAAGAAATTAATAAACCAAATTTACGCTTTTTCATAAATGAGTCCCCCTCAAAGGTAATTAATTGATGATATTAGCAGGAATATCTAAAAAAATTGTTCTACACCCGTTTACGTACTACATGGAAGCTGAATTTATCAGCTCTGAAATAATTTTTCGAGTAAAGCACTACACGATCATTTTCATCGTAGTGTAGCTGTTTCAAAACAAGTAGAGCCGTTTCTGGACCACATTTCAAAATTGGAGAAACTTCGTCATGGAAGCCCACTGGATCAATATAAGTGACTGCATACGCAACACGAATATTGCCTGTTTGCTCTAAAGCCGAAAAAATTGAAACATTTTGATTGTTTAAAAATTCTTTGGGCAAAAGATTCGCTGGTACTCTGTCTACACAGTAAACGACCGGCTCATTATCTGCCGTTCTTACACGTTCAATCGTGATAACATTGTCATCAATGTCAGTTTGGAAGCGTTCCACATCATCTTCTGTTGCCTTTTCTTCCTTGGAGCTAATGAAAATCGCACCAGGTTGCATGCCCGCATTTTCAATCATAGAAGATATACTTGATAAATGCTCAATACCAGAAGTAAATAATGGTTTTGGATTTACAAATGTGCCGACACCATGGCGTCTTACGATGATGTTTTCTTCTTCCAATAGTCGAAGTGCTTCACGAAGCGTTGCACGACTTACACCAAGCGTTTTTGAAAGCTCGAACTCTGACGGTAATTTTTCGTTCTCACGATAAACCCCTTTATCAATATCCGATTTCAAACGATCAATCACTTGTAAGTATAAATGACGATGATCAGCTTTAATGGACACTTAATATCACCACCATAACATAGAGATCAGACATCTGATGTACAACATTCCTACTAATTCGTAAATAATATAACACTTTACACCCAAAAAGAAAACATATTTCTAGAATTGTGTCATGTTAAAGGAAATATTGAGCTAAATTATTGGAAAACACATAGAAATAATCAATTTCAGAAAACTATTTTTATTTAATTTATTACTCAATTATAACGATTTCCTAACACTTGTCTTGGTTTACTTCCTTCAGAAGGTCCGACTACGCCACGTGCTTCCATTTGATCCACGATTCGCGCAGCCCGAGAATAGCCTATACGGAATCGACGCTGTAATAATGACACAGATGCGGTTTGCATCTCTAATACAAGCTGCACTGCTTCCTCATAAAGCTCATCTGTATCATCTAATTCATTTGCTACTGGTTCATCAGTTGGAATCATGGCCTCCTCGTATTGTGCCTTTTGTTGTTCTACTACACTGTCAATGACCTTTTCCACTTCTTGATCACTTACAAACGCACCTTGTACGCGAACGGGTTTGGATGCACCAGCTGGTAAATAAAGCATATCGCCACGCCCTAACAAGCGCTCGGCACCACCCATATCTAAAATGGTACGCGAATCAACAGCAGATGATACAGCAAAGGCAATACGGGACGGAATATTTGCTTTAATAATGCCGGTAATGACGTCTACCGATGGACGCTGTGTCGCAATAATCAAATGAATCCCTGCAGCACGTGCCATTTGCGCTAAACGTGTAATCGCATCTTCCACCTCATGTGAAGCAACCATCATTAAATCCGCTAACTCATCCACAATCACAACGATAAACGGTAGCTTCGGTTGTTCCTCACCTGTTTCTATATTATGGCGCAAAATATATTCATTATAGCCTTCAATATTACGCGTGCCAGAAGTTGAAAACAAATCATAGCGGCGCTCCATTTCGGCTACTACCTTTTGTAAAGCCTGTGCTGCTTTTCTCGCATCCGTCACAACAGGCGCTAATAAATGAGGAATTCCGTTATAGACACTCAGCTCTACCATTTTAGGGTCAATCATCATGAGGCGCACTTCACTCGGTGTACTACGCATTAACAATGACACAATGATGCCATTAATACAGACACTTTTCCCACTTCCGGTCGAACCTGCAACGAGTAAGTGTGGCATTCGGTTTAATTCCGCTGAAATGGCTTGCCCTGTTACATCACGTCCGAGACTAACAAAAAGTTTCGAATTAGGCTTAACCTGTTCATTCGCTTCGATGACTTCACGTAATGTGACCATCGCAATTTCTCCATTTGGCACTTCAATCCCCACTGCCGACTTCCCTGGGATGGGTGCTTCAATTCGAATATCCTTTGCAGCAAGCGCCAATGCTAAATCATCTTGCAGGCCAACAATTTTACTTACCTTCACGCCCGTATCTGGCATGACCTCGTATTTCGTAACAGCCGGTCCTAAATGCGCCTGTGTCACTTTGGCTTTTACACCAAAGCTTGCGAACGTTTGCTCCAGCTTTTTGGCATTCGTTTGAATAATAGAATACTCCCCACTTTGGTCATGCTGTGGTGGGGCATTCAATAATTGAATCGACGGTAATTTATAGGCTTGCTGAGTTGGGGCAGGATCCTGTACAAGTGCTGGTATCTCAACCTCCTCTTGCTCCATGACGGGTGGTGACTGATTTTCCTCAGTAGCAGGCGAAACATAGGCTGGTTCGTGATTTGCTGCTGTAATCACAAGTTCTTCATAATCTGGCTCGAACGTTTCTTCTTCTACCTCTTGTTGCGGGCGACGCGCTCTTTTTTTCGATTCCTGTGGTGGCTCTTTAGCTCGGCGCTTTGGTAATTTCACCTTCCCTTTTACAGCAGGGGCTTTTTCTACTAAAATCGGGACAAATGCTTTCCCTGTAATTAAAATCACACCAATTGCCAGTAGAACAAAGGCGGCAATTTTGGCACCACCTGCATCAAACAACACATGTAAAATACTAAATAATAGTCCACCAATCATACCGCCACCTAGTGCATTGCTGCGATTGATGATGCCATCTGTACTAATTAAAATACGCCATGTTTCTTTTAATACGGAATTCGATAATAAAGCATTCGTATTATGCAATTGCTCAAATAACATGCTATGACTAAAAATGGTTAAACTCATCCCGACAAATAACACACCATAAATGATTCGTGTTGTAAAGGCAACGCCACGACGTTTGACCATTAGCATACCCGAAATAATAAAAGCTAATAGCGGAATAATAAAATGCAGATTGCCAAAGAAAAACATCGCAATCGAATGCAGCCATCTCCCGACTAGTCCGAATTCTAAAAACTCAATGATAGCGAGCGCGATTAACACGAGCCCGATAATTTCATATGCGAGCGGATGTAGCTCTTTTTTACCCTTTGCCTTTAATGTTGGCTTATTTTTTGATTTTGCTTTCGCTTTCCCCGCTTTTGCTTGTCGTGCCATTGGTTTGTTCACCTACTTCTTTACTGCTTTCATAGTTACAAAAAGGGCTTTCTCACACGGCTGTAAGAAAACCCTTTTCAATTTTTGCGATTCCTAGTATTCCATAATAATCGGAATAATCATTGGACGACGCTTTGTTTTTTGGAATAAATATTGATTTAATGTGTCGCGAATTTCTTGCTTAATGTTTGTCCATTCGAACGTTTCTTTGCCCACGTATTTTTCAATTACCTGGCGCGCAATATCTGATGCCTCTTCCATTAGCTGCTCTGACTCACGTACATAGACGAAGCCGCGCGATAAAATTTCTGGACCTGACGCAATTTTCTTTTGTGCACGGTTTAACGTTACGACAACAATGAAAATACCATCCTGTGATAATAATTTACGATCACGTAATACGATGTTGCCAACATCCCCAATACCGATTCCATCGATTAAGACATTACCGGCTTGTACACGACCCGTCATGCGCATTTTGCCATTTTTGTATTCGATAATATCGCCCTTATCTGCGATGAAGATTTGCGACTTTTGTAGCCCTACTTCTTGTGCTAATTTGGAGTGCGCAATTAACATGCGGTATTCGCCTTGAATCGGCACAAAATACTTTGGCTTCATGAAGTTTAACATTAATTTTAAATCTTCTGCACTACCATGACCCGACACATGTACTTTTTTGTTTGATGTTAAGACATGCGCTCCTGCTTTTGCTAATTGGTTCATCGTATTATACATTTGTACTTCCATCGATGGAGATGGTGTGAATGTAATTAATACAGTATCTGTATTTTTAATTTTGACATCACGGTGGTGTTTGCGCACGATTTTGTCAAGCGCATCAAGTGGTTCACCTTTATTACCTGTTGCCATAATTATAATTTCATCATCTTCATATTTACTAATTTCGTTCACTGGAATAATCGTATCTTCATCAATCTCTAGGTAACCTAAATTTACACCAATATCAACTATTTTTTCTAATGACTTTCCAACTACCGCTACTTTACGGTATGAATCGGCTGCTTGTGTGAATACTTGTTGAATACGAATAAAGTTTGATGCATAAAGTGCTACAATAATACGGCCCGGTGCTGTATGGAATGTTTTTTGTAATTCTTCTGCGATAACTGCTTCACTCGTCGTATAGCCTGGGCGATCTGCTTCAATTGACTCCGAAAGTAGCATAAATACGCCTTCTTCACCTAGCATCGCCATTTTTGCTAAATCCGGCTTGAACTTGCCTTTCGCCGCTTGGTCAAATTTAAATTCACCCGTATGAACAATTGCCCCTTCAGATGTATGGAACACAATCCCTAGTGAATCTGGAATACTATGTGTTGTGTGGAAAAATGTCACATACGTTGAGTTGAAGTTCATACGACTATTGCTCGTTACCTCGAAGAACTTCACTTGGTAAGGTGCTGGTAATTCCTTTAAATGTTCTTTTGCGAGTGCGATTGATAATTTCGAACCGTATACAGGTGCCTTTACTTTCTTTAATACATAGGCGATCGAACCAATTGCATCCTCATGTCCGTGCGTTAAGAAAATCCCCTTTACACGTTCTTTATTTTCTTCTAAATACGTAATATCTGGAATAACGATATCGATTCCTAGCATTTCGTCCTCTGGGAACATTAACCCACTGTCTACTACGAAAAGCTCTTCGTCGATTTCAATTACATACATTGATTTTCCGATCTCACCAACGCCGCCAAGCGGGATGACACGGATTAACTCGTTTTTTGTCTTTGTCACTTTGTTTCCTCCTAAAAATGTTCCGAACAGCAACCACTTAGATTTCATTATACGGTGGAAATGGCGTTAGTACAAATAAAAAAATGATATTTCTAATGGGAATAGATAATCCAATCAAAATGCAAAACAACCACCAGCTCAATTTTAGAGTGGTGGTTGTTTCTATTAGTTATTTTGTAATGCGCGGAACTTCTCGGCTTTTGCTTGATAAGTATTCCAAATTTGATCGAATGCCGCCTTTTCCTCTGGTAGCATTTCCATCATTGGCATACGTACATCTAATGTATCAAAGCCTAGTTTTGTCATCGCGTATTTAATTGGCGATGGATTTGGCTGTGCAAATAGCGCACGTACAAGTGGTAATAACGCTCTGTGAATTTGCGCGGCCTCTTGATGACGACCTTCTTCAAAGGCACGAATCATTTGCTGCATATCTTTTCCGACGATATGAGATGCTACCGAAATAATACCACGACCACCAATCGCAAGTAACGGTAATGTTAAGCCATCATCGCCTGAGTAGACGTGAAAATCTGGCTCGACGTTTTCGATAATATCTCCCATTTGGTCTAAATTACCGCTCGCTTCTTTAATGCATGTAATATTATCCACATCTCGACTTAATGCAATCGTTGTTTCAGCCAAAATATTGGCACCTGTTCGACCAGGTACATTGTATAACATAACAGGCAGTTGCGTAACTTTCGCAATCGTTTCAAAGTGGGCATACATACCGCGCTGATTTGGTTTATTATAATACGGTGTTACAAGCATAATCCCATCTGCACCGTTTTCTTCTGCTTTGTGGGTCATCATAATTGAATAAGCTGTTTCATTATCTCCTGTACCGGCAATCACCGGCACACGACCTGCTACTTTTTCAACAGTGAAGCGGACAATTTCAATTTTTTCTTCGGTTGACATGGTCGGGTTTTCTGACGTTGTACCACATGCAATAATGCAATCTGTCCCATTATCAATTAAATGATTAATAATACGCTCAAGTTCAGGATAATTGATCGTGCCATCTTTTTTAAATGGCGTAATCATCGCTGTACCAATTCGTCCAAAATCCATGAGTAAATCCCCCTCTTATAGTAAGTTATCCTCTAACATCGCTTCTGCAATTTGAATAGAATTTAGTGCAGCACCTTTTAGCAAGTTATCTGACACAATCCATAAGTGGAAGCCTTTTTTATTATCTAAATCTTGACGAATACGTCCAACAAATGTTGCTTCTTCGTTTTCTGCAAAAATCGGCATTGGGTAGAGCTGTTGTGTAATATCATCTTGCAATGTAATGCCTGGTGCATCTTTTAACACAGCAAAGATCTCTTGTACCGTTGCTTCTTGCTCTAGCTCGATGTATACAGATTCTGAGTGACCTGAAACTACTGGCACACGTACACATGTAGCAGCTACATTCATGTCAGGTGCTTCCATAATCTTTTTCGTTTCATTGATCATTTTCATTTCTTCATACGTAAAGCCGTTATCTGTGAATTTATCAATTTGTGGAATCACATTACGTGCGATTGGATAATGTTTTTCATCTGATTTTACTGGTAATACGCTGGCCTTTACATTTTTACCAGCTTCCCATTGTCCGCTTTGCTCACGTAATTCTTCAATTGCTGCAATTCCTGAACCTGAAACAGCCTGGTATGTCGATACGATGACTTTTGTTAAACCAAATTTTTCACGAATTGGTTGAAGGGCTGCAACCATTTGGATTGTTGAACAGTTCGGATTTGCAATAATCCCTTTAGGAATTGTTTTGAGAGCATGGCGGTTTACTTCTGGTACTACAAGCGGCACTTCTGGGTCCATACGGAAGTGACTTGTGTTATCGATAACAATTGCCCCACGTTTTGCTGCTTCTGGCGCTAATGCCTCTGATACAGAGCCCCCAGCAGAGAATAATGCAACATCTACACCTTCAAAGCTTTCTGGTGTTGCTTCTTCAATTTTATATTGCTCACCATTAAATTCGATTGGATTTCCAGCAGAACGAGCCGAAGCTAAAAATTTGATTGATTCGATTGGGAAGTTGCGCTCTACTAACTTTTCCATTATTTTTGTTCCTACTGCTCCTGTTGCACCAACTACTGCCACATTTAATTTTTTTTTCATATCTCATCTCTCCTATAATTAATCGGTATGTATATAATGTTGGATATTGTAACATAAATTATTTGAATTGTGTAAGGTTATTTGATTATTTAAAATATTGTATAAATATAGGTTGGATTTGTTTTTTATGAGCGAGCGCATATGCGACAGTATCGAGCATTTTTGTGAAATCTGCTATACAGGACGTAGGTTTTTTTATTGGATCATCTTGACCGAATGGAATGAAGAAAATGTTTTTGGCATTCATTAATTTCATTAAATTCATACCGTTTAACCCAAGTGCATCATTTGTAGAAATACCGAGGACAACGGGTGAGCCATTGCGAAGTGTTGCCTTGGCCGCCATTAATACCGCACTATCTGTTGAAGCATTGGCAAATTTACTAAGGGAATTCCCTGTTAATGGCGCAATAACCATACAATCAAGTGGATTTTTCGGCCCGAATGGCTCTGCTTCGGCAATCGAGCTGACCACCTTTTCACCGGCGAGCGCCTCGATTTTTTCAATCCACTCTTCTCCTGTTCCAAAACGTGTTGCGGCATGTAGCACGGACGGTGTAATAATCGGTACAACCGTTGCTCCCGCATTGCGTAAATCTGTAATTTTCGGTACAACATCCTCATACGTACAATGTGATGCTGTGATACCTAATCCGATTCGTTTTCCTTCAAGCATTGATGTGCTCCTTTCTTAACCGTAAAACCGTCTCACACATGACACTTGCTGCAGCCTGCGGAAAAAATTTCCCGGGCAATGCTGGTAGCAGCTCATATTGAGATAACTTCAGCTCATCTAAACAACCTGGTGCAGATGCGACATCATAAATCGGACAGCTCAATAAAGGTTGATAGGTATCATTCAACCACTTTGTCGGAATTGTATTAATCATCAAATCGGTTTTAGGCATCTTTTCGTTCAGTTCAATGCCTTCATAACCATAGGCAATAGCCTCTGCTTGCTGTGTCTTCGAACGAACAGCTATCATAACCTGCGCATGCAAACGATTTAAAAATAATGCGAGCATCTTACCTACTCGACCAAAGCCAGTGATGAGTATCCTTTTATGCTGCACACTGATATTTTTTGTATAAAGATAGGCTAATAAACCTTCCGCAGTGAGTGCTGCATTTTTCCAAATAAATGTTTCATCTTGCAAGTAATAATAGAGCTCTTTATTTTTTAATATGTCATGCCATTCATCTGTCAATCTCCCCACAAAAATCTGCGCCTGACTAATGCCTGCAAGCTGCTCGACCTTTAACTGAAGCGATTGAATGGGTAGCACAATATGTGTCGGATGAAATTCTAAAGCGGTTTTATTGAGCTCTGCGTCCCATGCATCTCGATTTTTGTAATATACCGTACGCGAATCATTTGTTAGCTGCTTTGCTAAATACTTCATACGTTCATCGGTTCCTATTACAAGCCAGCGCTCGTTCATCGTTCAATCTGCTTTAATGTTGATGTTGTTTTATGAAATAAGATACGATCTTCCCCTATAAGTCGGATTTCCTCCCACGGAATATATTTCACCATTCCGCCTTTCTTTTTTTGAAATGGTATTTTCACCATTTGTGCGGGCATTTCAAAGCCGATGATTTTTCCTGTTTTCGCATCAAATATACATTCTGTTTCCGCCAAAAAGCCATAACGCACACCATTTTCCATTTCAATTAATTCTTTTTCTGCAAGCTCTGATAACAGCATCCTTCTCCTCCTTTATATGAGCTACCAATACTATATGCGCCTTCGCCTATAAGCGTGAAGGTTGAATTTTCAGAATTTCACCTAGACAATCCCTCCCTATCTGTATACACTGTATATATACAGTTTGAACACAGGGGGGGTGATTTGATGATAATAAAATTAAGTAATAATAGCGACCAGCCCATTTATGAGCAAATTACCGACCAATTAAAACAAGCGATTTTAGCAGGTGTGCTTGTCACGGGCGACGCACTGCCCTCCATCCGTGCGCTTGCTAAGGAATTAAAAATAAGCGTCATGACGACGAAACGTGCCTATGCCGATTTAGAGCGTGATGGCTTTATTGAAACAATTGCCGGCAAAGGCAGCTATGTCTCGGAGCGCAATCAAGATTTTTTACGAGAAGAGCTTATTCGTCAAATCGAAGTCCATTTAACAAAAGCAGTGTCTATTGCAAGATTAGCAAGCATGGACAAAAATGAGCTGCATGAGCTACTAGACTTACTATTGGAGGAATCGCCATGAATGTAATTGAAGTGAATAATGTGTGGAAACGCCTGAAGAAATTCCAACTGAAAAATTTATCGTTTCATGTTGAAGCAGGCACAATTGCTGGTTTTATCGGGCAAAATGGCGCAGGAAAATCGACAACAATGAAATTATTGTTGAATTTAATAAAACCAGATGATGGGGAGATTTTTATTTTAGGCAAAAATGTGACAGAAAACGACCCTGATACGAAAGCTCAGATTGGTGTCGTATTTGATGAGCTACATATTCCACAGCATTTGACAGCAAAAGACATTAACGCACTTTATGGCGAATTATATCCCAATTGGAATACGGATCGTTTTTATCAATTATTAGAGCGATTTGATGTTCCGAAATATGATGCCATCAAAAAGATGTCAAAAGGAATGAAGGCCAAGCTCGGCATCATTGTTGCCCTTTCCTATGAGCCAAAAGTGTTACTCTTAGATGAACCGACAAGTGGGCTTGATCCGATTGTGCGTGATGAGGTGCTGGAGCTTTTGCAAACATTTATGGAGCAGGAGGAGCGCGCGATTTTAATTTCTTCGCATATTACGAGTGATTTAGAAAAAATTGCGGATACGATTGTCTTTATTCATGAAGGAGAAATTTTATTTCATGAAAATAAAGATGAATTACAATTTGGCTACGGTATTTGGAAAGGCACATCTGAGGAAGCAAAGGTTATTCCAAATCACGCGATCATCGGCAAGCGCGATTATGTATTTGGCGTGGAGTATTTGGTGAAGCGTGAATTTGTCAGTCCAGTGATTGAGCTATCAAAACCGAGCATTGATGAATTGATGCTGTTCTTTGTGAGGGGGCGTAAGGGATGACGTTGTTTTTGACGCGCTATTTTTTGAGGGAACTATCGGCTTGGGTGTTGTTTGTACCACTTGGCTCTATTTTCATATTATTCATTGGCGCCTTTACTGATGAACCATTTTATTTTACGTTGATGATGGTAATGTATACATGTCCCTTATTGTTCTCTCAATATTTTATGTCCCAAAAAAAATATTTAACACTATTAACGATTGCACCGCTACCACGAAAAACAATCATTCATGCTGACTTAGCCTTTTTAAGCTGGATTAGCCTTTGCTATGTAAGCTATGCCTTAATTGCATCTGCTTTACTAGCAGCGCTTATTCATAGAGAGCTATTATTTCCTACAATCCATGAAATGAGCTTTCTTTTCGGCTGTTGTCTATTTGTCATTACACTTTATACTTGGTTAGCAAGACAAAATTGGATACCAATACTTGCCTTTTACTTTGTTATTTTAAACATGCACTTAATTTTACCTTTTTACACTGTAACTCCTTTTGCTAATGCTTATGGTCTTCATTTTTTAGCTTTGATGCTTGTCATTGCTAGCTTAAGCTATTTTACAATGATTACACTAGAAAAAAGGGGGCTTTTATATAAATGACGACCTTATTACGCTTTCACTTTCGTTACTCGAGTAAATCCATTTTATTTTTAATCGTATTCGCCATTTTATTAAGTCTTTTAAATTTAAGTGAAGTAATCAATATTAACATCGTTTCATTAGTGATGATTCTGTCGGTTTACATTCCCACAATGTGCATTGCCCATATTATAGATGCGCGATTTAGCAAGTTGATTCGCACATTTCCAATTTCATTCACACAGTATGTGAAAAGTGCTTATTTATATACCATTCTTTTATATAGTAGCATGCTGATTCCTGTTATCCTTGTCATCAGCTATCATTATTTTTATAAAGATATGACCGTATTCGCATTATGCTACGCGCTTGGTATATTTGCTTTTACCATCGCGACAACAGGTGGTGCATTAAAGGCACATTTTAAACAGCCTACGAATCACAACAGCATTTCCGGTTCGGATCTATTCTTTTATATACTGTTCATTTTTATTGTCCATACATTTCTATGCTTTATCTTTTCCTATTGGGGTTTGGTTTATGTAGGTGCACTCATTACGCCAATTAGTTGTTTGGTCCTTTATTATAAACAGTATAAAGCATCGATTGAACTTTACGGGCAAGCTGAATATTTATAAAAAAGGGAGTGTCCGAGAAGTATTTCTGGGACATTCCCTTTGCGTCGAGGATGGTGAGAATTTATTCTGACCACCGCAGAAGCACCGCCTCAAGCGGATAATTAATAGATGAGGAGGCAACTGTCTAAAAAGTTTCGACTTTTTAGACAGCACCGTTTTTTTATTCATTCATTTTCCGGTCCAATAATCGCAATTGCCGGTTCTGTTAAAAGCACTTGTGTAATTAGTTCATCAATCGTTTCCATCGAAATGGCCTCAATTTTCGTTAATACTTCATCCACCGTGCGATGATTTTGGTGTATTAATTCATTCACCCCATTACGATTCATATGATCTTCCGTACCTTCTAAGCCTAATACAAAGCTCCCCTTTAGCTGTTCCTTTGCATTTTCAAGCTCTTCTTCTGTTACGCCACCAATCACGACATCAAATAAAGTTTGGTCAATTTGCTGCTTCAATGCATCTAGATTTTGCTTAGAGGCCGATGCATAAATTGTAAACGCCCCAACATCTTCATAGCTTGATTGATAGCTGAATACAGAATACGCTAGGCCGCGCTCTTCTCGCACATCTTGGAATAAACGAGAACTCATATTGCCGCCAATAATATTATTAAGCGCAATAAAACTATACATTTTCGGATCCTTCACACTAATTGCCGGGAACGAAATTGCGATATGCGCTTGCTCTGTATCACGCGTTTTTTCTATTTCCCCTGCTGTAAATGGTGGGAATGATGGCTTTGAAACAATTGCCTGCTCGCTTGCTTCATATTGACCAAACAGCTGCTCAATCTGCTCAAGTAAGCCCTCACCGATATTTCCGGCAATGGAGATGACCACATTTTGCGGATTATAATGCTTGGCCATATAGCTGCGAATCATTGCTTCATCAAAAGTTGCTAACGTTTCCGGTGTTCCTAAAATTGGGCGACCGAGCGCATCGTTTGGATACATGACTGCCCACAGCTTTTCATGCACATCATCCGCGGGATCATCCTCACTCATATAGATTTCTTCCAGCACAACTTGGCGTTCACGTTCAATATCTTCTTTGGTAAACAGGGAATTGAAAAACATATCTGCTAAAATCGTGACCGCCATTTCGCCATGATGGTCTAAAACCTTCGCATAATAGCAGGTGTTTTCCTTTGATGTAAAGGCATTAATTTCGCCACCTATACGGTCAAACTCCTCCGCAATTTGACGTGCTGTACGATTTTTTGTGCCTTTAAATAGCATATGCTCGATGAAATGCGTGATGCCATTTTCTTCAATCGTTTCATAGCGTGAGCCAGCATTGACCCATATGCCGACTGATAATGAGCGCACATGTGACATCTGTTCTGCCACGATGCGCACACCATTTTTAGCTGTAATAATTTGTACCATGGACTCTTCTCCTTTATTTAAAAAAGAGGCTGTACATAAGTGTACAACCTCCCTTTTTATATTAAATCAATTACGCTTATACCTATCGCTTTGCATTCGGTACAGAAAGCTAATAATGATCTTTGTCGATTATTAGTTTTGTTCTGCGCGCTCTTTTTCTTCTTTGATTACGATTTTGCGTGATAAGTTGACACGACCTTGGTTATCGATTTCAATACATTTTACAAGTAATTGATCACCAAGTTTTAATACGTCTTCTACCGCTTTCGTACGTTCTTCTTGAATTTCTGAAATGTGTAGTAAGCCGTCTTTTCCAGGGAAGATTTCACAGAATGCGCCGAACTTTTCGATACGTTTTACTGTAGACATATAGTACTCGCCTACTTTTGCTTCACGTACGATCGATTCGATAATTTCTTTCGCGCGATTAATCATTGCTTCATCTGCTGATGCAATGAAGATCGTACCGTCTTGCTCTGTATCAATCTTAACGCCTGTTTCATCGATGATTTTGTTAATTTGCTTACCACCAGGCCCGATCACGTCTCGGATTTTATCTGGATTGATTTTGATTGAAACAATTTTTGGTGCGTATGTTGATAATGACGTACGTGGTTCAGAAATAGTCGTCATCATATGCTCTAAAATTTGCATACGACCGATTTTTGCTTGTGTTAATGCTTCTTCTAAAATATCGCGAGAAAGACCATCGATTTTAATGTCCATTTGAAGCGCTGTTACACCTTTTGCCGTACCAGCTACTTTAAAGTCCATGTCGCCAAGGTGATCTTCCATCCCTTGAATATCTGTTAATACAGTATAGTTGTCGCCTTTTTTTACAAGACCCATTGCGATCCCTGCAACTGGGGCTTTAATCGGAACACCCGCAGCCATTAGAGACATGACTGATGCACAGATAGACGCTTGAGAAGTAGAACCATTTGATTCTAATACTTCCGCTACACAACGAATCGCGTATGGGAATTCTTCTTCTGATGGTAATACAGCTAAAATCGCACGTTCACCTAACGCACCGTGACCAATTTCACGACGACCAGGGCTACCATAACGACCTGTTTCACCTACAGAGAATGCAGGGAAGTTATAGTGGTGCATGAAGCGCTTCGATTCCTCTACACCAAGTCCATCAATAATTTGAACATCACCTAATGCACCTAATGTTGTAATTGAAAGTGCTTGTGTTTGTCCACGTGTGAACATTGCTGAACCATGTGCACGTGGTAAAAGGTCTGTTTCAGATGATAACGGACGGATTTCGTCTTGTTTACGACCATCTGGACGGATTTTGTCTTCTGTAATTAAACGACGTACTTCATCTTTAACCATTTTGTCTAAGATGGCATGTACTTGCTTCATTGTATCTTCATCCGCTTCCTCAGCTTCATAAGATTCAATGATACGTGTTTTTACAGCGGTAATATTATCTTGACGCTCTTGCTTATCCACTGTTTGAATAGCCGCGTTCATATCTGCTTCACAAGCTGCTTTAATAGCTGCTGTTAATTTTGCATCTAATTCGTAAAGAACGACTTCAATTTTCTCTTTACCAACTGCTGCTACGATTTCTTCTTGGAATGCGATTAATTTTTTAATTTCTTCATGACCAAACATGATGGCTTCTAACATAATTTCTTCAGGAACTTCTAGAGCCCCTGCCTCTACCATGTTGATTGCATCCTTGTTCCCCGCTACTGTTAGGTGAATTGTTGATTTGGCTGATTGCTCTAATGTTGGGTTTACTACGAATTCGCCATCGATATAGCCAATATGCACACCCGCGATTGGGCCGTCAAATGGAATATCTGAAATCGCTAATGATAATGACGAACCAAACATTGCTGTCACATCTGCTGGGCAATCTTGATCATTTGACATCACCATTAAAATCGATTGAACTTCGTTACGGAAGCCATCTGGGAACATTGGACGAATTGGGCGGTCAATTAAACGAGATGTTAATACTGCTGTCTCTGATGGACGACCTTCGCGTTTAATGAAACCTCCTGGAATTTTCCCTGCTGCATATAAACGTTCTTCATAGTTAACTGTTAACGGGAAGAAATCTGTTGCCTTAGCTTGTTTTGACATTGTTGCCGTTGCTAATACTGCTGTCTCACCATAGCGAACCATTGCAGCACCATTTGCTTGTTTTGCTAACTGTCCTACCTCTACTACTAAAGGTCGACCAGCCCATTCATACGAAAAGACTTTTTTTTCGTTCATTCAATGAACCCCTTTCTTATTGAAACACTCTACGCATCTTTTTATGTACCATAGTTAGTGTATCAAAAAAGCTATATCTATGCTAAATTTTTTCTATAAAATTCTCGATTAATTTTCTATTTTATGTTCGGTGCCTTCGATAAAAAGCATGATCAAAGATAACGAAGTCTTTGTCCCCCGTTATAACAGATATTTTCACTTCACACAACAATATAATTTAAAACTAAATTATATGTATTAATATAACCCTTAAAACAATATCTAAGCATAATAAAAAGCGGGAAAAATCCCGCTTTTTATTGTTAGATTAGCGACGTAATCCAAGTTTGTTGATTAAATCACGGTAACGTGCAACGTCATTTTCACGTAAGTATTTTAATAAGTGACGACGTTTACCTACCATTTTTAAAAGACCACGTTGAGAGTGGAAATCTTTTTTGTGAGTAGCTAAGTGTGTGTTTAAAGCGTTGATTTCTGCAGTTAATACAGCGATTTGTACTTCTGGAGAACCAGTGTCGCTTTCGTGAGTGCGGTACTCAGCGATGATTTCGTTTTTACGTTGTTGTGTAATTGCCATTTGAAATGACCTCCTCAAATAAAATATCCCCGTTAGCACAGCAATCGCTGGAGTTGCGGAAAGCCGAGCTATGGTTCGTACATTTCGTACTTTAGAATAGTACCATATAAAGTTACTACAAATCAACTATTTAACTTTTGACAAATGGCGCTGTTATTTTTAGTAAACTCAAAACAATCAACACATCATTGCCCTGAAACCGAATCGATTAAAGTTCTTCAAAATAGTGAATGGCTTGCTGTTTGTCGAGCTCGATTTGATCGATTAATGCATCGATACCACTAAATTTACGCTCGCTACGGATACGCTTGTACCAGCCAACAACGACTTCCTCACCATAAATATTTTTGTCAAAATTTAAAATATGCACTTCAATTGATAGTTGTTTCTCTTCTGGATTTTTAAATGTTGGTTTGTAGCCAACATTACAAACGCCATTATACCATTCGTTTTGCACTAATATTTTCACAGCATACACGCCCGTTGCCGGAATAAAGCAGCCTGCCATCGCTTGCACATTTGCCGTTGGGAAGCCCATCGTACGTCCGCGCTTATCCCCATGCACCACAATGCCAGGAACTTCAAACGCGCGCCCTAGCAATGTACGCACTAGCTCCATATCGCCATCTTGCAATGCTCTACGAATGCGTGTTGAACTAATTTTTTCTTCGATATCTTGCTGTTTTTCGACAATGGTCACACCAAATTGACCTTTTCCTAATTGCTGCATCATGTCCATATTCCCTTTACCGAATGCACCAAATGAATAATCAAAGCCTGCTGTCACGTGCTGCACATTTAAATCAACTATAAAATACTGCACAAATTGCTCTGGTGTTAACTTGGCAAAATCAGATGTAAAGTTCACGACAAATACTGTATCCACATTCAATTTTTCAAACGTATTGAGCTTTTGCGCAAGTGGTGTAATATAAAATACCTTTTCGTTACGTCCACCTAACACAATGGATGGATGCGGATCGAATGTCATCACTGCACTTTTAATCCCAAGCTCCTCCGCTGTTGCTTTTGCTGCGTTAATGACCGCTTGATGCCCTTTATGTACACCATCAAAAAAGCCAACTGCTAGTGAATAGGCTTGTTTATTCGATTCTTGTGCTAATTGATGTGGATATTTTAAATGAATTACGTCCATAACTAATAGGCCTCCTAATCTAGTTCGGGAAACATTTTATCCGGCTTCATTTGCCCTTCTTTTGTCGGATGTGCGATATAGACCGCAAATGCTCGTCCCTCTACTCCATAGACCATTTTATCATGCTCTTTTAATAATGTATGCATAGGGAGTACTTGTCCATTGAAAATTTGCTTTTCAATATCCGTAGTAATTTCAACATATGGATAATTCGAAAGCGCATACTCTACTGGTATTAAAAATTGACCCTGCTTACCAGCTTCCATCATTTCGCCAATTTCGGCTAATGTAAAGCAATTCTCCTTGGTAAATGTCCCTGAGGCCGTACGTACCAATTCATGCATATGCGCAGGAAAGCCGAGCGCCTCTCCAATTTGTACGGCTAATGTACGAATATATGTGCCCTTTGAACATTTAATCCGAATCGAAAATGTTACTTCTTCCCCCTCGAATTTTTCAGCATCCTCTAAGAGCTCGAGCTCATATATCGTAATTTTGCGTGTAGGACGTTCAACGGTTTGACCCGCGCGCGCATATTCATAGAGCTTTTTACCATTTACTTTGACTGCTGAAAACATCGGTGGCGTTTGCTCGATTTCCCCCGTTAACGATGCTAATGCCGCTAAAATTTCAGCGCGTGTAAATGACTTAAAATCCGCGTTTTGGGCTACAGTTTCGCCCTCCGCATCTTCTGTTGTTGTGGTACGACCAATCGAGATAACCGCTTCATACGTTTTACCTGCATCGGTTAAATATTCGGCGATACGTGTTGCTTGGCCAATGCAAATCGGTAAAACCCCTTCTACACCAGGGTCTAGTGTACCTGTGTGACCTACCTTTTTTGTTCGTAAAATTTTTCGTAATTTAAATACGCAGTCATGGCTTGTCATGCCACGCTCTTTCCATAATGGAAGAATACCGTTCATTCATTTGCTCCTTTGACGTAGTATCTCGATTAAAGTGCCTAGCCCCTTTATGCGAAAGTGCTCAAGCCTATACTTTTGCGTTAGCTCTTCCCACTTAACAAGCACTTCAATGCTCTTTTTTTTGCAAAAAAAGCCTGCAAAGCATAAAATGCCGCGCAGACTTTTTTGTACATTATTTGTCTTCGTGTAGACCACGTAGTAATGCGTCGATTTTGTTGCCGTATTCGATTGCTGTATCGAATTCGAAAGCTAGTTCTGGCGTGCGACGTAAGCGAATGCGAGAACCTACTTCAGAACGAATGAAGCCTGATGCTTTTTCTAAAGCTTGTAACGATTCCGCACGTTCACGTTCATTACCTAGTGATGTAATATATACGGTTGCTTGCTGTAGATCTCCGGTTACCGCAACTTCTGTTACTGTAACAAAACCTACACGTGGATCTTTAATTTTGCGCGCAATGATTTCAGTAATTTCTTTTTTCATTTGCTCAGCAACACGATTTGAACGTAGAGACATATAAGTCACCTCATTTTACTACTAACTTGCCATATTTATGGACTTTATAAATATTCTCGGTAAAAATCTAACTGCTCCCATTGTGGGTTTGACTGTAAAAAGTGAACCGCATGCATGAGCTCACGTTCAGCCGCCTCTTTGGAAGAAGCGACGGCTACAAGTGCTAAACGCGTGCGCTGCCATACATTTTGATGGTCAATTTCCGCAATGGAAACATTGAATTTTTGTTTTGTGCGTGTCAGCATACGCTGAAGCACGGCACGTTTTTCCTTTAATGAGTGGGCAGTCTGAATGATGAATTCAATTTCTGCGTATACAATCATTATTTACGAACGATTTCTTCCATTACGAAGGCTTCGATAATGTCGCCTTCCTTAATGTCGTTGTAGTTTTTGATTGTAATACCACACTCATACCCTTTAGCAACTTCTTTGGCGTCATCTTTGAAGCGTTTTAATGAATCTAACTCGCCTTCAAAAATAACAACGTTTTCGCGGATAATACGTACGCCTGCATCACGTACAATTTTACCTTCGATGACATATGAACCTGCAATTGTACCCACTTTTGATACTTTAATTGTTTGACGAACTTCTGCTTGACCAACGATTTTTTCTTCGTATTCAGGGTCTAGCATACCTTTCATCGCAGATTCGATTTCTTCGATTACTTTGTAAATGATACGGTGTAAGCGAATGTCTACGCCTTCTTCTTCTGCCGCACGTTTTGCGTTTGTATCTGGACGTACGTTGAAGCCGATTACAATTGCGTTTGAAGCAGCTGCTAATGAAATATCAGACTCTGTAATCGCACCTGCACCCGTGTGGATGATTTTTACGTTTACGCCTTCTACATCAATTTTCATTAATGAAGATGCCATCGCTTCTACAGTACCTTGTACGTCTGCTTTAACGATTAAGTTTAATTCTTTCATGTCACCTTGGCTCATTTGTTCAAATAAGTTATCTAATGTGACACGTTGTTTTTCTGAGCGTTGTGCTTGGATAGCAGTCATTGAACGAGATTCACCCACTTGACGAGCTGTTTTCTCATCCGCGAAGACTACGAAACGGTCACCCGCTTGTGGTACTTCGTTTAAGCCTGTAATTTCAACTGGTGTAGATGGACCAGCTGCTTTAATACGACGGCCCATGTCGTTTACCATTGCACGTACACGACCGAATGCATGACCTACTACGATTGGATCTCCAACACGTAATGTACCATCTTGAACTAATAATGTCGCTACAGCACCACGGCCCTTATCAAGCTGTGCTTCGATTACAGAACCGATTGCAGAACGAGTTGGGTTTGCTTTTAATTCGCCAACTTCAGCAGTTAAAAGAACCATTTCTAATAATTCGTCGATTCCTTCACTCTTTAATGCAGAAATTGGTACGAAGATTGTATCGCCACCCCAAGCTTCTGGCACTAAACCATGCTCCGTTAATTCTTGTTGGACACGGTCTGGGTTCGCTGATGGTTTATCCATTTTGTTGATTGCTACGATAATTGGCACTTCAGCGGCTTTCGCGTGGTTAATTGCTTCTACTGTTTGTGGCATCACACCGTCATCAGCAGCTACAACGATAATCGCAATATCCGTTACAGATGCACCACGCGCACGCATTGTTGTGAACGCTGCGTGACCAGGTGTATCTAAGAATGAAATTTTCTTGCCGTTTGCTTCTACTTGGTATGCACCAATATGCTGCGTAATCCCACCTGCTTCACCCGCAGTTACTTTCGTTTTACGGATTGAGTCAAGTAAAGATGTTTTACCGTGGTCAACGTGCCCCATTATTGTTACAACTGGCGGACGCTCTTCTAACGCATTTTCGTCGACCTCTACGATTGTGTCATCGAAGTACGTATCTAAGTCTGTTTTGTCGATACGGATTTCTTCTTCTACATCTACCCCATAGTCTGCACAAATTAGCTCGATTGCATCCTTATCAAGCTCTTGGTTAATTGTTGCCATTACACCAAGCATGAACAATTTTTTAATAATTTCTGAAGGCTCACGGTATAGCTTTTTAGCAAGCTCAGCTACTGTTAAGCTTTCATAGAATGTAATTTTTTCTGGTAATTCTTTTTGGACCATTGGCTGAGGTGCTGGGCGATGTGTACGACGTTTACCACCGTTAATTCCTGGTCTACGACGTTGTTGATAGCCGCCCTTGTTATTATTGTTATTTTGGTTATTGCCGCCTTTGCGGTTATTGTTGTTATTTTGAGTCATATTTCGATTTTGGTTACCTTTTTCATTTCTTAGTTTTTCGCCCTGTTGCGATTTTGGTTGCCCAGAGGCATTGTTTGTTTTCTTCGGTTGCTGATTGATCGAAGCAGATTGTTGACGCTCCTGCTTTTTTTCATGCTGCGCGTTGTGCTGCCCTTGCTTTTGTGCTGGCTTTACATTCTTTGCAGATGACTGTTTGGCAGGAGAATCTTTTGCTGGTTCTGCTGCTTGCTGAAAGACAGAATCAAGTTTTGATAGTGTCGCTTCATTAATCACTGCCATATGATTTTTCACAGGCTGATCAAATTTTGCTAACTGCTCAATAACTTCCTTACTTGTTTTATTTACCTTTTTCGCATATTCATGAACTCTTACTTTGCTCATCTGCTCACCCCCGATTATTTTTCGTTGAGTAGACTAGACATTTTTTTAGCAAATCCGCTATCTGTAATAGCAATCGCTACACGGTGTTCTTTTCCTGTAGCATGTCCAAGATCATATCGATCCCCAAAAACATAATACTCAACGTGATAATACGTACATTTATCTTGAATCTTTTTACTAGTATTTGCTGAAGCATCTGAAGCAAGTAACACAAGCTTTGCCTTACCATTTCGAACTTCTTTAATGACTAGCTCTTCTCCAGAGATTACTTTACGTGCACGTGCCGCTAAACCTAAGAGCTGTAGCACTGCAGGATTTGTCATAAAATCGACTCCCTACGAATCAGCGTTAATAGCTCCTCATACACTTCATCTGGCACTTTCGCTTCTAGTTGGCGATCCAAACTACTTTTTTTACGTGCTAAGTCAACAGCCTGCTCTGATTTAGATACATAGGCACCTCGACCAGATTTTTTACCTGTTACATCAACGCTTACTTCGCCTTCCTTAGAACGAACGACACGAATCATTGATTTTTTAGGTAACATTTCACCTGTTGCTACACATTTTCGTAAAGGGACTTTTTTATTGACTACCATTTGCTCACCCTCCTTAGCAAAACTATTTCAAGTGTGATGCTTACTCTTCGTCGTCACCATATAAATCAAATACAACATCTTCATTGTCTTCGCGTGGAACGAATGTGCTTGTTTCAGAAGGATAGATTCCTAGTTCACGCGCATCTGTTTCAGACTTGATGTCGATTTTCCAGCCAGTTAGCTTCGCAGCAAGACGTGCGTTTTGACCGCGTTTACCGATTGCTAAAGATAGTTGATAATCTGGTACTACTACAGTTGTTGACTTTTCTTCTTCATTGACTTGAACGTCTAACACTTTTGATGGGCTAAGGGCATTCGCTACAAATACAACCGGATCTTCTGACCATTCTACGATGTCGATTTTCTCGCCGTTTAATTCGTTTACAATTGTTTGAACGCGAGCACCTTTAGCACCTACGCATGACCCTACAGGATCTACTTCTTCATTATGTGCATACACAGAGATTTTAGAACGGTCGCCAGCTTCACGTGCAATCGATTTAATTTCTACTGTGCCATCATAAATTTCTGGTACTTCCATTTCGAATAGACGACGCAGTAAACCAGGATGTGTACGAGATACAATTACTTGTGGGCCACGAGTTGTGCGCTCAACTTTCGTGATATAGACACGAATGCGTGATGTTGGCTTGTAAACTTCACCTTGAATTTGCTCATTTACTGGTAATGCAGCTTCAACTTTACCAATGGATACGTAAATATTACGCGCATCTTGACGTTCGATTACACCTGTAACGATATCGTCTTCACGGTCAACATATTCTTCATAGATTAAGCCTCGCTCTGCTTCGCGCACACGTTGCGTTACGACTTGCTTCGCTGTTTGTGCAGCAATTCGGCCGAAGTTACGAGGTGTTACTTCTTCTTCTACGACATCGCCGATTTGGTAAGCAGGGTTGATGAATTGTGCATCCTCTAACGCGATTTCTAAGCGCTCATCTTCCACATCTTCTACGACGTCCTTGCGAGAATAAACAACCATAGTACCTGTATCAAGATTAAGGTCTACACGTACGTTTTGCGCTTGATTAAAGTTACGTTTGTATGCCGTTACTAAAGCCGCCTCGATTGCCTCAATTAATACCTCTCTTGAAATACCTTTCTGCTCTTCAAGGGCAGTTAGGGCATCTAGTAATTCACTACTCATTTTGTTTTCACTCCTAAATTTGCTTGTCTGAAAAATCGATAGCAAGACGGGCTTGCGCAATTTTTTCTTTTTCGATTTGTACTGTTAATTTACGTGTTTTAATGCGGATTTCAATTTCTAATAATTCATCTGTATATGCGCGTAAATACCCATAGAATTCTTTTAAATCTTTCACAGGCTCATACGTTTTTACATAAATATATTGCCCAATAGCCTTTTCGAAGTCCTGCTGTTTTTTTAACGGACGTTCAGCTCCTGGTGAAGAAACCTCTAAATAATAATTTTGCTCAATCGGATCATTTTCATCCAATTTCTCGCTTAAACGTTCACTTACTTGCGCACATTGTAAAATATCAATGCCGCCTTCAGGTGTGTCAACATAAATACGAAGGAACCAGTCGCGTCCTTCTTTCACGAACTCGATATCAACTAATTCTAATTCAAGTTCCTCAACGATCGGCGTTACTAGCTCTTCAATGATCGACGTAACTTTGTTCATCGTATCCTCCTTACGCTTTCGCCTTACAGCTAAAAGGCGAGTTTTCATTGAAAAATTTGCATTAATAGCCATGTAAACAACAGAAAAGAGCGGGAAACCCCACTCTTTTGCTGGCGAACTATCAACAAATTGTTACGATTAGCATAGCACAAACATATTGTGAATGCAAATATTGGCTATAAAAGTGTCCATTTCATCATTGACAAGTTTTAGAACAATGATAATTGGTTGGCATCGGGCATCCCTTCTAAGCAACCAAGCTCATCCATATACTCGATTAATGTTTTCGAAACACGACCACGCTGTTGTAAATCTTCTTTCGATAAAAACTCTCCATTTTTTCGTGCCTCGACAATTTGCTTCGCTACGTTCGTTCCAAGCCCTGGAATCGAATCAAATGGCGGAATTAACGAATTGCCTTCAATAATAAATTCACTCGCTTGTGATTTATACAAATCAATCTTTTTAAAGCTCATGCCGCGCTCACACATTTCGAGCGCAATTTCCATAACGGTTAATAAGCTTTTCTCTTTCGGAGCTGCATCTAAGCCCTTCATATTAATTTCATCGATTTTTTTACGAATCATGACAGAACCTTGCGTCATCGAAATTAAATCAAAGTCTGACGCACGCACCGTAAAGTATGCAGCATAATAAAGGATTGGATGATGAACTTTAAACCAGGCAATACGCACCGCCATTAATACATAGGCTGCGGCGTGGGCCTTTGGGAACATATACTTAATCTTTTTGCAGGAATCGATATACCATTCCGGCACTTTTTTTGCCCGCATCTCCGCTTCCATGTCATCGGTTAGGCCTTTCCCTTTACGCACAGATTCCATAATTTTAAACGCAAAACTCGGCTCCAAATCCTGATAGATTAAATAAACCATAATATCATCACGACAACCAATTACCTCTTTTAAGACACATGTACCATCTTTAATGAGGTCCGCTGCGTTTCCAAGCCAAACATCCGTACCGTGAGAAAGCCCTGAAATTTGTACAAGCTCACTAAATGTCGTTGGTTTCGTTTCTTCTAGCATTTGACGAACAAATTTTGTCCCAAACTCCGGAATGCCGAGTGTCCCTGTTTTTGCACCAATTTGCTTTTCAGTGACCCCTAAAGACTCCGTGGAGCTAAAAATTTTCATTACGGTCGGGTCATCCGTTGGAATTGTTTTCGGATCAATACCCGATAAATCTTGCAGCATACGGATCACAGTCGGATCATCGTGCCCGAGAATATCAAGCTTTAAAATATTATCGTGAATCGAGTGGAAGTCAAAATGTGTCGTTTTCCACTCGGCATCTTGCGCATCGGCTGGAAATTGTACTGGAGAGAAATCGTAAATATCCATATAATCCGGTACGACAATAATCCCACCCGGGTGCTGCCCCGTTGTCCGTTTCACACCGGTACAACCTTGTACAAGTCGGTCCACTTCTGCGTTCCGATACGTAATATTATTATCATTTGCATAGCCTTTCACATAACCATAGGCTGTTTTTTCTGCAACTGTACCAATCGTTCCAGCGCGGAAAACATAGTCCTCACCAAACAGCACTTTTGTATAGTTATGCGCTTGTGGCTGATATTCACCTGAGAAATTGAGATCAATATCGGGTACCTTATCTCCTTTAAATCCAAGGAAGGTTTCGAACGGAATATCATGCCCGTCCTTTTTATACTGCGCTCCACATTGTGGGCATTCTTTATTCGGTAAGTCATAACCAGAAGCGACCGAACCATCTGCAATAAACTCTGAGTGTTTACATTCTGGACAGACATAATGCGGTGGCAATGGATTGACCTCTGTAATCTCCATAAATGTTGCAACAAGTGAAGAACCAACCGAACCACGCGAACCTACTAGGTAACCGTCCGCTAATGATTTTTTTACGAGTTTCGCGGAAATTAAGTAAATTACTCCGAACCCATGACCTAAAATTGATTTTAATTCCTTATCGATACGGGCTTGCACAATTTCAGGTAAGTTTTCGCCATATATGCGATGGGCCATCTCATAGGTTAAATTGGTTACCTCATCATCAGAGCCTTCGATTTTTGGTGTATATAAATCATCCTTAATTGGCTTTACATCACCAATCATGTCAGCGATTAATTGGGTGTTTGTTACAACAATTTCCTTCGCCAAGTCAGGTCCTAAAAAGTCAAATTCTTTTAACATTTCATCCGTTGTTCGGAAATGTACTTGCGGTAATTTATGACGATTCAACGGATTGGCTCCACCCATTGAACCAACTAAGATTTGACGGAACTTCGCATCGGTTTCATGTAAATAATGCACATTACCTGTCGCAACAACTGGTAAATTTAATTTCTTTCCGAGCTTAACAATTCGGCGAATAATATCTTCTAGCGCCCATTCATCATGCACCGTTCCGCCATCAACTAACGGCGAGTACACCGGCTTTGGCATCACTTCTAAATAATCATAGAAGCGCGCCATACGTTCGGCTTCCTCTGGTGTTTTGTTCATCATCGTTTCAAAGAGCTCACCATTTGAACAGCCCGAACCGACAATTAACCCCTGACGTAGCTTTTGTAAATCCGAACGACGAATACGCGGCACACGATAAAATGTCTGTGTATGCGAAATCGTAATGAGCTTAAATAAATTTTTCAATCCATCATTGTCGACCGCTAAAATCGTACAGTGACTTGGACGCGATTGTTTATAGCCATCCTCACCGCCGACATGATCATTCATTTCATTCAAGTTTTTAATACCTAAATCATCCGCCTGCTTCATTAAATGGAGGAATAGCTCGGCTGTTGCCTCGGTGTCATAAATGGCACGGTGATGTTGCGTTAATTCGATATTGTATTTTTTCGTTAATGTTTTTAAATTATGCGTTTTTTGACCAGGATTCACTAATCGTGATAATTCCACTGTATCAATCCCTGGATGACGCACATCAATGCCAGCCGTTTTATAAGCAACATATAAGAAGCCTAAGTCGAACGCTGCGTTGTGGGCAACTACTACGCCATCGCCAATAAAGTCTCGGAATTCCGTAATGACATCACTTAGCTCTGGTGCATTGACGAGCATATCATCCGTAATATGGGTTAATTCAATAATTTTGGCTGTAAGCTTCCGATGCGGATTTGAAAAGCGCTCAAACGTGTCCAGAACTTGACCGTTTTTAATTTTCACAGCGGCAAGCTCAATAATCGTGTCATACACATTCGAGAAACCAGTTGTCTCCACGTCAAATACGATGTACGTTTCATCTTCAAGCATGCGGTCCTGTGGGTCATAGACAATCGGCTTGCCATCATCTACTAAGTTTGCCTCTACGCCGTAAATCACTTTAATGCCATTTTTCTTCCCTGCTGAATAGGCTTCCGGGAATGCTTGTACAACGGCATGATCCGTAATTGCGATTGCAGGATGTCCCCACTTCGCAGCTTGTGCCACCAATTTATCTACGGGAGTCATCGCATCCATCTGACTCATTGGGGAGTGTAAATGGAGTTCCACCCGTTTTTCGCCTTCAGGTGCTAAGTCTTTACGTGGCTCATGCTTGACTTCATTAATATCACGCACCATCATCACTAAATCACGCGCAAAAGTATCCATTTGAATCGAGCCGCGCGCCCGCACCCACATACCTTTACTAATTTGATTCATCTTCACAACATCTTCATCGCTATTGGAGAACATTTTGACTGCTAACGAATCCGTGTAATCCGACATTTTAAATTCTAAAATAGAACGCCCACTTCGAAGCTCCTTCACTTCCGCTGCGAAAATAAAGCCTTCAATAACAATCGAGCGCTCTTCTTCTAAAATGGTACGAATCTCTGTAATCTCTGGATTTTTGATGAGTGATCCGAGTTGGAATACGGCATCTGTTTGTGCAACTGCTCCCGGGTTGGCTGCTTTTTCTTTTTCACGCGCTGCAAAGTCTGCCATCGCCTGTTTTGATAAGCGCTCTTCTTCCTCCCTGCGCTGCTCATAAAACGCTTCTTGCTGCGCAATGAATTCCTCCGATTCCTCTACAAGCTTAAAGTCTAATGGAATATGTGGGAAACCGAATGATTTATAGCTATCGGCAATTTTTTCGGTGTATTTTGCTTTTAAAATTGAAAATTCATGCTCTACCATTGTTGTGACAACAAGCTTGTTCCCCGTCCATTGTGGTGTTTGCTTCATTAAATTTTCACGAAGTAATGGCGACATTTCACCAAGCTGTTCAATTGCCGACTGCCAATATTCTAAAATATGCTGCTCATTGACGACTGGATTTTGCGATTCAATCGTTAAAGTTACACTCGCGATATGAGAAAATTTCTCTGCCATGCGCAACCGCAACAGTTGGTATACTTGAAACGGTAATATATTTTCGATTTGAATTTTAAAATGCCATACGCGCTTCTTTTTATGGACGGTAACACGTTCGAGTGCGCCATTTTCAAAAAAGGACATATAGACATCATCAGTCAATTCAAGCTGTTGTAATAAGAGTAGGAATTTTTGTCTTCCTTCCTGTTTTGACAATTGTTTCACCCTTTCTATTTATCGAAAAAGAAAGGAAAGTACATAAATCCTGTACTTTCCCCCTCTTTCTAGTGATTATGGTTAGTTTTGACGGAAGTATTCGTTCAAACGATCAACTACTTCTTCTTTTGCCCACTCTGCTGATTCGCCTGTTGCACGGAATTTTACTTCCACTAAGCCTTCAGACGCTTTTTTACCTACTGTAATACGTACAGGTAAACCAATAAGGTCTGCATCCGCAAATTTAACACCAGCACGCTCAGCACGATCATCATAAAGTACATCATAGCGATATGATTTTAAAACGCCATATAATTCATCTGCTAATTGAACTTGGGCCTCGTCTTTTGTATTCACAGGCACTAAGTGTAAATCATATGGTGCTAATTGAGCTGGCCATACAAAACCATTGTCATCTTGGAACTGTTCAGCAACTGCTGCAAGTAAGCGAGAAACACCAATACCATAGCAGCCCATGATGAATGGCTGTGCTTTTCCTTGCTCATCTAGGAAAGTACCATTCATTTTCGCTGAATACGTCGTACCTAATTTGAAGATATGACCTACTTCAATACCTTCAGCAAATTTGATTACACCTTGTCCGTCTGGAGATGGATCGCCCTCTTGGATGAAGCGAATGTCTTCATAAGAGCCAATTGCAAAATCGCGCTCAGGGTTAACATTTAATAAGTGGTAGCCATCTTCATTTGCACCAGCTACACCGTTACGCACCGATTTGATGGCGTTATCCGCAATGACTTTTACGCTGACAGGTAATTTCACTGGACCTATTGAACCTGGCGCACAACCAAGTAATTCTTTGATTGCCGCTTCATCTGCTAATTCCACCGAAGTTGCACCTAATGCATTTTTTAATTTAATATCGTTAATTTCGTGGTCACCACGTGCTAATACAACCACTAGCTCACCGTCGATATTGAACACTAATGATTTAATGACATTTGAAGCGTCTACATTTAAAAATGCCGAAACTTCTTCAATTGTCTTTTGATCTGGAGTTGCAACCTTTTCAATTTCTTTCATCGGTGTGTCTGGTGCAGTGTATGCTGCAATCACTTCTGCCATTTCGATGTTTGCTGCATAATCAGAAGTATCTGAGTAAGCAATTGTGTCCTCACCGATTTCAGATAACACCATGAATTCATGTGTCCCTTTACCACCGATAGAACCAGCATCCGCGATGACTGCACGGAAATTTAAACCAAGACGTGAGAAGATGTTTGAGTATGCACGGTACATATCGTCATACGTTGCATCTAATGATTCACGAGTGGCGTGGAATGAATAGGCATCTTTCATGATGAATTCGCGACCACGTAATAATCCGAAGCGCGGGCGTTTTTCATCACGGAATTTATTTTGAATTTGATAAAGCGTGATCGGTAATTTTTTGTATGATTTAATTTCGTCACGCACTAAAGTTGTAATCACTTCTTCGTGCGTTGCCCCTAATGCAAAATCACGGTCATGACGGTCTTTTAAACGCATTAATTCTGGTCCGTAAGCTTCCCAACGGCCAGACTCTTGCCATAATTCAGCTGCTTGTAGTGCCGGCATTAATAGCTCTACTGAATCAATCGCATCCATTTCTTCACGAACCACTTGTTCGATTTTCGCTAACACCTTGCGTGCTAATGGTAAGTATGAGTATACCCCTGCTGCATTTTGTCGAATAAAACCAGCACGTAGTAGTGTGCGGTGTGATTTTACGTCTGCATCAGCTGGATTTTCCCTTAAAGTAGGGATAAACGATTTACTTTGTTTCATAAATAGTGCCACCTTTTTTAGTTTTCACTTCATCATTATAGGACAAATGCTGTCCTCTTTACATACATTCGATTTTATTTTACCAAATCGAAACTTTTCTACTGTTTCTATACTAAACAAATTTAGCTTTGAACGCTAGTATTATTCATACAAAACGCTCAAAGCTGTCATTTTAAAGTCTATTTACATTAGAAGAAAAATCGTTGAATATCATTCCATGTCACAACGACCATTAAGATCATTAGCAGCACGATACCGACAAAGTGAACCATTCCCTCTTTTTGACGATCCATCGGTTTGCCGCGCACCGCCTCAAATGCGAAGAATAATAAACGCCCACCATCAAGTGCTGGTAATGGTAGTAAATTCATAATCCCTAAGTTGACACTTAGCATCGCTGCCCAATAAAGTACATTGTATAGCCCGAATGTTACAACGGTTTCAGTAGCTTTATAAATGCCTACCGGACCTGATAAATCATCAATTGAAAATTGACCTGTAACAAGCTTGCCTAACATTTGTCCAATTAAAATGGTCATATTATACGTTTCTTCTGCTCCGTAGACGACCGCCTTTAACGGATTGTTGTCCATCGAACGCATAATGCCGATTTGACCATATTTTGTGCCGTCTGGTTGCTCTGCTTCAGTTGGAGTCACTTCTAGCGTTGCAGAAGTACCATCCTCATGCTTCACATCTAACGTAATAGCTTTCTCGGGATTCGTTTGGATTTGCTCTGAAAGCTCCCCCCAAGTCGAAATCGCGACACCATTAACCTTCGTTACGAGATCACCGTCTTGTAATCCCGCTACACTAGCAGGTTTATCGTCAAGTACACTTCCGATAATCGGTTCATCCACAGGCACGCCTTGAATTAACCCAATTACTAAGAAAATAAAGAACGCTAAAATAAAGTTAAATAACGGACCTGCAAAAATCGCCATCGCACGCGCACCAACTGATTTGGAGTTAAATTGGCGATCATAAGGTGCAATCATTTGCTCTATACCGTTTTCGACAATCATCGCTGTACGCGACACATTAAAACGCACAAGCTTGTCTTCTTCATCATAGCCTTCAATCCAAAGTTCACGCTCTAAATCTGCTTTTTCAACTTCTAAAAACACGACATTTTGATATTGTGCTTTTTGATTTAATACAATTTTTTCAACAACATTCTCTTCGTTTGTTACTAAGGCTACGCGATAGCCCGGCTGTAATTCGACCGTATCCGTATCTTCACCGGCCATGCGTACATATCCACCGATTGGTAATAGACGTAGTGTATAAATGGTTTCACCCTTCGTCATACCAAAGATTTTCGGTCCCATCCCGATTGCAAATTCACGCACCATAATACCCGCGCGTTTCGCAAAAATAAAGTGACCTAGCTCATGGAAAAATACAAGCGAGCCAAAGATTAAAATAAAGGCAATAACTGTTTCCATAATACCCCACCTTCAAATGGCGCTATGCCTCGTTCACATAGCTACCTTTCATCTTTACTATTTTACCATGCTTGCAACGGTTTTTCTCGTCTCACTATCTACATGTAAAATCGTTTGCAAATCTGGCATGATGATATTGTTATGACTATTCATCACACGCTCAATACATTCTTCAATTTGTAAAAATGTAATTTTCTCTTGTAAAAATAGTGCAACAGCCGCCTCATTTGCTGCATTCATTGCCGTTAAAATCGTACCGCCCATTCTTCCAGCATCATAGGCAAGCTTTAACGCACGGAAACGGTCAAAATCAACCTCTTTAAAATGCAGCTGACCAATTTGCGCTAAATTTAAACGTTGCCCATTTTTTAATGGCAAACGATCTGGATAGCTAAGCGCATATTGAATGGGCACACGCATATCTGGCGTACCAAGCTGGGCAATGACACTTGTATCTTCATATTCGACCATTGAGTGAATTATGCTCTCACGGTGTAATACGACATCAACTTTGTCATACGGCATATCAAATAATACATGCGCTTCAATTACTTCTAGCCCTTTATTCATCATCGTTGCGGAATCAATTGTGATTTTAGCACCCATCGACCAGTTCGGGTGATTTAAAGCATCCTTTACGGTTACACCTTCCAGCTCTGCACGCGTTTTATCGCGGAATGAACCACCCGATGCCGTTAAAATTAGTCGTTCAATGCGCTTTTTATTTTCACCGTTCATCGATTGAAAAATTGCCGAATGCTCACTATCCACCGGTAAAATCGTTGCGTTGTATTTTTTGGCCTCAGCCATTACTAAATGCCCTGCTGTTACCAATGTTTCTTTATTGGCAATAGCAATCGTTTTGCCCATGCGAATCGCTGCTAGTGTTGATTCTAACCCTACACTGCCTAATACCGCATTGACAAGCACCGTAGAATCCGGATGGGTTGCCACTTCCACCAAGCCTTTTTCACCATATGTAAAGGAAATATGCGGATAATCTTGTTGTAAAGAGAATGCCGCTTCTTCCGTTTGCATAGATACAAGCTCTGGCTGTAGCTTTTCGATAATCTCCCGAGACTTTTCTATATTTTGTCCGGCAGAAAAGGCCACAAGCTTGAATTCTTGTGGCTGCGCTAATAATATATCAAATGTCTGCCAACCAATCGAACCGGTCGCACCTAATAAACTAATTTTTTTCACAATAAATACTTCCCCTCTAAAATCCTTATAAGCAAATCTAAGTCGCTTGCATTATAAATGTTTGTCTAATCTCACATCAAACGAAATGAACAAAATGAAGTAAAGGTACTGCAAACAATAAACTATCAAAACGGTCTAAAATCCCGCCGTGACCAGGTAAAATAGTGCCTGAATCCTTTACACCATAATGACGCTTAATGGCTGATTCTACTAAGTCACCCATTTGACCAATGATGGAAGCAACAATCGTTACGACAATTAATTGTGTCCAGCTTGAAGCAAATGGATAAATCCATTGCATCATCACTGCAAAAATTACAGCAATCACAATGCCTCCAACAGAGCCTTCAATTGTTTTCTTAGGTGAAATTTCTGGCCAAAGTTTATTTTTCCCCAACTTACGCCCTACAAAATAAGCACCCGAATCTGTCGTCCATACAACTAATAAAATGAAAATAACATAATCTAAACCATCAAAGCGTGTTTCAATAAAGTAATGGAAGCCCAGTCCTACATAGAATGCGCCCAATAAAATAAAGCCTATTTCATCAAATGTTATTTTATTTTTTACAAGGACAATATAAATTAATAATAGCGTTGAAATCGCATAAATAATCATCAAATTTGACTCATAATTGAAGAATTTCACTACTTCACTTGACCAGTCATTCGGAATGACAAGCATGACTAATGCTACTACTCCTATTATTCCTGGTACAGAAAAAATTGAAATTCCTCGCATCTTTAACAATTCATAAAATCCAATGACTGCTAAGATGCTAATTAATACTGCAAACGGAGCACCACCATATACAACAAATGGGATGAATAATGCCGCTGCTATTACGCCTGTAATAATGCGTTGCTTCAATTTGTTCCTTCTCCTTTCAGCCCACCATAACGACGATTACGGTTTTGATACACTAAAATTGCTTCTTTCAAACAGGCCTCATCGAAATCAGGCCAATGTGTATCCGTAAACCAAAACTCCGTATACGCAAGCTGCCATAGCATAAAGTTACTAATTCTCACTTCACCACTCGTTCGAATCAATAAATCTGGTTCTGGTAAATGAGCTGTCATAATATGCTGTGAAATATGCTGTTCTGATAGTTCATCAATTGTTAGTGTACCCGCTTCTACATCTTTCATTAATCTCTGCATTGCCATGACAATTTCTGCTCGTCCCCCGTAATTCATAGCGAAATTCAATACAAGCCCTGTATTGTTCTTTGTTGCTTCCATCGCATTTGTTAGCGCACGTTGCGTATAATCTGGCAATGTATCCATAACACCGATCATTTCAACTCGAATATTACGCTCCATTAGCTCTGGTAAAAATGAATTTAAAAATTGTTCAGGTAGGCGCATTAAAAATTCTACTTCTGATTTAGGGCGCTTCCAGTTTTCTGTTGAAAATGCATAGAGCGTTAACACCTTAATCCCTAAATCACAAGCAGAACGCGTAATTTTCCGTATGGTCTGCATGCCTTCATGGTGTCCAGCAACACGAGGTAGTGCTCGTTTTTTCGCCCAGCGACCATTTCCGTCCATGATTATTGCAATATGGGTAGGAACTTCTTCGCCCTTAACTAAGTCCATACTTTCATCATTAGATGGCTGCCCTGTATTCGAATTTTTCCCAAAAAGTTTTTTAAACATAGTTAATTCCCCCAACTGCACAAATCGAACTACACATATACATCCCTTTTATCATATCAAAAAAGCAACTGCATGTCCTTCAAAGATTCATGAACTTAATCGTTTACTCAATTTTCTTTATAATCTTTTTCTATTCAACTGTATTTAATATTAGTACGAAAAATTAGTAAAAAAACGTCCTAACTAGCAGGACGTTTTCAATCCATTTAAAGTTCATCATTTCTTTAAAAATTTTTCGTGCTACTTTTCAATAGCGCGAAATGAAATCATAAAGATTAAACTGTTAAAATTTCTTTTTCTTTTTCTTTTACTAACTCTTCAATTTTCACAATGGCATTATCCGTTAATTTTTGGATATCTTCACCGAAGCCACGTAATTCGTCTTCTGTGATTTCACCATTTTTCTCTAATTTTTTCAGATCATCGTTTGCATCACGACGCACGTTACGTACAGCAACTTTTGCTTCTTCTGATTCCTTCTTCACTTGTTTCACAAGATCTTTACGACGTTCTTCTGTTAAAGCAGGGATCGCTAAACGGATTACGTTTCCGTCGTTTGTCGGTGTAATACCGATATCCGAACGCATAATCGCTTTTTCAATTTCACCTAAAATTGATTTATCATATGGTTGGATTACTAATAGACGTGCTTCCGGTACTGATACACCCGCCATTTGGTTAACTGGTGTTGGTGCACCGTAATATTCTACAGAAATACGGTCTAATAATGAAGCGTTCGCTACGCCCGCACGAATTGATGCTAACTCACGTGAGAAAGCAGCAATCGATTTTGTCATTTTTTCTTGTGCTTGATCTAATACTTGCTTAGCCATTATGCATCTCTCCTAACAACTGTTCCAATTTTTTCGCCCATTACGGCACGTTTAATATTACCTGACTCTGATAAGTTGAATACGACAAGCTTAATATCATTATCCATACATAATGTTGAAGCTGTTGAATCCATTACTTGTAAGCCTTGTTGAATAACGTCTAAATACGTAAGTGTGTCATACTTTACTGCTGTTGGATCTAATTTAGGATCGGCAGAATATACACCGTCCACATTGTTTTTCGCCATTAAAATCGCATCTGCATTGATTTCTGCTGCACGTAAAGCAGCTGTTGTATCTGTAGAGAAGTACGGGTTACCAGTACCTGCTGCGAAAATCACAACGCGTGATTTTTCTAGATGACGCACTGCTTTTCGACGAATATATGGCTCTGCCACTTGTGTCATCACGATAGATGATTGAACACGTGTCGGAACACCTAGGTTTTCTAATGAATCCTGCAACGCTAATGCATTCATCACTGTTCCTAACATCCCCATATAATCGGCATTGGCACGCTCCATACCCATTTCAGCGCCGATTTTACCGCGCCAAATATTCCCGCCTCCAACAACTAATGCTACTTCAACACCTAAATCAATGACATCTTTAATCTCTGCTGCGATTGATTTAATCACTTCTGGTGAGAAGCCAAAGCCTAATTCTCCAGCTAATGCTTCTCCACTCAGTTTAATTACTACTCGCTTGTATTTTGACACACTCATAGTAAACCTCCGTTATTCATTTATTTAAAAGGAAATACTAAACCATACTTTCATATGTATAGTATTTCACTAATTGACATAATAAATGTTATTCTCGACGACAGCGAATGCTTTCATTTCAAACAACGGTATATTAACTTCAATTGATGATCTTATTTTTATCTATTAATGACAATTTTTTGTAAAAATAGGGAACACGCAAATGGTGCTCCCTACTTGTTTACTTAAATTAAAAGGAATTTAAGTGATATTAAAATTAGTTATTACCTTTTACTTGGCTCATTACTTCTTCCGCGAAGTTATCTTCACGTTTTTCGATACCTTCACCTACAGCATAACGAGAGAATGCAGTTACGTTACCGCCAGTAGATTTTACGAAGTCACGTACTTTTTGATCTGAGTTTTTAACGAAAGTTTGGTCTAATAAGCAAACGTCTTCAAAGTATTTACCAAGACGGCCTTCTACCATTTTCGCTACGATGTTTTCTGGTTTACCTTCGTTTAACGCTTGTTCCGTTAATACTTTACGCTCATGTTCAACTTCTTCAGCAGAAACTTCGTCACGAGATACGTAAGTTGGGTTGATTGCAGCGATGTGCATTGCAACGTCTTTTGCAGCAGCAGCGTCAGTAGAACCTTCAAGAACTACTAATACACCGATACGACCGCCCATGTGTAAGTAAGCACCAAATGCATCTGCATCAGTTTTTGTTTTAATTTCGAAACGACGTAAAGAGATTTTTTCGCCGATTGTAGCTGTAGCTGTAGAAATTTGGTCAACGATTTTCACGCCGTCTTTTTCTAATTCTAAAGCAGCTTCAACTGATTCTGGTTTAGCAGTTAATAATTGCTCTGCTAAAGAAGAAACTAATGTTTGGAACTGTTCGTTTTTCGCTACGAAGTCCGTTTCAGCGTTTACTTCGATAAGAATTGCTTCGTTACCTTGTTCTAAAATGAAAGTTGTACCTTCAGCAGCGATACGGTCTGCTTTTTTACCAGCAGCAGCTAAACCTTTTTCACGTAAGAAATCGATTGCAGCATCGATGTCACCGTCAGTTTGAACTAATGCTTTTTTACAGTCCATCATACCTGCGCCCGTTTTTTCACGTAATTCTTTTACTAATTGTGCAGTAATGTTTGCCATATTGAGTTTCCTCCTAGGATCTATTGAAAAATTTTATTTTCTATTCATTTCATACTTTAAGCGAAAAATCATGAATTTTCAACGATTCATGTGATTTCACATAAGTTTTCTCAAAAAAAGGTGATAAGGGTTTGATCCACTTATCACCTTATCTAGCAGTAAATTATTCTGCTGCAGCTTCTTCAGCTACAGGAGCTTCTTCTTCACCTTGTTTTGCTTCTAATAAAGCGTCAGCCATTTTTGCAGTTAATAATTTAACAGCGCGGATAGCATCGTCGTTTGCAGGGATTACGTAATCGATTTCATCTGGATCACAGTTAGTGTCTACGATACCAACTAGAGGGATGTTTAATTTGATTGCTTCTGCAACTGCGATACGCTCTTTACGAGGGTCTACTACGAACATTACGTCCGGAATCCCTTTCATATCACGGATACCGCCTAAGAATTTAACTAAGCGCTCGTGCTCTTTTTTAAGTTGGATAACTTCTTTTTTAGGAAGTACGTCGAAAGTGCCGTCTTCTTCCATTTTTTCGATATTTTTCATACGTTGAACACGTTTTTGAATTGTACCGAAGTTAGTTAATGTACCACCTAACCAACGTTGGTTGATATAGTAGTTACCTGAACGTTCTGCTTCTTCTTTGATCGCTTCTTGTGCTTGTTTTTTCGTACCAACGAATAAAACTTTACCACCGTCTTGACCAACTTGACGCATGAAATCGTAAGCTTCTTCTAATTTTTTAACCGTTTTTTGTAAATCGATAATGTAGATACCGTTACGTTCAACGAAGATATATTTCTTCATTTTTGGGTTCCAACGGCGAGTTTGGTGACCGAAATGTACACCAGCTTCAAGTAATTGTTTCATTGAAATTACTGACATGAGTGTTTCCTCCTAGTATGTTTGGTTTTTTTCCTCCGTACTCTTCATCTGCAACAAGCTACCCGTGAATCACGAGCACCACTTACTACATCAGAATACGTGTGAATTGGTTTAACACCGTTTGTAAATATATCATATCTAACTTTCAAGTGCAACTACTTTACGCGTGAAACTTTATTAAAAGCTCAATCTCAGTTTTACCGCGCTGCATCATTTTCGCAATTTCTTCTATTGATTTGCCTGCTTTATAATGCGCAATCACTTGCTGTTCGAATGGAAGTTCTTCCTTCACTATTGGCTTTTTTGTAAAAAGCTCTGCCTCTATTTGCGCGAGTTCTTGGGCATCATCTATTTGTCCTTTTTGCTTGCTATAGGCATGAGCGGCCTTTTGTACGGGGACGAATGGACGAGGTTCCAATTCTGGACGCTCTTTTGAAACGGCTGTTAGTATCGGCTCTTCTTTTACTTTATTTTCAGCTAACTCTGCAAACACTTTTTTGGCATCTACAGCATTTGCTCGTGAAGTTTCCACTTGAGATGTGACTGGTACTTGTTTTGGTATACGAACTTCCGCTGTTTTTAATTCCTGAATGAGACGATCATTTTCCTCTTTCATTTCCATTAAATACACACCAATCGCATTGTCCATCTCTTCTACTAATTGATTTTGCCGTATCTCTAATTCTTTAAATTTTGATATTTTACTAAATAACAGTACAATAACAAAAATTGTGATTAATTGAATGACAAATAATGTTATTATTAATGCGGTTATCATGCGTTCTCCTAGCCGCTAAAATCAAAAAGATTCCCCTTAAACGGATGCTGTGCTTTTTGTTGTAGCTGTTGCTTTTTTTTCTTTTGTTGGTCAGGTGACTGCCCTTGTTCGTTTTCGCCATCTTCTCCGTCCACGACATCCATTTTGTCTGTTTCATTGACGGAGAATTGCTTGCGTTCGATTTCTTTTTTTAGCGCATCATTAGCATGCATTTGTTGAAGAATGTTATTTTGCTGTTGCTGATCAGCCATTTTTCCTGCATCAAATGTTTTAGGAATGGCAATCTGTAGCTCAACGCCCTTTAAGCTCATCGTAAATCCCTCCTACGTATTAATCATTTCCGAAGACAATAATTTACGTAACTTAAACAATGCTTTCGAATGGATTTGGGAAATGCGCGAAGTCGATAGCTCTAACATTTCACCGATTTCTGTTAACGTCATTTCTTCCGTGTAAAACAAGCTAATCACGAGCTGCTCTTTTTCATTTAATTTTTGGATTTGCTCTGCTAAATCACCTAATAACTCTGTATGTACCATATGCTGTTCTGGTGTTTTCGTGTGATCATCTCGAATGACGAACGATTTCCCTTCGCTTTCTTCTTGATCTAGCTGTTCATTAATCGATAGCACATTGGAGAAAAAATGTTCATGCACCGTTTGATAAATTTCCTCCACCGACAAATTCATATGATTCGCCAGCTCCTCAGGTGTTGCATGACGCATCAGCTTTTGCTCAAGCTGCTCAATTTGTGCATCTAGCTTTTTCGCTTTTTCACGTGCAGATCGTGGCAGCCAGTCCTCTTTACGAAGCCCATCAATAATAGCACCTCGAACCCGGAATGATGCATACGTATCAAATTTCAAATCACGATTTATATCAAATTTATTTAACGCATCAAATAAGCCCATCATACCGAGACTTGTTAAATCATCTCGCGAAACATTTTTGGGTACTCCAACAGCAATCCGTTGCACATGATACGAAACGAGTGGCTTATATTTTGTTATTAGTAAGTCGCCTGCTTCTGGATCTTTGTCCTTTGTCCAGCGAATCCATAGTGATTGCTCTTCTGCATGTCCTTGTTCAGTCACTCGTATCCACCTCTCTCATGAAATGTAAGCATAATTATTTATCATTATACCAAAAAGCCTACAAATAAACATGTGACGGAAGAATGAGACACAATAATTTCATAAGAAAAGAGCTTGCCCGGAAAATGATTTCCAAACAAGCTCTGTTTAATGTCCCTTTTATTCAAAATGCCCTTTATTTCAAATAGAATTGTTTATATGTCCAAACAACTTGCTTAACGGGAAACAGCTTCTTCCCCATGTAGCATTGTACGAACAACTTGGGCCACCTCTTCTGTATTTTCATCTTCAAACTCTGCTGTTGTCCGATTATTTTGAGGAATAAACTGTTGATTTCGTTCCTCTTCAACAGAAGCATCTTCATTTGTTGATTCCGTTTCATTATGTACCAAAGCTTCTGGTGTATAAAAAATATAGGCGATAAAGTAACGAACAGCAAACATGATCACAAACCCAAGGATTGCCGCAACGGTCGCAATACCGATTGTTGGCCACGGCATCGCAAATGGATCACGGATTGCCCAAATGAAATAAGCAGCGAACGAAAATAAAGCAGCCCAGAAATTATAAAAAAGCGATCCAAACATCAAATGTCCCTCACTCCTTGATTAACTGTTCGTACATTTAATTTACTAGTCTCAGGGTTAAACTCTATTGTACGACCACTATTCCCACCCGTATCTTCTGAAACGATTGGAATATTTAACTTTTTCAATTGTGCCTTTACAGCTTCTACATTTCGAGGTCCAATACGCATCGAATCCTTATCCGAAGTAAATTGAAACATTTGAGCCCCGCCAGCAATTTTCGCCTTTAATTTAAAGCTTTGAGCGCCTTCACGCTTTAGCATTTCTACTATTGCATTGACCCCTGTATCTGCAAATTTTGCGACATTAATAGTTTCTGTTCGACCTAAACTTGAATCAGGTAACATGACATGGACCATGCCGGCAATTTTCTTTGATTCATCATAAATCACGACCCCTACACAGGACCCTAAGCCTGACGTACGAATCGTTTTAGGAACTTTTACTACATCCATTTGTGCTATACCTACTTTAATTACATCGCTTATATTCGATAAAATCATGTAGTGGGCACCCCTAAGGCTTTAAAGATCGATTCAAAAGATTCTGGTTCAGGCAATAAGAAAAAATGCCCTTTAACCGCTTCATCGTCAGATATAACTTCTTCATAAATGGATGTATTAATAACAATTACAGTATCACTTACTTGCGATAATTCAATTAAACCAATACTAATAATAGCGCCGAACATATCAATACTTAAGCCAGGCACCGTCGGATAAATCTTTAACCCTGTAAAATCAGACAATGCCGATAAATAAGAGCCTGATAAAATATTCCCCATTTCCTGCATCGCCGATAAACCTAATTCAGAATATGGTGGTATATTAAAATCAAATGATTCATCATGAATTAAGCGGCGAATAAAGCGATTTGCTTGCCCCACTGGTAACACGAAAAACATGCTTCCTGCTACATCGCCCTCAATACGAAGATAAATCCCCACAACCACATTCTCTGACCCACCTGCTAATTCCATCATCTCATTAAAAGAAACCATTCTCACATTTGGTACGCGCATATCGATTTTCTTTTGCAATAAATCTGATAAGGCCGTCGCCGCATGGGCAGCACCAATATTTCCTATTTCCTTTAATACATCTAAATGAAGCGAGGTGATTTTTTCATTGAAGTTCATTTCTAACCCCTACTTTAATAGATTCTAGGCAAGCAAAACACTTGCCTAGAAAATTAGTCGTTAATCTAGTGGATTTAATACTTTATCTAAGTGAAGTAAAATTAATAAGCGGTTATCTAATTTTGCTACCCCTGCGATAAATTCCTCTTCTAAAGATCCTACAACCTCAGGCTGCTGTTCAATTGATGCCGTATCGATATCTAAAACATCATTCGCCGAGTCAACAACAAAGCCAACTTCCATCGTTTCTAACGTAATGATAATAATACGTGTTGTTTCTTCATTTCCTGAAATCGGTAAATCAAAGCGTTCACGCAAATCAATGACAGGCGTTACAACCCCACGCAAATTAATAACACCTTTTACATAGCGTGCCGTTTTTGGCACACGTGTAATATGCATTAATTTTTCAATTCCTTTTACATGTGAAACGGGAATGGCATATTCTTTATCTGCTAATTGAAACACAATGACTTTCACATTTTTTTGCTCGATTGCATTTGTCATTTTTCACACCTCTTATCCTTTTTACTTCATAAGTGCGTTACAGTCTACGATTAACGCTACTTTACCGTTACCTAAAATGGTAGCACCTGAAATTGCAAAAATATTTGTTAAGTAGTTTCCTAATGATTTTAATACAATTTCTTGCTGACCGATAAATGAATCCACAACTAAGCCAGCTAATTTATCGCCTTTACGAACGATTACAACCGAATGGAATCCATCGTCATTTTGCTCTTGACGTGGTACTTCAAAGATTTCTTCAAGGAATACTAATGGCACCACTTTGCCACGGAAATCAATCACCTTTTGATTGTGGGCATTTAAAATGTCTGAGTTACGGATAATAGATGTTTCGATAATAGATGATAATGGAATCGCATAAATTTCGCGTTCAATTTCAACTAACATTACTGAAATAATCGACAATGTTAATGGTAATTGAATCGAGAATACAGAACCTACATCCTGCGTTGACTCGATTGAAATGCTGCCGCCTAAAGATTCAATCGTTGTTTTTACAACGTCTAAACCAACACCACGACCAGATACGTCTGAAATCACTTCTGCTGTAGAGAAGCCAGATGCTAAAATTAGTTCGTTAATTTGCTTATCCGTCATGGATAGCGATTGCTCATGCGTAACAACACCTTTTGAAATCGCCTTTTGCAATACGCGATCGCGGTCAATTCCTGCGCCATCGTCTTCAATTTCGATGAAGACATAGTTACCACTATGGTAGGCACGAAGCTCTACTGTACCTTCTTCTGGCTTCCCTTTTGCACGACGAACTTCTGGGGGTTCAATCCCATGGTCAACCGAGTTACGAATTAAGTGAACGAGTGGGTCACCGATTTCATCGATAACAGTTCGGTCAAGCTCTGTTTCTGCACCAACAATATTAAGCGCAATTCTTTTATTTAGATCACGTGATAATTGACGCACCATTTTTGGGAATCGGTTAAATACAGTCTCTACCGGAACCATTCGCATCGTTAAGACAATATTTTGTAAGTCGCCCATTGTACGGCTCATGCGCTCTACGGTTTCGTTTAACTCTCCATGATTCACATCCGTAGCAATTGATAATAATCGACCACGGTCAATTGCAAGCTCTTCGAATAGATTCATTAAAATATCAAGACGCTCGATATTAACACGAATGGTTTTACTTGTAGCATGACCGCTAGAAGATTTATTGTTATTTGCAGTTGCTTTAGGTGCTGCTGGTGTTTGTGTTGCTGCGACTTCTGCCGTTGCAGCCTGTACAGTTGCAGCTACTTCTTCTTGAACTTCTAAAGGGGCTACAGAGCTTGTAAATACGTCCTGATTAATTTCATTAACATCAACACGGTCTACTTCTGATACTTTCATCAGCATTTTTTGTAAGTCTTCAGCGGACTCCTTTGAAATAAACGCCACATAAAATTCATTATCAAACTGCTCTTCTTCTAATCGTTCCACTGTTGGTGAGGACTTAATGACATCCCCATTTTTCTCTAAAATTTCAAATACCATAAATACGCGAGCCGCTTTTAATAAGCAATCATCACGTAATGTTACTGTAATTTCATAAGCGTTAAAATCTTGCTCAGAAGATTGTAAAATGACCGTTTTTTCAAAATCATCATACGTCAATTTTAAATCTGGGTTTAATACCACTGGAGCTTCAGCTACAGGGGCAGCTGGTGCTTTCGCTGCAACGGGTTCACCGGATTCGATACTTTTTAATTTTTCTACCGTTTCTTGAACATTGCGTTTTCCATCGCCACCATCCGCAATGTCATACACCATTTCCTCTAAATGATCTACTGATTCAAAAACAACGTCTAAAATTTCTGGCGATACTTTAATTTTTTCATTACGGATAGCATCTAACACATTTTCCATTTTATGTGTTAAATCAGCGAGATCCTCAAAGCCCATTGTAGCTGACATCCCTTTTAACGTATGCGCAGAACGGAAAATCTCACCAACAATCGTTAAATTCTCTGGGTTTTTTTCTAATTCTAATAAGTGTTCGCTACAAGCTTGTAAATGCTCTTTACTTTCTTCAATAAACATTTCTAAATATTGATTTACTTCCATATAAAAGGCACCCCTTATTAAGGCATATATTTCATAATTGATTGTGCAATATCATCAACATCTGCCACTTCATCAACGAGCTGCGTTTCCACGGCAGCTTTTGGCATTCCATATACAATGCATGTATCTGCTGACTCTGCAATTGCTATTACATTTCCTGTTTTCTTTAATGCAACAAGACCTTTTGATCCATCATAGCCCATACCTGTCATAATTACGGCTACTTTATCGAATTCTGAGTATTGACTAACATCCTCAAACATCACATCAACAGAAGGACGGTGACCCGAACGAGGTGGCTCAACTTGATCGAGCGCAATTGCAAAAGTTGAACCGACTTTACGCAATTTCAAGTGGTAACCACCTGGTGCAATATAAGCTGTTCCCTTTTGTAATATATCGCCCTGTTCGGCCTCTTTTACATGAATTTGACTTAATTGATCTAATCTTGTTGCCAGTGATTTCGTAAACCCTGCTGGCATATGCTGGACAATCAGAATTGGCGCATCCACATCAGCAGGAATTTTGGTAATTACCTCTTGTAAAGCACGCGGTCCACCCGTTGATGTACCGATTAAAATAATTTTTTTAGCATGCTTATTCCAATCAACTTTATCCGTAGGCTTCTTAAAAATGGGCGCCGGCTTTGGGGATACGATTGTTGACGTAGGCGTTGCTGTTTTTGCTGGTGTTTTTTGCTTATTTGACGTTATCGATGTTGAAATAGACATTGGCTTTTTCAGCTTTGCTATTGGTACGCTCGCAGCCTCGACAGCTTTATGTACGAGCTCATCTTGAATTTTGTGTAAATCTAATGAGATTGTGCCACTTGGTTTTGCTACAAAATCTACCGCCCCATATTCCATAGCTGTTAAGGTATTTTCTGTACCTTGCTGCGTTGTACTCGAAAGCATGACAACTGGTACAGGACATTTGATCATAATTTCCTTCAGTGCTTCTAAACCATTCATCTCCGGCATTTCAACATCCATTGTCACCACATCTGGATTAAGCTGTTGAATTTTTTTAATTGCGTCTTTCCCATTGCGCGCAGACCCCACAACTTCAATTTGTAAATGGTCAGTAAAAAAATCACTAATTAACTTCCGCATAAATGCCGAATCATCAACTACTAATAACTTGCTTTTCTTTGCATTGTCCATTTACTCACGACCTTTCGAAAAGATGCTCTTTAATTTGGTTAAAAATTTATTCGATTGTTCAGCAGCATGCACTTCTTCCATTTCAACTTGATGATGTAAAAATTGTTGAACAATTTTTTGCATCGTTCGTGAAATAGGTGCATCAGGATACAATGTTGTAAACAATGATTGCTGACGAACTGCTTGGCGGACTACCGGATCTTCAGGTAATGATCCTAATATAACAACCTCTTTTTCTAAAAAACGCTCCATTACCATCTTTAAACGTCTTGTCGTATCTTGGCCTTCTTCAATCGTAAATGCCCGATTGCATAATAGATAAAACGTTTTGGAATCATCTTTTAGATGGATGAATTTCATCATGGAATAGGCATCCATAATCGATGTTGGCTCTGCTGTTGAAATCACAATCATTTCGTCAAGGGATGTCAATAGATCTAATGACCAATCCACTATACCAGCACCCATGTCAAACAACACAAAGTCATAATCTCTTTGAAGTGTTTCAAGTGCTGTAAGTAATCGGCCGAATACTTCTGGTGACCAATCCATTAATGAAGACATGCCTGAGCCACCTGAAATATAATTCATGCCTTCAGAAGTCGTAAACATAACATCCTCTAAAGCTAGATTTCCATCTAAGTAATCTTTCAAACTATACTTCGCAGATTTTCCAACTAAAATATGTACATTTCCCATTCCGATATCCATATCTAATATTACTACTTTTTTACCTGATTTAGCCAACAACATGGCAAAGTTCGTTGTAAAGTTACTTTTACCGACTCCACCTTTTCCACTAATGATGGCAATGGATCTACCTGTCCCTACATCGTTTCCAAGCATTTTTTGTCGAAGTTTTTCAGCTTGATCTTTCATCTAAACGCTCCTTGAAAAAAAGCTCTAATAGACTATCACTACTTGGCTGTTCGATATCCTCTGGTACTTCTTGACCATTCGTATAGTAAGCGAGTCCTTTATTATATTTAATCATTAAATTAAACATAGTGCCAATAGAATTTGTTTCATCTAGCTTTGTAAAGATAAATTTCTCAATTTTTAAGTTCTTAAATTGTTCAATAATGGACTCTAAGTCTTTTTGCTTAGCTGTGATAGCTAATACTAAATAGGATTCTGCTTGTTCATTAAAATTAATTAACGCTTTTAAATCATTCACATATTTTGCTTCACGATAATTCCGCCCAGCCGTGTCGATAAAAATTAAATCTAAATGGGCTAGCTTTTTAATCGCCTCGGCATAATCCTCGGCATTATAAACAACCTCCACAGGTGCCTGTAATAATGCTGCATAGGTCTTTAGTTGTTCAATTGCCGCAATCCGATAGGTATCGGTTGTAATGAAGCCGATTTTCTTTTTCTTCTCTAATACAGAGCGTGCCGCCATTTTCGCAATGGTCGTCGTTTTTCCCACACCTGTAGGACCTAAAACATTAATGTACTTCTTTTCGTAGGACAATCCGCTAATCGGCAATGCATAGAGCTCTTTACGTAAAAAGTCTTTGGCAATGGTTTGCATTTCATCCCATGTAATAGCATTGTCATTCGTTTTATAATGCATAAAAAGCTCATCACTAATTGCTGTGATAAGCTCCTCGCCAAGTTCCTGCTGTTTTAAAAAATCGACAAATGGTAAGAGTTCATCTGGATATTGAGATTGTGTCGACATGCGCTGCATAGATTGCATGATAGCTTTTAAATCCGCAATTTCTTTCGCCAAATTATCTGGTAAAGATGAGTTGACCTGAGGAGCCTTCGCTAAAGCAGGCTTCTCAGGTTGAATCATTGGCTGACTTGGTATATAAATTTCTTCTTTATCATTTGTTTTAAAAGATGGGATGTCTGGTAAAGATGGCATCATCGGCTTTTTTTCGTCACGGTCATAGCCCGCTACTACTTCATAGCTTTTGTTTTTCACTAAACCTAAAAACTTTTTCGTGACCACAACCTTCGAATTTAAAATAACGGCATCGTCACCTAATTCTGCACGAATTTGCTTCATCGCCTCCGCTATAGAGGGCGCATTATATTTCTTCATCTTCATTCAACATTCACCACCCCTACACTTTGAATTTCAACTGCTGCATCAAGCTCATTATACGATAGTATCGGAACTTGAGGGAAATAACGCTCGGTTAATTGTCTTAAGTACATACGCACACCTGGTGAGCACAGAATGATCGGTGATTGCTCCATATACGAAATGCGCTCTACCTCTTTTGCAATACCCTCTAGTACAAACTGCGATTCTTGAGGGTCCATCGCTAAATAATTCCCGTGATCCGTTTGCTGAATGCTATCAGCAATTAACTTTTCGACTTTTGCTGAAACCGTAATAACCTTTAAGGCCGGTTGACCAGCAACATATTGTGATGTAATTTGACGCGCTAAAGACTGACGCACATACTCCGTTAAAATATCGGTATCGCTTGTTAATTTTGCATAATCCGCCAACGTTTCGAAAATAATCGGTAAATTACGGACAGATACATTTTCACGCAATAATTTAGCCAATACCTTTTGCACTTCCCCAATTGAAAGCGGTGTTGGAATTAAATCGTCCACCAAAATCGCATGCGTTTCGCGTAAGTGATCGATTAATTGCTTCGTTTCTTGACGACCTAATAGCTCATGTGCATTAGCACGGATAATTTCTGTTAAGTGTGTTGAGACAACACTTGGAGGGTCAACAACGGTATAACCATACATTTCGGCATCCTCTTTGACTTCCTCTGTAATCCATTTCGCAGGAAGACCAAATGAAGGTTCAATTGTATCAATACCGTCAATCGAATCATCATCACCAGGGCTCATAGCTAAGTAATGATCTAGTAATAGTTCGCCACGCGCCATTTCATTTCCTTTTATTTTGATGCGGTATTCATTTGGTTGTAGCTGAATATTATCTCGAATACGCACGATTGGAATGACAATCCCTAGCTCTAGCGCTAACTGACGTCGAATCATAACAACTCGGTCCAGTAAGTCCCCGCCCTGTGCTGCATCTACTAATGGAATTAGCCCATAGCCAAATTCAAATTCAATTGGATCAACATTTAATAAATTAATAACATTCTCTGGACTTTTCATCGTATCGCTTGCCACTTCTTCTTCGATTTCCATAATTTCTTCTGGTGTTTCGACTTTTTTATTATCCATTAAGTACGCACCAACCGCTAATGCAAGCGCAATTGGAATGGTAATCCAATCTGGAATTGGTGTAAATAAACCTAATAAGAAAATCGTGGCACCGGCTACATATAATAGTTTAGATTGTGCAAATAGCTGCTCGGTAATGTCTGCGCCCAAATTCCCTTTTGAGGCCGCACGCGTTACGACGATACCCGTAGCAGTCGAAATTAAAAGTGCTGGAATTTGTGATACGAGACCATCACCGACTGTTAACATCGAATATTTAGAAGCCGCTTCGCCAAAGCTTAACTCCATTTGCATCATCCCAATAATCATACCGAATAGTAAGTTAATTCCTACCATGATAATCGATGCAATGGCATCCCCTTTAACGAATTTGGTTGCCCCGTCCATCGCTCCATAAAAGTCTGCTTCACCAGATACTTTTTCACGGCGTTCACGTGCTTCCTTTTCCGAAATGATACCGGCATTTAAATCAGCATCAATACTCATTTGTTTACCAGGCATCGCATCTAATGTGAAACGTGCAGCTACCTCAGCAACACGCTCCGAACCCTTTGTAATAACGATAAACTGAATAATAACAAGTAGTAGGAAGATTACGAGACCGACTAATATATTTCCGCCCGTTACGAAATTACCAAACGTTTCAACTACTTTACCTGCATCCCCTTCTGCTAAGATGGCACGCGTAGTCGAAACGGATAACGCTAAACGGAACAGCGTTAATAATAGAATAACTGTTGGGAAAATCGAGAAGTCTAACGCTTCTTTCATATTCATTGCTGTTAATAACACTAATAATGCAAGTGTAATATTAACAATAATTAAAAAACTTAATAACCAATGTGGGAGAGGGATGATGAGCATTGCTACAACCATAATAACTGCAGCTAAAACCCCCATGTCGCGTATTTGCATTGTTGTCCCTCCTGAATTTCTACGTTAAATTTTGCGCTTAATACGATATACGTAAGCAAGAACCTCTGCCACCGCTTTGAAAAATTCCTCGGGTACAGCTTGTCCTATTTCTACTTGATCGTACATAGCACGTGCCAATGGTCGATTTTCTACCATAATGACATCATGTTCTTTGGCAATCATCTTTATTTTTTGGGCTACAAAATCCGTACCTTTTGCAACTACTCGTGGTGCATCCATTTCATCTTCATCATACTTTAATGCAATCGCATAGTGCGTCGGGTTTGTAATGACTACATCCGCTGAAGGAATTTCTTGCATCATCCGGCGCATCGCCATTTCACGCTGACGCTGCTTAATTTTTGATTTAATGAGCGGATCCCCTTCTGCGTTTTTGTACTCATCTTTAATATCTTGCTTCGACATTTTTAATTGCTTTTCATATTCAAAGCGTTCATATAAATAGTCAAAAAGCGCAATGACGACTAACATAAGTGAAGCCGCGATGCCCATAATAGCTGATAAATACGCGACCGTTGCTAAAATTTGCCCTGGACTATGTAAGGCTAAAGAAAGAACATCCTCTAAATAGACGATAATCACAATCGTTGTAACGGCGCCAATTAATGTAACCTTTAATAAGGACTTCACTAAATTGACAATTGCACGAACGGAAATGATTTTTTTTATCCCTTTAATCGGATCCATCTTTTTTAAATCAAATTTCAATGTCTCTGTTGTAAATAATAAGCCGAACTGAAAAAAGTTAGCTCCAATACCTGCAATCATCGCAACAAGCATGATTGGTAAAGTAATAATTGCCATTTCCTTTAAGGACTCCACATACATATACATGACGGTATCTTCGTTTAATGTTTCGATTAAAAGATTGCGGTTCAGCGCCTGCAATAAAAAGCCCTTTACCCCGTCAAACATAAATGGCGCAAAAAATAGCAAAAAGAAAAAGGTAATTAACAATAACACGCCTGCGGTTACATCTTGACTTTTTAGAACCTGTCCTTTTTTACGTGCATCTTGTCGCTTTTTCGGTGTTGCTTTCTCCGTTTTTTCACCTGCAAAAAACTGAAGATCTAACAATACTAATAGCTTCATCTCCACGCTATTCACCACCTAAAATAACCATTAAATCACGTAAAGTAATAATCATATATTCAATTAGTTCCTTCATAACTCCAACTAATACACCCATCGTGACGATTAAGACAAGAAAGCCAACTGCGATTTTAATCGGGAAACCAATAACGAAAATGTTCATTTGAGGAACCGTTTTCCCGGTAATCCCTAGCGCTAACGTTACTAAAAACAGTGTTGCAACTATTGGAGCTGACATTTGAAATGCTATGGCAAAAACGGCTACAAACATTTTTATAACAAAGAGCACGGTATCTTCTTCCCCAAACGTTGGGAAAATTTGATCAATGGGCATAAATTGATAACTATAATAAATACCGTCCAAAATAAGATGATGACCATTTATGGCGAGCAGCAATAAAAGTGCAAGGAAATTTAAAAATTGCCCCATTAAAGGCGCTTGTGCACCCGTCTGTGGATCAATAATATTTGCCATTGCAAACCCCATTTGGAAGTCAATGAAGCCACCAGCAATCTGTATGGCCGACATAACCATCGTGGCAACTAAGCCCAGCATCAATCCAATCAACGCTTCTTTTAAAATGAGCAATATGTATTCTCCATTAATTTCAAATGGCTCTACGTCGAATGTATAATACATCATCCATGCTAAGGCAACCGCTAGAACAATTCGAACTTGTGGCGGAATTGTTCGGTAGGAAAGTAAAGGGACTGATACAAAAAAAGCAGAAACTCGAACCACAATTAATAATAAAATCGAGATATTAGGCAATACGTCAAGTAACTCTGTCATCGATTCACCCAATAAATCGCACTAAATTATTTAAAATGCCATAAAAATAATCTGTCATTCTCGAAATGATAAACGGTCCAAAAAAAACGAGTGCTACTAATACAGCAACAATTTTCGGTACGAATGCTAATGTTTGCTCTTGAATCGAAGTGGTTGCCTGAAAAATACTTACCGCTAAACCCGTTATTAACGCAACTAATAACAATGGCCCCGATACGATTAATACGGTAAACACCGCGTTTTCTGCAATTGCAATGACCATTTCCTGTGTCATTTTGTATCATCCCCTAAAAACTTTGAAGTAAAGATTTCATTACTAAATACCAACCATCAACAAGTACAAATAATAAAATTTTAAATGGTAGTGAAATCATTACTGGAGGCAGCATCATCATCCCCATTGACATCAGCGTACTTGCAACGACCATATCAATAACTAAAAATGGAATGAATATCATAAAGCCCATTTGAAATGCTGTTTTAATTTCACTTAAAGCAAAGGCAGGTACAAGATAAGTCAGCGAAATGTCCTCAATTGTTTCGGGATATTCTGCTTCGTTATAGGCTAAAAATAGCTCTAAGTCCTTTTGCCTTGTATGTTGTGCCATAAATTCTTTAAAAGGGACCGTCGCGCGCTCATAAGCCTCTTCCAATCCGATTTCTTCATCGAATAACGGCTGAAGTGCTTGCTCATTCACCTCTGAGAAAGTTGGGGCCATAATAAAGAATGTTAAAAATAATGCTAAACCAATAATCACTTGGTTTGGAGGCATTTGGTTTGTCGCGAGTGCCGTACGCGTAAAGGAAAGGACAATTACAATACGTGCAAACGACGTCATTAAAATTAAAATACTTGGCGCTAATGAGAGGACTGTTAGTAGGAATAACAGCGTAACCGATGTGGAAACATTGCTCGGGTCACTCTCTGAAAAAACTGACAGAAGATCGTTCATCGTTTATCACGCTCCTGTTCTTTCCAACGCTCTAAATCATCACTTCGCTGTTGCTTAATTTCATCTAACTTTTCACTAAACATGTCATTAAATTTTGGGCTATTCGAAATATCCTTTGGTTGATCCTTTTTTGAAAACTTCTTAAATAATTCCGCAATATATGGTGTTGTTGTCACCATTTTTTGATTTTGATTCATTTGATCCAGTAATTGCTCTACTTCATCCGCAGATTCAATTTCCTTGATCAATTGAATATTTTCCCCTACACCGACTACATAAATTCGATTCCCGATATGTAATAACTGTACCGATTTTTGCTGTCCTACTGATAAACCACCAATATTTTTGATCATGGTATTTTGTTGATACGCTAAGTTACGTTTATTTAAAAATTTAAGAATTACTAATAATAGCCCAATGACAAACACAAGAGCTAATACGATTTTTATGTATTCCCCTACCCCTACACTAACAGATGCCGACTCAGTAGATTCTGTTTCGGCATCTGTCTTGTTGTCAGCTGAACTATTTTCATCTGAGCATAATTCAGGGTTTTCATTACAATCGTCGTATACGTTACTTACCATCGCAAAAGTGCCATTTGAAATTGGTATGAACGGCATAGTTAACCATACTATTCCAGCAAGGAGCCAAATTCGAAATGATTTTTTTGCTTGCATAAAATCAACCTAAAGCTTTTTGAATTGCTTCGATTACACGATCTGCTTGGAATGGTTTTACAATGAAGTCTTTTGCGCCGGCTTGAATTGCATCGATAACCATCGCTTGTTGCCCCATCGCCGAACACATAATGACAACCGCGCTCGGGTCTGTTCCTTTAATTGCTTTTAATGCAGCAATACCATCCATTTCAGGCATCGTAATGTCCATTGTTACTAAATCAGGGCGTAATTCATTATATTTTTCTACAGCTTGTAAACCATCTGCTGCTTCCCCAACTACTTCATAACCATTTTTCGTTAAAATATCCTTAATCATCATGCGCATAAAAGCAGCATCGTCAACAATTAAAATCTTTTTAGACATACTCTGATTCCTCCAATTAGAAAACTATCTTAAATTGTTCAAGCGATCAGCTTGACTTAAAATATCTGTGATTCGAACACCAAAGTTCTCATCAATTACTACGACTTCGCCCTTCGCAATTAAACGACTGTTCACTAAAATATCAACAGGCTCCCCTGCAAGCTTATCTAACTCAATGATTGAACCACTTGACAGCTCTAATATTTCTTTTACAGAGCGTTTCGTGCGACCCAACTCTACTGTTACTTGTAATGGAATATCTAGTAACATATTCAAATTACGCGCTTCACCTTGCGAAATATTCGCTGAATCAAAACTAGCAAATTGAGCTTGTTGGACGTTAGCAGGTGGTACTTGATACACCGGTTGCTGCGGTATTGGCTGCTGATACATCGGTTGCTCATACATTGGCTGCTGATACATCGGTTGCTCATACATTGGTTGTTGATAAACCGGCTGCTGTGTTGGTTGCTGAACAGGCTGTTGGACAGGCTCTTGCACTGGCTGAGGTGCAGGTTGTTGGACAGTTGGTGTCGGTTGCGCTGGTGCTAAAGTAGCTGCTGGCTCATCCGTCTCTCCCATTAATGACTTTACTACTTTTTTACTAAAGTTTAAAGGTAGTAATTGCATTAAATTTGAATCAATCAAATCACCAATTCGTAATCGGAATGAAATTTTCACCAATAAATCATCAGGTGGAATATTATCCGTACCTTCATTTTGCGAAAAATTCATTAAATCGATTGAAGGTGGCGAAATATCTACCTTTTGATTAAACATTGTTGACATCGATGTTGCAGCAGAACCCATCATTTGATTCATGGCTTCTTGTACGGCACTTAACTGAATTTCACTTAATTCTGGCTTCGGATTTAAGCCATCTCCACCTAGCATTAAATCCGCAATAATTGCCGCATCAGATTGCTTAATTACGAGTAAATTCATACCCGATAAACCAATTGTATATTCCACTTGAATGGCCACATATGGATGCGGGAATTCTTGTTCTAAACGATTGCGATTAATCATTGAAATACTTGGTGTTGTAATATCAACTTTTTGCCCTAATAAAGACGAAAGTGCAGTAGCTGAACTACCGAAAGATATATTTCCAACCTCACCTAATGCATCAATTTCAATTGGACTTAAATGATCTTCAACTTTAATTTCTTCTGTTTCTAAACTTTGGCTCGCAGCAGGAACATCCTCTAATGTCTCGCCCCTTAATAGCGCCTCAATTTCTTCTTGGGAGAGCATTTCATCACTCATCTTCGTCTCCTCCTTTCAAAGGGTCGATAATTTGAACAGCCATTTTTTTATTTAATTTACCTGGCTGTACGGTGAACTTTGGTAAGTTCCCCACTTTTAATGTTAATGGATTTTCAATTTTTTGCTCTAATTGAATGACATCACCTGTTGCCATCATTAAGAAATCTTCAATCGTAATATCCGTTGTTCCTAATTCTGCAATAACTGGTAATTTTGCTTGCTTTACGCGTGTTTCAAGCATTTTCGTTTGTTCTGGAGACATCTCTTTTGTATTGGTCTGCATCCAGTAACGAACAGATAAGTTAGGCACGATTGGCTCAAGGACAACATGAGGAATACAAATATTAATCATCCCTGTTGTTTCACCAATAATCGTGTTTAATGATATCACAACTACAGTTTCATTCGGCGATATCATTTGTAAGAATTGGGGATTTACCTCTAATTCTACAAGCATCGGATCAATTTCTGCAATATTTTCCCAAGCTTCTCGTAAATTGTCGAAAGAACGCTCGAATAAATTCGTCATAATTTTCGTTTCAATTTCAGTTAAATTATCGACATTGCTATGGCTTGCACCAGTCCCCCCCATTATTCGGTCTAGCATGGAGTAGGCGATATTCGGGTTGATTTCCATTAAAATATTACCATCGAGTGGCGGTACTTCGAATACGTTAATTAATGTCATATTCGGAATGGAACGAACAAACTCCTCAAAAGGAATTTGGTCAACTGATGCTACTGTAATTTGAACATAGCTTCTTAGCTGTGCCGAGAAGAATGTTGTTAACAGGCGAGCAAAGTTTTCGTGTATTCGGGTCAAACTTCGGATTTGGTCTTTCGAAAAACGAAGCGCACGTTTAAAGTCATACACTTTTACTTTTCGGGTTTCTTCGTCCTTCTTCATGTCTGATGCTGACATTTCGCCAGTTGAGATGGCCGATAAAAGCGCATCAATCTCAGACTGTGACATTATATCTCCTGCCATTTGCCCACCTCCATTTCATGATGATTCCAATTGTAATTGACTCAGTTATTGAAGTACATAAGAAGTAAAGTATACCTGTGTTACTTCACCGGATTGCATTAGCTCATTGATTTGAGATTTAATCGTATTTTGGAATGCAACTTTACCCTGTTTTCCTTTTAATCCTTCCTCTTCCATTTCAGAGAGCTCTTGGATTAGGATATCTTTTACTTGGTACTCACGTTTTAATAACTCTTCACCAGCTTCTTTATCGGATGCTTGAAGTGTTAATGTAAGTCGCACAAAGCTTCCATCCGCTAAATTTGTTGTGATTTCTGGGATGTCTACCTTAGATTCAACAAGTTCATCAATCGTTGGTCCTTTGGCTTCTCCTTTATCGAGCTGTGTTAATAACACTACCACGATAACACCGATTAACGTAATCGTCACTAGCATAATGAGCATAATTGTTAATAATTTATTGTTCTTCATCTTCTTCACCTCTTAGATGCGGGTTTGATAAAATTTGTATATGTTGATAAAAGGCTTTCACCTTTTGTCGCACCTGTTTCTCAGTTTCTAAAACAATGAATTTACGCCCAGTCGTTAGCGTAATCGTTGTATCAGGAAAAGCTTCGACTGTTTCTATGTATAGAGCGTTTAAAGTAAATGCCTTACCATTTAGCTTTGTTACTTCTATCATTGAAATAGGGCCGGACCTTCCACGAGAGCCGGCCCGACCCCCCTTTACAATGAATTTAATATGATATTAAAAGATTATCGTTTTAAGTTTACAAGCTCTTGTAATATCTCATCTGATGTTGTGATAATACGTGAGTTTGCTTGGAAACCACGCTGCGCAACGATCATCTCTGTGAACTCTTCAGAAAGGTCAACGTTGGACATTTCGACAAAGCCTGAGTTTACTGAGCCAATACCGTCTTGAGTACCTAATTGTACATATGCATCACCAGAGTTTTGTGTAGGTAGGAAATAGTTAGAACCTGTTTTTTCCAAACCACTAGCATTTGCAAATTTAGCTAATACTAGTGTCCCTGCATATTGTAATTTACCTGCAGAATCTACAAACGAAATTGTACCATCTTTAGATATACTCATTGATTGTGCAGTTACCGGAACACGAATCGGACCAGGTGTTGGTGTACCTGTACCTGTACCTCCTCCTGCTCCTGCTGCTGTGCCGTCAATTAATCCGCCTGTAGTTGGATCAATTAATGATTCCCCTGCATCTACTAGTGCTTTTTCATCATCAAAATTTGATGGGATTGGGTTTTCAGGGTCTAACGCATCATAAGTACCAATTTCACTATTGGCATAACCTACTAAGTATTTACCATCTCCATTAACCAAATATCCATTTTTATCCATATAAAAATTTCCTGCACGTGTATAAGATATAGGACCAAACTCTGGATTTTGGATAACACCTGTCTCATCTGGAGCCTCAATTGAATCTGCTACCATAAAGAACCCCTCTCCAGAAATCCCCAAATCAAGTGTACGACCAGTAGATTGCATTGAACCAGAAGTATGAATTGTATCGATTGCTGCCAATTGTGAACCTAAGCCTACTTGAATAGCGTTGACACCACCACGAGTAGCGGAAGGACCAGATGCCCCTGATTGTGTTTGTGAAATTAAATCTTTAAAAACTGTACGCTCTTTCTTGAAACCATACGTATTAACATTGGCAATATTATTACCGATAACATCCAATTTTGTTTGGAAATTTTTCATACCTGAAATCCCTGAATACATTGAACGTAACATAAAATGTCGTTCTCCCTTCAATTTTCAATTTGATATTGGTTTGTCATTTTTCGTTGCTGCTTCAATCAGTCCACAGCATTAGGCATCCTTACTTCTGAAGGTCCTGCCTATAAAATAATCGTACCGTCAATATTTGTGAACAATTGCTCTCTTGCTTCAATTCGATCTAATGCCGTAATAACTGTTGCATTTTTTGCGCTAACAACAAGTGCCGCTTGCTCTAAAATAACTAACGGTTGATTTACACCTTTTTCTTTTGCCTCAAATACTCTATCAGTAATTTGCTGCCATTCATCTTCTGAAATGGCAATATTCCGTTCATTCAAACGCTCTGTAGCATGCTTACTAATTTTTAATTGTTGCTCCGCTGCTTGCTTTAAATGCTCAATAAACGATTGCTTCGTCGTTGCATTAATCTGTTGCTTAACAGTCGGTTGGATAGGTGGATGATACGGTATTTGTTGAATACGAACGCGATTCATCTCGATCACCTCTTATTTAGTTACAGTTTCCGATTCAGAAGAACTTTTATCCTCAGCTGCTTCTTCCTTAGAATCTTCAACTACTGTAAATTGATCCTTTGTTAGACGAGACCCATCATTTAAAATATACTCGATGTCTCCACTCTTTTTATGAACGATGGATTCAATGACCGCATTTAGCAATTTTCCTGTTGTTGCTGACGTATATTGTACAGCCTTCCCTAATAATTCACTCGCCTGCACGATTGGATTCGTTGGTGTAGGAGGTGCTGTTTCAGATGTTCCCCCGCCTAAAATAGATGAAATATTACCAGGTGAAATTTCTTTTCCATCAGTTAAGATGAATACGACATTGCCATCAACAAATTTTAATTCTTTAATGACGCCCGTTCCTTCGTTAATAACAGGCTTATCTTCACTGTCCAATTCTTCCGTTATTTCATGCCATTTTACTTCTTTCCCAATAAACGTTGAATAACTCATCATTTGTGATTGTTGCTGTGACGCTAATAAATCTTCCATCGCCTTGGTCATATTCTGCATTTGCTCTAAAGATGAGAATTGCGCCATTTGTGCAATGAATTCCTTATCATCCATCGGGCTTGTTGGATCCTGATTTTGAAGTTGCGTAATTAAAATTTTTAAAAACGCATCTTTCCCAAGAGCACCGTTATCTTTTTTGTCTGTTACTTTGAAGTTCGGATCATTTGTTGGGATATAATAATCATTTGTAATGCCTGTCATCTACTCTACCTCCTCATTTTGACTTAATAAATCTTTAAAGGAAATGGATTCTTCTTCATTCTCATTGTCTTGCTCTTTATCTTCTTCTTTTTGACGACCGAAGAAGTTATTAAAGAAACTTTGATCACGTGTATTGCGGTCAGCATCTTGTAAAGATTGCGCAATATCGATGCGGTCCATTTGAATGTTTTGAGAAACAAATCCTGCTTTTAATTGGTTAATATTATTTTCTAATAGCTCTTTTCCTAATGGCGTTGTTGCTAATAGACGTGCTGTTAATACACCATCTTTTTGAACTAATTCAATACGTATTTGCCCTAGATTTTCTGGGAATAGTTTCAGGAATAATTTCATATTTCCTTGCTGCCCAGAAATTTGACTACGGTTCATTAAGTTTTGAATTTCTTTAACAAGCGCTTCCGACTGTGCTGGCTTTTCAGCTGGTAGTGTAATTGTCACCGTTTTGGTTTGTGTTACTTGCTGCTGTAAGCCTACTGTTGGTTGCTCTGTTTCAGTTTTTACCGTCGCTTGCTGCGTTGTCTGAGTTGATTGTTGCTGCGTTACTTGCTGAACTATTTGCTCAAATGTTTGCTTAGGTGCTTGTTGCGCTTGCGTCTGTAGCGATTGCTGTGCTTGATTAGCTAATGCAAGTAGCGCATCTTTTAAGCTTGAAAGCTGGATTTCTTGCTGGTATACCGTATCAACTTTGGCACCGATTAATTCTGCTAGCTTTAATAATTGAACTACTTTTTGCATGTCATTTGGCACGACATTCGATTGTTGCGTACCTTGAACTGCTGCCATAATTTCACTTAAAATAGCTGGTGCTTGCTCAATAATTGACCAAATATCGGTCATTTCAAATGGGGTTTCTTCCCCTAAAAGCTGCTGCATTATTTGCGTAAGCTGCTCTTCGGTTAATCCTAAAATATCTGTTAAATTTTCTAACGTAAGCATTTCATCGATTGCAACAGGCATTTGCTCTTCACCGATCAATGCGAATAACTCGGCTTCATCCATTTCAATCCCTAACTGTGCTAATAAATCCTTTAAAGAATCTGTTCCTAACGTCTCTGCTACCTCTTCCAAAATCGGGGTTGCTTCTGTTGTTGTTGAAGAAGTTGTTTCAGACGTTTGATTCGTCGACATGATGGATTTAAATACACTACCAAATGCATCAGAATCTGTTGCGCCGCTTTCGATAGCACTTTTTGGTTTAGGCTGCTGTACGTTTTTTGCAGACATTGCTTGTAACATTGCGATATTCATTCTTTCCACCTCCTTTCAAGTTGGATTATTCTTGAGATAATAGCTCTGTATAACGAGCCGCATCCTGTGGAGACATTTTTGTAAAGATTGCCGAAAGTGTATCTGGCTTCATGCTCGACATAATGCGCAAGCTTTCGGTATCACTCATTTGCACTAATATAGGAGCCGCTGTTTTCGCAGACATTTTTTCAAATGTCGACAATATTTCATTAAATTCTTTCTGTGCTTCTTCCTGATTACGTTCTAATTTTTCGATTTCAAACAATAATCGTTCTTGTTCCGCTAATAAGTCCTCTTTTTCAGCTGCTGATGCATCAATTTGCGATTGTAGATTGGTAATCTGCAATTCTTTTTCTTGAATTTCAGCCTGTAATGATACTACTTTTTCTTCATTTAACGAGGTGTTTTCCGCAACTGCCGGTTCCTCATCTTTTGAGCCGATGAATGGAATTTTTTCAATGGCTTCATCCGCCATTTTGAATACGTTATATTCTGTTACTGTTGCTAAAATTAAACAAATCGCAATAATGAACATAAGCGGAATTAAAAATAGATAAAAAAACTTTTTGAAAAAACCAGGAGATTTTCCTTCCATCTCCACTTTCGTTTCTTCCATTTGAAGTTCGATTTGTTGTTTTGTTTTTTTGGCCATGAAATCACCTGATTTCCCTTTTGTAATACGCAATTGTCGAAAGCTCGTCCAAAAGGGTTGCTTCTATACGTAATTGATCTTCTTTAAATTGTTCGAAGTCATTTTCGCGCATTTTTTCGTATTTGCGTACTTCCAAGTTTTTTTCTAATAACTTTTGCTCGTGCCAATTCATTTTCGCACGGGCTTGTACTACTTTTTGTTGCACATCTTCAATTGTCTTTTCCATGCTGTCGATAAATCTCGAATAATGATTTATTTCGTCTATTGAAGAACCAACCATTAATCGCTCTTGTTGGTAGGTAATTAAATCTTCTTTTTTCTTCAATAAGTCGTATAGTTTTGTCGCAATTTCCTCAAATACTTTAATGGATTCTTTAAAAGCGAGCTCTGTTTCTGTTTTTTCTTGTTCCTTGACGACTAAAATTTTTTCAAAGCGATACGTGTATTTGTTCATTACTTCGCACCACCATTTGATAATGTTATGATTTCTTGAACGGTTTGTTCAATGGAAACTTTATCTTTAAATCCTTGCTTTAAAAACGAGGTAATCAGTGGTTCATAGTGAATCGCTTCATCAATATCCTTTGAAGTGCCTCGTTTGTAAGCACCGATATTAATTAGGTCTTCGGATTTTGAGTACGTATAATACAGCTCTCGTAAACGACTTGCTGCCTTTATATGCTCTGGTTCAGCGATATGATTCATTAAACGACTTACACTTTTTAACACATTGATCGCTGGATACTGTCCTTTATTTGCAAGATTTCGATCTAATACGATATGCCCATCCAATATCCCTCGCACTGCATCGGCAATCGGTTCGTTCATATCATCCCCGTCAACTAATACCGTATAAAACGCGGTAATTGTGCCATGGATATTTGTACCTGAGCGCTCTAACAATGAAGGTAATATTGCAAATACAGATGGGGTATATCCTCGCGTTGCTGGTGGTTCCCCAACTGCCAATCCTACCTCACGCTGTGCCATAGCAACACGTGTTACGGAGTCCATCATGAGCATGACGTTTTTGCCATGATCTCTGAAATACTCGGCAATAGCAGTTGCTGTGAATGCCGCCTTGATACGCATCAATGCCGGCTGGTCACTTGTCGCTGCTACGACGATGGAACGACTAAGCCCTTCTGGTCCTAAGTCGCGTTCGATAAATTCCCGAACTTCACGACCACGTTCCCCAACGAGTGCAATGACATTGATATCCGCCTTTGTATTTCGTGCAATCATTCCAAGTAATGTACTTTTCCCGACACCCGAACCGGCGAATATCCCGACACGCTGACCGCTTCCTACTGTTAGCATTCCATCAATCGCCTTTACACCTACTTCCAATTGTTCGTCAATTGGAGGGCGATGTAACGGGTTTGGCGGTTCTTTTTCCGTTTGAACAGTCGTTAAGCCTTTCGGTAAAGATTGTCCATCAAAAGGGTTACCTAAAGCATCTAACACTTTTCCAATTAATTCTGGACCAACCTTAACTTCTAGCGGGACTCCTGTACCTTCTACAAGGCAACCGATGGAAATTTCCTTTAACGAGGAATAAGGCATAAGAATGACAATCTCATCCTTAAATCCAACTACCTCTGCTAAAATAACTTGCGGACCATTTTTCGATGTTTGAACCTGAATTTTACAAACATCACCGATTGAACTTTCCGGACCTTGAGACTCAATCATCAAACCGACAACTCTCGTCACTCTTCCATACTTTTTAAATGTATTAAGATTAGGAATTTGTTCAATTAATTGAGCCGTTTTCATCCGTATCATTCCTTACTTTCAATTAATTCATATAATTGTCTTCGTAGCTCCTGTAATTGCTCGTCTACGGATACAACAATTCGTCCATGATTCGTTTCGATATAGCTTTCCGTTGCTTGTAAATCCTCGTTAACAAAGATTAAAAACTGCACATTTGGCGGGAATATTTCAGCTAATTCTGCTTGATGTGCCGTTAGAATTTTGTGGTATTTTGGCGAAACATAAACTTTTATTTCCTTCATCTCTCGTGCTTCTTTTAATGCACGTTCTATGATGGCAACAAAGGCTTCATCGTCTCGCTCTAATTTCGTATTTAATATACGCTCCGCTGATGTTAGTGCCAGTTCCAATAATACAGATTCTTGTGCTTCAATATAGGCAGCTGCATTTTTTTGTGCATTCAGCATCGTGTCATTTGCAGCTTGGATATCCTGTTGCATATTTGCATTTGCTTTCTGTACACCGTCTTCATATCCTTGGGCAAATCCTCCATCATAGGCTTCTTGTTGAAGTATGATTTTTTCCTCTTCCCATGTTTGCTTTAATGCCTCTAATACTTCCAATTGCTCATTACGAAATTGTTCAAATTGTTGCTTTTGCTGTTCAATTTCATCATTAGCCTGCTGCAACATCATTTGGTGCTCTTGTTGAATCTCCTCTAACGTCAACTGCGGAGTATCGTCTACAAGCTCTTCTGCCGGTTCTGCATAATGGATTGGCTCAAAGAAACTATGAAGCTTAATTTCAACAATAGATGTCTCTTCAGTTGGTTGTGCATTCGTTGAACGGATGATTCTAGACAATGACGTCATCTCCTCCACCACGTGCGATAATGATTTCACCCGCATCTTCTAATCGACGGATAACCGCTACAATGCGAGACTGTGCTTCTTCAACATCACGTAATCGAACAGGCCCCATGATTTCCATTTCTTCACGGAATGTTTCAGCCATACGTTGTGACATATTGCGGAAAATAATATCTTTTACTTCGTCTGAAGAAACCTTCATTGATAGTAATAAGTCTTCGTTTTCGCAATCGCGAATAACACGTTGAATTGAACGATTGTCCAGTGTAACAATGTCTTCGAATACAAACATACGTTTTTTGATTTCTTCTGCAAGCTCTGGATCTTGAATTTCGAGTGCATCGAGAATCGTTTTTTCTGTTTGACGATCTACACCGTTTAATACTTCCACCACTGCATCTACGCCACCTGTTTCTGTGTAATCCTGCGTAACAGTAGATGATAATTTTCGTTCTAGTACAGATTCAATTTCACTAATAACTTCTGGTGATGTTGATTCCATAATGGCGATACGTTTAGCGATATCCGCCTGTACTTCTTGTGGTAATGATGAAAGAATAACCCCCGCTTGCCCTGGATCTAAATAAGATAGAATAAGTGCAATCGTTTGCGGATGTTCGTTTTGAATAAAGTTGAAAATTTGTGCTGGATCTGCTTTACGTGCAAAATCAAATGGACGCACCTGTAAAGAAGATGTTAAACGATTTAAAATTGCTTGCGCTTGTTCGGCACCTAATGCTTTTTCTAGCACGGTTTTCGCATACCCAATACCACCTTGCGTGATATAGTCTTGCGCTAAAGCAATTTGGTGGAATTCTTCGATGATATCTTCTTTCACCGAAGATTCCACTTTCTTTACACTCGAAATTTCAAGTGTTAGACGTTCAATTTCTTCTTCACTTAAATGCTTATAAACAGAAGCCGAAACTTCTGGCCCTAGAGAAATTAGCAGTAAAGCAGCCTTTTGCTTTCCTGATAAATCTTTATCTTTCTTGGACAAGAACCGAACCTCCTACTATTCTTCAGCAATCCAACTACGCAATAGCTTCGCAAAGTCTTCTGGCTTTTCTTTCGCCATTTTTTCCAATTGCTTGCGGCGTACAGTCGCTTCCGTTTCTTTTTCTTCTGAAATATCTTCAACGTCAATTAATTGCTGTTGTTGTTCAATAATTTCTAATTCTGCTTCTTCTTGCTTACGTTTACGTGCACGTAATACATATAGCACTAATAAGACAATCGCTACTAGTAAAATACCGCCAATAACCCATACCCACCAAGGAATTACGGATTGAACGTCATCATTTGCTGCATCATTACCTTGGAATTGCTGCGCCGATACAACGATGCGATTTGCAATCTCTTCATCTGTTAAATCACCAGCAGCATCTTGATCGATTGATGTACGCACAATTGTTGATAAAATTTGTTCGATATCTGTACGAATCCCTGCATCAAACTCTTCTACTGTGCCTGGTGGTTCAACCATGACTTGAATCCCTAAATTACGAATTTTGTATGGACTTTCTTGAATTTCACGTCGAATGCGATTGACATCATTGTTGATTGTTTCTTCTACACGCTCATAATCGCCATTACCCGTTGTACCCTCTACATAGTCGACGAAATTATCTGTTGCGTTTTCAGCTTCTGGAGAGCCTTCTGCTGGAGTACCACCTGCATACGTCTCTGTAATACGCTGTGCGCTAATTTCAATACCGGTCATGTTTTCTTCATCTACAGGCTTCACCAAGTTTTCTTCGCGATTTTCCTTTTTAAAGTCAATATCAGCCGAAACATTTACTACTACTTTGTCTTGACCAATTAATGTGCCGAGCATTTGTTGCACTTGGCGTTGAAGATCACGTTCGATTGTTTTCTTAACATCCATTTGACCTTCTACCGTATTAATACCATTCCCGCCATTTTCAGCAGATTCTAAATCATAGTAATCACCGTATTGGTTCGAGATTTGAATATTCTCCTTTGATAGGTTCGGAATACTCATTGCAACTAAATTAAAGAGCCCTTTAATTTGATCATCTGAAAATTTATGTCCTGGCTTTGTCGTTAAAACAATCGCCGCTGTTGATTCAGCTTGTTCATCCTTTAAAAATACGCCTTCATTTGGTAGGGTGATAATCGGTTTTGCATCCTTTACCCCTTCGAATTTACGTAATAGGTTTGCCAAATCCGTTTCGATTGCCGCTTTTTTAATCACGTTAAATTCGTTATCTGTCATACCAAATCCCGCATTGGCTGTAAAGAAGGACGTATCGATTTCACCTGAATCAGGATACCCTTGAGAAGCAAGCGATACTTGTAAGTCTTGCACTTGTTTTTCTGGAACTAAGATTGTTGTTCCACCATTTGTTACCTCGTACTTAACCCCTTGAGCAGTAAGTACTTCTGTTATGCTCCCTACCTCTGATTGAGACATTTCCGGGAAAAGTTGCACCATTGTAGTGCGCGTTGAAAAATATGTAATAGCTGCTGCAAGTGCAAGAATTGCTGCAGCAACGCCAATCATTGCACCTTTTTGGTTTTTCGTTCGACTCTGCCAAAAGTTAGTGGAGTCGCTTTTAATTTTTGTAAATCGTTCATTCATTATGAATCCTCCGGTTATAGTGAATGCCCAACAAGTAATTATTCGTTAAACAAAAATATTATACACTCATACGCATAATTTCTTGATAAGCTTCTACAGCTTTATTACGAATTTCAATTGTTGTGTTTAAAGTAACACTTGCCTTCTGAGCAGCAACCATTACTTCAAATAAATCAACATCTCCACCACTTATTAATTTTTGTGTCATCATATCTGATGTTTTTTGGTGCTCATTTACACTAGCAATCGCTTCTTTTAAAGAGTCTGCAAACTGTTGTTGTGCATTTGCAGATGTAACTTGATTACCTTGGTTTACTTCATTCACAGATTGTGCAGGAGACATGAATGAAACTGGATTTATCGCCATTTAGTTATCATCCTTTCCCTATTTCAAGTGCCTTTGTTAGCATGCTTTTATTGGCATTAAACGCTGTAATATTGGCTTCATATGATCGTGAAGCTGAAATTAAATCTACCATTTCCTTTAATAAGTCAACATTCGACATTTGTACATAACCCTCTTCATTGGCATCTGGATGTGTTGGGTCAAAAACGAGTTTAAACGGTGTTTCTGTATCTTCTTTAATAGAAGTTACTTTCACGCCGTTTCCTACACCCGCTTTTACTGTTTTGCCCATTGCCATATTCAGAAAGTTTGAGAATTGCCCTTCATTTTCTTTCAATGTAATAGACTTTTTGCGGTATGGTTCCCACTCACCATTTACTTGCTTTGCTCGTGTTGTATCAACATTGGCAATATTAGAAGATATTACATCCATTCTTAGACGTTGTGAAGTTAACGCCGAAGCAGTTGTATTCATACTATGAAAAATCGACATAATTATTTACCTCCCTTTACTACCGTATTTAATGTTGAGAATTTACTACTAATCCGGTCAATCAATGCATTATAGTAAATTGTATTTTCTGCTAACTTCGCTTGTTCTGCATCCATATTTACCGCATTGCCATTTGGTCTTGTTCGAAAATTTTCGTTTGAATACACACCACTTGATCCTATTTCAATTGAAAAATCATAATGTCTCGCATCCGTGCGATAGGCAGAAATAGAAGATTTTTTCGCATCACTAAAAACATCTTTAAAGCTTACTTCTTTTGTTTTGTAGTTCGGCGTGTCAACATTCGCTATATTTTGTGTTATCGCTTTATTTTTTAGCGTAGCATATGAAAGTCCATTTTCTAATTTGCTAATCGTACCACCAAATAAATTCAAATTTTTCACCTCATTCACTTTTACCAATCTTCAGTCACGACAAACCTAATACTTTAATTGTAATTATATTATTTTCGAGTGTCTATTGACTTTTGGCACTTTTTTATAGTCTTAACGAACCATTTTTCGACAACTCACTACCTACAATTTACAAATAGTGACATCGTTCTCCATGATTTTATCCTTTTCTACCTAAAATTTCAGAAGGGAATTCCATAAAATAATAGAATTTTACTATAAATACGATTGATAACAAGGTCTTAACCTTGTTAAATATACCCATATAAAACGGTTAATGCTAATCATTTCCTTAATTTATAATAGCATTAAATAGGAATCTAGGGGTGATGTTCATAATTTTGTAACAAAACATTTGTCCCATATTCAATAAAGGAAATCGCCTAAACTATTATTTATTTGATCACGCTAAATTAAACCATTCTGATTATATTTTTAGAAATTTTATACATTTATTGAATTTTTACCATTTCCCATGCAGCGAATCCTTATTTCCAGAAAAAAAAGCGATAAAGCACTATGGCTTTATCGCTTTCCTTTTATTATTTCATTTTGATTTCAGCTAAGGCAGTTAAGAACTTATCATTTAATACTTTAATATAAGTACCTTTCATACCTAATGAACGAGACTCAATAACACCCGCAGATTCCAATTTGCGTAATGCGTTTACGATTACTGAACGAGTAATCCCTACGCGGTCAGCAATTTTAGACGCTACTAATAAGCCTTCATGACCATCTAGCTCTTCAAAAATATGCTCAATTGCTTCTAATTCTGAGTATGATAATGAGTTAATCGCCATTTGTACAACAGCTTTTGAACGTGCTTCCTCTTCAATTTCTTCTGATTTTTCACGTAAAATCTCCATACCTACAACCGTTGCACCATATTCAGCTAAAATTAAATCATCATCTTCAAATTGATCGCTAATTCGAGCTAATATTAATGTGCCTAAACGATCACCACCACCAATGATTGGCACGATTGTTGTTAACCCTTTTTCAAATAGGTCTTTGTTTTCAATAGGAAATGCTGTATGTTCGTTGTTAATACCTAAGTTTGAAGAAGTTTCCGTAATGTTGAATAAGTTTTGCGTATATTCTTCTGGGAATTGGCGTTCTTCAAACATTTTTTTAATACGATCATTTTCAATTTGTTGATGAATTGAAATACCTAATAATTTCCCTTTTCGACTTACGATGAAAACATTACTTTCGATAATATCTCCCAACGTTTGTGCCATCTCTTTAAAGTTAACTGGCTTACCAGCTGATGCTTGTAACATAGCATTGATTTTTCGCGTCTTTGCTAATAAATTCATTTTTTATATTTCCTCCCACAGGACTAATTAATTCACTTAATATTCTAAAGGTTTTTACAATTTAAAGATACTATTTCAACTTACATTATAGGATAAATTGAGACAAATCTTTGTTTTTTACGATATTCGACAATTTTTGATCGACATAGCTTGGTGTAATTTCGATATGTGCTGGTGCAATTTCTGAAGCCTCGTAGGATAATTCTTCTAAAAGGCGTTCTAAAATCGTATGTAAACGACGTGCACCAATGTTATCTGTTTCTTGGTTTACTTCTGTGGCAATTTCTGCAATGCGCTCAATAGCCCCTTCCGTAAAGTCGATCGTTACACCTTCTGTATCTAATAATGCTTTATATTGAAGAATTAACGATTGGTCGGGCTCTTGTAAAATACGAACAAAATCCGCCTTCGTTAATTTTTCTAATTCGACACGAATCGGAAAGCGCCCCTGCAATTCTGGTATTAAATCACTTGGCTTCGACATATGGAAAGCACCCGCTGCGATGAATAACATATAATCCGTCCTCACCGGTCCATATTTTGTCGTTACCGTAGAGCCTTCAACGATTGGTAAAATATCACGTTGTACACCCTCACGAGATACTTCCGCAGAGGAGGAGCCTTTACTTGCAATTTTATCGATTTCATCAATAAAAATAATCCCCGTCTGTTCTGCACGATGGATGGCTTCACTTGAAAGGGCATCTGTATCAATTAGCTTATTGGCCTCTTCTTGCGTTAAAATACGACGTGCATCTTTTACTTGTACTTTTCGTTTCTTTGTTTTTTTCGGCATCAAATTCGATAACATGTCTTGCATACCATTTGCCCCGTCCATATTCATACCAGGCATTGCATCAAATAGCGATGGTGCATTTTCTGTCACTTCAATTGTTACCCATTGCTCTTCTAACTTTCCAGCTTGTAGGTCTTGCGCAATTTGAGCTCGGCGTGTACGAATTTCAGGTTCATCTTGCTGTACTTGTTCTTGTTGCTGCCCCTTTTGCCCAAATAACATTTCAAATGGATTTTGAGTAAGCGTTTCTTTGATTTTCGAAGGCACTAGCAATTTTACTAGCACTTCCTTGGCATTATGCTCAGCCTGTTCTTGTACTGCGACAGTCATTTCTTCTTTTACAAGTCGACGTGCCGCTTCCACTAAATCACGAACCATCGATTCAACATCGCGCCCTACATAGCCCACTTCTGTAAATTTTGTCGCCTCTACCTTAATGAATGGTGCATTTGTTAGCTTAGCAATACGGCGCGCAATTTCAGTTTTCCCAACGCCTGTCGGTCCAATCATTAAAATATTTTTCGGAATGACTTCACCTTTTAGCTCTTCGCTTAATAACGAGCGGCGATAGCGATTACGTAGCGCAATGGCTACAGCACGTTTCGCCGTTTCTTGTCCGACAATATGACGGTTTAAATGCTCGGTAATTTGTCTTGGTGTTAAATTCGTCGTCATTATAATACCTCCAAGATAATATTATGATTCGTAAACACACAAATATCCGCCGCTGTTGTTAAAGCTGCTTGTGCAATTTCTTTAGCAGATAAATGATCTCCGGCATGTATTTTTAACGCACGTCCAGCTGACAATGCATAATTGCCGCCAGAACCAATCGCTAAAATTCCATCATCCGGCTCGATAACTTCACCTGTTCCTGAAACTAATAATAATGTTGTTTTATCCATCACTAACAACATCGCTTCTAACTGGCGTAGCATTTTATCGCCTCTCCATTGCTTTGCTACCTCAACAGCTGCGCGCTGTAAGTTCCCATTATATTCATTTAATTTTGCTTCAAACATTTCAAATAAGGTAAAAGCATCTGCCACAGAACCAGCAAAGCCTGCAAGTACTTTGCCATTAAACAGACGTCTGACCTTTCTCGCCGTATGCTTCATCACAACTTGATTACCTAATGTTACTTGACCATCGCCTGCCATCGCACATTCACCATTGTGATGAATAGCAAAAATCGTGGTTGCATGAATTTGTCCCATCCGATTCCCTCCTTAACTTATGCCCTTGGATGACTATTCATATATGTCTTTCGAAGAGCTTCCTTTGTTACATGAGTATAAATTTGAGTAGAAGATAAGTTCGCATGCCCAAGTAATTCTTGAACGGTACGCATATCTGCCCCATTATTTAATAAATGAGTTGCGAATGTATGTCGTAACATATGAGGATAAATTTTAGTATGCATACTCGCATGTTCAATCATCTCGCTTAATATATAACGTACACCGCGTGCAGTAAGTTCGCCACCTCGCAAATTCACAAACACTTTTTGGTGCGTATTCGTTTTCATTAATGTAGAGCGAACGTGTAAATAACGTGTCAGTGCGTCATGCGCAAATTGCCCAAACGGAATAATACGCTCTTTACGCCCCTTTCCCATTACACGAACAATGCTATAGTGAAAATCAATATCGGAAAGCTCCAAACCTACGCATTCACTAACACGCATCCCCGTTGCATAAAGTAGCTCCAAAAGGGCGATATTACGAATTTGCTTCGGCTCGTCTCCTTGATTTTTCTCGAATAGCTGGGCTAATTCTTCCTCATAAAAAAAGCTCGGTAATCGTTCTTCCTTTTTCGGATGATAAAGTGAACGAAACGGAGCATCATCGATATGCTGTTCTCGATTTAAAAAGCGAAAAAAAGAACGGATAGATGAAATTTTCCTAGAAATCGAAGTTCTCGCTTTTTGTTCATCATAAAGTTTCGTAACATAAAGTCTTGCATGAATATAATCAACTTCTGCAATGTCAGCAATGCCTTCTGATTGTAAAAATGTAAAGAAGTTTTCAAGATCGGACTGATATTCGCGTACAGTATGTTGCGAAAAGTTTTTTTCCAATTGTACATAGCGAATAAATTGTTCGAGCGCTTCTTCCATTTGAATATTCATTGTACATGCCCCCCTTATTACAGAAGAAAAATTGACTCATGTGATTTAATTCGAATCACATTTTAAAAACACACATACTGACACTATACTTATCGAGCTAAGATTTCAAGCTGTTTTTCCTTAACTTATTCGGATTTCTTGTAACTTTCCGAAAATTGAGTGGTTCATTGTTTTAAAAAGCAACTTTTAACATCATTTACCACGTAATTAATTCCTTTTTTACGATTTACTGCTAACTTTTCAGTAGTATTAGTGTAAAAAAATAATTGACTACAACATAAAAGCCCTTAAAGTATAACAGTCTTTAAGGACTTTTCGCAATTAAATTACCTGAGTATTAATAAAATTCTGAATTGATTCCAATGCTCTTGTAGCATGTTTTTCCGCGCGCTCTGGCTTTGATTTGATTCGTTCACCAAGCTCTGGGAAAATACCAAAGTTGACATTCATCGGCTGGAAGTTTTTCGCATCTGTATGTGTAATATAGCGCGCCATCGAACCAAGTGCTGTTTCATGCGGGAAGTAGAGTAGCTCTTGGCCTAATGCCATGCGAGCTGCATTGATTCCAGCGATTAAACCACTTCCAGCTGATTCTACATAACCTTCTACACCTGTCATTTGACCAGCGAAGAACAGGTTCGGACGTGCTTTTAATTGATATGTTTGCGCTAACACTTTCGGTGAGTTGATGAATGTGTTACGGTGCATAACGCCATAGCGAACGATTTCTAAGTTTTCTAAACCTGGAATCATCGAGAATACGCGTTTTTGTTCTGGCCATTTTAAATGCGTTTGGAAGCCTACTAAGTTGTAAAGCGTTCCAGCTGCATCATCCTGACGTAATTGAACAACGGCATATGGACGTTTGTCTGTTTTCGGATCTTCTAATCCAACAGGCTTCATCGGACCGAATGTCATCGTCTTTTCGCCACGTGCTGCCATTACCTCGATCGGCATACAGCCTTCAAAATACTTCTCTTTCTCGAACTCTTTTAATGGAGCACATTCTGCTTCAATTAATGCTTGGCGGAATGCATCGAACTCTTCCTTGTTCATTGGGCAGTTTAAGTAGGCCGCTTCACCTTTGTCATAGCGTGATTTTAAATATACTTTGTCCATATCGATCGAATCTTTTTCGATAATCGGTGCTGCTGCATCATAGAAGTATAAATAATCTTCGCCCGTTAGACCTTGAATTTTTTTCGCTAGTGCTTCAGACGTTAATGGACCTGTTGCAATGACTGTAATCCCCTCTGGAATTTCAGTAACTTCTTCGTTAATCACTTCAATTAACGGATGGTTTTTCACATGTTCGGTTACATAGCCTGCAAACTCGTGACGGTCTACCGCTAATGCACCACCAGCTGGTACAGAACAATTATCTGCTGCTGCCATAATGACAGAATCTAGTTTACGCATTTCTTCTTTAATTACGCCAACTGCATTTGTTAGGCCGTTTGCACGTAAGGAGTTCGAGCATACAAGCTCTGCAAATTTATCAGTATGGTGCGCCGGCGTTTGCTTTACTGGACGCATTTCATATAGGCGAACATTCACGCCGCGCTTTGCAATTTGCCAAGCGGCTTCAGATCCAGCAAGACCTGCACCAATTACATTTACTACTGGTTGTGTCATTGTTGTTACCTCAAATCTTATTGTGATGGTGTTTCCTCATAGTCACATTCACTGTTTGTACATTGAATTTGAACACCTTTTTTCAATTTTTTCTCTACTAATAATGCACTACATTTCGGACATGGTCTACTAATTGGTTTATCCCATGATACGAAGTCACATTCAGGATAGCGGTTACAACCGTAGAAAATACGTTTTGTTTTTGACTTACGCTCTACGATTTCGCCTTCCTTACATGTTGGACATTGTACCCCAATAGGCTTGACGATTGCTTTTGTATTGCGGCAATCTGGGAAGCCTGAACACGCCATAAACTTGCCATAGCGCCCAAGCTTAAATACCATTGGCTCGCCACATTTTTCACAGTCTTCACCTGCTGGTTCATCTTTAATTTCGATTTTTTCCATCGCTTCATCCGCATACTTCACACGGGGCTCAAAATCTTGATAAAATGCGTCAATAACATCCACCCATTGTGTAATGCCTTCTTCGATTTCATCTAAATTATGTTCCATTTGTGCGGTGAATTCGATGTTGATAATCTCTGGGAAAAATTCTAATGTTGCTTGGTGGACAATTTCACCAAGCTCTGTTGGTACAAAGCGTTTCGCATCTAGCTGTACATAACCACGCTTTTGAATGGTATCAAGCGTTGGTGCATACGTAGAAGGTCGACCTATACCTAGCTCTTCCAGCGTTTTCACTAAACGCGCTTCTGAATAGCGTGGTGGTGGCTGCGTGAAATGTTGTTTTGGTTCGATTTCAAGCGACTTCACTTTATCGCCAATCGCCATTTCTGGTAATAGCTTATTTGTTTCTTCTGTTTGATCGTCAGTACCCTCGATATAAAGCTTCATAAACCCTGCAAATTTCACTTGTGATCCATTCGCACGGAACAGGACATCATTATTTTGTAGGTCTACCGTTACAGTATCTAATATTGCTGGTGCCATTTGACTCGCAATAAAGCGTTCCCATATTAAACGATATAAGCGTAATTGATCTCGGCTAAGGATTGCCTTCAACTCTTCTGGTGTACGCATAGCACTCGTTGGACGGATTGCTTCGTGGGCATCTTGTGCATTTGCTTTCGCCTTCACTTGCTTTTGCTCTTGTGCGATGAAGTCTTTACCATACTTTCCTTCAATAAATGAAATTGCCTCAGTTTTTGCTGTATCTGAAATACGTGTTGAGTCTGTACGCATATACGTAATCAACCCAACCGCGCCTTCTTTTTTGCTTAGCTCGATCCCTTCATACAGTTGTTGCGCAAGCATCATCGTCTTTTTAGCACGGAAGTTTAATTTACGCGCTGCTTCTTGTTGTAGTGAAGATGTTGTAAAAGCAGGAGCCGCATTGCGTTTACGTTCTTTTTTCACGACATTCATCACTTCAAAATCCGAACCTTTCACGTTTTTCAATACGGCCGTTACTTGTTCTTCATTCGTTAACTTCACTTTTTCTTTGCCATCACCATAATAAAAGGCTTCAAACTCTTTTTTGCCCTTTTCAAACGATGCGTCAATTGACCAGTATTCTTCTGGTTCAAAGCTTTTAATCTCATTTTCACGATCAATAATTAATCGCAGTGAGACCGATTGCACACGACCAGCTGATAAACCTTTTTTTACTTTTTTCCAAAGAATCGGGCTAATATTATAGCCTACTAAGCGGTCTAAAATACGGCGCGCTTGCTGTGCATCCACTAAATCCATATTAATCGGACGTGGAGTCTTAAAGCTTTCTAAAATCGCTTCCTTTGTAATCTCGTTAAATACAACGCGACAATCTGAGTGAATATCAACGTTTAAAGCGTTTGCCAAATGCCAAGCAATCGCTTCTCCTTCACGATCGGGGTCAGCCGCGAGATAAATCTTTTTGACTTTTTTGGCTGCAGTCTTTAATTCTTGTAAGACCGGCCCTTTTCCACGAATCGTAATATATTTTGGTTCATAGTTATTTTCTGTATCAATCCCCATTTGACTACGTGGTAAATCACGCACATGTCCGATTGATGCTTTTACTTTATATTTTTTTCCTAAATAGCGTTCAATTGTTTTCGCCTTCGCAGGTGATTCCACAATTACTAAATAATCTGCCATCTGTTTTCCTCCTTATAGAGGTATGTTATTTTCTTCAATTCACGATAAATGAATTTGTCAATGTTTTTTTAAAGCTTTTCCTGTTGCAAAATGTATAACAGATTGGCGGAGAATGCAACTTTTTTTCAACGAAAACTTGAAAACATTTGCAATTCAGCTAACATTTGATGCCCATCCCATACAGGAATGGCGCCTTCTTTGATCAATTTATTCGTTCCTTGGGATAACTCACTAAAAATATTCCCTGGCACTACAAAGACATCCTTCCCTTGTTCGAGGGCAAGCTCTGTCGTAATTAAAGTACCGCTTTTTAATTTTGCTTCTGTCACCAGTAACGCTTCACTTAAACCGCTTATTATACGGTTACGTGCAGGAAAATGCCACTTTTGTACACCTACATATGGTGGATATTCAGTCATCACTAGCTGATGCTCCGTCATATAGCGATGTAATTCATCATTTTCTTTTGGATAACTATGAAATAAGCCATGCCCTAGTACAGCAATTGTCTTGCCACCATATCGTATTGCAGCCTCATGTGCTAGTCGATCTGCTCCTTTTGCAAGTCCACTGACAATAACAAATTCTTGTTGTATTAGGGGTGGTATTAGCAATTTTAACGCATTTTCACTATAGCTCGTTGCAATTCTTGCCCCAATGACCGCCATCATCCGCGGCTCTTGTAATAGCGAAATATTCCCTTTTGCATAAATTACGGCAGGCGGATCAAACAGTTCCTTTAAGCGCTGCGGATAGCATGCACTTGTATAGGGTATCGCATTAATTTGATGTTTTTCGTAATAGGGCTGCAGAGATGTCGCCTGCATTTTATTGTAAAGTTCAATGATAGAGACCGCAGTGGATTGTTTAATATTTAAATGCAGCGCTAAAATAGTCGGTGATACATTGCATAGCTCATCTAAATCAGGAATAAGTGTCAATAAATGCTGGATTTTATGCCAAGGTAGAGGGTGAATATAATGAAGCCTTAATAATTTTTCGTCCATAGAATTTGTCATATTAAACACTCCTTATTTTAAATAGAAGAAATTTAAATGACCGCTCTGTTCAATGAGGAAGTTTTGTAAGCAAAATTCGACAATAATCTGTGACATCCGCCGGGGCTTTGGACCAACACGACGTTGATATCTTCATAGAAAAAGATGTAGCGAGGCGTTCGCTACATCTTTTATTTTAATGCGTCTTACAAACTTCGTATAGACCTTTTTCTTTAATCACTTTAATTAAAGTTTCACCAATAACAGAAGGTGTTGGCGCAACTTCAATACCAGCTGCATTCATTGCTTTGATTTTTTCAGCTGCTGTCCCTTTACCACCTGAAATAATCGCACCTGCGTGACCCATGCGCTTACCTGGTGGCGCTGTTTGACCACCAATGAAGCCTACTACCGGTTTTGTCATATTTGCTTGAATCCACTCAGCAGCTTCTTCCTCTGCTGTACCACCGATTTCACCAATCATAACAACGGCATACGTTTCAGGGTCTTCATTGAATGCTTTTAAGCAATCGATGAAGTTTGTACCGTTTACAGGGTCCCCTCCGATACCTACTGCTGTTGTTTGACCAATTCCCGCTTGTGACAGTTGGTGAACCGCTTCATAAGTTAATGTACCAGAGCGTGATACAACCCCTACATGACCTTTTGTATGAATATAGCCTGGCATAATACCAATTTTACATTCATCAGCCGTAATCACACCTGGGCAGTTTGGTCCTACTAAACGCGTTTTCTTGCCTTCCATATAGCGCTTTACTTTTACCATATCCAGTACTGGAATATGCTCTGTAATACAGATTGTCATATCTAAGCCTGCATCTACCGCTTCGACAATCGCATCCGCTGCAAACGGTGCTGGTACATAAATAACGGATACATTGGCACCTGTTGCTTTTACTGCTTCTTCTACTGTATTGAATACAGGAACACCTTCAATTTCAAGTCCACCCTTACCTGGCGTTACCCCTGCAACGATTTTTGTTCCGTATTCAAGCATTTGTTTTGTATGGAATAGGGCTGTTTCCCCTGTAATCCCTTGTACGATTACTTTTGTCTCTTTGTTAATGAACACGCTCATGCCATAACCCCGCCTTCAGCTTCGACTAATTTTACAATTTTTTGTGCACCGTCAGCCATTGAATCTGCAGCAACAATATTTAAACCTGATTCATTTAATAATTTTTTGCCTAAGTCAACGTTTGTTCCCTCTAAACGAACGACTAAAGGCACTGCTAAACCGACCTCTTTCGCAGCCGTAATTACACCTTCTGCGATGACGTCACATTTCATAATTCCACCGAAAATGTTAACAAAAATCCCTTTAACATTTTTGTCTGATAAAATAATTTTAAATGCTTCTGTTACTTTTTCAGCTGTAGCACCGCCCCCAACGTCAAGGAAGTTAGCCGGTGAGCCGCCATAATAGCTAATGGTATCCATTGTTGCCATCGCAAGACCTGCTCCATTAACCATACAGCCAATATTACCATCTAGTGAAATATAGCTTAAGTCATATTTTGAAGCTTCGATTTCTTTTGGATCTTCCTCATCGAAGTCACGTAATTCAACGATATCCTTTTGACGATACAATGCATTTGAATCGAAGTTAAATTTTGCATCTAATGCAACAACTTGATCATCACCCGTTACAACTAATGGGTTGATTTCTACAGTGGATGCATCTTTGTCAATAAACGCTTTGTAAATTCCAAGCATTAGCGAAACGGCTTTGTTCACTAATTTTGAAGGAATATTCATGTTAAATGCCATGCGACGCGCTTGGAAGGCATTCAATCCTGTTACTGGGTCAATCACTTCTTTGAAGATTTTTTCAGGATTTGACTCTGCTACTTCTTCAATATCCATTCCACCTTCTTCTGAGCCCATCATAACTACTCGAGAAGTGGCGCGATCAAGTACTAAACTTAAATAATACTCTTTTTTAATATCCGAGCCTTCCTCTATATAAAGACGCTTTACCTCTTTACCTTCAGGACCTGTTTGGTGCGTTACTAAAATTTTTCCTAGTAATTCTTTTGCATATGAGCGTACTTCCTCTAAGTTTTTCGCGATTTTTACACCGCCAGCTTTTCCTCGGCCACCTGCGTGAATTTGTGCTTTGACAACCGTTACATTCGCGCCTAACTCTTTTGCTACTTTAACAGCTTCGTCTGGTGAAAACGCTACGCTCCCCTTTGGAACCGCGACACCGTATTTTCTTAATATCTCTTTTCCTTGATACTCATGGATATTCATGATACATCCTCCCATCGGACATTTGGACATTATTCTACTAACATAATCTATTTTATACAATAATTCTGATAATGTCTATATTTGTCATAGTTGCATTTTTTACTTTTATTTATGTCGGAAAATTCTCTTTAAACAATTTTACTAATAAACAAAAAAGTATATTGAACATAAGTTCATTATACACCTTTATTTTACCGCCGTATGCTGAAATAATGCTTTTTAATTAAAAAAACGGCAAACTACTTTAATAGTCTACCGTTTTGCTTGTTTGATGTTAATTTATGTTTTTCATCTAAATGATAGATAAAGGCAAATACTTCCGCTACTGCTTGGTATAATTCTTCCGGAATAGATGTATTTAAATCAAGCTGTCCCAATAATTCTACGAGGTTTGGGTCTTCATATACCGGCACATCATGAAGTGTTGCCTGTTCTAAAATATTTTCCGCAATTTTACCCTTTCCCTTCGCAACAACGGTAGGGCCATTATTTTTTTGCGGATCATAGGATAACGCAATGGCTTCTTTACGTACATATTTTTTGTTGCTCATACGCGAATATCCACCCCGCTTTGCTGCTCATCTGGTTGATTTGAATTTTTGGTGACAGTTTTCGTATGCTGCTCACCAAACGGTTTGATAAATACTCCTGATAATGTATATTCTTTCTCTGCCAAACCGCTCTTCAATGCCCCTTTTAAGGACATCGCAAGCGTATCTAGATTTGGGAGATCATTATAAACATTAATAATGACGACACGATTTTGTACTTGCATGTCAATGACGGTTTGCTGTAAGGATTCCATATTTAAATAAAACATAACACGAGCAAAATTGGCATCAATTTTGCCATTATCCTTCATCCTACCATTCCACTGCAAGGTTGCGTCCATCTTTTTGCCGAAAAATTCTAACGGTACTTGCATGACCAGCTGATGCTGATGACCATTTTCCCCCGAAGATAGCTGCATACCATTCAATCGAGCCATAACTGTTTCAGCTGCATCACGCAATGCTGTAGGGGTTTGCATATCTTGAATGAGCGCTAATAACTGGGGCTTCATCTGCTGTGCGACCGCTTGCACATCCCCTGCTTTACTAGCTAACGTTGCCTCATAGCTCACACCTAGCCCTTTTAATACAGTTTTGATCGCTTGTTCCATCGCCTTACTATCTGCTGCTGATTGCACTTGTGCCTCTGCCTGTGTCAGTGCGCTTTGCATCTGTGGCTGTGGGCTATCCTGTGTGACTTTCACTAAATTCCGTAGTAAAGCATCGTTTAACGGGACATTCGAATCTGGCTTAATTAAACTCATTAACTGATCTTTTGCCGACATTCCCTGTTCATTTTGTGTAAATAAACGCGTTGCTGAATTATCACTAAACGCTTTTGTGAGCTGCTCCTGCAACTGTTTAGCAAACACTTCCAACGCTTGCTTTGACGGTGGAATTTTCTCAAAACGAGAAATTAACTGCTGTAGTTGTTGCTTTTGACTTTGAGTTAATAAGGATTCATTATTCACCCACGCCTTTACTTGGTCCAGCATCGGTTTTAATTGCTCTGGCGCTGTACTGGCAATTTGCTGACGCATTGGCCCTGCCTGTGTCGGTAAGACGGCCGTTGATGCATTTTGAGTGGATGCAGTCTGATTCATATTTTGCCAATTTTGCAAGGTTGCTTGTTTTGGTAAGATACCCGCCTCTTTTAACGCGGCTAATGCTTGTAATTTCGCTGTCGTTGGCGCAGATTGATCCAGTAATGTTTGGGCTGCACGTGCTAATAAAACACCGCCTGTTTCATTGTTTAGCGGCTTTGCTAGGTCATTTATTTGCTGAAGCAAGCTACTTTTCAACGCCTCATTACCGCCTGTTTGATTGGCTAATAACTGGGCTAAATTCGCTAAATTTGCTGACATTCCATCTGTTTTTGTCCCTTGTGTTAACGCCTGAAACACGGTGCTATTAAATGGCATTTTTAATTCGACCATGCGCTGTAATGCTTGCAAGGCGTTATTTTTATCTACACCTTCAGGCAAATTTTTCATCCAGCTCTCAGCAGCCAGCAATTGCTCCTTTGAAATGGGTAGCTGTGCTTTCATAAAATGCGACAACACTTGCTGCATTTCTGAAGACTTTGGTAAATTCATCGTTTCTAATAATTGATTCATTTGCTGTGCAGGTGACATCGCTTGCGACATCGGTCCAGTAACTACCTTTAGCTCTGTTTGTGGGTTGGTAGCAGTCACTTGAAAAAAGTGTGCATCGCCTACTTTTAATGGGACTTCAAGCTTGGCCATAAGCTTTTGATTTCCCACTTGCACTTCAGCCATTTGGTCTGGGTAGAGCTGCTTAATCGTGCCATGGAATACTTGGTCTTGACGCAATGATAGCGGTTGATTGGCGCTTATTTGCTGAGCATTTACTTGTATTGGATTAAAGGCTGTAGAATTCATCCTAGTCACTCCCTTTGTTGTATCATAGTTTTAATTGGTTCAAATGTTTTACGATGATGGATCGTCGGGCCATATGTTGCTAATGCCTCTAAATGCTGTTTCGTTCCATAGCCAGCATGCTGCGCAAAGCCATATTGCGGAAATTCCTGATCAAGCGCTTCCATATAGTCATCACGCGCTGTTTTCGCTAAAATCGATGCAGCGGCAATCGCTAGGCTTTGCGCATCCCCTTTAATAATCGATGCTTGCGGAATCGTTGTACGGAGTGTCATTGCATCCGCTAAAATGAAGCTCGGTGTGACCTCTAACGCTTCAACACTTTGTAGCATGGATTGACGTGTCGCCTCATAAATATTTAAGCGGTCAATTTCTTCAGCACTTTGAAAATGCACGGCATAATAGAGGGCATGCTGTTTAATACGTTTTGCAAAGTCATTGCGCTTCTCCTTCGATAGTTGCTTTGAATCGTTTACGCCCAATAATTCCATGCAATTATTTGGTAGTATAACAGCCGCTGTTACAACCGGTCCCGCTAATGGTCCTCTGCCTGCTTCATCTGTTCCAGCAATATACGCATTTTTATGTGGTAAATAGCTTGCATCAAAATCAAGCTTAGCCTGATGTGCCTGTTTCAACGCCTCTTGTTTTTCTAAACGCTTGTGAAATTGTGCCCATGCCTTTACAACGCCTGCACGCTCATCTTGTTCGATTTCGGTCATCCACGGCTCTACTTTTGTTGCTTCCTTTAGTGCTTGTATAATTTCTTTTATTGTTTTCATCTTCAACCCTCAAATCTTTCATTACCTGTTATATCGACATTTTTCTTCATTATAAAAGAAAAAACCTTTCTCATATAAATGAAAAAGGTTTTCGTTTCATTATTCTTTATTTTGTAAACGGCTATGACGACGAATTTCTGCTGTTTTTTTGCGGCGTTCTTCATTTTCTTTTTCGATTGCTTCCGCTAATTGCTCTTTTTCGATTTGCTCATCTACAAAGTCAAATGTTAGTTTCCCCAGGTTTTGGTCACGTAGATCACGTACGATGAGTAGTGCTACTTGATCATAATCAATTTCGCCACCTTGAGCAAATACACGGCGTAATTTGCCGATATGATCAAATGTTTCTACTAATTCTTCACTGATCGCTGTCATTTGATAACGTTCTTCCATGCGCTCTGGATAATGTAAGGCTAAAAAATTCAAGCCGTACACTGCTAAATCTTCCATATTCGTAAGCGTATCCTTAATTGCACCAGTAAGCGCTAATTTATAGCCTACTTCTTGGTCTTCAAATTTCGGCCATAAAATACCTGGTGTGTCTAATAGCTCAATGTCCTTCGCTACTTTAATCCATTGCTGTGCCTTTGTAACACCTGGTGTATTTCCTGTTTTCGCTAAATTTTTCTTTGCTAAACGGTTAATCAATGTCGATTTTCCTACGTTTGGAATTCCAACAATCATGGCTCGAATTGCACGTGGCTTCATGCCTTTCGCCTTCATACGCTCCCATTTGTCCGCTAAAATCTCCTGAGCAGCCTTTATTACCGCCTGTAAGCCTTTTCCCTCAAGTGAGTTAATAGCTACAGCCTTAAAGCCTTTATCCGCGAAATATTGAATCCAGCGACGTGTTTCCGTTTCGTCTGCCATATCTTGTTTATTTAAAATCAGTAAGCGTGGTTTTTGATGAATGACTTCATCGATCATCGGGTTACGTGAAGATAATGGTAAGCGTGCGTCTACTAGCTCAAAGACGATATCCACTAGCTTTAAGCTTTCAGATACTTGACGACGCGCTTTCGCCATATGCCCCGGAAACCATTGAATGGTCATAATAATTTTCCTCCTCTTCGTCTAACAATAAAAAAATGAGGAGCTATTGTGCCCCCTCATTTTGATGTATTTCCATTTGTTTATATATTTATTTTACAATTTCAATTTCATTAAGTGGCCAAAAGATAATGCTTGTATTTCCGATAATTTCTTTTTGGTCAACAATTCCAATATGACGGCTATCCTTACTAAAACGACGGTTATCCCCCATGACAAATACATGGCCTTCTGGAATCACATCAAGCGATGGATCAATATCCTTCAGTGAGAAATCACCTGTTAAATTACCTTCACTAATTTGGGCCTTATATGCGTCTAAGTATGGCTCGTCGATTGCTTCACCATTAATGTATAGCTGGTCATCTTTATATTCAACATAATCACCAGGTAGTCCGATTACACGTTTGATATAATCTTTTTGTTCTGGCGCATGGAACACTACGATATCAAAGCGCTCTGGCTCTCCAATTTTATAGCTAAACTTGTTGACAATCATTCGATCTCCATTTTCAAGGGTTGGCATCATTGAATCCCCATCAACTACAATCGGTGTAAATAAAAAATATCGAATGAATGCTGCAATTGCAAACGCAATTAGTAGAGCTTTCGTCCATTCCCAAAGCTCATTTTTTTCTTTTTCAGTTTTTTCCACGTAGCGATCCCCCTTGCTTATACCATTCATTGTATACGAAATATGTATTTCAAGCAAAAATATAATCTACATTTGCTGATGATTCAAGTTAAAGAAAGAAAGGAGCTTGTAAGTACAAGCCCCCTTCTAAAAAGTTCTTATCGAATTTCTTTAATACGAGCAGCTTTACCACGTAGGTTACGTAGGTAGTAAAGTTTAGCACGACGTACTTTACCTTTACGAACTACTTCTAATTGAGCGATTTTTGGTGTGTGTACTGGGAAAGTACGCTCTACACCAACGCCGTAAGAAATTTTACGTACTGTGAAAGTTTCGCTAATTCCGCCACCACGACGTTTAATAACTACACCTTCGAATAATTGGATACGCTCACGAGTACCCTCAACGATTTTAACGTGCACCTTAACTGTATCACCCGGTTTGAATGATGGTAAGTCTGAACGTAATTGATCTTTTGTGATCTCTGTAATAATGTTTGACATTGTTTTCTCTCCTTAGACAGATGCTCTTGCACGCGCAATTTACGCCACAGCGGAACACCGTAATTCAGTGCATGTTAAGCACAGATTGAATCTTAACATAAAAAAAAAGGCATTTCAAGTAGATTTGCTTTACATTTGTGATTTTATTTTTTCGAGAATATTTTGTTGTTTTTCCGTCAATTCTAACGCCTCTAAAAGATCAGGTCGACGTTGTAATGTACGTAAAAAGGACTGTTCTTCACGCCACTCTTCAATTTTTGCGTGATTCCCAGATAACAACACATCCGGCACCTTCATCCCGCGAAAATCAGCAGGGCGTGTGTAGTGTGGATGCTCGAGCAAGCCAGTTGAAAACGAATCTTGAATATGTGAGTCGGCCTGCCCTAGAACACCTGGTAATAGACGCACAACCGCATCAATGACTGTCATCGCTGGGAGCTCCCCACCCGTTAATACGAAGTCGCCAATCGAAATTTCATCCGTTACGAGATGCTCACGAATTCGTTCATCATAGCCTTCATAATGCCCACATAAAAAGACTAAATCATCTTCCAGTGCAAGCTCCTCGGCTTTTTTCTGTGTGAAGCGTTCGCCTTGTGGGCACATGAGAATGACACGTGGTTTGCGCCCCTCTGTAATCGCTTCTACAGCATTAAACATTGGCTCTGGCTTTAATACCATACCCGCGCCACCACCGTACGGATAGTCATCCACTTGTCTATGCTTATTTTCACTAAATTCACGAATATCGGTTACAGCTAACTCAACAGCGCCCTTTTCTTGGGCCTTTTTTAAAATGGACGCACCGAATACGCCTGTAAACATATCTGGAAATAAACTTAATACATGAATTTTCATTATAGTAAGCCTTCCATCACATGAATGACAATTTTCTTTTCTTCGACATCAATTTCCTTCACGATATCTTCAATGTACGGAATATAATGCTTTTTGCCACCTTTTGCTTTTACTTCCCATACATCATTGGCACCGGTTTCTAAAATGTCTGTAACGACACCGATTAGCTCGCCCTCTTCTGAAAACACTTCGCAATCTTTAATTTCGAAATGGTAATATTCGTTTTCGTCTAGTTCATCGTCTGCTAATTGATCCATCGTTACTTTTAGCATCCCTTCTTTGAAAGGCTCTACTAAATTGATGTTTTGCATTCCTTCAAACGTCACTAAAATAAAGTTTTTATGACGGCGTGATGAGGCAACCGTTACCCAAGTTGGGCGTTTATCATCTTTTTTAAATGCTGCTAATTTTGAACCAACCGCAAAGCGCTCTTCTTCAAAATCAGTTGTTGATAAAATACGTAGCTCTCCACGAATTCCATGCGTATTCACAATACGTCCAACGTTAAACCATTCCATGTTTCTTCCACCTCTTTTAAAATCCCGTTGATCTTTATTCTAATCAACTTATACAGTATTCAAGCATTCCTTATTTCATCATAACAAATATAAAAAAAGAAGGGTTAGCAAAATGCCACCCTCCTTTTACTAATCCAATATATCGACGTATGTCTTTTTCTTCTGGTGGCCGCCCGCTGCTGAGTACACAATCGTACGAATTGCCTTCGCAACACGTCCTTGCTTGCCTATGACTTTCCCTCGATCCTCTGGATGAACAAAAAGCTTATAAACAACTCGATTTGAAGTTTCGTCCGTCTCAATACGTACGTCTTCAGGATAATCGACTAATGGTTTCACAATTGCTTCAATCAGCTGCTGCATAAAGCCACCTCCGAATTCATCATTGAATTATTTGCTGTATTTAGCGTTATGGAATTTTTCCATGATCCCTTGTTCTGAGAACAGGTTACGTACAGTGTCAGATGGTTTTGCACCATCAGTTAACCATTTAAGAGCTAACTCTTCATTGATTTCTACTGTAGCTGGAACTGTAAGTGGGTTGTAAGTACCTACTGTTTCGATTTGACGACCGTCACGTGGTGAACGAGCGTCTGCAACTACGATACGATAGAAAGGAGATTTTTTAGCTCCCATACGTTTTAAGCGAATTTTAACTGCCATTTTAATAGCACCTCCGAATAAGTTTCACACAAGATATTATATTAGCAATGTCTTGGTTGTTTGTAAAGTGTTTTTTCTTAACACCTCTATTTTTTATTTAAATAACTGGTCAAAGCCTGGCAATTTCATCTTTTTCTTGCCTTTTCCTTGCGCCATACCAGTCATTTGCTTCATCATTTTTTTCATTTCTTCAAACTGTTTTAATAAACGATTTACTTCTTGAATTGTTGTACCAGAACCCGTTGCAATTCGTTTTTTACGGCTTGCAGAAATGATTTCTGGCGTTGTTTTTTCAGCAGGTGTCATCGAATAAATAATCGCTTCAATGCGCCCCATCTGCTTTTCATCGACTTTGACATTGTCTAAGCCCTTCATTTTGTTGGCCCCTGGAATCATTTTCAATAAATCTTCTAATGGACCCATTTTTTTCACGGCTTGCAATTGCTCGATGAAGTCGTCGAATGTGAAGCTTTGCGTCATGAATTTCTCTTCAAGCTCTTTTGCTTTTTCCATATCGACGTTTGCTTGTGCTTTTTCGATTAGCGATAATACGTCGCCCATACCTAAAATACGCGATGCCATACGCTCAGGGTGGAATGGCTCAAGCGCATCCATTTTTTCCCCCATACCGACGAATTTAATCGGCTTTTCGGTTACTGCACGAATCGAAAGCGCCGCACCACCACGTGTATCACCGTCTAATTTTGTTAAGACAACGCCCGTAATCCCTACTGCTTCATTAAAGCTTTGTGCTACGTTGACAGCATCTTGACCCGTCATAGAGTCCACAACTAAAAATACTTCGTCAGGCTCTTTTAATGCACGAATATCTTTTAATTCTTGCATTAATTGCTCATCAATATGCAAACGACCCGCTGTATCGATTAATACAACATCATGATGCTCTTCTTTCGCATGCTCAATCGCTTGGCGCGCAATTTCTACTGGCGAAATATCTGTACCGAGTGCAAACACCGGTAAGTTTAGCTGCTTTCCTAATGTTTGTAGCTGTTGTACCGCAGCTGGGCGATAGACGTCAGCAGCAACTAATAATGGCTTTTTATTATATTTTTTGCGTAAAACATTGGCAAGCTTTCCTGTTGTCGTCGTTTTACCGGCACCTTGCAAACCGACCATCATAATAACTGTCGGTGGACGGTTGCTGAATTTAATGGGGCTTTGTTCACCGCCCATTAAGTTAGTTAATTCATCTTGTACAATTTTAATGACTTGCTGACCAGGTGTTAATGACTTCATGACGTCAACGCCGACTGCACGCTCACTAACCTTTTTAACGAATTCCTTAACTACCTTTAAGTTTACGTCCGCTTCGATTAAGGCAAATCGGACTTCACGCATCATTTCTTTTACGTCTTGTTCCGAAACTTTCCCTTTACCTTTAATCTTTTGGATCGTACCTTGGAGTCGCTCTGCTAAACCTTCAAAAGCCAACTCGTTCGCCTCCTAATCCGATTCCTTCAATTGTTCAACTAGTGCTAAACGCGTTTCTAAAGTAGAAGCATCATCTTGTAACGCTTCTGTCAGTTGCTTTAACATAGCTTGACGTTGTTGAAATTTTTCAAATAGCTTTAATTTATCTTCATATTCTTCAAGCATCGCCTCAGTACGACGAATATTATCATAAACAGCTTGACGGGAAATATTATAGCTTTCAGCAATTTCACCAAGTGAATGGTCATCTAAATAATAGAGCTCCATATAACTACGCTGCTTGTCTGTTAAAAGTGCTTGATAAAAGTCGAAGAGAAAGTTCATGCGTGTTGTTTTTTCAAGTAGCATTTATATCTCTCCAATCATATTTTGTCTATCTTATCATAATCGTGATAACGCTTACTGTCAAGGTAATTCCCTTGTCTTTCGATTGGATTGTGACAAAATTTTTGATGAAAAAAGCGAGCAACATAATCGTCACTCGCCTCCCATTCGCCGGGGCATTAACTTGATTCAGTAAGGAATTTAAATCTCTAATGAAACATGTTAATCCTCTATTTCATTAAGCTCTTTTTCTAAGCCTTCTGCAAATAAACCGTATACATAACGCTCTGCATCAAACGGTTGAAGGTCATCCATTTTTTCGCCAAGTCCTACAAATTTTACTGGAATGTGCAATTTATTGCGAATCGCTAAAACGATCCCGCCTTTTGCCGTACCATCTAGCTTCGTTAAGACGATTCCTGTAACATTCGTTGCCTCTTTGAACATTTGCGCTTGTACAAGCGCATTTTGACCTGTTGTCGCATCCAAAGCTAATAATACTTCATGCGGTGCATTTGGTATTTCTCGTGAAATGACACGGTGTACCTTTTCAAGCTCGTTCATTAAGTTCACCTTGTTTTGTAAACGTCCTGCAGTATCACAGATTAACACGTCAACACCACGGTTTTTCGCCGCGCGAACGGCATCATACATAACCGCAGCTGGATCAGAGCCTTCTGATTGTGCAATTACTTCAACGCCAACACGTTCGCCCCAAACTTGTAATTGGTCAATCGCACCTGCACGGAATGTATCACCCGCTGCAAGCATCACAGATTTGCCTTCTGATTTTAAACGATGTGCTAATTTACCAATTGTTGTCGTTTTCCCAACGCCGTTAACACCGACAAATAAAATAACCGTTAAATCACCGTCTTGCTGCATATTCAAGTCCGTTAAATTATCTTCACCAGACTCATAAATTTCGACTAATTTTTCTGAGATGATGGCTTGAATGCCGTTTGTGTCTTTAATGTTTTGACGCTGAACTTCATAGCGTAATTTATCCATTAAATCCATAACCGTTTCAAAGCCTACGTCCGCTTGTAGCAGTAATTCTTCTAATTCCTCAAAGAAATCCTCATCTACTTTACGGTAACGTGCTACTAAGTCATTTACCTTCGATGTAAACGAATTACGTGTTTTTTCTAAACCAGCTTTGAACTTTTGCGTAATCGACCATGCAGAAGGTTTCGTTGGCTCTTCTTCTCCTTGCTCCTCCACGATTTCTTCTGCTAATTCATCGCTTTGGGGAACTACTTCTTCTAGCTCTTCTTTCGGCACTATCGCCTCAATTGCTTCAACAGCCTCTTGTTCCATTTCTTGAACAGGGGCTACGGTTTCTTCACTTACTTCCGGCTGAGGCAATTCGGCTACTGGTTGCTCACCAAGCTCCGGTTGCTCTACTTTTTGTTCTTCGTTGCTACCTACTAACTTTTCCTTTAGTCGCTTAAAAAAGCTCATTTTTCGACACTCCCTTACGTTACTAAATCGGGTTGTTCCTCTAGTTTTACTGACACAAGCTTCGAAACGCCTGATTCTTGCATCGTAATCCCATATAGAACATCCGCTCCTTCCATCGTCCCTTTACGGTGTGTAATGACGATGAATTGGGTCTGACTGCTAAATTTACGTAAATAATCACTATAGCGCGCAACATTTGATTCATCAAGCGCTGCCTCTACTTCATCAAGTACACAGAACGGTACTGGGCGAGTATTCAAAATCGCAAACAATAAAGCAATTGCTGTTAATGCACGTTCGCCCCCCGATAAAAGGCTTAAACTTTGTAGCTTTTTCCCTGGTGGTTGCGCAATAATTTCAATGCCCGTTTCCAATAAATTATCTGGGTCTAGCAGTACTAAATCGGCTGTACCACCACCAAATAATTCACGGAATGACACAACAAACTGCTGGCGAATTTGCTTAAACGTTTCACCAAAGCGTTCGGTCATTTCTTCATCCATTTCACCAATGGCTAGATGCAATGTATCTTTGGCAGCAACTAAATCTTCACGTTGTTCACTTAAAAAGGCATAGCGCTCCTGTACGCGATCAAATTCTTCGATTGCCGACACATTCACCGGCCCTAGTTCTTCGATCGATTGCTTTAATAGTTTTACTTTACGACGCACTTGCTCGACTTCTTCAATTTGAATCGCTTCATCTTGTGCAGTAATAATATCGAGTTCATACTGCTCGAGTAATTGCTGTTGCAAGTTTGTTTTTTCAAATTCAATACGACTACGTTTTAATTCTAATGCGCGAATTGCGTCGACATAGCTTTTATGTACCCGTTGTACTTCTTGTAGTTGAATTTCGATTTCTGTCGTTTGTTCATGCAAGGAATCTCGGGACTGACGATTTTTTAAAATCGTTTCCGTTAATACCTCTTTCTTCAGCGTCCAATCTGCAATCGTTTGCGCTAATTCTTCCGAAGAAGGGCCATTCACACCATCTTCTGATTCAATCCATTCTATTTCCTGGGAAATCTTTAGGGCTTGGTCTTTTGCCTTCGTTAAATTTAGCTCAATACCTGCGATGGCTGCTTGTACTTGTGTTAACTGTTCCTGTGCGACAGCTTGTTCTGAGCGTAGCTGTGCCAATTGTTCGCGCAACACATCTTTTTGTGTTTCACTCTGCTCTTTTGCCTTTGTCAACTCGTCTACTGTTTGCTGCACTTGCTGTAATTCCTCTTGCAATTGTGCTAGACGGGTTGTCGAATGCTGCTGCTGTTCAGCTAATGATTCTTTACGTGTTGTTACGGTTGATTGTTCAGACTGCGTTAACGAAACCGTTGTTTGTAAGCTCTTCACCGTCATATCCAGCTCTAATAGCTTTGAACGATGGATCTGTTCTTGCTCACGCAGTGTTTCTCCCTGTAGCTTCATCTCTTCTAACGTATGACGTAACGCGGCTATTTCAGACTTCTTTGTTGAAACAATTTGCTCCGCTGATTGAATTGTCGCTTCCATCTCCGCTAATGTCGTCACAAGTTGATCGAGCTCAGCTTTTCGTGAAAACAGTGAACTTTGTTGCTTTAAGGCACCACCCGTTAATGAACCACCCGCGTTAACGATATCACCATCAAGCGTCACAATACGATACTTAAAGCCTAAAATTCGTGCAATTTGACCCGCGCCCTCTAAATTTGCGGCTACTAGGACATTCCCTAAAAGGTTTTCGATAATATTCGTATTTTCAGGTGCATAGCTTACTAATTCGTATGCCAATGCAATATAGGCAGGATGTGACTGAATCTCTTGCAATTGATGCGGCTGAATTTTACGTGAACGCATAACGGTTTTCGGTAAAAATGTTGCACGGCCCGCACGCTTTTGCTTTAACCAGCCAATTGCCTTTTGTGCATGTTGTTCATTTGCTGTCACAATATGCTGGGAAGCTGCCCCTAATGCCGTTTCAAGTGCTTGTGAATATTTTGCCTCCACTTGAATGAGTTCTGCTACGGCACCTTCAATCCCCTGTAGCTGGCCACGATCACGAGCAAGCAACACTTCCTTTACACCATGGAAAAAGCCTGAAAAATCAGCCTCTAACTCAGCTAATGTTTCTTTACGCGCTTTTAACTGTTGATGGTGCTGATAGGCTTTATATAATAGCGCCTGCTTCTCATCTAGATCTGCTGTCGCTGTTTTTAGCTGAATTTGTAATACATCATAGCGATCAAGCTGTTCTTTTACAGCGAGCTCTGATTGTTCCAGTACTTGTGTGATTGTTTGCTGCTCGACAACTGCTTGTGCAAGCTCTTTTTGCATTTCAGATGAACGACCTGTCATACGCTCTGAAGAAGCCTGCTCCTGTGAAAGTTGCTGGTCGAGATGCTTCAATTCATTTTTGACAGTGGCTTCTTCATTTAATAAGTTAATGAACATATTTTTCGCCTGTTCGATTTCTTGTTCAATTTCAGAAGCTGTACGTGTCAGTGCTTGTTCAACTTGCTTTAATGACGAACGCACCTGTTGTACATTTTTTTGCTTTTCAGTAAATTGCTGGCGCTTTTCTTGCTCTTGCGCCATTAGCTCTGCTACGGTGTCATTCGCCTGAAGAAGCGAATGTTTCAAATGTTGGATTTGCTTTTCGGCATTCGAACGCTTTTCATTAAATAATGCTTTGCGTCCTTCCCAACGTTCTACCTCTGCACTCGCTTCGACAAGCTGCTCTTGTGAAATATCGAGCACTTCATCAATCGTTTTTAACTCGCTACGCACTTTACGTAAATGCGTCTCAAACTGTGCCATTTTAGTTGCATGCTCTTTTTCCGCAATTGCAAGCGTCCCATGCTCGACATCAAAGGCTCTTAATGTCGTTTCATGTGCGACAATGTCATGAACCATTAACGCAATGTCAAAATCCTTCAATTCTGTCGTCATTCGAATATAGTCTTTTGCGCTGGAAGCCTGAATTTTTAATGGCTCTAAACGCGTTTCGATTTCATGTAAAATATCGAGTACACGATTTAAGTTTTCATCGGTTTCGACTAATTTGTGCTCGGCTTTTTTCTTGCGTAATTTATATTTTAAAACGCCCGCTGCCTCTTCAAAAATACTACGACGATCATCTGGACGGCTGTTTAATATTTCATCCACGCGTCCCTGTGAAATAATGGAAAACGCTTCTTTTCCAAGACCTGAATCCATAAACAAGTCCGTAATATCCTTCAGGCGACATTGCTGATTATTCAGCAAATATTCGCTATCACCTGAACGATACACACGTCTTGTGACATTTATTTCTGTATATGGAATGGCAATTTGCTCATCTGTATTGTCCAAAACAAGTGTTACTTCTGCAAAGTTCAATGCTTTACGTGATTCACTACCGGCGAAGATGACATCCTCCATTTTCGCACCGCGTAGACTTTTTGCGGATTGCTCTCCTAAAACCCAGCGAATGGCATCTGTGACATTACTTTTACCACTACCATTTGGGCCTACTACTGCTGTTACTCCAGGAACAAAATCAATGCCAATTCGTTCAGCAAATGATTTGAAACCTACTACTTCAAGTCGTTTAAGGAACATATTATTCCCCCTCTAGCTTTGACTGCTTAAGCATAACCATCGCACTTTGCGCTGCTTGCTGCTCAGCTTCTTTCTTCGATTTACCGCGACCAAGACCTAATTCTTGACTGTTTAGTAAGACGCGCGAAACAAAGATTCTGTTATGCGCCGGTCCTTTTTCATCGATAATTTCATAATGTAACAGACCGTTATTTGTTTGTTGTATGATTTCCTGCAATTGACTTTTAAAATCCATCACATGCGAAAAAGCACCGACTTCTACTTTAGGGAATACGATACGTTCTAAAAACGCGACAACGACGTCTAAACCTTGATCCAAATAAAGTGCGCCTACAAAGGATTCAAAGACATCTGCAAGCAATGCTGGACGTTCTCGACCACCTGTTAATTCTTCGCCTTTACCTAATAACACAAAATGACCAAAATTCAATTCGTTGGCAAACACGACTAATGAAGGCTCACATACGATAGACGCACGTAATTTCGTTAATTGCCCTTCACTCATGTTCTGGAATTTTTCAAATAAATATTTTGATACCGATAATTCTAATACTGCGTCCCCTAAAAATTCTAATCGTTCATTGTCCGTAAATTGTTTGCGGCGATGCTCATTCACATAAGATGAATGTGTAAAGGCTTGATATAATAACGCCTTATTTGTGAAATGAATATTCATTTCTTCTTGTAATAATTGAAATTGTGCTCTTACTTTTTCAGGGAGTACACCTGCTTTTTGGTTACTACCTTTTCTTCTTTGCATCATGGACTTTCTGCCTTCCTTCTAGTTTCTATCGTTTAGTTTACATTGTTCTATACTATTGTGCAAAGGGTAGTCGCTAAAAAAAGGCGTAAAGTCAAGGATTTTGACAAATGTGAATCGTATGGCAAATACTTTGACAATCATTTTGCGTTCGCCTCTGATTTTCCCCTAAGAAAAAAAGGATGTTCTGTTAGATTAATTCAACAGAGCACCCTTTCCATTCAGTTATTAGCTAACTTTGCTTTCGATGTATGAGATAGCATCACCAACTGTACCGATTTTTTCTGCATCTTCATCAGAAATTTCCATATCGAACTCGTCTTCTAGTTCCATTACTAGCTCAACAACGTCTAATGAATCGGCACCTAAATCATCACGGAATGATGCTTCTAATTTTACTTCACTTTCGTCAACGCCTAAGCGGTCAACTACTACTTTTGATACACGTTCAAATACTGTAGACATAATGTCACCTCCCCTCAAATAAGCTAAAAAACTAAGCCATTACCATACCGCCATCGATTTGCAAGGTTTGACCCGTAATGTAATTAGCACTGTCGGACGCGAAAAATGTTACGGCTTTTGCGATATCCTCTGGCTGTCCAAGCTTTGCTAGCGGAATTTGCTTTAGCATGGCTTGTTTTAAATCCTCAGGTAAGCCCTCTGTCATTTCTGTTGTAATAAAGCCCGGTGCAATTGCATTAACTAAAATATTTCGTGATGCAAGTTCTTGAGCCGTTGTTTTCGTTAACCCAATGACCCCCGCCTTTGCTGCAACGTAATTTGCCTGACCAGGGTTCCCGGCAACACCAACAATGGACGAAATATTAATGATACGTCCCGCACGCTGCTTCATCATTTGACGCGTTACCGCTTTTGTACAAAGGAACACACCTTTTAAATTGGTGTTGATGACATCATCCCATTCATCATCTTTCATACGCATTATCAAATTATCGCGCGTAATGCCGGCGTTATTCACTAAAATATCAATCGAACCATATGTTTCAAGCGCTGTTTGCATTAATTGTTGTACCGATTCTCCATTCGCTACATCTGCTTGTACAGCAATTGCCTCGCCGCCATTTGTTTGAATTTCTTCTACAACTTGCTTTGCTTTTTCCACGCTACCGCTGTAATTGACTACAACCCGCGCGCCTTGGCTTGCTAATTCTAACGCAATTGCACGACCGATACCACGTGACGCGCCCGTTACAATGGCACATTTCCCCGTTAAACCCATTGTGTCCACTCCTTTGATGCTTCCATAACTTGTGCAAAGCTTGCCTCATCATAGACACAATATGTTTGCACGTTGCGATCAATTTTCTTCACGAGCCCAGATAACACCTTGCCTGGACCACATTCGATAAATACCGTAACCCCCTGTGCAATCAGTGTTTGCACATTTTGCTCCCATTGTACTGAGCTCGTTACCTGTGCAACCATTTCTTGCTGAATTTGCTCAGGTGTTGTTAACAATTGTGAGGTTACATTACTCACAACCGGAATTTTCGGACTTTGAATCGCTAATGTTGAAATAGATGTTGCTAAGTTGTCTGCCGCTTTTTGCATTAACGCACTATGGAAGGGTCCACTTACTACTAATGGAAGCGCTCGTTTTGCGCCAGCTTCCTTCGCACGTTTACATGCCTCATCGACACCTTGTTTCGTCCCCGAAATCACAATTTGGCCTGGGCAGTTGAAGTTGGCCACTTGCACCACTTCGCCAGTAGCTGATACTTGTTCGCAAATGGCATTTAGCTGTTCCCCGTCCAATGCTAAAATTGCCGCCATTGCCCCTTGACCTGCTGGCACTGCCTCGTCCATATACACCCCACGCTGATGAACTGTTTTCACCGCATCTTCAAAAGTTACTACTTCTGAAATAACGAATGCACTATATTCTCCTAATGAATGACCCGCCGTAAAATGTGGCTGAATCCCCGCAGCTAATAACTTTTTCGCAATCATGACACCTGTTGTTAAAAGTGCTGGCTGTGCATGATACGTCAGCGTTAATGTCTCCTGTGGACCATTTAACATATAGTCCGACAATGGTAAATTTAACACTTCGTCTGCACGTACATAATATTGGTTACTTTTTTCGTCGCTTGCTACAAGCTCCGCACCCATCCCCACGGATTGCGAACCTTGCCCCGGAAAAATAAACGCAATTTTTGTCATATCGAATTCCCCTTTGTGAAAAACTTATTCTGATTTTGGCAATTGTTCGATCTTTTCGGTAATGGTTTCACATACCTTATGTTCCACCATAATGGATGCTTGTCGAATTGCACTATAGATGGCACGCGGATTGGAAGAACCATGCGCTTTAATGACAGGTGCTTTTAAACCGAATAACGCCGCCCCACCATACTCGGTGTAATCCATCTTATCTTTTAATTGTTTTAAATCATTTTTTACGAGCGCTGCTGCGATTTTTGTTTTCGTTGTTGCGAATAATGCCTCTTTTAACATTTTAAAAATCGTGCCTGCTGTTCCTTCAAGTGTCTTCAATACCATATTTCCTGTGAAGCCGTCCGTCACTACGACATCCGCGACCCCGTTTAATAACTCACGTGATTCCACATTACCTTCAAAATTAAAATCTGCTTCTTTTAATAATGTAAAGGCCGATTTCGTTAATTCGTTACCTTTTTTATCTTCGGTACCGATATTTAATAATCCGACACGTGGTGATGCAAGACCACGCACTTGTCTGACATAAATATCCCCCATAATTGCGTATTGCAATAAGTTTTCAGGCTTAGCATCCGCATTCGCGCCTAAATCTAACATTAAGAAGCCGTCACCATTCATTGTTGGTAATGTTGTTGCCAGCGCTGGACGCGATACCCCATCAATACGCCCTACTTTAAACAAGCCGCCTGCCATTAATGCCCCGGTATTCCCCGCTGATAAACAAGCCTCGGCTCTACCTTCTGCTACCGCATCAAGCATACGTGTCATAGAAGAATCCTTTTTACGACGAACCGCACGTGCTGGATCATCCTCTGCTTCAACAACTTCTGTACAATGTACGACGTTTAAACGGCTATGCTGCTTTAAATATGGTGCCATCTTTTGTTCGTCACCATACAAATCAATTTCTAAGTTCGGAAAATCATCAAGGGCCAGTAATACGCCTTCGACAATTGCTTGAGGTGCATTGTCTCCACCCATACCGTCTACTGCTAACTTCATATTACTTCTTCACCTTTCGTGCGGTACATTTCAAATTCACCTTTAAAAACGACTTCATTGTCCACCGTTGAAATCACGTCAATTAATGTCCGATTTTTTTCAGTGTGTCTTCCTTTTACAATCGCTTTTGTTACAACACGATCCCCTGCTTTAACAGGTTTCACAAAAGCAACATTTGATTTTACTGTTAGCGCCAGTTCGTCATCAATTACCGCTACCGCCAATGAATTAGCCTGTGCAAATAAATGATGCCCTCGTGCAATCCCATTACGTTGGAAAACATGTTCTTCTCCAACATCAAAAATTGAAATAGCACGATTGTCTAGCTCTATATCAATAATTTCTCCAATCACTTCATCCAGAGGCAGTGATTTTACTTCATCATATTTTTTCGCAGCAACATCCTTTATACGTTCACGCAATTCCGGAATAGCTAACTCCATGCGATCCAGACGAATCGTTTGAACACTGACATTAAATTCTGTTGCTAATTGTTCATCTGTTATGAAAGGATTGTCGGCTATTTTTTCCGTCAATAACGACTGACGCTCTTTTTTTGAACGCTTCATACGTATTTGTTACCTGCCTTTAATTTTCTATAAGATTAGTATTAGCACTTGGTACTAATATCAATATACATGGTACTAAAAAAGAACGCAACAACTTTTTTGTCGCGTTCTACATAAATCCATTATTGCTCGTAGCTTAATTGCCATAAAACGCCGAACTTATCTGTCACTTGTCCATAGCATTTGCTCCAAAATGTTTCTTGTAAAGGCATTGTTACTGTGCCGCCCTCCGCTAACCCTTCAAAGATTGAGCGAATTTGATTTTCATCCTCTGACATATAGGCAATTGTAATATTATCCCCTACCGTTACTTGTGGTGAGCCTGGGAATGTATCCGAGAACATCATTTTCATATCCCCTTCTAATTCGATGAAAGCATGCATGACTAAATGCTTAGCTTCCTCCGGTACGGGATGTGCTGGGTCTTCTGGCATTTCGCCAAATGTTAATACGTTTACATTTTTTGCATTAAACAGCTTGGCATACAGTGCGACTGCTTCTTTCGTTTCCCCTTTAAATACAAAATACGGATGCATTTTCGCCATCAATTATTCCTCATTTCTATTTTTTATTAGCTTTTTATTATTCCACCATTTCAAATTTTCAAACCTTTAATCCATACGATCTCCTTCAAGTACACCCGATGCTACCAGTTTTTCACGTAGCCCCTCGTACTCCGCATCTTGCCAGAACGCATCCTCGTACAGCATTTTCGCCGCATCCTGTCTTGCTGTTTCAAGCGCTCGATAATCATGTACTAAATCCGCCATTTTAAATTCTGGTAACCCACTTTGACGCTTCCCGAAAAAATCACCGGAGCCACGTAGCTCTAAATCCTTTTCGGCTAATCGGAAGCCGTCATTCGTTTCGGTCATACTCATCATGCGCTCTTTACCCTCATCGGTTTTCGGATCAGCAATTAATACACAATACGACTGATGCTCTCCACGCCCAACACGTCCTCGTAATTGATGGAGCTGCGCTAAACCAAAGCGCTCGGCATCATAAATAGTCATAAACGTCGCATTCGGAACATTTACCCCTACTTCGACAACCGTTGTCGATACCAACACATGAATCTCCCCATCATTAAATGCGCGCATAACCGCATCCTTTTCATCTGGATGTAATTTTCCGTGCATTAATCCTACTTTAAAACGATTGCCAAAGTACAGCGCTAAATGTTCATATGCATCGACGGCATTTTGTACATCAAGCTTGTCTGATTCTTCTATCAGTGGTGTAATGACATATGCTTGGCGCCCCGCCTCCAGCTCTTGCGCCATTCGCATTAATACACTATTTAGCTGTTCTTTTTTTAGCCAATGTGTTTCGATTTCTTTTCGCCCTGCTGGTAGCTCATCGATAATGGATACATCCATTTCACCAAATACCGTAATGGCCAATGTTCGCGGAATAGGCGTAGCTGTCATAAATAAGACATCTGGATTTTCACCTTTTTCACGCAATACTCGCCGTTGCTCTACGCCAAAACGGTGCTGCTCGTCGGTAATGACAAAGCCTAATTGGTTAAATTCCACATCCGGCTGTATAAGCGCATGCGTCCCGATTAAAATATCAATTTCTCCCGCGGCAAGTTGCGCTAATAGCTCCCGACGTACCTTTGCTTTTGTTGAACCTGATAAGAGCGCCACCTTAATGCCAATGGGGTCAAACCACGCATGTAAGTTTTCCGCATGCTGCTCGGCTAAAATTTCAGTTGGTGCCATTAATGCCCCTTGATAGCCAGCCGTAACTGCTGCGTATAAGCCAATTGCCGCGACAACCGTCTTCCCAGAACCAACATCCCCTTGTAGTAAGCGGTTCATGCGCTGTGGAATTAATAAATCTTTGCATATTTCATTGACTACACGTTTTTGGGCACCAGTCAGTTCATAAGGTAATGTAGCGATAAATGCTTTTAATTTTTCTAAATCATAGCGAATAGAAATTCCCTTTTCGAGCTCTTTATTCGTTTTTCGTAACGCTTGAATGCGCAGCTGAAATTCAAGTAGCTCCTCATAAACAAAACGACGTCGCGCTTGTTTTGCATGGTCGGCATCTGTCGGAAAATGCACGCCCTCTAGCGCATCTTGTAACGCTAATAATTGGTAGTTTTCACGAATCGTCTGTGGCAAGGTTTCGCGTAATTCTTCTTTTGCTGTATCAAGGGCTTGGCGCATGTATTTGCGAAAGCGCTTTTGCTGCAAGCCCCCTTTTAAACTATAGACGGGTTCAAAATCCACTTGCTCAGTTTTTGGTCCGAATGTTACCGAGCTACCGACGAGCACTTGACGACCGCGATCCCATTTCCCTGTAACGGTAATCGTCATGCCTATTGAAATTTTTTGACGTAAATAGTTTTGGTTAAAGAATACTACTTTAATCAAATGTCTTCCCGCTAATGCTGTAAATTGTAAGCGTGATTTATTTTTCCCTAAAAATAATGCCGTTGGTTCACTTTCTACACGTGCCTCAATCGTAACCCGTTCATTATGCGGTGTTTCGGCTAGATCTTTTAATCTAAAATCTTCATGACGATAGGGAAATGTCCAAATTAAATCATGTACGGTATCGATGCCGATTTTTGCTAACTGTTCTGCTGTTTCTTTTCCGATACCTTTTAAATTCGAAACCGGTTCATGAATCATCGTTTGACACTTCCTTTATTTTAATGTTTGTACTTAGCATAGCATAAAATGGGTGCATACGTTCTATTTGAAATAAAAAAATGAATGCATCCAAAGAGGGACACATTCAAATTATAGCTAATGATTAATTGTGCGTGATTTTAAAATTTCTTTTAGATTACCGCCTTCAAAAATCGCATGCGTAATAGCTCTTCCTGTAGGTGTTGCTGCCAATCCGCCGCGTGCCGTTTCTTTTAAATTCGGACTCATCGCTTGACCGATTCGATACATCGCGCCAATTACTTCATCGCATGGAATACGGCTCGTTACGCCCGCCAACGCCATATCCGCTGCTACGAGTGAATTGGACGCACCCATTGCATTACGCTTCACACAAGGTACTTCAACAAGACCGGCTACCGGGTCACATACAAGGCCGAGCATATTTTTTAATGTAATGGCAAATGCATCTGAACTTTGTTGCGGTGAACCGCCCGCCATTTCGACGATTGCCGCTGCTGCCATTGCCGATGCACTTCCGACCTCTGCTTGACAGCCTCCTTCAGCCCCTGAGATCGACGCATTGTTCGCTACGATAAAGCCAAATGCACCTGAAGTGAATAAATAACGAATCATTTGCTCACGTGTTGGGTTTAATTTATTTTTAACCGCAAATAATGTGCCCGGAACAACGCCTGCAGAACCCGCAGTTGGTGTCGCACAAATCGTCCCCATTGCCGCATTAACCTCATTCGTCGCTACTGCTTTACTAACGGCATCTAATAATAAATCACCTGCAAGTGAATTGCCCTGTGCGATATAGTTTTGTAATAATACCGCATCACCGCCTGTTAAGCCTGTTACGGATTGCACCCCGCGAAGCCCACGCTCAACCGCTTCTTCCATCACGGTTAAGTTACGATCCATTTGCGCGAAAATTTCTTCACGCGAACGACCACTTATTAACATTTCCTGCTCAATCATTAATTCTGAAATAAGCTTCCCTTCATTTTCAGCAAGCTCTACTAATTCTCGAACACTACGAAATAATACATCCATATGACCACCCCTTAGTTATTAATTTTTGAAACTTTTGTTATATGTGGGATGTAAGAAATTTGCTCGATAATGCGCGCATCGATATTTTGATCCACCTCAATCACCATTAACGCCGTTAAACCACGCTCAATGCGAGATACTTCCATATGACCGATGTTAACATGATGCATTGCTAAACAGTTGGCAACATTTGCGATACAGCCTGCGCGGTCGTCATGGACAACTAAAATAGCTGGCATTCCACCAGTTAGACGTAGTTTGAAACCGTTTACTTCGCTAATTTCGATTTTACCGCCACCAATTGAAATCCCTTCCACACTCATTTCGCCTGCATCATCACCCATCAGTAAACGTGCTGTGTTTGGATGTTCTTTATTGGCCGTTTCGGGGATAAATTCAAATTGCAAGCCTGCTTTTTCTGCTTCTGTAAAGGCTGTTTTAATACGCTCGTCATCCGTATCATAATCCAATAAGCCACCGACAAGTGCAACGTCTGTTCCGTGACCACGATAAGTCTCTGCAAACGAGCCATATAGGTAAATTTTCACCCATTTCGGCTGACGGCCAAATAAATCACGTGCTACTCGCCCAATTCGCGCTGCACCCGCTGTATGCGATGAAGAAGGACCGATCATCACAGGTCCGATAATATCAAAAACTGATGTAAATTTCATAAGAGGCCCCTCCGTTTTCTTTCATGCTTCTATTCACTACTATTTTAACCATTTTTTCTATAATTAACAAATTTCTTGTTAAAAACGAAAAGACGACCCTCGCTATTTCACGAGAGTCGAATGTTTAAAAAAACAACTATTTAGATACTTAAGAATCAAAAGCCATTATTCTACAGACAAGATGAATGGGTAAAGGGATTGTTTCCCTTCCACAATTTCTACTTCTGCATCTGAATAATTTTCTTCGATATAGCTTTGTAATTCCTCGGCTTGCGCTGCTGTAGCATCCTCACCATAAATCACGGTTACGATTTCTGCCTCTTCATCCATTAAGTTTTCTAACACTTGCTTTGCAGCGTCCATCATTTCTTTTGTCGATAAAATGATTTTCCCTTCTGCTAGGGCCATGTAGTCGTCTTTATGGATTTCAACACCATCGATTGATGTATCACGAACAGCGTATGTTACTTGTCCAGTTTTTACGTGTGCAAAGCCAGTTGTCATATTGTTTTGATTGTTTTCAACAGACTCTTCTGGGTTGAACGCTAAAATGGCCGCCATCCCTTGAGGAATCGTTTTTGTCGGTACAACCGCTGCTTCAATTTCTAATAGCTCTGCTGCTTGTTCTGCTGCCATAATAATATTTTTGTTATTCGGTAAAATTAACACGCGCTCAGCACCAATTTCTTGGACCGCTTTGACGATGTCTTCTGTTGAAGGGTTCATTGTTTGACCACCTTCAATGACATAAGAAGCACCGATTGAACGTAATAAGTTTGCCACACCTTCACCCATTGCAATCGTTACAATCGCGTACGGTACTTTTGGTTGCGCTTTTGCTGTAGGTGCTTTTGGCGCATCCCCTACAATCGCAGAATGTTGCTCTCGCATATTATCTACTTTGATTTTAATTAGGCTACCATATTTTTGACCTGCAGCAAGTACAGCACCTGGAGTTTCCGAGTGAATATGTACTTTTGCAATTTCATCATCAGAAATAACTAATAAGGAATCACCCATTGGATTAAGTTCTTGGCGGAATTGATCTTCGTCAAATGGTGCTTTATCCTCTTCAAAGCGAACCATGATTTCTGTACAATAGCCAAACTCGATATCTGATGTATCCATGAAGTCTTGTACACGATGGTGTTCTGCATTAATTAAATCATCTAAAGAAGATTCATTTTTCTCTGGTAATGGCTCGCCCTTCATAGAAGCAAGGAAGCCTTCATAAACGAATAATAAACCTTGACCACCACTATCAACTACACCAACTTCTTTCAACACTGGTAGAAGATCTGGTGTGCGGTTTAATGACGCCTTTGCTTCTGTCGTGAACGCTTCCATCACAGCAATCATATCTTGCTCAGCTTCTGCAACTTCTACCGCCTTTGCTGCTGCTTCACGTGCTACCGTTAGGATTGTCCCTTCCACCGGCTTCATAACTGCTTTGTACGCTGTATCAACACCCGCTTGGAATGCTTTTGCTAAACCTTGCGCGTCGATTGTTGCCTCTTTTTCGATGGCTTTGCCGAAACCACGGAATAATTGCGACAAAATAACACCTGAGTTTCCGCGTGCACCCATCAGTAACCCTTTCGACAAGCTTTGTGCTACTTTCCCAATATGTTCATTTACGTTTGCTTCTGTTTCGTTTGCACCAGATGTCATTGACAAATTCATATTTGTCCCCGTATCCCCGTCTGGTACAGGGAATACATTTAGTGAATCTACATATGCTGCATTTTGGTAAAGATGGTGTGCACCCATTTGTACCATTTCAGCAAATTTAATTCCGTCTAAAGACTTCATCCGATTCATTTCCTCCTCTTACACGTTCGCCACACGAACGCCTTGAACAAAAATGTTAACTGACTTCACGCTCATGCCTAATGTTTTATTTACTGTGTATTTTACTTTTGATTGAACTTGATATGCGATTTCAGAAATTTTTGTGCCATAGCTTACAACAATATACATATCAATATGTAAGTCTTCACCCTCTTGGCGAATGAGTACGCCTTTTGCAAAATTTTCTTTTCGTAAAATATCTGTTAATCCATCACGAATTTGATGTTTTGAAGCCATGCCCACGATTCCGTAGCATTCGATTGCTGCGCCACCAGCAATTTGTGCAATTACATCATTGGAAATATCAATATGGCCGAATTCATTATTTAATTCAACTGACATAGTGTATGCCCCCTTGGCTCTATTTGACTAAATTATATTGTACTACACAAAAGTCGATTATAAAAGAAAACGTTCGTATTCGTCTAGTTTGAACTTGTTTTTATGACAAATTCCGACACGTGCAATGAAGAAAAATATTGATAAGTTACTTATCTTTACCTTTAAAAAGAAGCAAGCTTTCAAGGAAAGTAAGGTGTAAAGGTTTTTTTCTTGAAAGGTTGTGCAAAATGTCTTGCACTCATTCGGATCGTATGTTAAATTATTATGGTATGTGAAATATCGAACTGAAATATAGATTTCAGATTCAGCTGTAAGGAGGAATTTTACAATGCCAAAACAATGCGTAATTACTGGCCGTAAAGCTCGTACAGGCAACAACCGTTCACACGCAATGAACGCTTCTAAACGTTCTTGGGGTGCTAACTTACAAAAAGTTCGTATTTTAGTTGACGGTAAGCCAAAACGTGTATGGGTTTCTGCTCGTGCTTTAAAATCAGGTAAAATCGAGCGCGTATAATCGCGTACGGAGCATCAGCTTAAGCTGGTGCTCTTTTTTATTATAGATGTATACCCGAAATTTGATGTGCTGTACAGGCGAGATAGTTGCGACTTTTTGATTTTATTTGCGAAACTGCGCGGATATTTGCGATTTCTAGAAGTTATTTGCGATTTTCAACATATATTTGCGAACACACAAAAACCCATTATTCATCAAAAATTACATGGCCCACCAAAAGAAAAAGCTACCGCCCGCATAGTAGCGAACGATAGCTGCCGATTATTTTTTCTCTTTTTTATCTCTTCGAAACAGTTTCACACAGCCTCTTGCCATCCCGCTCACCCATTTTGGTAATTGAAATGTATATACCTTCAAAAAGCCCCTCCTAGTCTCTACTCTTTATCATTAAACATATGCCACCTTGAAAAGAAATAGACCCCTCAGATAGGATTTCATTGCTTGTAAAGCGTGTTGTTCCTTGTTCAATCACTTCATCCGTCGTTTCGTATTTCACGCCACGTAATGTCACATTTGTCAGCGTTTGACCATAGGCAAAAAACGAAACATACGAATAGATGCCTTTATGTAGCACATGCTGTTTTGGCATTAAAAACTGAATTTCATTAGAAGGATTGATGATTTTAAAGATAATTCCGGGATATTGCTGCTGTAAATGATAGACCGAGCGCAATACAGCCTCATAATGATCTAAACGCCCGCCTGTCACCCCTGTCACCCAAACTTCTGTAGGTGCATAGTGTAACGCCTTTTCAAGCGCTAAGTCAGTATCGGTTTCATCCTTCTCCGACTGAAATTGATCTATATGCGGGACCGCTTTCGAAATTCGCGCAAATTCCTCGGCAGATACCGAATCAAAATCACCGACAATCGCATCGGGCACAATCGCCTCATCCACTAAATACAAGGCGCCTCGATCAACACCAATCCATTTGTCAGGCTTTAAAGAAAAGGCGACCTCATTTAAGGGGCCGCCTGAACAAATCGCTACAATCACTGAATCGCTAAAAGTCCAGCTTGTTTAATTTCTTGTAAAGCTTGTGCGCGATCTTCTTTTCCATAAATAGCTGAGCCTGCTACGAAAATCGTTGCTCCTGCTTTTGCACAAGGTACAATCGTTTCCGCATTAATGCCCCCATCAATTTCGATGGCGATATCTAAGCCGCGCTCTTTAATTATTTTTGATAATGCTGCCACTTTCGGTACAACTGATTCAATGAATTTTTGCCCACCAAAACCTGGGTTGACCGTCATAAATAACACCATATCCACATCTTCTAACACATGCTGAATCGATTCTATCGGCGTATGTGGGTTTAATACAACACCTGGCTTTACACCAAATGAGCGAATTAATTGGATCGTACGGTGTAGATGACGACACGCTTCCACGTGAACCGTAATATAATCTGCGCCAGCCTTTGCAAACTGCTCAATGTATTGATCTGGATTTTCAATCATTAAATGCACATCCATTGGCAATGTAGAAAGCGGACGAATTGCCTCTAATGCAATTGCACCAAATGAAATATTCGGTACAAAATGGCCATCCATAACGTCGATATGAATAAGTTCTGCTCCTGCTGCTTCAACTTCCTTAACTTCTTGTCCTAGCTTTGCAAAATCTGCTGCTAAAATCGATGGTGCAATTTTTATCATGTTTAGTACCTCGGCTTTCGATCGATAATTTCTTGTAAAAATTGTTGATAATGCTCATAGCGGTAGGTACGAATTTCCCCCACCTCTACTGCTTGCTTGACTGCACATTTTGGCTCCTTCATATGTAAGCAGCCACGGAATTTGCAATCCTCGCTCATACGTAAAATTTCGGGCAAACATGCCGTTAGCTCCTCTTTTTCGATTGTATCAAAATCAAACGAACTAAAGCCCGGCGTATCTGCAAGTAATCCGCCACCAACTTCAATCAATTCTACATGGCGTGTTGTATGCTTACCGCGCCCTAAGCTTTTAGAAATAATGCCTGTTTTTAAATCTAAATCGGGCAACAGCGTATTCAGTAATGTTGATTTGCCAACACCTGACTGACCCGCTAATACCGACGTCTTATCTTTTAAAATCGGCTCTAATTTAGCCATTAGCGACTCATCATCTATAAAGGTTTCGATAATTTCATAGCCTATTTCTTTGTAATCATTAATATAGTGCTGTAAATTGGCACGCTCATCATCACTTACTAAATCCAGCTTTGTTAAAATAATGATCGGCTGGACATGGAAGGACTCCAAGACAACTAAAAAACGGTCCAATAAAATCGTATTAAAATCGGGTTCTTTCGCTGAAAATACAAGCAATGCCTGATCAACATTGGCAATGGGTGGACGTACTAATGCATTTTGACGCGCTAAAATTTTTTCAATCGAGCCATCTGATTCTCCATCGTACGAATATTCCACAAAATCACCCACAAGCGGAGATTCTCCGCGATTACGGAAAATCCCACGCGCACGGCATTGAATTAATTCGCCCTCTTTTTCAACATAATAATAACCGCTTAATGCTTTTCGAATTTGGGCTTGCGCCATCCAATTCCTCCTTACTCATTTACGAGGTCTTCATATTTAATCGTTTCACTTATAATGACATTATTATCACGTACAACTTGATATGCTGCCGTTTCCCCTTCAACAATAGTTAGCTGTAGTAAATAGTCAGTATCTTCCGTAATTGTTAATACTTCATACGGTTCAATCATCGTATGTCGCTTATCTTGAACAAAAATAGATACCGTTTGCGCTACCCCTTCTTCTAAAGGCTCATAAGGAATCTTAATCGTGTTCGTATACAGCTGTTCTTGTTTCGCTGCTGGTCCCTTTGAAATGACCACATCAATTGTGCTTCCCGCCTCAACGGTTTTGCCTGCTTTTGGTTTTTGCTCGATGACAAGACCTGCTGCCACTGTATTTGAATGTCTTTCCTCCGTAACACGAACATTAAAGCCCGATGTACGTGCGTATTCTTTTCGTTCTGCTGCACTAAAATTAATTAAACTAATAATTGTCTCCATTTTCTTCCCTTTACTTACTTTAAGCACGACATCCGTTTCTTCAGCAATCATTTCCGTATCTGGCAATGGCGATTGCTCAATAATTTCGCCTTCAACTTTATCTGAGTGCACTTCTTCAAATTTAAAGCTTTTATAGTCGTCGCCCATCAACTCGACTTGAGCTCTTTGTTTGCCTACAAAATCAGGCATTGTCGATGTGGCCTTCCCCATGCTTACAGCTAAATCGACTTCTGTACCTTCAATCTTTTCTAATCCTGCCGCCGGTGTGGTTTCGATAATATGACCTTTCTCAACCTCTTCGTGATTTAGCTCCTCTTGCTTGCCAACAGCAAAGCCAGCAGCTTCAATTTCAGCAATAGCTTCTTCAAGTGGCATATTCGTAACGTCTGGAATTGTGTATTTATTTGGCGTTAGCGCAATGGCTACGGCAATTCCTATAACCGCTAACAATGCGATCACCCCAACAAAAATCGGCCATTTTTTCTTTGGCTTCTTTTTTCCATCTGGCTGACTTGGTGGTGGCGTCGACATTTTTTCTAACAACACCGTTTGCTCCGTCACCCCAGTAGAAGGCTGTTGGATATGTGGTTGCACTGGCTTTGGCTCTTTAATAACCGGAATTAGCTTCGTCGCACCATCATCTATCGGCAGGGCAAATTTTGGCTCATTGACACGCTGTAACGATAAGCATGTATCTAAATCTGCTTCCATCTCTTCCGCATTAGCGTATCGATGATTGGCATCTTTTGCCGTTGCCTTTAACACGATATTTTCAACGCTTTGCGGAATTGTCGCATCGAATTCTCGCACAGAGGGCGTTTCTGTTTGCAAATGCTTTAAAGCAATCGATACCGCAGATTCTCCTGAAAACGGTAATTCCCCAGTTAATAATTCATATAGCACAATACCTAGCGCATAAATATCAGACTTCATTGTGGCAATCCCACCACGTGCCTGCTCGGGTGATAAATAATGCACCGTTCCAATAACAGAATTAGTTTGGGTATAGCTTGTCGCATTCAAAGTGGTTGCGATCCCAAAATCCGTAATTTTTACATTTCCGGCTTCGTCCATTAAAATATTTTGTGGCTTAATATCACGGTGAATAATCCCGTTGTCATGGGCATGTGCCATTGCTGAAGTTAATTGCTTCATAATGTGCACACTACGCGCAGATGCTAAAGGCGAAAACTCTTGTATGTATTGTTTCAATGTTTTCCCCTTAATGTATTCCATGACGATATAATGCATATCCTCATCTTCACCAACATCATAAATGCTGACGATATTCGGATGGGTCAAACTTGTTGCAGACAATGCCTCACGTTGGAAACGACGATGTAATTCTTCTTCATTTGATAAGTCATATCGCAAAATTTTAATGGCGACATCACGATTTAAAATAATGTCATGTGCTAAATACACATTGGACATACCACCGCCGCCAATTAATTGTAAAATTTTATAACGGCCACTAATATGTTTTCCTACTAGCATTGACTACACCTCCTGCTTCGTCGTCATTAAAATAAGGGAAATATTATCTTCTCCGCCACGATCATTGGCAAATTGAACTAACTTCCTACCTTTTTCCTGGATTGACATGTCCATGGCTACCACTTCTGCCATTTCCTCTGTTGTTAGCTTATTACTTAAACCATCTGAGCAAATGAGTAAATGCGCCTCATCGGTTAAAGTCATTTCATAAAAATCCGGTTCAATGGATACTTCTGTGCCTAACGCTTTTAAAATGAAATTGCGCTTCGGATGAGTTTTCGCCTCTTCTTCACTAATTTCTCCATTTTTCAATAAAATATTTACGTATGAATGGTCACTTGTTACTAACTCTACGGATTCATTTGTAAAATGATATACGCGACTATCGCCGACATGACTAATGATACAATGATTTTGGTCAACTAATATTGCAATCATCGTCGTCCCCATCCCTTGGCAATTTTCATTTGCTAAGGAATATTGGTAAATTTGCTGATTAATATGTGAAACCGCATCACGCAACCATTCCAATTGCGCTTGTTTTGTTGCAAACTGTGATTCGTCGAACTGTTCGAAAAGCTGTTTCATTTCAGTAATCGCCATTTCACTCGCTACATCGCCTGCATTATGTCCACCCATGCCATCTGCTAAAATCGCAAGCTTAAAACGATCGGGGCGCTCAAAAAACGCCGCCCGATCTTCATTGATTGTTCGTTTTAACCCAATATCACTTTCCACTGTAAAGTTCACGATTGTCCACCTACTTTGTTTCTTGTGATCGTTCCTGTGCACGTAACTGGCCACAAGCCGCTGCGATGTCCGCACCTTGCTCACGACGGATTGTTACGTTAATGCCTTGGTCCTTTAACGTCTTTTCAAAAGCAAAGATTTTACTACGTGATGTACGCACATAATCGCGCTCTGGCACGTAGTTGATTGGAATTAAGTTGACGTGACATTTAATGTTTTTAATAAGTTTAGCTAATTCTAACGCCACTTCTTCTGTATCGTTTTCACCAGACATTAAACCGTATTCGAATGTCACACGGCGGCCTGTTTTCTTCGTATAGTAGTTGACCGCTTCCATCAGCTCTTCTAATTTATATGCTTTGGCAATCGGCATTAGTTTTTGACGTGCCTCTTGATTTGGTGCGTGCAACGATACCGCGAAGTTAATTTGCATGCCTTCATCGGCGAATTGATAAATTTTTGGTACAATTCCGGATGTTGATACTGTTATATGACGCGCGCCGATATTTAAGCCTTTGTCATCGTTCATAATTTTTAAGAAGTTCATCATCGCGTCATAGTTATCGAATGGCTCACCGATTCCCATAATCACGATCGAAGAAACACGTTCATTTGTTTGATCAAGCTGCTGCTGTACTTTCACCACTTGCTCGACAATTTCCCCAGCCATTAAGTGACGTTTGAGTCCACCTAATGTAGAGGCACAGAACGTACAACCGATGCGACAGCCGACCTGTGTTGTGACACAAATAGAGTTCCCATAATCGTGACGCATCAATACCGTTTCGATTGAATAGCCATCTTGTAATTGGAATAAAAACTTAATCGTGCCGTCCTTTGATTCCTGTTTAATAATCGTTGAAAGTGTTGTTAATGCGAACTCTGCTTCTAGCTTTTCACGTAAGCCTTTTGATAAGTTCGACATTTCTTCAAATGTTTTCACTCGTTTTTCATATAACCACTCAAAAATCTGGCCCGCGCGGAATGCTTTTTCCCCATTCGTTGTTAACCATTCCTTCATTTCATCTAGACGTAATGAGTAGATAGAAGGTTTTAATTGTGGCTTTTCTTTTTTCACACGGCGCACTGGCTTGTCTACCGCTTCTTCCACTAAATCCTGAATTCGTTCATCAAATTGCTTTAATTGTTCCTGCTCCATTAGTTTAATTGGACGCTCCTTTTTTTACGAATGCTGCAACGAAAAATCCGTCACTGCCAATATCTTGAGGGAATACTTGTAGCATCCCGTCTTGTTGTTTCGCATTGAGTTGTGCTGGTAAATTTTCTAAAGGCATAGCCTGCATATCAGGATGTGCTTGTAAGAAGGCTTGTACCGTACCTTCGTTTTCATGACGATCAACTGTACATGTCGAGTACACTAATCGTCCACCGTCTTTTAATAGCTGAACGGCATTTTCTAAAATAGCTAATTGGATTGTTTGTAAGCTCGCTAAATCCTCTTCGCGCTTCGTATATTTAATATCTGGCTTACGACGCATCACCCCTAAGCCTGAGCACGGTGCATCGACTAAAATCGCATCATAGCCTTCCTTTTGTAAAAAGGCCGCAGCTTTTCGGCCATCAAGTGGTGCTGTTTCTACAATATCTAACCCTAAACGCGTCACATTTTCTTCGATTAAATCGAGTTTTTTCGGATGTAAATCGGTCGCTAAAATCGAGCCTTCGTTGTTCATGATTTCCGCTAAGTGCGTAGTTTTTCCACCTGGTGCTGCACACATATCTAGCACTTTCATCCCAGGCTGTGGATTTAGCACCGTAGCGGGTAACATCGAGCTTTCATCTTGAATGGTAATTAACCCATTACGGAATGCACCTGTACGAGCTGCTTGACCACTTTCAATATATAAGCACTGTGGCATAAATTCACTACGACGCGCTTTAATACCTTCTCGCTCTAATGTCGTTAATACCTGCTCTACCGTCGCTTTTGTTGTATTTACGCGCACGGTTTGTAAGGGCGCGATATTGTTTTCTAGTAGCATTTCGCGCGTATGCTCATAGCCATAGCTTTCTACCCAACGATTGACGAGCCACTGTGGATGACTTGTTTCAATTGCTAAGCGCTCATTCGCATCCTCAATTAAATCCGTCGAACGCACACCTTCACGTAAAATTGAACGTAAAATCCCATTGACCATTGACGCAATGCCTTTATGACCACGACGTTTTGCAATTTCTACTGCCTCATTTACGGCGGCATGTGCTGGTATACGTGTTAAATAATGCATTTGGTAAAGCGACATGCGTAGTAGCCAGCGCACCCAAATATCGACTTTCCCTCGAATAAACGGCTCTAAATAATAATCGAGCGTGTATTTATGCTGCAATGTACCATATGTTAATTCGGTTAAGAGGCCACGGTCTTTGGCGTCAATTTTATATTTTTCAATCGTTTGGTGTAAGAGTAAATTGCTGTACGCTTGGCTTTTGTCGACCGTTAATAATATTGTTAGTGCCGCGTCACGCACATTTCCATCCCAAATGACTTGTTTTTTCTTACTCATTGAAAACGGTCCCCAATCTGTAATTTCGAGCCCGTACCACGTAAATATTCTTCTGCAGTCATACGTTTTTTACCCGCTGGCTGTACATCGTATAAAGCTAAAGTCGAGCCATCACCTGTTGCGACTTCGAAATGGTCTTTTTCAATCTTTACAACTTCACCCGGTGCAGCCGTTGTCGAGGTCTTCCCAACTTGTGCCCACCAAATTTTGAAGTTTGCCTCTTCCAATCTTGTATAGGCAACGGGCCAAGGATGTAATCCGCGCAATTGATTATATAATGTACGTGCGTCTTTATTCCAATCAATTAACTCCTGCTCACGGCTAATATTGCTGGCAAATGTAACAAGTGTTTCATCCTGAACGGTACGCGCATTTGTACCATCGATAATGGAAGGCAATGTTTCTTTTAATAACTCACGACCAACAGCACTTAATTTATCAAACATGCCACCAGTATGATCTGTCTCTTCAATGGCAATTGCGCGCTGTGAAATAATATCGCCCGCATCTAGCTTTTCGGCCATGTACATAATCGTCACACCTGTTTGGGCTTGACCATCAATAATTGCTTGGTGAATTGGTGCACCCCCGCGGTATGCCGGTAATAGCGAGGCATGTACATTAATACAGCCTAAACGTGGGGCATCTAATAATTCCTTTGGTAAAATTTGCCCAAACGCCGCCGTTACGACCAAATCCGGATTTAATGCCAGAATTTGCTGCAATTCCTCTGAGCCTCGTAGTTTTTCGGGCTGAATAATAGGTAAGCCTAATACTAACGCTTCTTCCTTTACTGGAGGTGGTGTTAATACTTTTTTACGCCCTACTGGACGGTCGGGCTGTGTCACAACCGCTAAAATTTCATAACCTTCCTCATGTAGCATGCGTAATATTGGCGCTGAAAATGCTGGCGTTCCCATGAAAACGATTTTTGTCATCGATTATTCCTCCTCAGCGTCAGCGTATAGCTCTTCTAACTCTTGTTCTGTTAATACGCGTGTCATTTTCGAATCAAATAATACACCATCTAAATGATCGATTTCGTGTAAAATGCAACGCGCTTCGAAATCTTCAGCTTCTAATTCGTAAATACGGCCTTCACGATCGGCTGCCTCGATTTTTACATACGTTGGGCGTTTGACCATTCCAAAAAGGTCAGGGAAGCTTAAGCAACCTTCTACATCTTCTTCTTCACCACGTGTTTCGATAACTTCAGGATTGATCATTTCTAAAATGTCTTCTCCGAGCTCAACAATGGCAACACGCAAGCCGACATTAATTTGTGGCGCCGCAATGCCGACACCGTCATGTTCAACCATCGTTTCATACAAATCATCTAATAATTCAATAATCGTTTCATCGATTACTTCAACTTCTTTTGTTCGCGTATTTAATACCGCTGCCGGATTTTTTATAACTTCTTTAATCGCCATAATGTTTTACCTCTTTCTATATGCATTAGATCATCTGTGGATCTAAATCAATCGTTAACACAATACCTTTTTTAATCCACTCCGAACGATACAACTTAATAAGCTGCAATAATGTAGGAATTAAATTAGGCTCTACTTTATATTTTATCAAACATTGATAGCGATATCTATTTTGGAGACGAGCGATACTAGCCGTCGTTGGACCAATAACCGAAACTTGAAAGGACAAATTCGAACGCAAGTATTCCGCCACACGCCCCGCATATTCCGCAGCCATCACAACATCCTCATGCGAAACTTGCACAAGCGCTAAATAATAATAGGGTGGATACCCTGCCAGATGACGCGCATGCATTTCGCGTTCATAAAACGGTGTGTATAGCTGTTCTTTTGATAATTCAATCGCATAATGCTCCGGTGTGTACGTTTGGATAAATACTTCCCCCGGCTTTTCATGGCGCCCTGCACGTCCACTTACTTGTGTCATCAGCTGAAAGGTCTTTTCTGCCGCGCGATAATCTGGTAAATGCAAGCTTGTATCGGCACTTAATACGCCAACTAACGTAATATTGGGGAAATCTAGCCCTTTGGCAATCATTTGCGTGCCCAGTAATATATCAGCCTCGCCACGTCCAAACGCATCGAGCATTTTTTCATGGGAGCCTTTTTGCTTCGTTGTATCGACATCCATTCGTAGTACACGTGCCTGTGGGAACAACTTAAAAATTTCCTCTTCGACTTTTTGCGTCCCCGTTCCAAAATAGCGAATATTTTCACTTTGGCATTCCGGACAAGTTTGCGGGATGTACTCCTCATGTCCACAGTAATGACACTTCAATTTTTCTTGATAGCGGTGATACGTGAGGGAAATATCGCAGTTGGGACATTGCACGCTTGTACCGCAATCCCTGCAAAGGACAAAGGACGAATAACCACGGCGATTTAAAAATAATACCGTTTGCTCACCGTGTTCAAGTCTCGCTTGTAATGCCTCCATTAATGGCTCTGAAAACATCGAACGATTGCCCGCCTGTAATTGCTCGCGCATATCAACAATGTGTACAGTTGGTAACGCTTGTTTTTTGGCACGATTTTGCAAGGTTAATAACGTATAAACCCCTTTTTTCGCACGCGCAAAGGATTCTAATGCCGGTGTGGCACTGCCTAGAATAACGGGACAATTGTAATAATTGCCACGCCAAATGGCCACATCCCGTGCATGATAGCGTGGTGAATCTTCTTGCTTATAGGTCGATTCATGCTCCTCATCTAAAATGATTAGCCCTAAATTTTTAAACGGGGCAAAAATAGCTGAACGCGCACCAACAACGACCTTTACTTTGCCCTGCTGCACTTTACGCCATTCATCGTATTTTTCACCGACCGACAAGCCACTATGCATCACCGCAACCTCATCACCAAAGCGTGACTTAAAGCGCTCAGTCATTTGTGGGGTCAATGATATTTCAGGTACAAGGACAATGGCTTCTTTCTCGTCTGCAATAGCACGTTGAATCGCCTGTAAATAAATTTCAGTTTTCCCACTACCCGTAACGCCGTGCAGTAAAAAGGTTTCCTGACGCTTCTCATCCATCGCCTGTTTGATTTTTGCTAATGCTTGGTGCTGTTCCTCTGTTAATTGTAAAAAGTCTGTGTGCACAATCTCTTTCGTATACGGATCGCGGTACACTTCCTCTTGAATGAACTGTGCTGCACCCTTGTCGATGACACCCTTTAACACCGCCATTGATACGTTTGCCGCTTCACAAATCATGTCGGGCATTAAAATGGCACCCGCATAAGATTTCATCCATTCAATGAGCGTGAGTTGCTTTGCTGAACGCTTACCCATTTGTTGTTGAACGCTTTCTAATTGCTCATTAGAAGCAATTTGCACTTTACGGACTTGCTTGACTCGTCCCTTTTGCTTTACCTCATTTTCAATGACAATCATTCCATCTTTCACCGCATATTTTAAAGGCTTTAATAAATCTGCCTTTTCAAATTGTGTGACATTGACTTTTGCTGTTTTTTCAAAAAACGGCTGTAAGGACGGCGCTAATTGTGTAACATCACCTTGTAAGAGCGCATACTTTTCATACTTGGCACGCAGCGCTCCTGGTAACATGACTTGTAAGGCATCAATTTCGTAGCAAATAGTTTGATGTTTGAGCCATTTTGCTAACTCAAGCATTTCCGGCGTTAAAATGGCTTCAATGTCCAATATTTGGGCAATTGCTTTCATTTTTTCCACGGGTACGTCCGATTGCTCCGAAAGACCGACCACAAAGCCAAGGACATTACGCGGTCCGAATGGCACTTTTACTCGACAGCCAATATCAATCAGTTCTTCCCACTCAGTTGGAATAGCATAATCAAATGGGCGATCTACCGGGTAGGCCGATACATCGACAATGACTTGTGCAAACTTCATTGCCCATCACTTCGTTGCTCATTAAAATGCTGCACAACGAGCGCAGTAATTTTTTCCGGCTCCTCTAAGCGCCCTTTACCGACATAGCCACATGCTAAAAATCCTTCAGACGGTTCGATAAAGCGAATGCCATCTTCATGTAGCTGCTGAATATTTCGTAACACTGCTGGATGCTCATACATATGCACATTCATAGCAGGTGCGACCCAAACAGGTGCCGTTGTCGCAAGCAAGGTCGTTGTTACCATATCATCCGCCATCCCGTGCGCCATTTTTGCAATCATATTGGCAGTCGCTGGTGCTACAATCATTAAATCCGCCCAATCCGCTAAATCGATATGCGCAATTACATTCGAGTCTTTTTCATCGAATGTATCAAAAAACACATCATTTTTTGACATCACTTGAAAGCTGAGTGGTGTCACGAATTTCCGAGCCGATTCGGTCATGATTACCTTTACGTTCAACCCAGCTTGCGATAATTTACTCACGAGTGCCACTGCTTTATAAACGGCAATGCCCCCTGAAACGCACAATAAAACATTGTTTTTTTTCATCATCATAACCGCCCTTTCAAAGGATAAGCTCCCAAAGAAAGATTCTAAGGGAGCTTCAACTCAAACATATTTGGATTGTTCGTTAGATTTCGTCTTCGTAAACTGTTGAAGCATCTTGCTGTACTTTGCGTAATTTACCAGCCGCCACTTCTTCTAACGCTTTCCCTACTGGTTTGTACGAAACGTATTTGTCTAACTGTTCGCCGCCTTCTTCTTGCATTTGACGCGCACGCTTGGATGCTAAGCTCACTAATGAGTATTTAGAATCGATTTGTTTTTTTAATTTATCTACTGATGGGTATAACATAGTTTTATTCTCCTCTCAACATTGACAAGTAGCGTTTTTCTACACGTTCACGACGGCAGTGTTCCGCTACTATGATAGCATTAATTTTATCACATGCATTTTGAACTTGGTCATTTTCGACAACATAATCATAAAGCGACATCATTTCTACTTCTTCACGAGCAGTTGCAATACGGCGCGCGATGACGTCTTCTGTCTCTGTACCGCGGCCAACTAAACGCTGCTCTAGCTCGGTAATGCTTGGTGGTGCTAAAAAGATAAACAACGCTTCTGGTGCCTTTTCACGAATTTGTGCCGCACCTTGTACTTCTATTTCTAAAAATACGTCACGACCTGCCTCTAATGTTTCTTGAACATAAGCTAGTGGTGTACCGTAATAATTGCCAACAAACTCGGCATGTTCGAGTAACCCTCCTTGTTCAATTAACGCTTCGAAATCCTCACGTGTTCTAAAGAAATAGTCTACACCATCTACTTCACCTTCGCGAGGATTTCGCGTTGTCATGGAAATCGAATATTCGTAATTTGTGTCAGGCTGAGAAAATAGCTCTTTACGAACTGTTCCCTTACCAACGCCTGATGGACCAGATAAAACAATTAATAATCCACGTTGCTTATTCATATGTAACTCCTTTTATTATTCAATATTTTGAACTTGTTCTCGCATTTTTTCTAAAATGGTTTTTGCTTGGACAACTGCTGCAGAACAAACCGTCGACTGATTTTTTGAACCGATTGTGTTGATTTCACGATTCATCTCTTGCATGATGAAGTCTAATTTCCGACCGATTGCATTTGCTTCATTTAATGTTTCGACTAATTGACCAAAATGGCTCTCAAGACGATCCAGCTCTTCTGTAATGTCAATACGCTCTGCGAAAATCGCCACTTCCGTTAATAATCGTTCTTCTATTATTTGCCCACTTGCAAGCTCTTGTAAACGATTAGTTAAACGTTCACGATATTTCACTACCGCCGCTGGTGCATGCGTCCGAATTTGGGCAATTTCCATTTCTAGCTCCGTTTTATATTGGAGCATTACTTGTTGTAATTGCTTGCCTTCACGCTCTCGCATCGCAAGTAAGTTGGAAATGGCCTCTGTTAATGCAGATTGCACAGCTTCTATAATTTGCGCTTGTTCAAGTTCCAGCTTTTCAATTTGAAGCACTTGCTCGAGGCTAACGATTTCTTGCATTGTCCATTTCTCTTCCATTGCAACGGACTGTGCCAGCTCCTCTTTTGCGCGTAAAAAGGCATTCAGTAGCGACCAATTTATTTGAATTGTTTGCTCGGCATCCTTAAGTTCTTTTAGAAAAACGATAACATCTATTTTCCCACGAGAAACTGCATCCGACAACATTTTTTTTGCAAGTACTTCCGCTTCCATCCATTCTTTCGGAAACTTAGTGTTCAACTCTAAAAAACGATGATTCACAGCACGAATTTCAACCGTTAGTTGAAAGCTTTTCGTTGTTGTGACCCCCCTGCCGAAACCGGTCATACTACGTACCAAGGTTCGTCACATCCTTCTTTGCATATTGAAACAATTATAGCATATGTTCTTTCACTTTTCGTTATCGATTATATATCATCCATACATTTTGCATGAATAGAGAGAAAATGGTATTTTTCAGTCCATTTCAATTTTGCACCGAAAAGAATTGACACTTCTTATAGTTACAGCATGGACGCTAAAAAATGGTATGATAAATACACAATGAATTTAACGAAACGAAAGAGGAATCAATAATGGCATTTGACGGATTATTTACACGTTCAATAAGCAAAGAATTACAAACACTCATATCTGGACGTATCACCAAAATTTACCAACCAAACGCGCTTGAAGTAGTCTTACAAATCCGCGCTGCTGGGGCAAATAAAAAACTATTATTTTCGATTCATCCTTCTTATTCTCGCGTACACATGACCGAGCAAACAATCGAAAACCCAGCAGACCCTCCGATGTTTTGCATGCTCTTACGTAAGCATATCGAGGGTGGCTTTATTTCGGACATCACACAGCAAGGCTTTGAGCGTGTTATTACATTTGATATCGACAGTAAAAACGAAATCGGGGATGCAGTAAAACGCAAGCTTGTGATTGAAATTATGGGGCGTCATAGTAACCTCCTATTAATTGATGCCGAGACTCATACGATTATTGATAGCTTGAAGCATCTACCGCCATCGGTAAATAGCTATCGTACGGTATTGCCCGGCCAAACGTATATTGAGCCACCTAAGCAGGACAAATTATCATTAACGAGTTTATCCGATGAAGAACTAAACCAAACATTTACGCAACAGCTAACAGCAAAGGAGCTAATTGAAAAATTCGCTGGCTTTTCACCATTACATGCCAACGAGCTTTTACATCGCTTAACGACAGAAGCGCCTGTGACAGCTGTGCGCCAATTGATGAATGAAATCGTCACAACCGCTCAACCAACATATGTGGAGCAAGACGGCAAAAGCTACTTCTCCCCAACCCATCTAACGCATCTACAGGGCACAGTGACACATTACAATACACTAGGCGAACTGCTCGATCGTGTCTTCTTTGCACGTGCAGCGCGTGACCGTGTCAAACAACAGGCGGGTGATTTAGAGCGTTGGCTACAAAACGAGTTAAATAAATTAAAGCTGAAACAAAAGAAATTACAAAAGGATTTCGAACGCGCACAAAATTTAGAGCAATACCAACTGTATGGGGAACTCCTAATGGCCAATCTTTACAATTTTGCAAAGGGCGCGGAATATGTAGATGTCGAAAACTATTACAGTGAAACAGCCGAAAAAGTACGTATTCCGATTAGCCCGCGTAAAACACCGATTGAAAATGCGCAAAGCTACTATACGAAATACAATAAAGCCAAAACAGCCCTTATCATGATTGAAGAGCAGCAGGCAAAAACAACGGATGATATCAACTATTTAGAAATGCTCGCGCAGCAAGTACAACAAGCCTCTCCAGCTGATATTGAAGAAATTCGTGAAGAACTTGCAGAGCAGGGGCTACTCCGTTTACGCCATGCAAAACGCAAAAAGAAACCGACAAAGCCTGAGCCTGAAAAGTTTATTTCTTCTACCGGTACAGCCATTTCGGTCGGGAAAAACAATAAGCAAAATGATTATTTAACATTTAAAATCGGCAAGCGCAACGAAATTTGGCTCCACACAAAGGATATTCCTGGCTCCCATGTTGTCATCCATTCCGAAAATCCGGATGAGACAACACTCAATGAAGCAGCGATGTTAAGTGCCTATTTCAGTAAGGCTCGTGAATCGGCCTCTGTTCCAGTAGACTACACAGAAATCCGTCATGTGAAAAAGCCCAATGGTTCAAAACCTGGATTTGTCATTTATTTTGAACAAAAAACTCTATTTGTCACACCTGATGAAGCCGTTGTCATGCAGCTTAAAAAGTAATAAAACGAGCGCACTCAGTTCCATTGAGTGCGCTCGTTCCCTTATTGCTTCATCGTTTTATTTTTTTGGTAGTTTACATGCCACGACAATGCTTTTTCTAAATCATGTGGCGTATGGGCATTTCCTGTTTTTTCAACCGCGCTATTGTAATACTCCCACAACGCTTCTTTAAAGTCTGGATGCACACAGTTTTCGATAATAGCTTTTACGCGCTCTTTGGGAGCCATTCCGCGTAAATCCGCAATCCCCTGCTCTGTCGCAATAACATCAACATCATGCTCTGTATGGTCATGATGGGCAACCATTGGCACGATAGAAGAAATATCGCCACCTTTTGCATAGGATTTTGTGACAAAAATTCCGATACGTGCATTACGCGTGAAATCTCCTGAACCGCCTAACCCGTTCATCATATGTGTTCCATTGACATGTGTTGAGTTCACATTACCATAAATATCCACTTCAAGTGCTGTATTAATCGCAATAATACCGATACGACGAATTACTTCAGGGTGGTTTGAAATTTCTTGCGGGCGCAATACTAAACGGTCCTTATAATGATCGATATTGCCATAAACTTTATTGCCACACTCTTCACTTAATGTTATCGAAGTACCAGAAGCGATTTTTACTTTGTTGGCATCAAGTAAATGGAATACCGCATCTTGTAACACTTCTGAATAAATTTCTAGCTCTTCAAACTCTGAATTTAAGAAGCCGTTCAATACCGCATTGGCTACGGAACCTACCCCTGACTGTAAAGGTAATAAGTTTTTCGGTAAGCGTCCAGCTTTAATTTCATCACGTAAAAACGTTAATAAATGCTGTGCGATTTGCTCTGTTTCTTCATCGGGCTGCACAATTAATGACGGCGCATCCTTAATCGTTGAATGAACAATGCCCTTAATTTTATTGATATCGACCGGAATCCCTGTCGTACCAATACGATCACTTGCTGTTAATAATGGGATTGGATCACGCTCGCCCTGTGGTCCTGGTAAATAAATATCATGAATGCCTTCTAAATTCGGCTGTTCTGGGTTTAATTCGATAATGACTTCCTTTGCCATTTGCACAATAATTGGCGTATTTCCAATTGAAGTTGTTGGAATAATCATGCCATCCTCGGTAATTGCAGTCGCTTCGACAATCGCGAAATCAATTGGTCCAAGAATGCCTTGACGAAATAATTCAGCATTATGTGATAAATGCATATCAGAATACAATACTTGTCCAGTATTAATTAATTTTCGGATTGCTGCATCGCCTTGATAAGGTGCACGCTTGCGAATAATACCTGCTTCGGCCATTAATTGGTCCACTTCTGGTCCAAGTGATGCCCCTGTATAAACATCAATTTGGAATTTTTCTTGCTTTGCCTTTTCAACAAGCGCTAATGGCACGGTTTTTGCATCCCCTGCACGTGTAAAGCCACTCATCCCAACAATCATACCATCTTGAATCCATGAAGCTGCTGTTTCAGCTGATACAATTTTCCCCTCTAGCCCGCTGTGACGAATTCTTGCATTTAATGTCGCATCCATTCCATTTTCCTCCTTTATTATTCCCTTTGTGATGTATACTCCCAACTTAGAGCACTGCCTCAAAAACGAAATAACTTGTATGTACGTATCATTTTTGTAGACATAACAATATTCTACATCAATAGAGAAAATACCTTCTTTAGAGAGAAAATAAAGTTACAACATTCTAAAATCGGATAATAATAGAAAGCAATTAACAGAAAAAAACCACCTAAGATCAACCTAGGTGGTTTCGATGTTCACATATTATTTAATTGGTGCGTCAGCTGTTAACTCAATTTCATGCCATTTCGTACCACCATCATACGAAGCGTCAAAGTTTTTAACACGCTTGTTGACTGGTAAGATTTCTGTACGGAAGTATGTTGGAACTGTTGTTGCTTCGTCGAACATATACTCTTCCCAAGCACGGAATGCATCCGCACGTACAGCTGGGTCAATCGCATCTTTCGAATCGATTGCAGCTAATAATGTTTGTAATTCTGGTGTTACATAACGGCTATAGTTGAATGCAGATGCTTCACCGTATAAGCCAAGTGGAGATGGGTTTGTACCAGTACCCCAAGCAGCCATGAACATATCGATTTCTGGATCATCTGCTTTTACTTTATCGTAGAAGCTGTTGAACTCGATTAAACGGCCAGTTGTTAACTGTACATCTAAGCCTACCTCTTTCCAGTTTTGACGGTAGTATTCTACGATTGCTTCGTCTGTATCTGAACCAGACATACCTGCCATCTTGATTGAGAATTTCTCACCTTTTGCGTCTTCACGAATGCCATCACCATCAACGTCTTTATAGCCAGCTTCATCTAATAAAGCTTTTGCTTTTTCTGGATCATAGTTATACCCAGATAACGTGTTGTCATGGAATGTCGAGAATGCTGGTGGAATTAAAGAAGTTGCACGAGAACGTAAGCCTTGGTAGAACTTCTCTGTTACCGATTCAACGTCCATCGCATAAGCGATTGCTTGACGTAATTGTTTATTATTCATTTTTGCATTTTCGTCAGTTACGTTTAAGCCAGTATCGCCTGCAGCAGAATCCCATTTACCTACTTTGAAGCCAAGGTAAGAGTATGCTAATTCAGGACGCGCTAAAATTGAAATGTTTTCTAAATCTTTAATCCCGTCGTATTGCGTTGTTTGGTAAGAAGATACCATATCATATTGACCTGTACGTAATGCTTCACCAATTGAAGTAGATGGTACTACTTGTAATACGACTTTATCTAATTTTGGAGCGCCTCTCCAGTAGTTTTCATTGGCAACATACTGTACAGACTCACCATCTACTAATTTATCTAATTTGAATGGCCCTAAAGTTACAGGATTTTTACGAACTGCTTCAGAAGAAATTAAATCCTTAACTGGAATATCCTTTAATTGATGTTTAGGTGCAGCATAGCCCCATAAACCGTCACCACCAGAATAAATTGCTGGTGATACTTTTGTCATTGAGATTTCTACTGTTTTATCATCGATTTTTTTAATACCAGAGATTGAATCTGCAGTACCTGCTTTATATTCCTTAGCACCGATGATGTTTTGGAAGTCGCCATCATAACGGATACCCGTATAATCTTTGTGACCAATGATTTCATAAGAATAAATGATGTCATCAGCAGTTAATGGTGTACCATCAGACCACTTCACATCATGTTGGATTGTTACGGTTACTTTGTTATTATCCGCATCAACATCTAATTTTGCGATACCTTCATCTGTGATTAAGAAGTCACCATCTGTATCGAAAATTGAGTTTGTCATGAAGTCCATAACATCTGCATCATATGCGTTTTCATATAATTCAGCTAATAAAACGCCCGAGAATGGAGAATCTGTTACTAAAGCGAATTGTAATGTACCACCATCGATTGCTTCCCCTTCATTTTCAACACTCATTGGTAATGTTGGTGATTCAGCAGTAGAACCGCCTTTGTCCGTTGTGTTTTCTTCAGTACCTGTGTCAGTAGTACCACCTGTAGGTTTTTCTGTTGTCTCTTTGTCGTCTCCACCACATGCAGCAAGTGCTAAAGCAGATGCGAATACTGTTGTAAGCATTAAGCCTTTCTTTTTCATCATTCGTTTTTCCTCCCTTTTTATCCTAAACGTTGTTTTGCGTCAGCTGCACGTCGTAACGCTTGACCGACATAATTTATACCAAGCATCATCACTAAAATTAAGATCGATGCAGGCAACCATACCCACCATTTACTCGATAAAATAATCGGGTTCATGGCATAACTTACTAAAGTTCCTAAACTTGGTGTTGATGGTGGTAATCCGAAACCTAAGAATGAAAGACCTGTTTCAATCCCTACGTTACCCGCGAAGCTAAGTGTCACTTCAACGATTAGTAGAGAACTTAAGTTTGGTAATAGCCCTTTAAACATGATCGCGAAATCACTTGTACCCATTGTTTTAGAGGCACTAATATAGTCACGACGTGCTTCCGACAGCGCTTTTGAACGCACAAGTCGGGCCGTCCCCATCCATTGAAATGCTGCGATAATAAAAATCAAATCCATAATGCCATATGACGGAATGATTGTTACAACTACGATAATGATCATTGTTGTTGGTAATGTGATGAAGAAATCAATAATACGCATGAAGAAGTTATCGATAAATCCACCATAATAGCCCATGATAATCCCAAGGGCAATCCCTACAAAGTTTGCAATAATTGTAATGGCCACCGCAATTAAAATGGAGTTTTTCGCACCGATGATTAACTGACCAAACATATCTCGTCCAGCCTCATCAGCCCCGAGTACATAACCATTAACTCCCGGCTCAGTGAAACGCTCTAATAATTGAATTTTCATTACAGCTGCTTGATCAATCACAAATGATAATACTAGAACGGCTACCATTAATAATACGATGAATATAAATGAGCCTAGTGCTAATTTATCCTTCTTAAACTCTCGCAAAATAACTTGAATACCAGTTGGCGGAGAGCTTTGAGATTCTAATTTTTCTACAGTTTGATCTTTTTTATTTTCCATGATTAAAATCACCTCTCCTTAGTCATTATTAATTAATTAGTCTATGCGAATTCGCGGATCGACAATACTTAAAATAATATCGGATAATAGACTACCTAATAATGCTAAGAAGCCATATAACATTACTAATGCTGTAATTACACTATAGTCACGGGCAGAAATTGATTCGATAAATAATTTCCCCATACCCGGATAGGCGAATACCGTTTCGATGAAAATCGAGCCACCAAGTAATCCAGTAATTGTGAATCCTAAAAAGGCTGCAATTGGTAACAATGAGTTACGGAAGATATGACGTGAGTACACTTTCTTCATCGGAATCCCTTTACTACGAGCTGTTTTTACGTAATCCATCGTTTTTGAATCGATAATTTCTGTACGTAAATATTGGATAACGCCTGTCGTACCTAATAATGCGTAAGTTCCTGCGGGCAATAGTAAATGATAGAATCTATTCCAGTAATATTCTAAAGTCCCTGGGTCGACACCAACATCAACCGTACCATTTGTTGGGAACCACATTAAACGATAACCAAAAACATAAACAAAGATTAATGATAATACGAACGTCGGAATCGCATAAGAAATAAAGCTGTATAGTACGATTGATTTATCTAAAAACGAATCTTGGTAACGTCCCGCTAATACACCTAGTGGAATTGCTAATGCATATAAGAAAATAACACTAAGTAATGATAGTAATAGCGTGTTCATTGCACGGTCACCAATAATATCTGCAACCGGTTTTTTAAATGTATAAGACTGACCAAAGTCGCCTTGTGCTGCATTGGCAATCCAGTTGTAGTACTGTACATACCACGGATCATAGAATCCCGCTTTAATACGTAATTCTTCAATTACGTTCGGGTCCGTTTCCGGTGTAATTAAACCTGTAAATGGATCCCCAGGCATTTGCTTCGCTAATATGAAGATTAGGAGACTTAAAATAAATAGCTGCGGAATCATGATTAACACACGACGGACGATTGTTTTCCACATACTAGACACGCTCCTTTTCATTTTCAGACATGGCTACTTTATGCGTATCTGAAACTGCTTTTAAAGGATATACTTTGCCATCCTTATCATAATATTTATGCTGCTCTTCACGATAAGCCGCCTCCACCTTTTGGCGCTCTAATTTACGCTCAATTCGTGTTTCTGGCTCAATATCAGGTATAGCAGATAAGAGACGGTTCGTATAAATATGCTGTGGATTATCGTAAATATCTTCACGTTTACCCGTTTCAACAAATCGACCTTTATACATGATTGAAATGTGGTCACACATATGACGCACTACCCCTAAATCATGTGAGATGAATAAGTAACTAATTCCATATTGCTCTTGAATATCCTTCATAAAGTTTAAAACTTGTGCTTGAACGGATAAATCAAGTGCCGATACTGGCTCATCGGCAATAATCATTTTCGGATTACATGCTACGGCACGCGCAATCCCTAATCGTTGCTTTTGACCACCAGAGAATTCATGTGGATATTTTAATAATACCTCTTCAGACATCCCGACAATCGCCAGTAATTCATTAATGCGTTTACGCTCTTCTTGCGGAGACAATTTCATAAAGTTACGAATTGGCTCTGCTAAAATATCTAATACACGTTTACGCGGATTCATACTAGAATGTGAATCTTGGAAAATCATTTGGATATCGCGGTTATAAGCTGAATCACGTTTACGGCGAGAGTTCGTTACATCTTGTCCTTCATAAATGATGCTACCATTTGTAATTTTCTCTAAACCAATAATCGCTTTACCTGTTGTCGATTTACCTGAACCAGACTCTCCAACTAAACCGTATGTTTTACCACGTTCAAATTCCATTGTGACACCGTCAACAGCGTATACATGGTCAACTACTGTATTGAAAAAGCCACCTCGGATAGGATAGTGAACCTTTAAATCTTTTACTTGCATGAAACTCATCGATTTATGCTCCCTTCCTCATCCTCAAAGTGGAATTCTTTCCAGCAAGTGCAGCGTACAAGATGCCCCGGTGCAATTTCATGAAGCTGTGGGTTTGCTTCATGTGCTGATGCTGGAATCCACGGAATACGTGGTGAAAAGCGACACCCTTCACGATCTAATTTCGTTAACGAAGGAACCATACCTTTAATGACTTCTAATTTCTCACTTTCACTATGGGATTGCGGAATCGAATTCAGTAATGATCTTGTATATGGATGCTTCGGATTTCTAAATAATTCTACTACCGGTGCTTCCTCGATTACTTGGCCAGCATACATTACAGCTACTCGGTCCGCTACTTCAGCAACGACCCCTAAGTCATGCGTAATTAAAATAATGCCTGATTGAATTTCATCTTGGAGCGATTTTAGTAAATCTAAAATTTGTGCTTGAATCGTTACGTCAAGTGCTGTTGTTGGTTCATCGGCAATGATGATTGCTGGCTTACCCGATAAAGCTATGGCAATCATGACACGTTGACGCATACCACCAGATAATTGGTGAGGGAATTGACGAGCAACGCGTTCTACATGCGGAATACCTACCTGATCTAATAACTCGAGTACGCGTTTCCCACGTTCTTGCTTCGTTAGTTTCGTATGATAAACTAACCCTTCCTCAATTTGCTCACCGATGCGCATTAATGGGTTTAATGCTGATAACGGATCTTGGAAAATGAAACCGATATCATTTCCTCGTAGTTTGTTAAATTGGTCTTCCGTTAAATTTACTAAGTTTTGATTGTTGTATAAAATTTCGCCTTCCACTTTTGTTGAAATCGAATTGTGTAAACCAACAATCGATGTCGCTAACGTACTTTTGCCACAACCAGATTCTCCCACGATAGCCAAAATCTCATTTTTGCGAAGCGTTAATGAAACATTGTCTACTGCTGGATAGTAAGTATCTTTAATTCTGAAGCTCGTACGTAAATTACGAATTGTTAATAATTCATTCGTCGTAGACATTAAATAATCGCTCCTTTCTTTATTCACCTAACCAACTCTGCTAATCTCGATCTATTATTTAGACTTCTCTAAAGCTCAAACTCAATTTTATGAATAATATGTAAATTATGGTTTCTAAATATAAATTATCCATAAATCTTTTTTAATGTCAATCATTAAACTTTCTAACTATTCTAATTTAACATTTTTCTCTCACTAATAGCAAACTATTCTTTAAAATTTAAATTTTCCGATAATTTAATCTAAAAATTAGGCTTAAATACGCAGTTTTGCTCAATTAAGTGAATAAAATCAACTAGCATTTTTTCAAGAAAGTTTAAAATCGAGTTAAAATATTAAACTTCAGTTTTAAAAAAACTGAATATTTTTATAAGGGAATTATATAACTATAATAAAAACGTGTAAAGTATATTTTTTTATACTTCACACGTTTTTGAATATTTTTAATATTTATTTAGTTTAATTTACCTTCTTTTAAATCTTTATGCCAATTTTTTAGGAAAGGAATTTGATTTTCTGAAATGGTACCAGATTCATTTGCTGCTTCAATTAAATAATCAAAATTTGTTAATGAAACATATTTCACGCCCGCAGCTTCAAAGGCTTCTTCTGCTTTTGGTAAATTGTACGTGTATACACATACAACACCAAGTACTTCACAGCCTGCTGCGCGCAATGCTTCTACCGCTGTAATCGAAGAACCACCTGTCGAAACAATATCTTCAACTACTACAACCTTTTGACCAGCTGCATATTTCCCTTCGATTTGGTTCCCACGGCCATGTTCCTTTGCCTTTGAACGCACATATACCATTGGTAATTCTAAAATATCCGACACCCAAGCTGCATGTGGTATACCAGCTGTTGCTGTACCCGCTACAACCTCACACTCTGCAAAATTTTCTTGAATTAAAGATGCTAGACCACTTGCTAATTGCTTACGGATTTTTGGATCCGAAATCGTTAATCGTGTATCACAATAAATTGGTGATTGAATTCCTGAAGCCCATGTGAAAAGATCCGTTGGGTTTAATTCAACAGCTCCTACTTGTAACATAGCATGTGCAATTTCTTTTTGTAATGACATTTTATTTTGCCTCCCATAATTTACAAACTTCTTTATATGCAGTAACAGGGTTAGGTGCACCTGTAATCGCACGCCCTACAACAATTAATGATGAGCCATCTTTTTTGGCTCCATCTGGCGTTGCAATACGCTTTTGATCATGCGCTTCTCCACCCAGCATACGAATACCCGGTGTGACACGTAAAAAGTCTTCTCCGCAAATTTCACGAATCGCATTTGCTTCATGTACAGAGCACACAACCCCATTAAGACCGGCCTGTTTCGTTAACTGTGCATAATGTAAAACCGATTCATTAAGCGTTAACGCAATTTTTTGCTCTTGTTGCATTTGCTGCTCTGTTGTTGATGTTAATTGTGTAACCGCAATTAACGCAGCACGTGATTTACCCGCTGGCGTTCCTGCCTCTAAGCCTTCAAGCGCGCCCTCCATCATTGGTCGTCCACCTGCAGCATGTACGTTGACTAAATCTACACCTAAGCGAGCTAAGCCCTTCATTGCCGATTTCACTGTATTTGGAATATCATGTAATTTTAAATCAAGGAAAATATCATGCCCTTGTTCTTTGACTTTCTCTACGATTGATGGACCTTCCTGCATATATAACTCCATCCCAATTTTAACGAATAACTTCTCATCAAATTGCGCTAAAAAGTTCATGACATCCTGTTCCCCAGGAAAGTCTAAAGCAATAATCGGTTTTGTATTTAACATTAGTGATGGCTCCTTCCGATAATTTCTGAAATATGCGTAACCCCTAATGCGTCTAATGTATTTGGCAATTCGTCAATAATCGTTGGACATACGAAGTGATCGACAAAGTTGGCAGTCCCAACCGCAACCGCTGAAGCACCTGCAGACATGAAATCAATGACGTCTTGTGCGCAAGTAACACCGCCCATACCAATAATCGGGATATTGACCGCTTTATACACGTCGTAAACCATACGAATGGCTACTGGTTTAATTGCCGGACCTGATAATCCACCTGTCCCATTGGCAATCACTGGTTTCCCTGTACGCTCATCTAAACGCATGCCAACAAGGGTATTAATCATCGTAATTCCGTCCGCGCCACCTGCTTCAACTGCTTTTGCAATATCGACAATATTCGTGACATTTGGTGATAATTTTACATAAACCGGCACACTTGAGGCTGCTTTTACAGCTGCTGTAAGCTCTTTTGCCGTTTCTGGGTCGGTACCAAATTGAATGCCCCCACATTTTACGTTCGGGCAAGAGATATTTAATTCTAATGCTTTCACGTTCGGTGCTTTTGAAATACGTGCTGCAACTTCAACATAATCGGCTACTTCTGTTCCGGCAACATTGGCAATAATCGGCACATCATAGCCTTCTAAAAACTTTAGCTCCTCGCCCATTACTTTATCGATTCCAGGGTTTTGTAAGCCGATTGCATTTAACATTCCTGCTGATGTTTCTGCGACACGTGGTGTTGGATTCCCTTTGCGTGTTTCAACAGTTGTTGCTTTAATCATAATGGCGCCAAGCTTTGATAGATCATAAAGCTGCGCATACTCGCGACCAAATCCGAAGCAGCCTGAAGCTGGCATGATTGGATTTTTCAGTTCTAATCCTGGTAATTGTAAGTTTAAACGGCTCATAATGCCACAACTCCTTTCGGGAATACGGGCCCGTCTGAGCACACTTTGACGTAATCTTTTTCAATTTTATCTGTCGTATCACAAACACAGGCAAAGCAAGCACCAATGCCGCAGCCCATGCGCTCTTCAAATGATAAATAGCCTTCTTTTTCTGGATAGTATCCTTCTAATGCACGTAGCATCGGTAGTGGACCACATGAATAAAAGACGTCGAACTCTGGCTTTACTTCATCAAACACCGTTGTGACAAAGCCCTTTGTTCCTTTTGATCCATCCACTGTTGCATAGTATGTGTCCCCAAGTGCTGTGAACTGGTCTTCATAGAAGCATACATCCTCAGATTGGAAGCCTAGTACGTGGATTGTTTTCACACCGCGCGCATTCAACTGTTTTGATAGCTCATGTAATGGCGGTACACCAATTCCACCGCCTACTAATAATGCGGTTTGACCCGGCTGTGCCGCTTCAACCGGGAAGCCGTTACCGAGTGGGCCAAGTACATCCACGATTTGACCTTCACGATTTGTTGCTAAAAACTTCGTACCGCGCCCTTCCGCTCGGTAAATCATTGTAAATTCATTTTTTTCCTTATCGACATTGGCGATACTAATTGGACGACGTAATAAAGGCTCGAATGTATCCGACACTTTTACATGAACAAACTGGCCAGGCGTCATGTCCTGAACCAGTTGTCCTTGTAGTGTCAATTCGAAAATGTTCGTCGCAATTTGTGCCTGCGCAACTACTGTCATTTTCTCTTGACGCATCATATTAGTGTACTACCTCCGCTTTTGGCATTTCTTCTGCTGTAAATGTCATTGATTCAATTACACGTAACATCGCTTCTGCTGTATCTAGTGATGTTAAGCAAGGCACGCCATTTTCTACTGATTCACGACGGATACGGAAGCCATCACGCGCTGGCTGCTTACCTTTTGTTAATGTGTTGACAACGAATTGTGCTTCTCCGTTTTGGATCATATCTAATAATGTTTTGCCTTTGCCGCCGATTTTATCGACAACATCTGTTTTCACACCGTTTGCTTCAAATAGTTTTGCCGTACCTTCTGTTGCAACAATACGGTAACCAACTGTAGAGAAGCGTTTTGCTAGGCTTACTGCTTCTTCTTTATCTTTGTCAGATACTGTGAACAGGATTGTGCCATGTGTTTTAATTTCCATACCTGCAGCTACGAAGCCTTTATATAACGCTTTTTCGTAAGTCGCATCTTTCCCCATTACCTCACCTGTAGATTTCATTTCAGGCCCTAATGTAATGTCTACGCGACGTAATTTTGCAAATGAGAATACAGGTACTTTTACGAATACACCTTGTTTTTCAGGCGCTAAACCAGCTTGGTATCCTTGCTCTAAGATCGATTGTCCTAAAATCGCTTTTGTTGCGATGTTGGCCATTGGGATATTCGTAATTTTACTTAAGAACGGTACTGTACGTGAAGATCGTGGGTTGACTTCGATCACGTAAATATTGCCCTCGCTCATTACATATTGGATGTTCATTAAGCCGATAATGCCAAGGCCTTTTGCTAAACGTGTTGTGTAGTCAACAAGTGTTTCTTTTTGTGCATCCGTTAATTTTTGTGGTGGGTAGACAGAGATTGAGTCACCTGAGTGAACCCCTGCGCGTTCTACGTGTTCCATAATACCTGGGATTAACACGTTTTCACCATCACAGATCGCATCTACTTCGATTTCTTGTCCAGTTAAATAGCGGTCAACTAGTACCGGGTGATCTGGAGATGCTTCTACTGCGTGCTCCATATAGTGCACTAATTCATCCATATTATAGACAATTTCCATCGCACGTCCACCTAGTACATAAGATGGGCGAACTAATACTGGGAAGCCTAATTTTTCAGCAATGGCAACGGCACCTTGTACTGAAGTCGCTGTATCTCCTGGTGGTTGTGGAATCTCTAATTGCTGTAATGCTGCTTCGAATTTGTCGCGGTTTTCTGCACGATCGATATCTTCTAAAGATGTCCCTAAAATTTTCACGCCATTTGCTTCTAGTTTATCTGCTAAGTTAATCGCTGTTTGACCACCAAATTGGACTACGACACCGATTGGTTGCTCTAAATCGATAATGTGCATGACGTCTTCAATTGTTAATGGCTCGAAGTATAACTTATCTGAAATCGAGAAGTCTGTAGATACTGTTTCTGGATTTGAGTTAATAATAATTGCTTCATAGCCTGCCTCTTGTATTGCCCATACAGAGTGTACTGTTGCATAGTCGAACTCTACCCCTTGTCCGATACGGATTGGACCTGAACCTAGTACAACAACAGATGGTTTGTCTGTTTTGATTGATTCATTTTCCTCTTCGTATGTACCATAGAAGTATGGTGTGTTTGATTCGAATTCTGCTGCACATGTATCGACCATTTTGTACACTGGGATAATGCCGTTTTCTTTACGGAATGCGTATACTTCTGCTTCTGTCATTTCCCAAAGCTGTGCTACTTTTTTATCAGCAAAACCTAAACGTTTTGCTGTGCGTAATACGTCTTTGTTGCCTTTGTTTTCTGTTAAAGTCGTTTCCATATCGACGATTTTCTTTAATTTTGTTAAGAAGAATAAGTCGATTGCTGACCATTCATGAATTTGCTCTACTGTTACGCCGCGACGTAGGGCTTCTCCGATGAAGAATAAGCGCTCATCACCAGCTTTTTTAATACGCTTTTCGATCCACGCATCTGTTAAATCTTCTGCATGCTTCATTTCGATGTGTACATGACCCGTTTCTAATGAACGAACTGCCTTTAATAACGCTTCTTCAAATGTACGGCCAAGTGCCATTACTTCACCTGTTGCCTTCATTTGTGTGCCTAAGTTACGCTTTGCTGATTCGAATTTATCGAACGGCCAGCGTGGAATTTTCGCTACGATATAGTCAAGTGCTGGCTCGAAGCATGCGAATGTTGAACCTGTCACTGGGTTTTTGATTTCATCTAATGTTAAACCGACTGCAATTTTCGCCGCTAATTTTGCGATTGGGTAACCCGTTGCTTTTGACGCTAATGCTGAAGAACGAGATACACGTGGGTTTACTTCGATTACATAGTATTGGAATGAGTACGGGTCTAACGCTAATTGTACGTTACAGCCACCCTCGATTTTTAATGCACGGATAATATCTAGTGAGATATTACGTAGCATTTGATTTTCACGGTCCGATAATGTTTGTGTTGGTGCTACTACGATGGAGTCCCCTGTGTGAATACCTACTGGGTCGAAGTTTTCCATGTTACAAACAACGATGGCATTATCCGCTGCGTCACGCATTACTTCATACTCAATTTCTTTAAAGCCTGCAATTGATTTTTCAAGTAAGCATTGTGTTACTGGTGAATATTTTAAGCCGGATGTTACGATTTCTTGTAAGTCTTGGTCGTTGTAGCAAATACCGCCGCCTGTACCACCAAGCGTGAATGCTGGACGTACGATTACTGGATAACCGATTTTAGCAACGAAGTTTTTCGCTTCTTCCATATTGTGAATGATGTCAGACTCAGGAACTGGTGCACCTAATTCGTACATTAAGTTACGGAATAAATCACGGTCCTCCGCTTTATGAATTGCATCTAGCTTCGTCCCTAAAATTTCGATGCCTAGCTCATCTAAAATACCTGATTCATCCAGCTCGATTGCCATGTTTAAGCCTGTTTGACCACCTAATGTAGAAAGGATAGCATCTGGGCGCTCTTTACGTAAAATACGTGAAACGAATTCTAAAGAAATTGGCTCGATGTATACTTTATCCGCGATTTCTGTATCTGTCATAATTGTCGCTGGGTTTGAGTTAATTAAAATAACACGGTAGCCTTCCTCTTTTAATGAAAGACATGCTTGTGTTCCTGCATAGTCAAACTCTGCGGCTTGTCCGATAACAATTGGACCTGATCCGATTACTAAAATTGTATTTATATCTGTACGTTTAGGCATGTTGATTCTCCTTTGCTGCTTCTTTTTCCATCATTTCAATAAACTCGTCAAATAAGTGATTTGAATCTTCTGGACCAGGTGAAGCTTCTGGATGGTATTGTACTGTGAAGATTGGGAACTTTTTATGACGTACCCCTTCACATGTTCCGTCGTTTAATGCGACATGCGTTAATTCTAAATCTGTATCCTTTAATGATTCAATATCAATTGCATAGCCATGGTTTTGCGATGTTAAATCTGTGCGACCTGTACGTAAATCCTTTACAGGGTGATTGCCGCCACGGTGTCCGAATGGCAATTTGAATGATTTTGCACCACAAGCTAATGAGAACAATTGGTGGCCTAAGCAAATACCGAACATCGGTACTTTTCCGACTAATCCTTTAATCGTTTCAATTCCTTCTGTTACGTCCATTGGGTTCCCTGGCCCGTTTGAAAGCATAATGCCATCTGGATGCAACGCTAAAATTTGATCTGCTGTTGTGTTGTAAGGTACAACGATTACGTCACAATCACGCTTGTTTAATTCGCGTAAAATTCCGTGCTTCATACCGAAGTCTAGTAGTACAACACGCTTACCGCGACCTGGTGATGGGTATGCTGCTTTTGGAGATACTTCACGCACATGATGTGTAATGAAAGGCGTATCTTGAAGCTCTGCTACGATTTGATCTACATTTACCTCTGCATCTGCTGCTGTTAAAATTGCACGCACCGCACCTTTTGCACGGATAATACGTGTTAATTTACGCGTGTCAATGCCCTCGATACCCGGAATATTTTGTGATGTTAAATATTCGTTTAATGTCATATCTGAGCGCCAGTTCGAAGGTTGATCTGCTAATTCACGAACTACGAAGCCACGAATCGCTGGTGCAATCGCTTCAAAATCGTCACGGTTAATCCCGTAGTTCCCGATTAATGGGTATGTTAATGTTACGATTTGACCATAGAAAGAAGGGTCAGACAATGTTTCTTGATATCCTGTCATACCTGTTGTGAATACTACTTCCCCTTGGCTCGCCTCGTCGCTACCAAATGCTGTTCCTGTAAATACAGTACCGTCTTCTAAAATTAATAAACGCTTCTTCATTATTCCGCCTCCTGATATACGATGTTGCCTTCAAAAATCGTTACTACTGGCCAGCCTTTTGCTACCCAACCGTTGAATGGTGTGTTGCGTCCTTTTGATACGAAGCCTTCTGCATCAACTGTTTGTTCTTTTTCAAGGTCGATTAATACGATGTCCGCTGAAGCGCCTTCTGCTAATGTACCATAGGGTAAGTCAAAAATTTCAGCTGCCTTCACACTCATCCAATCCACTAATTGCTTTAATGTCCACTTCCCTGTTTCTACAAAGCTTGTATATAGTAATGGGAAGGCCGTTTCAAAGCCAACAATACCGAATGGTGCGCCCACCATGCCACAGCATTTTTCTTCTACTGTATGTGGTGCATGATCTGTTGCGATGCAGTCAATTGTTCCGTCTAATAATGCTGCGTGTAATGAATCTTTATCATCTAGTGCACGTAATGGTGGGTTCATTTTCCAGTTTGCATCATCTGATGGAATATCCATTTCTTCTAATAATAAATGGTGTGGACAAACCTCAGCTGTCACTTTAATACCGGCTGCCTTGGCATCACGCACCGCACGAACCGATTCTTTTGTTGATACGTGACAGACATGGTAGCGAGCACCTGCTGCCTCTGCTAATAAAACGTCACGTGCGATTTGCACAGATTCACAGATTGATGGAATCCCTGGTAAGCCCAGCTCTTTATTACGCGTCCCTTCATGCATGACGCCATCATAAATTAATGAGTTATCTTCACAGTGCGCGACAACTACTGCGTCTAGTTTTGCCGCTTGTTGCATTTGCTCATACATTGTTGACGCAAGCTGAATACCAACCCCATCATCTGAGAATGCTACTGCACCATTTGCTTTTAGCTCTGCCATATCTGTGCGCACTTCTCCTGAAATATCCTTAGTTAGCGAGCCATATGGTAATACGCGAATAACCGCGCTGTCTTTAATGAGTCCATTAATTAGTTGCATGTTTTCGATTGAATCTGGTACAGGTTTCGTATTTGGCATCGCGCAGATTGTAGTAAAGCCACCCTTTGCTGCGGAAGCGGTCCCTGTTGCAATCGTTTCCTTATGCTCAAAGCCCGGCTCACGTAAATGCGTATGCACATCGACAAAGCCTGGTGAAGCAAAGTGACCTTTTCCGTCAATTACTTCAGCTCCATTCGGAATATCCCCACCGATTGAAACAATTTTACCGTTCTCCATTATAATAGAAGAAACTACTAATTCACCTTGTTCGTTTAATAGCTTTACGTTTTGAAGTACTGTTGTCATTTATTCTCTTCCTTTCAAAATTGTTTCTACAATCGCCATTCGTGTGAACACGCCATTTCGAACTTGTTCAAAAATTCTTGATCGTTCACATTCAACTAGCTCGTCCGCGATTTCTACATCACGATTTACCGGTGCAGGGTGCATAATGATGGCACCGTCCTTCATTCGCTTTTCACGTGCTGGAGTTAAGCCAAATTCTTCATGATAACTTTCTTTTGAGAAGTTTTTACTTACTGAATGACGTTCGTGCTGAATACGCAACAGCATGATGACATCGCTATCTGTTAACACTTCATCCCAACTATGTGCTGCTTCAAAATCGCCTGCCCATGCTGGAGGACATAAGAATCGAATATTTGCCCCTAAACGCTTTAGTGCAGTCGCATTTGATTTTGCGACACGACTATGTGAAATATCACCGACAATTGTAATATTTAAACCTTCGAACTTGCCAAACTCTTTGCGAATCGTATAGAGGTCTAGCAAACTTTGTGATGGATGTTGACCCGCACCATCTCCCGCATTAATGACTGCACAAGTAATACCTTCTAATAATTCGTTGTAGTATTCATCTTCCTTATCGCGAATGACTACCGCATCGATCCCAATCATTTCTAATGTTTTGACCGTGTCGTACATCGTTTCGCCCTTTGTCGTACTTGAAAATCCTGCGTCAAATGGGATAACCGTACAACCTACGCGTCGTTCAGCCATTTCAAAGCTTGTTTTTGTACGTGTACTTGGTTCAAAGAAAAGATTGGCTACATTATACGAGCGCTTAAGCTGTGGCTCCATTCCATTTTCGAAGTCTTGTGCTCGATCTAAAATCGCTAGGATTTCCTCGTTCGATAAATATTCCATCGACAATAAATTTTTCATGCTCGCGCCTCCGATTTTGAAAATACATAACAGTTCGAATTGCATGTATTTTGGTTAATTCCATTATATTGTGAATATTTTAGTTATGCTTGCCTATTGTAAGACATTCATGTCCATTTTATGAATAAAAGCCTCGCAGCAATTTGCGAGGCTTTAAAGGTGTGACAAGCTAAGCATGTTGGTTTTTTCCCACACGCCTTTACCTGCCATCCCCTTTATTGCCTCTCTGGACAAAGTTAAAAGGTACTATTCTTCTGTTTCATAAATATCTTGTTGGACCACTTCACGACCAGGTAACACTAAGTTTAAAATTACCCCGATGATAGCGGCTAACGCCATTCCTTCAATGGCAAAGCTCTCTGTAAAGCGTAATGCCGCTCCGCCAATTCCGATTACTAAGATTACGGAAGAAATAACCATGTTACGATTATTACCGAAGTCTACATTGTTCTCTACTAGCATACGTAAACCACTTGATGCGATAATACCGAATAATAAAATTGAAATCCCGCCAAGAACAGCTGTTGGAATTGTTTCGATAATGGCCATTAACTGACCTGAGAAGGATACAATAATGGCTACAACCGCAGCACCTAAAATAACATAGACAGAATATACACGAGTAATTGCTAGTACGCCGATATTTTCTCCATATGTAGTTTTTGGTGGACCACCGATAATTGCTGAAGCGAATGTCCCTAACCCATCTCCTAATAATGATCGGTGTAAACCAGGGCTTTTAATATAGTTGCGATTGACAACTTTCCCCAACACTAGTTGGTGACCGATGTGCTCTGAAATCGTCACAATTACAATCGGTACCATACCAAGGAAAATCGCCCCTGTAATATTGAAATCATAATGCACACCCGGAATTAAGAAATCTGGTAGCTGGAAGAATTCTGCTTCCTTAACTGCTGTGAAATCAATAATTCCTATGAATATGGAGTAAATGTATCCAACAATAATACCAAGTAAAATTGGCATCGCACTTAAAATGTTTTTAAAATAGACATTAAAGATAATCGCTGCAATTAATGTTACCATTGCCGCCGAGAAATGCTTGCCGCTGTATTCTCCATTGACGTTCATCGCCATATTTACTGCTGTTGATGATAAGCCTAATCCAATGACGATAATAACTGGTGCTACAACGATTGGAGGTAATATATTCATTAACCACTTGTAACCTGTTTTCCAAATGATTAACGCGACAATCGCATAAACCAAACCGACGAGCATAGCCCCGATCATCGCATTTCCTGGATTTACCGATACCCCTGCTTCCGATAACCCCGCAACTAAAATAATCGGTGAAATAAATGCAAATGAAGATCCTAAGTATGCAGGTACTTTAAATTGTGTAACAAATAAGAAAATAATTGTTGCAATCCCACTTGTTAATAATGCAATAGCTGGGCTTAACCCAACTAATTTAGGTACTAAAATTGTTGAACCGAACATCGCAAACATATGTTGGAAACTAAACGTAATTAATTGACCAGCACTCGGTTTATCATTGATATCTAATACTGCCTTGGAAGACATTCCAATTCCTCTTTTCTCTATATTCTGTTTAATCTTCTTTCAAGATTTTTACGACATCTTGTGCATCAACTTCTTCTAAGTTAACGACAATGCGTTCATGACCAGCTGTTGGAATGTTCTTTCCTACATAATCTGCTCGGATTGGCAACTCCCGGTGACCACGATCGACTAATACGGCTAACTGAATTTGTGCGGGCCTTCCTAAATCCATTACCGCATCAAGTGCAGCACGTACGGTTCTGCCTGTATAAAGTACGTCGTCTACTAGTACAATCTTTTGGTCGCTTACTTGATAGTCAATATCCACTTGCTGTACTTGCGCTTGGTCATTGACTTGCTTTGTTGATAAATCATCTCGGTAAAGCGTAATGTCTAATTCACCTGTACGAATCGCCTTGCCTTCAATTGTTTCAATACGTTCAGCTAATCGTTTGGCTAAATAAGCGCCACGTGTTTTAATGCCAACTAAAATGACTTCATCAATTCCTTTGTTTCGTTCAATGATTTCGTGCGCAATTCGCGTAACAGCACGATTCATTGATGGTCCATCTAGTAAAACCGAAGTTTGTTGCATAATGTTTCTCCCTTCCGTAAAATCTCCATGTTCACTTGGGTACAAAATTTCAAACAAAAAACCCTCTAGAAAATCTAGAGGGTCGAAAAAGTCATGTTGAAAGATTGCATACGGATATTTTTGCGCACAAAAAATCCAAATGCTTTCACATTTCCCTTCTCAGCCTCTCTGGACTGCCATTAAAGGTGAACACTATGTAATTAGTTTCGCGACTACTTGCTTGCTCTCGTCAAGCTCTTTCGTTCACTGTTGTCAGTATATGCTTCTTTTTAGGACAAGTCAACCGACAATAGAGAGGTCGGACAACAGAAATTAAAAGTTTTAATTGTCTGATTGTTTAGCTTGGACAATTTCGTGAAGTTTATCCATTCAAATAGTAAGAAAACACCGAAACTTTACATTAGGATAAAATTTCGGTGTTTCGATTATTGGCGTAATTCCGCTAATAGCTCTTGGAAGTCGGCTGGTAACGGTGTACTAAATTCTAGGTATTCTTTTGTTACAGGGTGCACAAAGCCTAATACACCTGCATGTAATACTTGTCCGCCAAAATCAATCGTTTTCTTCGGACCATATTTTGGATCGCCGACTAATGGATAGCCAATATAGTTCATATGCACGCGAATTTGGTGTGTACGACCTGTTTCAAGACGGCATTCCACTAATGTAAATTCACCGCCGAAGTGTTCCATCACTTGGAAGTGTGTCACTGCATGCTTGCCGTTATCCACAACCGCTTGCTTCTGACGGTCTTTTTGGTCACGTCCAATTGGTGCATCAATTGTGCCCTTTTCATGTGCGATATGCCCATGTACAAGTGCTGTATATTTACGCGTAACAGACTTTTCGACTAATTGATTCACTAAGCCCTCATGCGCGACATCATTTTTTGCGACCATTAATAAACCAGATGTATCCTTATCAATACGGTGTACAATTCCTGGGCGTGCGACCCCATTAATGCCTGATAAATCATTACAATGATGCATTAAACCGTTCACTAATGTACCTGTTGCATGACCAGGTGCAGGGTGTACGACCATGCCACGCGGTTTATTGACTACTAATACATCCGCATCTTCATACACGATTTCTAAATTTAAATCTTCTGGAACGATTTCTAAATCTTCCACTTCAGGAACATCTACTTCTACAACGTCCCCTAATTTCACTTTGTATTTTGCTTTGACGTTTACGCCGTTTACTAAAATGCGCTCTTCATCTAACCAGTTCGAAATTTGCGAACGTGACCATGATGCTTCCATTGAAGAAAGGGCTTTATCAATACGCTCTCCAGCAAAATCCTCCATTGTTAACGTGACTACTGCCATTATTTCACCTTTTTCTTATTCATTTTTTCCTCAAAAATCATCGTAATAAAGAGCATGACAACCGCAATTGTTAACGCGGCATCTGCCACATTAAAGATCGGGAAGTGATAGTTAATGCCCGGAATCAGCACATCTACAAAGTCGACAACTTCACCACGGAATAATCGGTCAATAAAGTTCCCAACAGCCCCACCTAAAAGTAGCATTAAGCTCACATGATACATCGGTTTCCCTTTTGCTTCTGTATGATTAAAGTAAATAATCGCGATAATTACTGCCACCGTCACAATCGTAAACAGCCACATTTGCCCTTCTAGCATACCCCAAGCCGCTCCACGATTACGATGCGATAAAATGCCAAGCCACGGGTCCCATACACTAATACGTTCCCCAAGCTCCATATTTTGAACGATTAGCCACTTTGTCCATTGATCCAAAATGACTGCAAACACTGCTAATCCGTAATATTTATACACAGCAAGTCCTCCGTTTACGCTATATCTTTCCTATCTTAACATAATTCCACGATGAAATGATAATATTAGCACGAGAAATCTACGCGCATTACAGTCGATTTTTATCAAGCGCGTCGACTAAGTCTTTTAGCTGAATAATATAGGAAATCATATCATTTGCGTTATACGATTTAATTTCAGAAAAACCATATAGCTGTTCAATTTGCTGCATAGAGCCTTGTGATGATACGACAACTTGCTCTAATACATTTTGTAAAGTCATTACTTGGTTGAATGTTTGCTCGGTTGTTTGCTGAATTTTTTGCATATAATCCGCTAATTGGCGCTCCGACTGTTCAATCCGCACAAAATATTGCTGTGTTTCTGCAGACATTTGTTGTGTATAATCGACTGTTTTTTGTTCTTCCAAAACGCTAGCCGCAACACGCTCCATATGTTGGACAATTTCTGTCACTTTACCATTGATCTGTTCAAGCGCTTGTTTACTTTGCTCTGCTAATTTACGGACCTCTGCTGCCACCACAGCAAAGCCCTTGCCATGCTCCCCAGCTCGTGCTGCTTCAATCGAGGCATTTAAAGCTAATAAATTCGTTTGGTCTGCAATCGCTCCAATCAGCTTCGCAAAATCTTGAATTTCTCGCGTATCCTGCTGTAAATCATCAATGGATACACCGACATTTGTGAAAATTTCGCGTACCTTTTCCATCTGGCTAGATAGGGCGTCCATCTGATTACGTCCCTCTTGAATCAACTGATTATTTTGCTCCACCTGTGATTCCACTGAGGTCGTAATCTGTTGAATTTCTTCTGTATCTTGAACAATTATTTGCGCGCTTTCATAGGTAGAATCAAGCATTGTTTGATCCTGCTGGAGCGATTCCGAAATAACGGCAATATGCTCCATAAATAAGCTATCGTCTTCTGTATTTTTGGCATTTGCCTTTTTTAATAATTGCAATAGTAGCTCAACGCCCTCAATTACTTGTGTACGCTCCGCCTCTGTCAGACTATCTATTTCCTCATTTATTTGCTCTACAACTTGTCCTTTATCGAACCATCTTTTTAACATTTCGTTCACTCCGCTCTACGTTTTCCAAAGCCAATTAATACCATCGTTTGATTTAGCTGTGATTTATTTAATTGCTCCCCATAACTCGAAAACCCACATAAATTTGGCAATTGTTCGAGGCGGTCATTCATCTTTTCTATCAAGCGCTCCTGCTGGAATTGGAGCTTGCGTAAAATACAGTTACAGGCTAAAACACCTTCTAATTGCGTAAAGCGTTTTGTAAAATGCTCAATCGTTTTTTCGAGTTCGATAATCACATCACGTGGTTGCAAGATTTCTAATGTTGCGCCCTCATATACTTGGCAATAAAACTCAATAGCCCCTGATTCCCTCAGCATAAAGGGCGATGCATTGTAAAATTCGTTATTAAACTTTCTGCCTAAAGGATAGAGTGACCAGTGCTTATCTAATGCGGTTACTGGTACACCTAGCGCTTGTGCGTATACATCTGCTGCTGGTCTTCCATCCATTTCATATACAATGCGCTTTTCTGGGTCAGCCTTTGTAATTTTCACTCGCTTGCCCATACTTTCAAAGTTATTTTCTTTAATAATATAAAAATCAACAGTTGGCTTGATAAAAATGATCGCCCCTCCTGTCGAAGTAATTTCGCCATTTACACTGACATAGGTTGCTTCAAATTTCGCATCATCTCCTGCTGTTCCACCGAAGATTGGAAATCCATCCTGTTCAAAAATCGAATTTACAACAGATAGCATTTTTTCCTCCCCAGCCTGCAAGCCTACAGGAAAAACAAATGCTAGTCCTTCTCGTTCGATATTTCGAGATTGCAATGGAATCCCTAGCTGCTTTGCTGCAGTCACAAGCTTTTGGCGCTCAAATATCGGATACTTGGCAATGTCTGTCATGAGCGTCGCTTGAAATTGACCAAATGGTGCTGCATAAGTTTGTACACTTAGGCTGAATTCATCAAATCCTGTTGGTCCTATTTCACCCGTTGTCGTTACCCCGACAATTTGGCTATTCGGATATTTGTTTGTAAAGCATGCCACCAATTCCTCAAAAGGATAGGCTGTGCTCGCAAAGAATAACACAAACGCTGGTTCTTTATGTATCGTTAACGCAAGCTCATCAACGGCCTGCTTTGCTTGTTTTGTTTTCGTTATAGCAGAACAAATTAAATCCATATCAATACTCCCTTTTCGTTAACATTAACTATCGATCATATCCTACGATTAAACTTCAAGACATTATAGCATAAATGAGTAATCTATAAAATTTTTACCATTTGAAACAAAAAAACTTACCTAACAAATTTGCTAAGTAAGTCAAAGAATTTTATACAAGGAGCCAGCGCAGTACCGCCATTGTGACAACACCTACTATGACCGTTTTTGATAGGCTTTTTGTCAGCAGTGCTACTAGTAATGTCGGAATAAACACGCCTACATTTAACCAATCCACTACTACAAAAGATTGCTCTTTATGAAAAAAGCCTTCCATGACAAGCGCGGATAAAATACAAACCGGTATGTAGGCTAGCCAACGCAGTACGATGTCTGGCATTTTCATCTTTTTCACGAACACAAATGGCAAAATACGCGGAATCCATGTGACAAGTGCACAGCCAACGATTACTAATACCATCGCAATTGTTGTCGTCATTTTTCAGTTGCCACCCCAATCATTGCTACAACTATTGTTGAAAGGAGTACCGCTAAATGCCCCGGCATGAAATACAGCATACCGTACATGCTCACACCCATGACGGCAATTAACTTTAGGTAATGCATTAACTTTTCTTTAGGTATACTATGTAACGTTAACACAAGTAAAGCCACAAACATCGCCACAAGTGCATAGTCTAAGCCCCACTTTTCGGGGTTAGGCAGCCATTGCCCAATAATGCCACCAATCGTACAAGCAGCAATCCACGTTGTATATGCGGTAACATTGAGGCCATCCATCCATTTCCCGCCTAAACGCCCCTCCTTACCAGCCGTTACAACAGATACACCAAACGTTTCATCTGTCAGTAATGTTCCAAAGCCAATATTGCGTAGTGTTGAATACTTTGTAAAATATGGTGCAATCGTTAGCGACATTAATAAATGCCTTAAGTTCACAATGAAAATCGTCAATATAACAGCCGTTACAGGCGCGCCAGCTAAATATAATCCACAAAAAATAAATTGGGCCGAGCCAGCATAAACAAGGACCGAAAGTAAAAATACTTCGAATACAGAAATCCCCGATGCAATGCCCACAACGCCAAATGCAACACCAATACTAATATAGCCAAGCAATGTTGGAATACAATCCTTCACGCCCTGTATAAAGGTATCGGGTGTATACGATTTCTGCTCAATACGCTCCATTACAACACCTCTAAAAATCTTTCTTTTCTGAAAATATAAAATGGTATAAAGAGAGTGCCCAAGAAGTATCTCTTGGGCACTCTCTTGCGCCGAGGATGGTGAGAATTTATTCTGACCACCGCAGAAGCACCGCCTCAAGCGGATAACTAATACATGAGGTGACATCTGTCTAAAAAGTCGAGACTTTTTAGACACTCTCTTGCGCCGAGGATGGAGGCCAGTACGATGCTGGTCATGAATGCGTTGTCACACGATGTGACGGTTTTAGCATTCGTTCCTAGTTCATCCACCGCAGAAGCACTGCGCGAGAAAGATTTACTTTTCGCACAGCCCTATAAAATTATACGTAATAGTTTTCTACAACATCCGCACAGCGTTTACATAATGTCTCATGTTTTTCATCTGATCCAACTGTTTCAGAAATCGTCCAGCAACGTTCACATTTTTCGCCATCTGCTTTTTCAACTACTAAAGCGGTTTTATCTAATTGTAGACTTTCAGCAGGAGCTGTTTCTTTGCTACCCGCAACAATAAATTGCGACACAATTGAAAGCTGCGCAAAGTTAATCGTTGCATCATTTAATAGTTCAACTGTTTCTGCATCTGCATAAACTGAGATTTTTGCCTCTAATGATTTACCAATTGTTTTCGCGTTTCGTGCTTCTTCTAATGCTTTTAGCACTTCATTGCGCACCGCGATAATTTTTGCCCATTTTGGACGTAATTGCTCGAAGTTTGCTTGCTCATCAACTTCTGGGAAGTCCGTTAATTGAACAGATGCAGCTTTTCCTTCGAACTCCACATAGCCCCATAACTCTTCAGTTGTATGCGGGATAATTGGTGTTAATACTTTTAATAAAGCCATTAACGTATCATACATCACCGTTTGCATTGCGCGACGGTCTTTGTTGTCTTTGCCTTCAATGTACACAACATCTTTTGCGATATCTAAGTAGAATGAAGAAAGCTCGATTGCAACGAAGTTATTCACTGTTGTATAGACTGTCGAGAAGTCATAACGATCATACGCTGCACGAATCGTTTTCACCACATCCTGTAGGCGCATATACATGTATTGATCCATTTCACGTAAGTCTTCATAAGCTACACGGTCTGTTGCTTCATTGAAGTCTGTTACGTTACCATGTAGGAAACGTAATGTGTTACGCACTTTACGGTATGTTTCTGAAACTTGCTTTAACATATCCATAGAAATACGAACGTCACCTGTGTAGTCAACAGATGCTACCCACATACGGAGGATATCTGCACCGTATTGTTGCATCACTTTTAACGGATCGATTGTGTTGCCTAATGATTTCGACATTTTACGGCCTTCACCATCAAGAACGAAACCATGTGTTAATAAACCTTCGTATGGTGCGTGACCATTAATCGCAACCGATGTAATTAATGACGAGTTGAACCAGCCACGGTGTTGGTCAGAGCCCTCTAAATAAAGGTCTGCTGGATATTTCATGCCACGTTCAGCAAGTACACCTTGGTGCGTTGAGCCTGAATCGAACCAAACGTCCATGATGTCATTTTCTTTTGTGAATTTACCATTCGGGCTTCCTTCATGAGTAAAGCCTTCTGGTAATAAATCTTTTGCTTCTTTTTGGAACCAGATATTTGAACCATGCTCACGGAATAATTTCGAAATATGTGCGATTGTTTCTGGTGTAATGATTGGTTCTTCGTTTTCTGCATAGAAAATTGGAATCGGTACACCCCATGCACGTTGACGAGAGATGACCCAGTCGCCACGGTCACGAATCATATTGTACAGGCGCGTTTCACCCCATGCCGGTGTGAATTCTGTTGCTGTTACAGCATCTAATAATTCACCACGGAACATTTCCACTGATGCAAACCATTGTGGTGTTGCACGGTAAATAACTGGTTTTTTCGTACGCCAGTCATGTGGATATGAATGCGTGAATTTTGAAACATTTAATAATGCGCCTTCTTCTTTTAACTTTTCAATTACGATTGGATTTGCTTTTTCATAGAATAAGCCTTCAAATCCTGGTGCTTCAGCTGTATAGCAACCACCATTATCTACTGGTGATAAAATATCTAAACCGTATTGTTTACCAATATTATAGTCATCTTCACCATGACCTGGTGCCGTGTGAACACAGCCAGTACCCGCATCAGCAGTTACGTGCTCCCCAACCATCACTAATGAATCACGCTTGTAAATTGGGTGCTCTGCCACGATTAAGTCAAGCTCTTGCCCTTTTACTTCTTGAACGATTTGTACATCTTCCCAGCCAAATGTTACTGTTAATTTTTCTAGTAACTCTTTTGCTACGATGTATTTTGCTCCCGCCACTTCAGCTACAACATACGTAAATTCAGGGTTCACTGAGATTCCTAAGTTTGCTGGAATTGTCCAAGGCGTCGTTGTCCAGATGATGAATTTGGCATCTTGAGGTACAACCCCTTTTGCATCTTTAATGCCGAAAGCAACATAGATTGAATACGATTCTACATCTTTATATTCGATTTCTGCTTCTGCTAATGCTGATTCAGAAGATGGTGACCAATAAACTGGTTTTAAGCCTTTGTAGATATAACCTTTTTCAGCCATTTTACCGAATACTTCGATTTGACGCGCTTCAAATTCAGGCTTTAATGTAATGTATGGATTTTTCCAGTCACCACGTACACCTAAACGACGGAATTGATCTTTTTGCATGTCAATTTGCTCATAGGCGTACTTTTCGCAAAGCTCACGGAATTCAGCAACTGACATTTCTTTACGCTTTACCCCTTTATTTGTTAATGCCTGCTCGATTGGTAAACCATGTGTATCCCAGCCCGGTACATAGTTCACATGGAATCCAGCCATTGATTTATGGCGGTTGATCATATCTTTAATTACTTTGTTTAAAGCATGACCTACGTGGATATTCCCATTGGCATATGGAGGTCCGTCATGTAATAAAAATTCTGGGCGCCCCTTTGTGCGATCCATCACTAATTTGTTGATGTCCATTTCATCCCATTGTGCTTGAATTTGCGGTTCTTTCGTTGGTAAGCCACCGCGCATCGGGAAATCTGTTTTTGGCATTAATAATGTATCTTTGTACTCTACCATGTAAATAGCCTCCTAAAATGATTGAAGTTGTATGCTCAAACTAGGGAGAGCTGCCTTTTCAAAATAAAAAGCCCCTGCATCCCAGTAAAAGGGACGAGGAGCATTTGTCTCGTGGTACCACCCTAATTTCGCGAAATATTCGCCTCATTAGACACTGTAACGTCGTGTGACACGAAATAGCTTACTTGAATTTCAGCTATTTAGCTCAGGAGTGATTTTCCATTTAGCTTGTTTTGTTCGAGCTCTCACCATCCTCGAATCGCTATGCGGCAATCTAAATATACTGTCTCCATCAAAGCTTTATGCGTTGTGCATACTATTTCATTATTTTTCAGTATAGAAATCGTACTCCGAAAAGTCAAGTACGTTCCCTTAATATATTGGTTTACTATCTGTCGAAGCAGCCTCATCTTCTTCTTGACGGTGCTGGTCTTGAATGTCCGTTAAATTCACATCATATTCTAACAGATGATCCCAGTCCCCTGTATTTAACAGGTCAAGCTGTGCCTCTACTAGCATTTTGAAGCGATTGCGGAATACTTTTGATTGCTTTTTTAGCTCGTCAATTTCAATTGTTACTTTTCGAGCCTTTGTTAATGCATCATTAATAATACGGTCCGCGTTTTTCTCTGCCTCTTTAACAATTAATTTTGCTTCTTTTTGAGAGTTGCGGCGTACTTCATCAGCAGCCTCTTGCGCGACAACAATAGATTTTTGCAATGTATCTTCCAATGAATTGTAATGATTCATTTTTTCAATCATTGATTGCACTTCTGCTTCTAGCTCTTTTTTTTCACGCAAAATAATCTCATAGTCTTTGATTACTTGATCTAAAAATTCATTTACCTCGTCCTCTGCATAGCCACGGAAGCCGCGTGTAAATTCTTTATTATGTATATCAAGAGGTGATAATGGCATATCGTTCTACTCTCCTTTACATCTATATTGTTACAAATATTATATACGTTTCTTAATCGGATAACATCATGTTTTCATAAAAAATCCTTGAATTTTATGCTTTTTGCTCTAAACGTCCTATTTGTAAGCGTATTTTATCTTTTTTTGTTCGGCCTTCTGTCATAATGACCTTCAAACGGCCAAATCCTCTTGCCGAAACAATATCACCCTCTTGCAGCTCATATGCGACAGCTTCACGGACAGTCCAATTCACTTTAACTTTTCCTGCATTGATCAAGCTTTGTGATTTTTGACGTGATATATTGGCAACAGTTGCTAATACAACATCTAAGCGCATAGATGACGCCGTGTAAGAGCTTTCAACCCATTGTTCTTCATTTTGTATAAGTGGGTCTGTTTCATTGATTGGTTCAACATGCACTTTCACCTTGCCAATACCCGAAAGATTGGCACGCACATAGTCGGCAATTTCAGAAGCTAATGCAAATTGCACGCTACTTTCTGCGAGGCGAATATCCCCGAATTTGCTACGGTCTAATCCAATGGACAATAGGGCACCGAGCACATCTGGATGGCGTAATTGTACAAATTTTGCCGGATAGTTAATGGTATAGATGCCTATTTGAAAATCATCTACTGTCGGCTCAAAATAAGAAGGGGCAATAAGCATACGCATGCGCTCAGCTTCTTCAAAAACACCCGCTGTAAATATACGAAGGTCGTCATTTTGACCAATGATTGATTCAACAATGAAACGCTGTCTTGGGTCTAAAAAATCCGTTAGCTTTGGGGCATAACGATCCTCTACCTCACGTTGCCAGCCGACAACTTGTTCGATAAAGGGCTGCTCATCTTTACGAAAATGCTGTATTAAATGCTCCATCATAAGCCTACTTTCTATTAAATATATGCTTTGTTTTTCACATCCATAAAGAAAACCCCAACATATTTGGATGTGATGGGGTTTTACGTGCTTTATAGGAAGAAGATTAGAACGTTGTATACACCGCGCTCAATGAAATAGAGTACGAATAAACCAACGATTGGTGAAATATCAATCATACCAATTGGTGGAATAAACTTACGGAAAAAGCCTAAATATGGTTCACATACTTTTTCTAGGAAACGTCCAACTGCTGATTCTTGCAGTGCTGGCACCCAAGACATTAGTATGTAACCAATCAGCATATATCGGTATACTAGAAATGCTGTTTGTATAACTCCAAAAATGATCATTTGATTACCTCTCTATTACTAAATTACTCGAATGTTAAATTCGAGATTTCCCCTGATACTTCTACGTTTTCTGGTGTGCATAAGAAAATGTCATTCCCGATACGTTGAATATCTCCACCTAAAGCGTATACTGTTCCGCTCAAAAAGTCGATAATTCGCTTCCCTTGATCACGGTCAATACGCTGTAAATTTACAACAGTTGCACGTCTTTGCTTTAAATGCTCGGCAATGTCCTGTGCCTCTGCATATACACGCGGCTCGATTAATACGAGCTTGGAATTTTTCGATGATGCTGCCGCTTGAAGGCTTACAACATTATTACTCGTTTGCTGATTGTTCTGCACAATCATGTCATTGCGTTGCTGTTGTGGCATTTTTCGTTCCTTCTTCATGCGATTTTGAATAACTTGGGTTTGTTGCTTTTGAACGGCCTCTTGATAATAAGCTTCCTGTGGTGTTGTTTTTGGTGCTTGCTTTGATGGCATTGCCTGTGCTTGAGCCGGAGCTTGATCGTCTTCGATGTCTTCTAAATAAAAGAATTTATCAAAAATATTTTTGATGCTCATTTTAAATCCTCCTTAGCCAACAAGAGCCGTTCCTATTCTGACAAATGTTGCGCCCTCCTCGACGGCAATTTCATAGTCATTGGACATCCCCATCGAAAGCTCTGTACAAGGTACGTTCGGAATGCTTAACTCGGTCACTTGTTGTTGCAATTGTTTTAATTGTTTGAACACATTACGAATCACGGTATCATCTTCAGTAAAAGGAGCCATTGTCATTAAACCTACTACTTCAATTTTCGAAAATTGCTCTAATTGTTTTATAAATTCTACTGCTTGCTCGTTCGTTAAGCCGTGTTTTGAATCCTCACCCGAAACATTTACTTGTACAAAGCATTTTACTGTTTTGGTTGCTCTTTTTTCAATTTCTTGAGCCAGGCTTAAACGATCTAACGAATGTAAGTAATCAATTCGGTCAATTACTTGCTTCACTTTTCTAGTTTGTAATGAACCGATATAGTGCCATGAAACCTTTGAATCAATTGCTTGTAATTTATTTTCGAGACCTTCTGGACGATTTTCTCCTAAATGAAGTATCCCAGCAGCAATCGCTTCTTCTGTACGCGCGACATCCACTTGTTTTGTTACTGCAATAATGTTCACTTGCTGTTGTGTATTGGCACGTTGCTTCGCCTGTTCTATATGATGTTGAATAACTTCTAAATTATTTTCGATTTTCGCCACTTTTTTCCCAACTTTACTACAATAGTTTCTTTCATTGTAACAAGGGGAGTAGTAATTATCAATGAATAGGCTGACCTATTCCTCCTGTGTTTTCACCAATATTACATCTTTCCCTACTGTGAGAATATGACTAAAGGCAATCTTCTTAACGGTCTCTTCCCCTTGAAATAAGTGGTAAAACTTTTTCGGAGCGGAAATAATTAATGCTACGATTTCTCCACGGGCCTCATCAATTTCTGCATCGACAATATACCCAATAAATCTCCCACTAACCGAATCAATAATCTCCTTTTCCTGTACAGAAGAAAAACGCATTTTCCCATCCTTTCTATGAACTAAAAGGGACAGCCCTCATCACGGACAGTCCCTCAGTTTAACATACGCTAACGGAAATCACGCTGTAATAATTCAACCGCGCTTTTTTCCAATCTAGAAATTTGTGCTTGTGAGATCCCTAAGCTTTGAGCAATTTCAGTTTGTGTTTCACCGAAAAAGAATCGCTTTTCAATAATCATCTTTTGGCGACTATTCAAGCGCTTCATACTCTCTTGTAGCGAAATCGTCCCTACCCACTGCTCTTCCGTTACTTTATCTCTAATTTGATCCATCATATAGATTGCATCGCCACCATCTGAATAAATCGGCTCATGCAACGACATCGGATCTTGGATGGCATCGAGCGCAAACAGTACATCCTCTTTTTTCATTTCAATTTCCTGTGCTAATTGCTCAATTGTCGGCTCTCGTAAATGCTCGGCAATATAGCGTTCCTTTGCTTGCATTGCCTTATATGCAATGTCTCGTAGTGAACGCGACACACGCAGCGCATGGTGATCACGTAAATGACGACGGATTTCCCCCATAATCATCGGCACGGCATATGTGGAAAATCGTACATTATGCTTCAAATCAAAATTATCTATCGCCTTTAGTAAGCCAATACAGCCCACTTGGAACAAGTCATCTGCCTGTTCCCCACGATACGCATAACGACCTACAATACTAAGCACAAGTCGTAAATTACAATAGACAAGCTCATCACGTACATATACCTCACCTTGTTGTAAGCGAATAAATAATTGTTTCATTTCCTCTGGTTTTAATACTGGTAATGTGGAAGTATCTACTCCACATAGTTCTACTTTCGTCCGCATAGCATTTCACCTTTCGAACTTCATGATTAACATCAGTTTGTCCGGATTTAGTGACACTATGCGCGCCAAAATTAGCCAGTATTACGCAATCGGTTCATTTAAATATTCACGCAAATCTAAAATAATCTTCTTTTCTAAACGTGAAATATAGGACTGAGAAATGCCTAAGTGATCTGCCACTTCCTTTTGTGTCATTTCTTCTTTACCATTTAAACCAAATCGACATTCCATAATATACTTTTCACGTGGTGTTAATTGGTTGATTGCCATAAACATATGCTGACGCTCAATTTTTCGTTCAACATCCATCGTAATAATATGCTCTTCTGTCCCTAAAATATCGGACAGTAATAATTCATTGCCATCTGCATCAGCATTGAGTGGTTCGTCAAAAGACACTTCACCCTTCATGCGGCTTGTCTTGCGTAAATGCATTAAAATTTCATTTTCAATGCAACGTGATGCGTAAGTCGCCAATTTAATATTTTTGTCTAAATTAAAAGTTTCAATTGCTTTAATAAGCCCGATTGAACCAATACTGATTAAATCCTCGATTGGCGTCGTCGTATTATCAAAGCGTCTAGCAATATAAACAACTAAACGTAAATTACGTTCGATCAGCATATCTCGCGCGTGTAAGTCCCCATTCATAAAAGCTTCTACGACAACAACTTCTTCTTCTCGTGTTAATGGAATTGGCAATGAATCATGTCCTCCTATATAGTATGTCCCTTTTTTCGTAAAATGGCTGAATAGTTTAACAATCCATGATTTTAGTTTTTGTAACAATATCGAGCCTCCCTTATGAATTGGTTAGAACAGAAACATGTGCAATTAAATGTGCACTTTGTGGAAACTTTGTCGCACTTTTTGTAAAAACAACATAATGATTCGTATAAGTGTGTTCGTGAATTGTAAGTGTGATGCGAAAGGCTGGAACAAATGTCGTCTTTTTTTGTACAGTTGAAATGGCCACCATTCGAATGTATTTTTGAAGCTGTGAATCAAACATAGACAGCTCATACGGTCGTGCTTCGTCCCACTCAAGCAGACCCTTTTTTAATGCTGGAGTCATGGATGTTTGTACAGCATCAAATGCGATAAAATGAACGGGTGCTCGGCTAATTGGTTCTACGCATTCGTTCCCTGTATCGATATAGGCAACAAGCTCCCATTGCTCCTGAAGAAACTGTATCGTACAAGGTGTAATAAACCGCAACTGCACAATTTGTTGTAGCTTTTTCATCCAACCAAGTTTAAATGCTAGTAAACTACTACATACTATGCCAACACTCAGCAAAATATATACAAAAAATGCATCTGAACTTAATAACGGTTGTAGCGCTGTCAATAAACCACCTACTAATAGCGTTGCCACAACAAGCCAGCGACCATACAGTAAAAATGCGGTGAAGCGAAAAGAATACGCAATCCCAATAAGCACAAGAAAGCACAAAAAGATGCTAAGTATATGACCATAAAATACGAATGCAATGAGCGCACTACTAAATGCACTTACTACTAGTCTCCATACGGGAATCGTTGAAGAAGTCATTGCTTCTATGAATTTTAAAAGTGCCACATTGACAAGAAAATTAAATATCAGTATCCACTCTGCATACATGCTTTGTCCTCCTGCTATTAAGACTAGCAAATTTAGGGCTGCGCTTTTTGTCAAACAAGCACGCCCATTTCAATAAATCGTTTGACAGATTGCGAGAGTTTATAGAATTTTTCGACAATTTAAATAATAAAAAACTAGCACCCCCTGTAAAAGCGGAGTGCTAGTTTGATTATAATCATTATCGATTACGACGATTGCGTAAAAATGTCGGAATATCTAAAGCATCTTCTTGCTGGTAGTTCGTTTGTTGTTGCTGACGTGGAGCCTCTTGTTGTACTGGCTCTTGCGTACGAGTAGATGGATGCTGTTGAGGTGCCTGTTGTGTCGCTGCTTGCTGACGCGCACCTAACGACGGACGAATTGGCTGCGGTTTAGGCGCAATGAAATCATCAGAGAAGCCTGTTGCGATAACTGTTACAATTATTTCGTCATTTAAGTTATCATTAATTACCGAACCGAAGATCATATTCACTTCTTCATCAGAAGCTAATTGAACAATGTCCGCAGCCTCTTGAACTTCGTAAAGACTTAAGTTCGTGCCACCAGTAATATTCATAATGACCCCTTTAGCCCCATCAATGGATGTTTCTAAAAGTGGTGATGAAATGGCTTTTTTCGCTGCTTCTACTGCACGGTTTTCACCTGAAGCAATACCGATTCCCATTAATGCGGAACCTTTATCAGACATAATTGTTTTCACATCGGCAAAGTCAAGGTTGATTAAACCCGGCGTTGCGATTAAATCCGAAATCCCTTGTACCCCTTGACGCAATACATTGTCTGCTTCACGGAATGCTTCTAACATTGGCGTTGATTTATCCACGATTTGTAATAACTTATCATTTGGAATAACAATAAGCGTATCGACAGCTTCTTTCATAGAAGTAATGCCGCCAATCGCTTGTGTTTGACGTTTACGGCCTTCAAATGTAAATGGGCGTGTTACTACCCCTACAGTTAATGCGCCTAATTCACGCGCAATAGAAGCGATTACAGGCGCTGCACCCGTTCCTGTACCGCCACCCATACCAGCAGTAACGAATACCATATCGGCACCCCGTAATACTTCTTCCAATTGCTCACGGCTTTCTTCTGCTGCTTTTTTACCCACTTCAGGATTTGCACCAGCACCAAGACCGCGCGTTAATTTGCCACCAATTTGTAATTTATATTCAGCTTTTGATAAGTTCAAAGCTTGTGCATCTGTATTTACAGCGATAAAGTCAACGCCTTGTACACCATGTTCAATCATACGGTTTACAGCGTTATTACCACCACCACCAACGCCGATTACTTTAATTACGGCTAGCTGGTCCATCCCCGTTTCAAATTCTAACATACAGTTCTCCTCCTAATTGTTCACGTCATACTTTTCGTCTTAATCGAAAAATTTATTTAATATGTTTTTTGCGCGATCAATAACACTTACTTTATTAGCATTAGCGCTATCTACTCTCTCCGATACATTCGCAGCTTGCTTTTTAGAAGGAGCTGGTTGAGTAGGATAAGGTATCGCATTTACTGGCTCGCTATGGCCATAAAATTCGTCATCGGCATACGCATGACGAATTAAACCAACCGAAGTTGTAAATGCTGGTTCACGAACACCGATATAATCCGGCGTATAAATACGTACGCGCGTTAACATCATTTGACGTGCGAGCTGAGCCATGCCTTCTAGCTGTGCTACCCCACCCGAAATTACAATACCACCGGGTAAATCTTGGATGCCCATGCGAGCAAGTTCGTCTAAAACAAGCTCAAACAATTCTTCTAAACGGACACCAATGATTTCAGCAATATAGCGTTGACTATATTGATCAGTTGAATCCGTCCCAACAACTGGAACTTCAAATAATTGTTCATCAGAAGCGTCATCATAAAAGGCATGTCCATATTGCTTTTTAATTTTCTCAGCTTGCTCTGTTGGTGTTTTTAAAACAATGGATAAATCTTTCGTAATGTGATCCCCACCAACTGGAATAACGGCTGTATTCGTCAATAAACCATCTTGGAATACCGCAATTGTCGTAGAACCACCACCTAAATCGATGTAAGCAGTCCCTTGATTTTTTTCGTCTTCCGTTAATGCAAATGTACCTGCTGCTAACGGTTGCAAATAAATTTCACGAATTTGTAGGCCTGCACGTTCTACACATCGCAGCACATTATGTACGAGCGTCTTCGATGTGGTAATCATTGTCGCATCCATTTCTAAGCGAATACCAATCATGCCACGTGGATCTTTAATCTCGTCTAAATTGTCTACGATAAATTGTTTAGGGATTAAGTTTACTAGCTCTCGTTCAGGTGGAATAGACATTACTTGCGCAGAGTCAATTACACGTGCCAAATCATCATCTGTGATTTCACGGTTTTCACTATTAACGGCTACCACACCTTTTACAGATTGTAAAAATGTTTGGTTTGCAGGTACGCCGAGAATGACGTCGTCTATTTTAATACCAGTCATACGCTCAGCCTGGTCTACTGCTTTTTTAATTGATTGTACGGTTGCATCAATATCAACAATGGCTCCTTTACGAACTCCTGTTGATTTGACATGCCCTACCCCAATTACGTGCAATTGATCATCGCTCATTTCCCCGATTAATACTTTAATAGAAGACGAGCCAATATCGAGCGAAACATATATTTCTTGATGATTCAACATTCTGCACCTCCTTCGAATTACTCCTTATTATTCATTCTATTGTAAATTCATGCGATTGTCTAAGCAAATCCGTAATTTGTAATGATATTTTAACGTGATTGTTATGAGTTTTCACCTTTTTTTAATCGTCTATTTTCAAATTTTGTTAATAGTATACGTCGAATGACTGCGATATTTTGGAAAAGACGTACTCCGAAGGCAAAAATTGCCGCTAAATATAAGTCTACTCCAATATGAACACCTAAAAAGGCGAGCCCTGCAGCTAAAAGTATATTAAAGAAAAAACCCGAAATAAATACTTTATCATCATAAACTTGTTGTAATTGAGCGCGAATTCCTCCAACCATCGTATCAAGCGATGCTAATACAGCAATTGACAAATAGCTTTCGTAGACAGATGGAATTTGAATGTTTGTTAAAACGCCTAATACCACGCCAAAAATCAATCCTAAAAGTGGTAACCACATATTCGCATCCCCTTTTACTTCTCTGATAAATAGTTGCTCTTTTGTACAACAACTGTTGAATTAATACGTATATTTTCAGAAGGCTCATGAACAGTTAATACAAGATTATCGATATAAAATTCGTCTGGGAAGGATGAGGCTAATAAATGGTTTTTTAATTTTTGAGCTTGATCATAAGATTGCGTAATAATGTTCATTTCAACATTCAGATCATCGATTGGCTCACTATTCACCATTGTTTTCCCATTAATATCACGAATTGCACTATTAAACATTAATCGTTTGCCATCAATTTCAATTGCCTGCGCATTGTAGCGATATAAATCGTTGATTAGTCGAATTAACAATTCTGGTGAAATAGGCTTTATTTCGTATCCAAATTGTAGTAATTCTTCAGCTGGTTCAATTGATAGCGTCACACCAGGACCCTTTATTGGTAAAATCCCTGCATGTGCCTTTAAATTATCCACCGTTTGTTGTAAAAGTAACTCTGGATTATCAAACTCAGCATCCTCATATTTATTAACGGTTTCCGTCACTTCCTCAATCGTCGTAAGCAATTCTGAATGTCGCTGTTTTTCCTCTGAAAGCTGCTGTCGAATTTCCCATATATCTACTGTATTTCGTTCGGTTGGGTTTTGAACAGTATTGTATTGCACTGCTAGCATGAATCCAATGATGAACGAGATTATCGTAATATTACGGTACATTTTTTTCGTCATCATGACCCCTCCGAATAATTTTTCACTGCGTTTTTGTTTTATTCTTCATTGATTGACGCCATTTCAACAAAGTCTTTGCGTTCAATCGTTACGACAACTTGTTCGTTTAATAGTTGATCAAACACACCACCCGTTAATTCCAGGGAAGAAATGAGTGCATCCTGATTACCGATTGCTTCTATAATAAAGGGCGCTGGATATTGCTGGCCGTCAATCGTGATTACAGGGCCATTACAGCTAATATAAGAATTTGCTTTTAAGCGTTGACCATTAATGGAAAGTGCCTCTGCACCAGCAATTTTTAACTCATTCAATACTTTAAATATGTGACTTTCATGGACAATATACTCATTTGGATTCGTGGATTGTGGGTTATAATCACTATCTTGTAGCGTAATTTTAATCCCTTTACCTACACCCGCTGATAAGCCTAGCAATAATCGAAGCTGCTCGGCATCCTGTATATTTTGCTCATATTGTGCCTCATCAGAAGAATACTTTTTCTCATACGTACGAATTTTTTCTTCCAGTTCAGCAAGCTCATTGACAAGCTCTTTATTGCGCTCTTTTTGGCTTATTAAGTCTTCCATATACTGGTTTTCCTGTTCGAATTGCGAGGAGGCAGTGTTCAAAGTTCGCTTGTCCTTCGATAAATTATAAGAAAAACCGATAATAAATCCGGTAATGACACATACGATAAATAATATCCTATACTTTCTCGAAAACAACGATGATTTATTCTTCTCCTGTTTGCTGCTCTTGTTGTTCATCATTTTGCTTTTCTTCTTGCCCCCCTTCCTCAGACTCCGCTTCTACATCACTGTTTAGTGTATATACATCAGAAAAAGGACGGTAATAGGTACCGACTTCAATATCGATGACGCCCTTTTCAAACACTTCCTGCTGCTCAATTTGTGCGATGATGGAAGGATAATAATTGAGCTTTTCCCCCAATGTATTCGCATCCGCCCGTACTTCATAGCCATCATTCATAAATAACGTAATGGCATATGGGTCGGTCTCCGATGGATTAGCATTAATTTGAGAAATTTGCGACAGCACTTCTGGCTTTAACTCTGCAAGTTGCTTTAATAGCTTTTTACGAAGTGCCTCGTCTTCAAATTCTAAAAAGATTGGTGCATCAATTGGTATGATTTCATTCGCCTCACTAAATATCACACCATTCTCAAGCATTGGGTAAAACTCACCATCCTTTGAAATATACGCCACCTTTTGCCATTCTTCGATTGTAATTTCTACATCATTTAAAAATTTCCGTTTTACATCAACCGATTTAATCCATTCATTTTCAGCAATAGATTGTTCCACTTCTGACGTTTTGAATCCCCATAACGAATCATCGACTTGCAGCGTCGATTGTTGCAAATAAAATGCGTCCTCTCGAAGCGCTGCACCTTTAATGTCAATTTTTTTTATATTGCTATAAGGTAATTGAAAATAAAGTAGTACGACTATGATTAGGAGGAAAATGGTGATTAAAGCAATAAATTTGAAGTTCGTTCTTCGTTTTCTGCGTTTTTTCATTGCGGGAACACGCTCTGTAATATCAATCACTTTTTCCATCATTTTTCCTCCTTTCCTCACTCGAAAAATTTAATATGAGCGCTACTGTTAGCCATACAACGACTAACGATGTTCCTCCGTAGCTAATAAATGGTAATGTTACCCCTGTTACAGGTAATAAATTAATCACTACGCCTATATTTAGACAAGCCTGCACGGCAATAATTGTTGTTAATCCACATATCGCATAAAAATGAAACGCCTCATTACAGCGGAGCGCTAATTGATAGCCTGTTATTAAAAAGCACGCAAAAATAAGCAGCAATCCGAATCCGCCAACAAGCCCTATTTCCTCCAATATAATGGCAAAAATAAAATCATTTTGTGGTTCAGGTAAATATAAATACTTTTGTCTACTTTTTAATAAGCCATGTCCAAATAACCCCGCAGGTCCGATTGCAAAAAGGGATTGTACCGCTTGAAATCCACTTCCTAATGGATCGGCCCAAGGATTAATGAAGGCTTCAATCCGTTTTAAACGATACGGTGCCGCCGCAATTAATAATGCCAGCCCAGTCATTCCTATCCCTAGCAAGGCGACATATAGCCGAATCGGATACTTCGCAATAAATAACAATAAAAATGCCACAACTACTAATATAAACACGGCCCCGAAATCTGGCTGTAGCATAATCAGTGCTACCGGCAAAAAGATAATTACAAAATGTCGTAATTGTACGACACGTTCATATGATTTGCGCTTTGATAGGACCGCGCTTAAATAAATAAGCGTGGTCACTTTAGCAAGCTCAGCAGGCTGAACGGTTAATGCACCTACACCAATCCAGCTTTGTGAGCCGTTTCGTACGATTCCAATTCCCGGTATTAGTACAGCCACTAATAGCAACAGGGAAATGATATAAAAAACAGCCCACAATTTCGCACTTTGTAATGCCGAAATTTTCATCACCGTTAGACAACAAACGAGCGCTACCCCAAAATAGAGCGCCTGCTTAATATAAAATGGTGTTTGTCCAAAATAGCGCACTTCGCCCCAATACGTACCGGCAGAATAAATAAACAGAATCCCAATAATCGATAACAAAAAAGCACTGACGAAAAAATAAACCTTTAAGTGCTGTGACAGTGTCGCTATCCTTCCTTTAAGATAGTTTCATTACACGTTCGATAAATAAGTCGCCTCGAATTTCAAAGCTTTCATGCTGATCCCAGCTAGCACATGCAGGAGAAAGTAAAATAATATCACCAGCATCTGACATCTTCGCAGCATAGCCAACCGCATCTTCTACATCAATGGCACGAACTATTTTTTCAACACCGCAACTCTTAGCAAATTCGATAAAGCGTAACGCGGTTTCACCAAATGCAACGACAGCCTTCACACCCTTCATGTCTGCTCGTAGCTCTTCAAATGAATGCCCTCGATCTAAACCTCCTGCTAATAACACAATCGGTGCTGTAAAGGCTGCTAGTGCACTTTTCGTAGCCAAAACATTTGTCGCTTTGGAGTCATTATAAATTTTACGCCCTTGCCATTCGCGAACAAATTGCGTACGGTGACGAACACCCGCAAATGTTGCAAGCACTTGTTCAATGGCCTCGATTGGACAGTTCGATAATTTCGCTGCCGCAACTGCACACAAAATATTCTCCAAATTATGTTTACCCGGTAAAACGATATGCGCGCGTTTTAAAATCGCCTCGCCTTGCCAATAGATTGTTTCAGCATCTGCACTAATGCCCACTTCCGAGCGACCCTTTGTTGTGAATGGAATAAGTTGTGCCTTTGACTTTTTGGCATACTCAACGACAATTTCTTGGTCGGCATTATAGATAAAATAATCTTCAGCTGTTTGGTTTTTTGTTACACCAAACTTTGCCTCCGCATACTCTTCAAATGTCCCATGATAATCTAAATGCGCTTCATATAAATTGGTTAAAATCGCAATGCGTGGACGAAAATCACGTGTCCCCATTAATTGGAACGAAGAGAGTTCTGTGACAATAATATTGTCGGGCTTTGCTTCTGCTGCGACACCACATGCTACCGTTCCGATATTCCCTGCAATTAACGGTTTTAACTGACCTTGTTGAAGCATTTCAAAAATGATCGTTGTCGTCGTCGTTTTACCATTGGAACCGGTAATGCCGATAAATGGGGCCTCACTTACTAAATATGCAAGTTCTACCTCTGTGAGCACTGGCAACCCTCGACCTACTGCATCTGCTACGATTGGATTGGTATAGGGAATACCTGGGTTTTTTACGACAAATTCAAAGCCCTCATCCAATAAATCTTCTGGGTGACGCCCACAAATCACGGTAATTCCCTTTGCTAATAACGCCTGTGCATCGGAATTTGCATCAAATGGTTTCGCATCGTTAACGGTTACAAACGCGCCTAGCTTATGCAAAAGCTCAGCTGCAGCGACACCGCTTTTCGCTAATCCTAGTACTAAAACTTTTTTTGCCTGTAATCCCTCATACTGAATCATAATAACGCCTCCGCTAATACTGCAATAAGTGCTACGATACAACTTGTTGACCAAAATACAATGACAACCTTCCATTCAGACCATCCAGATAATTCGAAATGGTGATGAATAGGACTCATTTTGAAAATACGCTTCTTACGCAACTTGAAGCTGCCTACTTGTAAAATAACCGATAACGTTTCAATGACGAACACTAAACCGACTAACAGTAATAATAACTCTTGCTTCACAAGGACTGAGATCATTGCTAGAGCCCCACCAAGAGCTAACGAACCCGTATCACCCATGAATACTTTCGCAGGGTTTGCATTGAAAATTAAGAAACCTAATAATGCTCCCGTAACAGCAAATGCGAATAACGCGATATCTGCTTGCTCATTGAATAGCGCGATGACACCAAATGCGGCAAACGCAATCGAAGCTGTACCTGAAACAAGCCCATCTAATCCATCTGTTAAATTCACCGCATTTGAGAACCCAACAAGCCAAAAAATTAAAAAGGCTACATAAAACATTCCTAAGTCAATCGAAATATCTGTATAGGGAATGCCCACTGCTGTATCAAATGAACCTAAACGTAATAACAGGAATGCTGCCACCGCAATTACGATTTGTCCGATCAGCTTTTGTAATGAAGTCAAACCTAAATTACGTTTAAAAATAACTTTTAAACCATCATCTAAAAAGCCAATAACACCAAATCCAACTAAAACAAGTAATAGTACAACGGTTTGTGTTGTAAATAAATCAAATATCATCGCCACAACGATTGTCGAAACAATGATAGCTACTAAGAAAATTAAGCCGCCCATTGTTGGTGTGCCTGCTTTTTTCATATGTGATTGAGGGCCTTCCTCACGAATGCTTTGGCCAAACTTCAAACGGCGCAAAATCGGAATACCGATTGGTGCTAAAATGACCGTTAATAAAAACGAAGAAACGAGTATGGTCAATGTTGTTGATAGTGTCATAATAAATCTCCTTTAAAACTTCTGTTTGAAATACGTTGGCGTTGTATGCTTCAATATTTTTTCACAATATCGTTACAAAAAACGTCATTCACTATAATAGTTCTTTTAGTTGGATTTTTAAAGGCAGAAACGCAATTTAATCACCTAAATATAAATGAACTGTGTCATTCTGCAAAATTCGACTATTTTCGATAGGGATTTGCTGAATGACTTTCTTCCCCTCACCATGCCATGCAATTTTATATGGATATAATTGCTCAAAGACTTCATCTTTAGTAAGTCCAACAAAATTTGGCGTTCGCTCTGTTAGTTCATCTCCCCAAACATATCGTCGCTCGATTTGATCTGTTTGCTTTTCGATTTGTAGAATCGGTGCCGCATCCTCTATAATTTGACCTACAATTGGTGCAGCAATTACACTACCAAACTGCAAGGCGCTTTTTGGATTGTCGATTGCAACATAGACAAGAATTTCTGGATCATTTGCTGGTGCAAAGCCGATAAAGGACACGATGTAATCGCCTTCTTTATACCGTCCGTTTTCCACCTTTTGTGCTGTCCCTGTTTTCCCTGCAATCCGTAGCCCATCACGGTAAGCATGTCGCCCAGAACCATTCGCTACAACCAATTCTAAAGCATGACGCACTTGCTCAGATGTTTTCTCACTAATGACTTGTGCCTTTGCTACAGGCTGTTGCTCCATAATGACTTCATTCGTTTCGCTATCGACAATTTGGGATACCGCATAGGGCTGGTATAATGTACCACCATTAATGACTGCGGCTACCGCTTGCATTTGTTGAATCGGCGTAACGGATATTCCTTGCCCAAAGGACGTTGTAGCATGCTCAACAGGTCCAAAGCTTTCTTTTGAAAACAAAATCCCGGAAGATTCTCCCGCTATATTCGAGCCTGTTTTTTTCCCAAAGCCGAAACGGTGAATATAATCGAGTAGCCTGTCTGGACCAAGACGTTGACCGAGCTCAACAAAGCCTGGGTTACATGAATTTTGCACCACTTCATAGAAGCTTTGATGCTTATGTCCAGAACGATTCCAGCAGCGCAGCCTTGCCCCTTCGACCATCGTATAGCCCGGATCATAAAAATCTTCATGTTCCATATCGACAACATCTTCTTCAATCGCTGCGCTTAATGTAATGATCTTAAAGGTAGAGCCCGGTTCATACGACATAAATACTGGTAAGTTGCGGTTATAAATGCTTGAATCGACCTCCGTAAAGTTTGTCGGATCATACGTTGGAAACGAGGCTAGTGCTAAAATTTCGCCACTGTTCGGATTCATCGCAATAGCTAGCGCTTGATCGGCATCATATTGTAGCATTGCCTGCGCTAATTCCCGTTCCACAATCTTTTGCACTTCCAGATCCATCGTTAATTGCAAGGTGGCCCCATCTTTTCCATCTTTCCATTCATCATCCACATGCTCTAGTGGTGTTCCCTTTGCATCTGTATACAAACGAACAGCCGCGCTTGAGCTTGTTAAGATTTTATCGTATTCATATTCAATTCCTGCTAAGCCTTGATTGTCGACACCCGTAAACCCTAAAAACCGCGACAATAAATTTCCATTCGGATATGCTCTTACATAATCAATCCCACTATAAAGCCCCGGTATTTCCATTTGTTGCAGTGTAATCGCCTGGTCATAGGTAATATTTTTTGCTTCAGGTTGGAGTTTGACGAGATTAATCCTTTGTTGCAGTTTTTTTAAAATTTGTGTTCGATCCTTGTTCAATACTTCGCTAATGGCATCTGCAACCTGTTCCTTGTTTTCATTTTGCGCAGGCATAAAATATAAGGTTGGTGCTAAGGCATTCGTAACAATTACTTCGCCATTTCGGTCAACGATTTCACCCCGTTCTGAATTAAACGGAATTTCTCGGTCCCAGTTTTCCTTTGCTAATGCTGACAATTCCTCATATTGAACGACCTGAACATACACCAATTTAACAAAAATCGCCACGCCGTATAAAACAAATGCGATGGCGATCCATGTTAATCGATGTTTAGAGCTTTTTTGTACCCATTTCATTTAGACACCTCACTAACAACAGCGTATGTCTTTAGGAATGGTTGTATTCTAAGCGTTTTATTGTTATGAAGGTTGTTGTTCTTCCTCTATACCCTCTTCTTCATCTAATGCCATATCCTCTGCTGGCGGCGTTAAATGCTGTTCTTCTGGCGTTTTTAATTTGACGACAATCGGTGCACCATCCGAAATGACCGCACCTTGTGACACGCTTTGACTTTCGACATAGCCTTCACCAAAAATTTCGATTGGTAAATCCGATAATGATTTATAGACAAGCAAATTACGTAACGACCAATGCTCGAATGATGGTACAGTGATTGCACCAGACGTTTTTAAAAAGACCATACTGCCCTTTGTTAGCACTTTCCCTTGTACCGGGAATTGCTCCGTAATTTCGCCACTTTCTCCAATTAGTATTGGCTGCAAACCATCTGCCTCTAGCTCCGTTACAATAGAATCAGAATGTTTTCCAACATAATTGGCCACATCCTTCTTCTGTACTTCCGCTACATCTGTTGGATTGATATTCATATATTTCAAACTGTTTTGAACGACTGAATTAAATACTTGTGACACGGGATCAGAACCAGCCTCTGTCGCACCCAATTTTGGTTTTGCAACAGCAATATAGACTGTTAGCTGTGGGTCGTCTGCTGGAGCCATACCTAAAAACGAATACAAGAACTCGTTTTTCCCCCAGTCATAACCGCGTCCATTTGCTTTTGGCATTTGCGCAGTACCAGTTTTACCAGCTACTTCATAGCCCTCGATTTGGAAGCGTTTAGCGTTTCCAGCCTCCCCATAAATAGTAGAAGCGAGTAATTCACGCATGTTCTTCGCTGTTTCCGCTGTAATCGGCTGCCCCTTCTCTTCAGGCTCTGAATTCAACACAATTTCGCCCGTATTCGGATTGACAATTTTATCAATGACATAGGGTTGCATCATTTTCCCGTCATTTGCAATGGCTGATAATGCCTGAATAAGCTGAATCGGTGTCACCGTAGAGCCTTGACCAAATGTCGTTGTATACTTATCAATTGGATAGCGCGAGTTGATGATCCCGCTCGCCTCATTCGGCAAATCAATCCCTGTCTTTTGACCGAAACCAAA